>NZ_RDSD01000087.1 GCF_003712195.1 Proteiniphilum sp. X52 | reverse complement strand
TTCTCATCTTAATTATATTTTATGGTAAATAAAGACTCCCTACTTGTCGAATTGCGTATTCTTCAGCATTCCATTCTAAAGACCCTGGTGTACAATAACTATCATTAAAACCATAACGAAGATATTCTGTTAAAATTTTACCGTAAAAATTCGCAAATCCAAGTTGCATTTGTTGAACATAGTGCCCAGTTTCATGAGCTTCAAGGTTTTGATTAACTTTTTCAGTAATAACAGGTATAAATTCATTATCTAGAAGAAGAGCATCATCATCGTATCGATTAACTACAAGATTTCGACCAACTGCCACTCCTTGACCTTTAAAAAATGCTCTTGTTATAAAATGCTGAAAACGGAGGATATCCACCCACGCAAAACGGGGATATCCGTTCACTTTTCTAACTCTTTAGTCTAATGGCGA
>NZ_RDSD01000026.1 GCF_003712195.1 Proteiniphilum sp. X52 | reverse complement strand
CGGGCAACCAAAGTGGTGAGAAAGAACCACCATATAAATGTGGCAGCGGTAAACGCGGCCAACCCGGCGGCAAAAAACCTGCTTCCGTCCGCCAAAGGGTTAAATGAGAAACGGGCGTAAATCCCCATGAGTATTAAAATAATCGCCACATTGGATAAGGTGAGGAAAAACGACGTGACAAAATCTCTCATATATCGTGTTTCCCGGGGCAGTTTATCGGGAGTCCATTCTCTCAAAGGATTGGAACGGAATACCATGATGCCGAATAAAACAAGAATGATGCTTCCCATGGCCTGTATAACCTGCTCATATTTATCAAAAAAATCGGAGATAAAACTCAACCCCACTAATGTAGTCAAGACATAGACCAGATCAGACAGCATAGCACCCAATCCCGTCACAAAACCATGACTCCATCCCCGGTTGAGTGTCCGCTGAATGACCAGCATATTGATAGGCCCCATAGGAGCGGAGACCAACAATCCAATAACAAACCCCTTGGCGATTGTTTCGAACATGTATCGCTGTTTATAGATATCACTCCAAATTTTTCCGGTGCAAAGGTACATCCATTATGCAAAACATACAAAACAAGTTGTACCTCTGTATCCATTTATGGGAAAAGTTCACGAATGTTTAGACTTTTTCTTTACGCAACATCGACAAAACAAGTTTTGCTCTCTATCCGCTTATCGAAAAAGTTCAATTACATTAGACATTTTCTGTGCTCGGCAAAACAAATAAATTTATTCTGCTCTTGCTTAACGAAAATGTTCACTAACTTTGTCTCTCAATTCAAATGGATGAAAGTTGAATAGATTGACAGATATGATTACATTTTTTAGAACTCACTCCCAAAGCGTGATCGCCCTACAAACCAATGCGGAATTTTCCACTGAGGAGATTCAAAAACTGACATGGCTGTTCGGCGAGGCTGAATTACTCCCCGTAAAAAGTATCGACCAATCATTTATCGGCCCGCGCCGTGAAATGATCACTCCATGGAGCACTTGCGCGGTGGAAATCACCCAGAACATGGGTATCGGGGGAATCACACGTGTCGAGGAATATAGGCCATATAGTGACGACAATACAGCGGAATTTGATCCGATGTTGCAACGCAGGTATGACAAGCTGGATCAATCTGTGTTCACTATTGACAAGGAGCCCGAACCGATCATATATATTGACAATATTGCAGCTTATAATCAGGCGGAAGGACTTGCATTGAGCGATGAGGAGATCGATTACCTCAACGCTGTCAGCCGGAAAATGGGACGCAAGCTCACCGACAGTGAAGTGTTTGGTTTCTCACAAGTAAATTCAGAACATTGTCGACACAAAATATTTAACGGTAAATTCGTCATTGATGGTGAAGAAAAAGAGATGACCCTGTTCCAGTTGATCAAGAAAACGTCTTCCGTTAATCCCAACAGCCTTGTATCGGCTTACAAAGACAATGTGGCTTTTGTGCAAGGCCCTACCATACAACAGTTTGCCCCGGCAAGCGGTGATAAACCCGATTTTTTCCAAACCAAAGAGGTAGAAAGCGTGCTCTCACTCAAAGCCGAAACTCATAACTTCCCCACCACGGTGGAGCCATTCAACGGTGCGTCCACCGGCACGGGCGGTGAGATCCGCGACCGGTTGGCGGGGGGAAAGGGATCGCTTCCGGTGGCAGGCACAGCGATTTATATGACCTCCTATCCCCGTCTCGAAGAAGGACGCGCATGGGAACAAACGGTGCCATCACGCAAATGGCTTTATCAGACACCCGAACAGATCCTTATCAAAGCCTCCAATGGAGCGTCCGACTTCGGCAACAAATTCGGACAACCGCTGATCTGCGGATCGGTGCTCACCTTGGAGCATGCCGAGAACAACAAGAAGTTCGGATACGATAAAGTAATCATGCTGGCCGGCGGTGTGGGTTATGCCAACAAGCGTGACGCAAAAAAAGGAGATCCGCGAAGGGGCGAAAAAGTAGTGGTGCTCGGCGGTGACAATTACCGTATCGGCATGGGTGGCGGCGCCGTTTCATCGGTCAACACCGGTGAATACGCTGCCGGTATCGAATTGAATGCCGTGCAGCGCGCCAACCCTGAGATGCAGAAACGTGTAGCCAACGTGATTCGTGCCCTGGCCGAATCGGATGAAAACCCCATCGTTTCCATTCACGACCACGGAGCGGGAGGCCACCTCAACTGCCTGTCGGAATTGGTGGAAAAGACAGGGGGTATCATTGAGATGGGCAAACTGCCTGTCGGAGACGAAACCCTCTCCGCGCGGGAGATCATAGGCAACGAAAGCCAGGAACGGATGGGCTTACTGGTGGAACAAAAGGATATAGAACGGATAGGACGCATTGCCTCCCGCGAACGCTCGCCCATGTATGTGGTAGGTGAGACTACCGGCGATATGAGATTCACCTTCCGCCAGCCCGACGGTGCCTGCCCCATCGATATGGAACTGGAGGATTTCTTCGGAAAACCACCCGTCACCATCATGGAGGACACCAGTGTCACTGAAGAATACAGTGCCCCGGAATATGATCAGGAATTACTGGAAACATATATCGAGAACGTGCTCAAATTGGAAGCAGTTGCCTGCAAGGACTGGCTTACCAACAAGGTAGACCGGTCTGTTACCGGGAAAATCGCCCGTCAGCAATGCCAGGGTGAGATCCAACTGCCATTGAGCGACTGCGGTGCCATTGCGCTCGACTATAACGGTTATGCCGGTATGGCAACGTCGCTGGGACACGCCCCGCAAGTGGCCATGATTGACCCTGCCGCCGGATCGATGATGGCAATCGCCGAAGCACTTACCAACATCGTGTTCGCCCCGCTTGCCGACGGATTACAAACTGTCTCCCTCAGCGCTAACTGGATGTGGCCCTGCCGCAATCCCGGAGAGGATGCCCGTCTTTACAAAGCGGTGGAAGCTTGTTCCGACTTTGCCTGCGACTTGGGTATCAATATCCCTACAGGAAAAGATTCTCTCTCCATGACACAGAAATACGGCCACGACAAAGTCTACTCACCAGGGACGGTCATTATTTCCGCCGCCGCCGAAGTGAAAAATATCCGCAAGATCGTGTCACCGGTACTGGCTTACATAAGAGGCACCTACCTCTATTATATCGACTTTTCATTCGACATTTTCAAATTAGGAGGATCGGCATTCGCTCAAACAATGAGCAAGATCGGGGACGAAGCGCCTACGGTGACCGATGCCGAATATTTCAAGAACACCTTCGCGGCAGTGCAGGAGTTGGTGAACCGCGGATTGATCCTCGCCGGCCATGATATCTCTGCCGGAGGGATGATCACCGCCATGCTGGAGATGTGCTTTGCCAACCCCCGGGGAGGATTGGAAGCACGCTTCGACAAGATACGCCATGCAGACCTGATAAAAATCCTCTTCTCCGAAAATCCCGGGGTGATCATTCAGGTAAAACATCATCGCCTGGTGGAAAAGATCCTGCAGGATTACGGTGTGGGAGCCGCTATCGTAGCGCGCCCGATAGAAGAACGCAAACTGGTAATCTCCAAAGACACCTTCCGTAAAGAGTTCGCTATCGACCGGTTACGGGAGGTATGGTATAAAACCTCTTACCTGCTCGATCGGAAACAAAGTGGCGAAGCCTGTGCCGCACAACGGTTCGAGAATTATAAGAACCAACCGCTTCAGTTCGGTTTCAACCCTTCCTTTACGGGAAAGATGGAAGAGATGGGACTGAATCCCCACAGGCAGGAGAGATCGGGACTCACCGCCGCCATTATCCGCGAAAAAGGCACCAATGGCGAACGGGAAATGGCCTACTCACTTTGGCTTGCCGGTTTTGACGTGAAAGATGTGCATATGACCGATCTTACTTCCGGTCGCGAAACATTGGAAGATGTGCAGTTCGCCGTCTTCTGCGGCGGATTCTCCAATTCCGATGTGCTGGGATCCTCCAAAGGATGGGCCGGTGGCTTCCGCTATAATGAAAAGGCAAAAGCGGCATTGAGCCACTTCTTTGCGCGTGAAGACACGCTTAGCCTCGGCATCTGTAACGGCTGCCAATTATTGATGGAGTTGGGGTTGATCTACCCAGAAATGGGAGATAACCATCCTAAGATGCGCCACAACTTGTCCCACAAATTCGAATCGGCTTTCGTCAGTCTGGAGATACCAAAAAATGAATCGGTCATGCTCAAATCGCTCGAAGGCACGAAACTCGGTGTTTGGGTAGCCCACGGCGAAGGCCGTTTCGATCTCCCCGAAGCCGAATCGGCTTACCATATCGCGGCAAAATACTTCTATGACCAATACCCGGGTAATCCCAACGGCTCCGACTATGCCACGGCCGCGGTCTGCTCACGCGACGGGCGCCATCTGGCCATGATGCCGCATCCCGAACGTTCGATCTTCCCCTGGCAAAACGCATGGTATCCCCACGCTTACCGCAAGCATGAAGTAACTCCATGGATGGAAGCATTCGCCAATGCGAGAGAGTGGTTGAGGGTTAAGTCTCAAACAGTCTAAAAGCGAATATATCATAAAGAAAGGAGATGAAATCCATGGATCCGGTTTTTGCATACAAGATGAAAGTGCGGGATTACGAGTGCGACGTGCAAGGACATGTGAATAACGCCAACTATCAACACTATTTTGAGGTGACGCGGCATGAATTTCTGGAAAAGGCAGGGCTCAATTTTCACCAGTTACATCTGCAGGGTATCGATGCGGTAGTCTCACGGGTGGAGATCCGCTACAAGATACCCCTGGTCGGAATGGATGAGTTCAACTGTACTGTGCACCATATCGAAAAAACGGGAGTGAAATATATTTTCCATCAGAAAATCATTCGCCTGTCGGATAATGCAGTGTGTGCCAAAGCGAAAATTGAGGTGGTGAATCTGGTAAACGGCAAGTTATCACAGCCCGAAGTGTTCGACGAAGCGTTTGCGGAATATTTAATGTGACTAATGTGACTAATGTGCCAATGGGAATAATGGGAATAATGGGAATAATGTGATTAATGGCCTTCTCCCCTTCCCAGTTCCCAGTTCTAAGTTCCAAGTTCTCAATTCTAAGTTCTAAGTTCTAAGTTCTAATCCCCCCCCTATGAACACATCCAAGTCTCTATACCGGATAGCGCTCACGCAGATCAAAGGTGTGGGGGTGATGCATGCCCGCGCCTTGATGCAGGTGATCGGCGACGAAGAAGCGATCTTCAAAGAGGATGTCCGTAAGTTGGAAGCCATTCCCCGTATTTCCAGGCGGCTGATCGGGGAGATTCGTGATGCCGATGTACTGAGAAGAGCCGAAAAAGAGTTGGAATTCGTGGAGGAGAATAAACTACGGCTCCTTTTCTTTACCGATGAAGAGTACCCCCAACGGCTTACCCAGTGTATCGACGCTCCGCTACTGCTTTATGTCAAAGGGAATACCGATTTGAATCACCAGAAGACCATCAGCGTGATAGGTACACGTAATGCCACCCGCTATGGTGAAGATTTTTGCAAAGAATTTATTGAGGAACTATCTCGCAGAGTTCCCGACATGCAGGTTATCAGTGGCCTGGCATACGGTATCGATATCTGCGCCCACCGGGCAGCCCTCAAGCACAACCTCTCCACGGTAGCTGTACTGGCCCACGGGTTGGATCGGGTGTATCCGCAGATTCACCGGCAGACAGCCGTCGAGATGCTCCACAACGGCGCCCTCCTCACCGAATTTCCCAGCGGCACCAATCCCGACAAGCATAATTTCGTGAAGCGCAACCGTATCGTCGCCGGCATGGCCGACGCGGTGGTAGTCATTGAATCGGCCGAAAAAGGAGGATCGCTCACCACTGCCGACATAGCCAACTCCTATTACCGTGAAGTGTTCGCCTTGCCCGGCCGTATCTCCGACAAAATGTCGACCGGTTGTAACAGGTTAATATCAGACAACAAAGCAATCCTCTTGCAAAGCATCGACGGTTTTGTCTCACACATGGGATGGGAGGCGGAAGAGAAACAACCTCTTCCGGCACAGCAGGCGCTTTTTCCCGACCTATCGGAAGAAGAAGCGGTAATATTCGAAAAAATCAGCAAAGCCGGCCCTATCCAAGTGAACACACTGGCCATCGAACTCAACATTCCGGTGTCGGAATTGTTTATGACTTTATTGGAGCTGGAAGTAAAAAATATTGTGACATCGCTACCCGGTGGAATGTACCGGTTAGCGTAAAAATTGGCCCGCCTCTCTTCATGGCATCTCTTTATTTTTTATTACCTTTGGGAAATAATCACACCAAACAAAGGATGAATGGCATTACAGATTGGTGACAAAATAGCCGAGACATGGGGCATGGATCAGAATGGGAGACCGGTAACAGCGGGGCAATCCAGGGGAGGAAACCGCGCAAATATTAGAGAGAACGGAAGCCGGTAGTGAACAATAAACCGGCAATGAGCACAAGCTACAAAAATTAAACATAACCACAATATGGCAGAAGAAAAAGATAACAAGAACAGTGAAAAACTGAAAGCGCTGCGTGCAGCGATGGACAAGATTGAAAAGACCTACGGCAAAGGCTCTATCATGAAGATGGGCGACGAGAAAGTGGAAGAGGTGCCGGTCATCTCCTCCGGCTCCATTGCCCTGAATGTGGCGCTGGGTGTGGGCGGATATCCGCGCGGGCGTGTCATTGAGATCTACGGACCCGAATCATCGGGAAAAACCACTCTTGCCATTCACGCGATTGCAGAAGCACAAAAAGCGGGGGGTGTGGCGGCCTTTATCGATGCCGAACATGCTTTCGACCGTTTTTATGCCGAGAAACTGGGTGTACACACCGACGAACTGCTTATTTCACAGCCGAGTAGCGGTGAAGAAGCGTTAGAGATTGCGGAACAGTTGATCCGCTCTTCGGCGGTAGATATCATAGTGATCGACTCGGTAGCGGCACTTACCCCCAAAAAGGAGATAGAAGGCGAGATGGGTGACTCCAATGTGGGACTGCAGGCACGGTTGATGTCGCAGGCGCTCAGGAAACTCACTTCAGCCATCAGTAAAACCAACACCACTTGTATCTTCATCAACCAGTTGCGAGAGAAGATCGGAGTAATGTTCGGTAATCCTGAAACAACCACCGGAGGCAATGCTTTGAAATTCTACGCATCGATACGTCTGGATATCCGCGGTAGCGGCACTGCAATCAAGGATGGTGAAGAACAGATCGGGAAACCTACCCGGGTAAGGGTGGTGAAAAACAAACTGGCCCCACCGTTCCGTAAAGCCGAGTTCGATATTATGTACGGGGAAGGAATTTCGCGCACAGGTGAAATTATCGACTTGGGATCCGATCTGGGCATCATCAAGAAAAGCGGTTCATGGTACAGTTATAATGACACAAAGCTGGGGCAGGGACGCGATGCAGCAAAGGCAGCCATCAAAGATAATCCCGAACTGGCTGAGGAACTCGAAAAGCTCATTTTTGACGCACTCAAGGAGAACAATAAATGAGATGGAGAACGAGACATCCCTTCCCGGGTCTCGTTTTTTCTTTTACTCCAGATTGATCAAAAAAACTTTCTCCGGCACATTCTTCACATTAGTCACATTGGCACATTAATCACATTGGCACATTAGTCACATTCAATTATGCAAAATCACAGAAATTTAACGCGGTCCGAAATCCATCTGCTGGAAAAAAACGGATGTAGATGTTCCGACTGGGGTTTGATTATCGTAAAAGAAGGTTTCGATCCTGGCTATGTGCGTGAGAGCCATTTTTCAGGCAGGGTACAGCTCGGTATATTTGAGAAGGTGTTCTCTTTACCCGGTGGATTAAAAAAACATGCCGGCATTTATCGCGCCGTGATCCATAACTGCACCATAGGCGATAATGTGATGATCGAGAATGTGCAAAATTATATCGCCAACTATACTATCGGTGATAATTGTTTCATTCAAAATATAGATGTAATCCTGGTCGACGGGATGACGACCTTTGGAAACGGAGTGCAGGTCAATGTGCTGAACGAAACCGGAGGGAGGGAAGTACATATCAACGACAAACTCTCGGCCCATTTTGCTTACATCTACTCGCTTTATCGCCATCGCCCGAAACTGGTTGAACGGATGAAGGCGATCATCGATAATTATTGCAACAAGCACTCATCCGACAGGGGGATCATCGAGCATGATTGCATGATTGTCAACGTCGGATATATCAAAAACGTGCGGATAGGGGCCTGCTGCAAAATAACCGGCGCGATGAAACTCAAAAACGGCAGTATCAACAGCAATGAATATGATCCGGTCTATATCGGACGGAATGTGATCGCCGAAGATTTCATTGTCTGTTCAGGTTCCACGATCGACGGAGGTTCTATTATTTCACGCTGTTTCATCGGCCAGGCCTGTCATATTGATCACGGCTATTCCGCTTCCGACTCCCTCTTTTTCAGCAATTGTCAGGGTGAGAACGGGGAAGCTTGCGCGCTTTTTGCAGGCCCCTACACCGTCACACATCATAAATCCACGCTGCTCATTGCGGGGATGTTCTCCTTTATGAATGCCGGATCAGGTTCTAACCAGAGCAACCACATGTATAAACTGGGGCCTATCCACCAGGGGATCATTGAACGAGGTGCCAAGACGACCAGCAACTCTTACGTGTTATGGCCCGCCAAGGTGGGGCCCTTCTCCCTGATCCTGGGACGCCATTCCCAACATGCTGACACCTCGAATCTTCCTTTTTCCTACCTTGTGGAAAAAGACAACGGCACCCATATCGCGCCGGGTGTGAACTTACGTAGTGTGGGTACCATCCGTGATGCCAAGAAATGGCCGGAGAGAGATCGCCGGAAAGATCCCGACCGGCTCGACTGCATCAATTTCAACCTGCTCAGTCCCTATACGATCCAAAAAGTGTTTGCCGGTATGGAGATTCTCAAAAACCTTCAGGCCGCGGCCGGGGAAACATCGGAATTTTACACCTTCCAGAGTTGCGTCATCACCCATTCATCACTACTGAGGGGATTGAAGCTTTATGAGATCATTATCCACAAATTTCTTGGCAACTCGCTTATCAAGCGTTTAGAGCAAACCCGGTTTAAAAGCAATGAAGAGATCAGGCAGCGGCTCGACCCGCAAGACGCGCCCGGACTGGGAGAATGGGTAGATGTTTCGGGATTGATCGCCCCCAAATCGGAGATCGACGATCTGCTCCGCAAAATCGAATCGGGAGAGATCACCCAACTGAAAGAGATCAATCATGTGTTCCGGAAACTCCACCAGGACTACTATGAAAACGAATGGACATGGGCTTGGGATAAGATTCAGTCGTTTTACGGCATCAAAGCCGATGCGATTACAGCATCTGATGTGATCTCCATCGTTGAAAAGTGGAAAGCAGCGGTAATCGGTCTCGACGAGATGATCTACAGCGATGCGAAAAAAGAATTCTCCCTCTCATTCAAAACCGGTTTTGGTGCCGACGGCAATATCCAGGACCGGGCCATGGATTTCGAATACGTACGGGGTGCTTTCGACAAGAACCCATTCGTTATAGCCACATTAAAGCACATCGAAGAAAAAAGGGCGCTGGGAGACGAATTGATAAAAAGAATACAAAACATACAATAACATCCTATTTTCATGACAGACAAGATTGAGGCACTCATTCAGCAGTTCAACCCGCAACCTATACGCATTCCTGTTAACAAGTGTGATCTGGAAGAGGTGGTCGAAACGCTTATTTCACAGATGTTCCCTATTTGCGACTGCCCCGAACCGGTAGATATCCATGAAAAGCTAAAGGAAGCCGCTGTAACACTTCACGCCAATATATCCTCCCTTACCGGTGAGCGGAAAGCCGATGAGATCACTGAATCTTTTTTCGGCCAATTCCCTTCGCTTCGCGAGCGGCTCTACAAAGATGCGGCCTGCTATCTGAAAGCCGATCCCGCAGCCAAAAGCCTGGAAGAGGTAATCCTCACCTACCCCGGATTTTATGCTCTCTGTGTGCATCGGATAGCACATGAACTCCATCGACTGGGTGTACCCCTGATCGCCAGACTTTTTTCCGAATACGCCCATTCAAAGGTCGGCATCGACATTCATCCCGCCGCCAGGATAGGTAAAAATCTCTTTATGGACCATGGCACGGGGATCGTGATCGGTGAAACGGCCCAGATCGGTAACAACGTAAAGATATATCAGGGTGTGACGCTCGGCGCGTTATATGTAGAGAAGAAATTGTCTGACGTGAAACGACATCCCACCGTGGAGGACAACGTGGTAATATACGCCAATGCCACTATTCTGGGGGGAAAGACGGTGGTCGGCCATGACTCGGTAATTGGCGGCGGAGCATGGCTCACCCGCAGTGTGGTTCCCTACTCCCTCGTCTCCAACTCGATAGACGTAAAAATACGGATGGTGAGGGATCTTTCCAGTCCTTATGATTTTGTGATTTGATTTCCCGCTCCAATCTCCTCCAGCACAGCAACTGCCGTTTCCACGGTCTCTACGTGACCGATCGCCACCGAGCGTTTTTCCCCTTTTTCCTGCAAGCGGCATCGACGGGTTTGTTTCTGTACAAAATCCAATAACCGGTCGAACACCGGCGAATTGTAATAGGGCGACTCGGGATCAGAGATCAGGAAAAGGGTCATCTGTCCGTTTTTCAGGACTACCTTCTCAATTCCCAGAGACTTGGCGATACGGCGAAGCCGCACAATACGGATGAGTTCCCTGCCCGGCCCGGGAATTTTTCCGAAGCGGTCTTCCAGACGTTTCTTAAAATCCATGATCTGCGTCTCGGATTCCATATTGTCCATCTCACGGTAAATGGCTATGCGTTCCGCGTCGTTCGGGATATAATCCACCGGGAACATGAGCTCCAGGTCGCTCTCTACCAGGACATCATCCACAAAATCATGTCTCTGGGCCCTTTCCGCCTGCTGTGTGTCATATAGTTCGGCGAACTCATCTTTTCGCAACTCCTGTACCGCTTCGGCCAATATCTTCTGATAAGTCTCATATCCCAGGTCGGCGATAAAACCGCTCTGTTCCGCGCCCAACAGGTTTCCCGCGCCACGAATGTCCAGGTCCTGCATCGCGATATGGAGTCCGCTCCCCAACTCGGCAAAATTCTCAATAGCCTGAAGGCGCCTGCGTGAGTCACTGCTGAGCATATAAAACGGAGGTGCCAGCAGATAACAGAATGCCTTGCGGTTGCTTCGACCCACCCTGCCGCGCAATTGGTGCAAATCGCTCAGTCCGAAATTCTGCGCGTCCATCACAATGATGGTATTCACGTTGGGCATATCGATGCCCGATTCGATGATAGTCGTCGCGATCAGCACATCCTGTTCATGATTGATAAAATCGGCAATCACACCTTCCAATTTCTTCGGATCCATCTGACCGTGTCCCACTGCCACGCGCACAGCCGGCATCTCTCTCTTGATAAGGGCTTCCAGTTCATAAATATTCCTGATGCGGTTGTTCACTATAAACAACTGTCCATTCCGGTTCAATTCAAAATTGATCGCGTCGCGGATAAGCTCTATATCAAACGTATGGACCTCGGTCTGTATGGGATAGCGGTTGGGAGGAGGCGTCCCTATGGTGGAAAGGTCGCGCGACCCCATCAGCGAGAATTGCAGCGTGCGCGGGATAGGGGTTGCCGTCATAGTGAGCGTGTCCACGTTCACCTTCAACTGTTTGAGTTTCTCTTTGACAGACACCCCGAATTTTTGCTCCTCATCGATGATCAGCAGTCCCAGATCTTTGAATTCCACATCCTTGCCCACCAGTCGGTGAGTACCGATAAGGATATCAATCTTTCCCTCCTTTAACCGCAGGAGGATTTCTTTTTGCTCTTTCGCCGAACGGGCGCGGCTCAGGTAATCCACCTTTACCGGAAAATCAGCCAATCGTTCGCTAAAAGTGTGGTAATGCTGTGTGGCCAGTACGGTAGTAGGCACCAGCACGGCCGTCTGTTTCCCGTCGGTGGCCGCTTTGAAGGCAGCGCGGATCGCTATTTCGGTCTTCCCGAACCCCACATCTCCACAGACCAGCCTGTCCATGGGTCGCCCGCTCTGCATGTCGGCTTTCACCTCGCGGGTTGCTTTCACCTGGTCGGGCGTATCTTCATACATAAACGATGCTTCCAACTCTGTCTGCAGGTAAGTATCTTTCGAAAAAGCAAACCCCTTCTCCTGTTGACGTTGGGCATACAATTTGATCAGGTCGCGGGCAATATCTTTGATCTTCTTTTTAGTTCTCTCTTTCACCCGCTCCCATGCTCCGGAGCCCAGTTTATTCAGTTGCGGCTCCTCTCCCTCCTTGCCTTTGTACTTCGATATCTTATGCAGGGAATGAATGGAGACGAATACCGCGTCATTATTCTTATAGAGAAGTTTGATAACCTCTTGCACCTTGTCGCCGATGCGAAGGCGTACCAGCCCGGAAAACCGGCCAATACCGTGATCCATATGCACCACATAGTCTCCCTGTTGGAGCTGGTTTATTTCCTTGAGTGTCAAGGCGATTTTGCCCGATCGAGCCTTGTCTGATTTCAGGCTGTATTTATGAAAACGGTCGAAGATCTGGTGATCGGTGAAGCAACATATTTTCAGTGACTCGTCCGAAAATCCTTCATGCAACGTTTTGTTTACCGGTATAAAGGGGATGGGATCGTCACGATCCTCAAAAATATGGAAAAGCCGTTTCTGCTGCTTTTCACTATCGCTCAATATATAAATTGCATAGCCCTCATTCATGAACCGGTGTAAAGATTCGCCCAGAAGATCGAAATTCTTGTGGTAGAGAGGTTGCGCCGAGGTGTTGAACTCAATAACAGCATCCGGAGTATCCAACATTCTGGAGTCGAAACGGATCTGCCGGAACGAACCGATACTCTCTAAGAAATCCTTTTTTGTAAGTAGATCGGCCTTCACAAATTCCTCATCCTTGGGATCGACATGCAGTTCATCCTCGTGGATCGATTCCACCCGGCTTGCAATCCAACGCATATCTTCCGTACCGATCACCGAGTCAGCGGGAAGAAGTCCGAAAAGCGAAGCCTCTTTAGATCCGTCACGTCCAAACTCGGGAACGATCCGGATCTCGCTGAACTGCTCTTTGGACAATTGTGTTTCCACCTCGAAATTGCGTATGGTCTCCACCTCATCTCCAAAGAAGTCGATACGGTAGGGATATTCACTCGAAAAAGAAAAGACATCAAGAATACTTCCCCGTACGGCATATTGACCCGGTTCATATACATAATCCACTACCTGAAACCCCTGGCTGTCGAGCACTTCACTCACAAAAACATTATCGATCCGGTCTCCCACCCCCACCTTCAGCGTGTTATCCAGCAGTTGTTCACGGGAAACCGTTTTCTCGGTCAACGCATCGGGATAACTGACAATGATCAATGGCCCGGAGCCATCCTGCAGGCGGCTTAAGACCCCCGCGCGAAGCACCTCGTTAGCACGGTCTATCTGCCCGTACTTAGCTGCCCGCTTGTAAGCCGAAGGGAAAAAGAGCACGTCAACCGAACCCATCATTTGGGTCAGGTCATGATAGAAATAGCCCGCGGTTTCCGCGTCATTTAAAATATAAAGGTAAGTCTGGGGGTGTTTGTGAAATAATTCCCCGGCGAATAAAGCACGCGACGATCCGTGCAAACCCGTTACCGATAAAACCTGTATCTCTCTCAGTAATGAGCTTGCCGCCGCCAGGTTGGGATGTTTTCCAATCAGCCGCTGTAATTGGGTAATGTCTATTGTTTCAACCATTCAGAAGAAAGTGCAAAGATAAGCCAATTTTTTTAGTATCTTTGTACCCCAGAGACAAGAAAATAATTAGATATGGAGATAGATGCCAGGTGCACACCTGATTACCTCTTCGAGGTGAGTTGGGAAGTGTGCAACAAAGTGGGCGGTATTTACACCGTCTTGTCCACACGAGCCAATATTCTACAGAAAATTCATAAAGACCGTATCTTCTTCATCGGCCCCGATGTATGGGGAGAACAGGAAAGTCCCTGGTTCAGGGAAGATGAAACCCTCTTTTCGTCATGGCGTGAGTTCGCCGCGATCAATCAGCACCTGCCTATTCGGATCGGCCGCTGGAAAGTACCCGGAGAACCGATCGTCTTTCTGGTGAGATTCAATGCGTTTTTTGAAAAACAAAACGACATCTACACAGAAATGTGGATGGATTACGGTGTTGACTCGATTGCCGCCTATGGCGACTATCACGAAGCGACCATGTTCGCCTATGCCGCGGGACTGGTGATCGAGAGCTTTTACCGTTTCCATCATCTGGAAGCAGAGAATGTGATCGCCCACTTCAACGAATGGATGACAGGTGCCACAGCGCTTTATGTCAGAAAGCATGTGCCCAAGATCGCCACCCTCTTCACCACCCATGCCACCTCCATCGGCCGCTCAATTGCCGGCAACCATCTTCCGTTGTATGATCATCTGCAAGTGTATAACGGCGACCAGATGGCGCGCAAATTGAACATGACGGCCAAGCATTCCATCGAGAAGAAAGCCGCGCGGCATGTCGACTGCTTCACCACCGTGAGTGATATCACTGCGGCAGAATGCGCGCACCTTCTGCAGCGACAGCCTGATGTGGTCACCCCCAACGGGTTCGAAAAAGATTTTATCCCCAAAGGGGCCCATCACAGCCGGGCACGAAAAAAGGCACGAAAGATGCTGCTCAACGTGGCCGAGAAGATGGTGGGACATACTATTCATCCTGACGCCTTGCTGATAGCGACCAGCGGCAGGTATGAATACAAAAACAAAGGTATCGACCTATTTATCGATGCCATGAACCTGCTGCGGAAAATGCCGCAACAGACAAAAGACGTCGTCGCCTTCATCATGGTGCCCGGTTGGGTGAAAGGGCCGCGGAAAGACCTTCAGGCGCGTCTTTGGGAAGATAACCCCGCACAAACGGGGAACTCGTCCATGGAAAGCACTTCTTCAGACTGTCCGTTTACCACCCACGAACTGATGGAACCACAGCACGATATGGTGATGAACCAGATCAGGCATTTGGGATTTTGTAATGCGGAGAAAGAGAGGGTGAAAATGATCTTTGTTCCTTCCTATTTGAATGGAGACGATGGAATTTTCAATCTTCCCTATTATGATCTGCTGATCGGGTTCGACATGTCGGTTTTTCCCTCTTATTACGAACCATGGGGTTACACACCCCATGAGAGCGTGGCTTTTTCTGTGCCCACTATCACCACAACATTGGCGGGATTTGGCGTTTGGGCTAAAAAGGAGGGTGACAAGAAAGAAGGAATTGGCGACGGTATAGAGGTAATCCACCGTGACGATGATAACTATGCGGAAGTGGCGGAAGAAATTGCCGCAATCATCCATGACCTGTCACTAAAAAGCAACGAGCAGGTGAAATTATTGAGGCAAAGCGCGGCTGCCCTGGCAGATAGGGCAGACTGGGCACATTTCATCCGCTATTACGAGGAAGCTTATCGCAAAGCATTGCATAACTCATTTATCAGATTATCGTATCGTTATAAACTTAAAATAGAATAAAAGCGTTATACTTGCCGTATAGAAATAAAATCACAAAAAAGCGGATTCTATAGGATATTTTGTTCGTTTTTTGCGCGATTATTATTAAAACAGTAAATATAAAAGAAAATAAAAATAACAGCAATGATCATTCAGTCAAGTTATTCAAACTCTCCTATCTGGAAAGATATCCATGTAGGCGCCGAATTGCCTGAGCAGCTACGTCCGCTGGAGGAAATTGCCCATAACCTATGGTGGGTATGGAATGAAGAGGCAAAAGCCATCTTCGAGGTCTTAGACCCGCAGGAATGGGAAAAGAGTGGAAAAAATCCGGTCGTATTATTACAAAATTTACGCTCGGAAGTCACTGAAAATATACTGAAAGACAATGAGTTTATGGAACGCATCCAGCGTGTCTATGAGCAGTTCAAAGATTATATGGGTGTCCCGCACAACAGTGAACGGCCGAGTGTGGCCTACTTCAGCATGGAATACGGGTTATCGCATGTCTTAAAGATCTATTCCGGTGGTTTGGGAATCCTGGCCGGAGATTACCTGAAGGAGGCAAGCGACAGTAATGTGGATATGACCGCGGTTGGATTTCTATACCGTTATGGCTACTTCACGCAAACCCTCTCGGTGGAGGGACAGCAGATCGCCAATTACGAAGCGCAGAATTTTGGAAATCTCCCCATCACCCAGGTGATGAACCAAGACGGATCTCCCATGATACTGGAAGTGCCCTTCCACGACCGCCCGATCTATTCAAATGTGTGGAAAGTGGCTGTAGGACGCATTAACCTCTACCTGATGGACACCGACATCGAACATAACAGCGAGTATGACCGCCCCATCACTCATCAGTTGTATGGAGGGGACTGGGAAAATCGAATGAAACAGGAGTTTCTGCTGGGCGTCGGCGGGATATTGCTGCTGAAGAAACTCGGCATCCGCAAAGATGTCTATCACATGAATGAGGGCCATGCCGCCTTCATCAACATTCAACGTTTGCGAGATTACGTGGTTGAAGAGGGACTTTCATTTCAGGAAGCGTTAGAGGTGGTGCGCGCATCATCGCTCTATACGGTTCATACACCGGTGCCGGCAGGTCACGACTATTTCGATGAGCCTCTGATTACCAAATACATGGCACCCATGATACAAAGTATCGGTATTCCTTGGCAACAATTTATGGATATGGGACGCGACAATCCCGGGTCGCATGAAAAGTTTTCCATGAGCGTATTCGCGTTGAATACCGCGCAGGAAGCCAATGGTGTAAGCAAACTTCATGGCACTGTCTCGCAAAAAATGTTCCAGCCTGTGTGGAAAGGTTATTTCCCGGAAGAGTTGCATGTGGGTTATGTGACCAACGGCGTTCACCTGCCCAGCTGGGCGACCTCTTCGGTAAAGGCACTCTATGAAAAATATTTCGGCGAGTCGTTTTACAAAGACCAGTCAAATACCGAAATCTGGAAAAATATCTATAACGTGAGTGACGACGAGTTGTGGAAACTCCGCATGCATCTGAAAAAGAAGCTGGTAGATTATATCCAGGTTGAATTCAAAGAGGGATGGCTCAAAAACCAGGCAGCCCCTTCAAGAATTATGAACATGCTGGAAGAGGTCAATCCCAACGCATTGCTGATAGGCTTCTCCCGCCGTTTTGCCACTTATAAGCGGGCGCACCTGCTATTTACCGACCTCGAGCGTCTGTCGAAGATTGTAAATAACCCAAAATATCCGGTACAGTTTATTTTTGCGGGGAAAGCACATCCTGCCGACGGGGGAGGGCAAGGATTGATCAAACAGATTGTGGAGATATCGCGTCGACCGGAATTTCTGGGCAAGATTATCTTTCTGGAAAATTACGATATGCGTTTGGCAAAACGACTGGTATCAGGTGTGGATATCTGGCTGAATACCCCCACCCGCGCGCAGGAAGCATCGGGAACATCGGGAGAAAAAGCTGAGATGAACGGTGTATTGAACCTGTCGGTGCTCGACGGATGGTGGTATGAAGGTTACAAAGAGGGTGCCGGCTGGGCGTTGACCGACGAAAGGACTTATGACAACCAGTATTACCAGGATGAACTGGATGCCTCCACCATCTACTCTCTGCTTGAAAACGAGATCATTCCGCTCTATTACGCGCATAACAGCAATGGTTACTCGCACGAGTGGATACAATACATCAAGAAGTCGATGGCAGAAATAGCGCCCCACTTCACCACCAAACGAATGATGGATGATTATTTCGACCGTTTCTACAACAAACTGGCCAAGCGTTCGCGCCTGCTTCAGGAGAACGGCTACGCGAAAGCCAAAGAGATCGTGGAATGGAAAACAGATACGGTATCGAAGTGGGATCACTTTGAGGTAGTCAAATTAGAATTCAATCCCAATCAGAAGGCCAATTTCAACAATGGCCACAATGAAGTCTTCGGACAGGTTGTAATCGACAGAAAAGACCTGAAATGCGACCTGGGTGTGGAATGTGTGGTGGTAGACCATGACACGATGAATAATGAGCCTCAGTTTGTACAGTCCTATGAGCTCGATCTTGTCAAGACCGAAGGATCACTGCTTTATTTCGAAGCACGCAAAGCGTTGAACGATCCGGGTACGCACCAGTATGGCTTGCGGGTATATCCCAAACATCCCGATTTGCCCCACAGAATGGATTTCGCATATATGCGTTGGATATGACCAACCTGTGTCACAAAACGAAAAAGCGCCCTCCTCACGAGTGGCGCTTTTTTGATTTCACCGACACACAAAGAAATAGTAATCAAAACCTATTCGAAGATTGTGCCTGCATTAAAGGATTAAGTCAGATAGCATTCGAGAACCTGCTTTTATACGGTGAAATACCAAATCTCTTACTATATGCGTTCACTAAATGCGACACGCTTTTGAAGTCATATATCCTGGATATCTCGGTAATACTAATGTCAGAGTTAAGCACCAGAGACTGTATCTCTTCCATTTTACGATCGAGCATCCACTGATAGGGCGTTTGTCCGAAGCATTTCTTGAAGTGGCGAGTAAATGTCCTTAGGCAGTCATATTTACAGAGTCTAGCCAGTTCATTCATATTTCTTGCCGAAGAGTAATTGCTCAGCACATTATCCTCAAAGCGTTTTGATTTTGAAGTACGCGGGATCAGTTTCACAAGTACGATCTCATTGTCGGGCGATGGAGTGACCTTGCTCTTCAACCCGTCAGAAAAAGTAAATGTGCATGATGCCACATCCGTCAGCAGATATTTGCGTACCTCTTCTTTGTTTATTTTAGCCTTAGCGTCCATAAGATGCTTTTTTAAATGTGCCCGTATATACTTCCGATCCGAGTGTGATACGTATGGTGTATTGTCCTGCGCGCAGGCCGGAAAGATTCACTACACCAAAACCCATGTCATACACTTCGATATAACTCTGCCTTACTTCCCTCGGGCCGATGATCTCAACCCATGCGCCACCACGATAGTTCTGTACGGATATGGAAATCACGCTTTGGGAATTGAATGCTTCCACAACCGGTTCCGCAGGTTGAACGCCGAGCGTGCTGCTCATCGCGCTTGCACTTCGGGTAGTGCCTCCTTCGCGGCTCAAATTAATCCTGTCCGAAAGTTGGCTTTGTGCGGAGACTGAAAACAGAAACGCACTACACATTGTAATAAGGAAAAATACCCCCATTGTCTTTTTCATATCCATTCTTTTTTAAATAATGATACTTTGTTTGAAATTAATTATGGATTACCGACACAAAATAACAGAGTAACGACAGAAAAAACAATACCCCGCCGGGAATTTAACGGCCAAAAAGAATTCAAACAATTGATTATCAATGAATTTAAGAGAAGAGATTTAACGGCACTTTCCGGTATTTTCACTCATGGAACAGGCTCGTATCCATATTTTTTTCCTGCATTTTTCTTTTAAGTTGCGATTTTCTCACCCTGACACTTTCCATACTGGTATTCATAAAAGTAGCCAGCTGACGGTTATCTGCGTCGCATGCCAGGAGCATCAGCAACATTTTTTCGGTAGTATTCAATATGCCCTCTTCGTCTTTCAGGCGGGTATAGGCATAAAAAGTTTCATCGTCCGTTGCGACAGCTTTGGTTATATCCCGCAAATCGGTGTCGGTATTTTTCAATATTTTCTCCATCTCACGGTAAACCTTCGGGTGGGAAGAGATATAACGTTGGGTAAGCGTCTCAATTTCCCCCTGCAGGAATGCAAGCCTGCCCGAGATATGGCTGTAGAGTTGCAGCAGCCATTTGCGCTTGCCCGCCTCTTCCCTTAATATCTTGGCCTGCAGTTCCTGCTGCCGCATCTTGTACTCGGCATTCAACAGTTTCAACCGGGCGGTTCGCCTTACTTTCCAGGCGTACATCAGGATAAAGACCAGCACGATCACCAGCATCAACGCGCCGATAATCACAAGAAGACTCTGCTGGCGGGCCCTGAGCACCTCGTTCTCCGCCTCCGACAGGTCGTATTTCTTTTCCAGTTCCGCGATCTGGGTATCCAATCGGTCGCTAATGGATTTATTATAGAGTTCGAATGCACTTTTCAAATATTGGTTGGAGAGGGTAAAATTACCCTGTTTCTCGGCAATATTGGCTACATTATGGTAATAAAGATAATTCTGCATAAAAGACGGATCTTCAATACAATCTATTGCCATCTGCGCGTACAACATGGCGCTATCCAACTGTTCGAGCCCGACATATCTATAGGAAATATTATAATAGACTCTCGAGAGTTCAATACTTTCCTCCTGATTTCTGTACAAAAGGAGTTTGGTCTTTTCCCGTTCCAATGCTTTTTCCGGTTCACCTATCACGTCATAATAAATGGATTGCGCGTTCAGGATAAAATAATCCTTCCCGGGCAACCGGCTATAAAAGGACGAGAGGGTATCCAGGTATAACTTGCCTCTGGCAAATCTCTCTTGTTCCATCTCATTCCAGTAGAGCGCCAGGTAGGTATCGAACAGGTGGATGGAGTCTCTCTCTTCAAGGGCATAGTCGAGGGTCTTACGGAAGTACTCGTCCGCCGACGCGTAATTCCGGTTGTTGTAATGGATATTTCCAAGGAAATAGTTGATCAGGTATCCCAACGAAGGATCCGGATTAGCCATCGAGGCAAACAATTTACCTGCTTCCCTGAGCGGTTCATACACCGTGCTGTCTTTTACCCCCATCCGTGTCCGGACAATACCCTGATAGGCCAGGGAGCGGATATAATTCCTGTTTCTGGGATCGTGAAGCCGATAGTGATCGGTGACAGCGTTTATCAGGGAGTCGCTGGCGAAATTGACATAGGTCTTATCGTCCGATATCACCTTTAACAGGCCGTGATAAGCCCTGTTAGATCGATTCAGACCTTCAGGATCAACTCTCAGCAGGCTGTCCGACACAAGTTGCGGCACACTATCCACCATACTGTCCCAATAACACAACCATTGATACATACGTTCATCAGCCTTGTTCCTGCAAGAATTACAGATAACAAGGCAAACCAAAAACAGCGAAAGAATGAACACGCGCCGCATTATTATAATCTCAAATGAAAAAGAATACAAATATAGTATTTTTTTTTCGCATTGTCCAAATTTCATAACTTCCGTGACATCATAATCCGGTATGGGTATATTTGTATGCATTTGGAAGGCGTCATTCACGGAAAAAAGACAACAATCCATGCAATATGGAATGATGGTGTAAATAGATAAAAAATCTCAATCGACCGGTTTTATTTCCCTAAATTCTGTCAATCCATAAACTGTTATTACTTTTGTGCCGTTATAACACTATCGTTCACTATAATGGCAGTCTTTATAATCAAACAGAATGGATAATCATTGGAAGAGAGCCTTTGCGATCATCTGGAGTGGCCAGTTTTTCTCCATACTGACCAGCAGCCTGGTCAATTTCGCCGTCATTATATGGCTCAGCCTGCAAACCGGCTCCGCCGAGATGCTGGCATGGGCAGCTATCGCGGGGCTACTCCCTCAATCACTGATCGGCCCATTTACCGGGGCATTGATCGATCGCTGGGACCGTAAACGGATCATGATGCTTGCCGACTCCTTCATCGCGTTGTGCACACTGGCGCTGGCAACCCTCTTCTGGCTTGATATTGCACGGATATGGCATATATTCGCTCTGCTGGGGCTGCGTTCAATAGGTTCGGCCTTCCATATGCCGGCGATGCAGGCTTCAGTGCCTTTGCTTGCTCCCACGGACCAGTTGACCCGCGTCGCGGGGGTAAACCAGATCATCGCCTCGGTCAGTCAGATTGCCGGCCCTGCCCTTGGCGCCATGCTGATAACCATATGGGATATAGAATATGTCCTTCTATTCGACGTAGCAGGCGCTTTGCTGGCAGTCGCATCGCTTTTCTTTGTGCATATACCCAATCCGGAAAAAGAAGAAGGAAAAGAGAGGAATATTTTAAAGGAAATGAAAGAGGGGGCCATGATCATACTCAGGAACAGGGGATTAAGCCTTGTTTTCCTATATTCCGTACTGGTGGCATTCTTCCTGGTTCCTATTAGCGTACTGTTCCCCCTGATGACGCTGGAGTATTTCAAAGGGACAGAATTCCAGGCGGGCATCATAGAAGCGATATGGAGTGTGGGCGCGTTGGCGGGGGGCGCTATCATGGGAGCGAAGGTCTACAAGGTCAACCGCGTTGCATTGGTAAACTGGATGTACCTTTTGTGCGGACTCACCTTTCTGTTGTCCGGCATCCTATCGTCCGACGGGTACGTGGGGTTTGCCGTGCTGACCGCGATCGGGGGTGTTTCAGGCGCCGTGTACAACGCGGCATTTACCGGCCTTCTACAGACAAAGATAGAGCCGGCGGCGCTGGGGAGAGTTTTCTCCATGTTCTTCACTTTCAGCCTTATCCCGGCCATGTTGGGATTGATCGGGATCGGATTCCTTGCCGACGGACTGGGACTCACCACTTCTTTTATCCTATCGGGGATCATCATCCTTATAATTGGGGTTGCGGCTTTCCTCACCCCCTCGGCCATGCGGCTCGACCGGCAGCAGGAGTAAAAAAATCCCTCCGAAATTCGACACGTAAAAGTTATTTTTATCGGCGGAAATTACTCCAAATACACCGACATTCCGCCGGTAAAATATTTTACACTTGGCGTTATCCATATTATTTCACACCTTTACCGCCAATAAAAGAGATATATTCTGAAAGAAATTATTGGACGGAAACGTGAAATTGAGATGTCACGGAAATATCTCGAGACCGAAAAATCTGAAATTATCGCTGTCTTCTAATCGTTTGTGCATCGGCAACCTCATGGATTATCAACATTGTAATAAAGAATAAAGGTGGGCTACACAACCGTGTTACACGCCAGATATTGTTGAATCCTTTTACGCTGAAGGGAATCGAAACATTTCTAAAACATATGAAAATCAGTTTCAACCCACATCACATAACCGAACTTTATATGATTATGGGCGGGGCTTACTATCTCGAACAGTTGGACAAATCTGATAGACAATGCGAAACACCGTAATTGGAGCGGTTACGGATTGGAACAGTTTTGCTTGATGCACGAGGCCCAAATTCGCAAGAAATTAGGCATTTCCGGGGTTATCTCCTATTCGTATTCTTGGCGTAGCAAGGACAAAGACGACGGCGCACAGATGAATTTAAAAACGAGACCATCTCAAAATGAATGAGATAGACTTTTCTACTTAATATTTAGAAAATCGATTTACTTAGCCACCTTCGCTAAATAGATAAAATTTGGAACTGGATAACGGATAAAGTAGGGAGTATCTCACGAACTGTGCAAGTTAGTTATTGAAGGGTTGAAGTCAGACTTTAGCCTTCCAATAATTTTATTAACTTTACACTTGGACAATTATGAGAAAAAAAGAGTGGCAGTGAACCAATTTTGAGTCTATTCTTATATGACTAGGCTGAATCAAACTAGGATTGGACGCAGAAATATAAAGAATTTGCCCAAGTTGATGTTAAAACATCGAACTTGGGCAAATAAACTAATTTTTAATTGGAGATGACTTAGACTCTTCTTAAAGCGACCTTAATATATTATTTATTTATCGTTTACCCACGTTTTTTGAGTATAGATATAAAAACCGTCCCCGTATGCAGCTTTCACATTCGGATTGCCTATTACCGCACTGTTACCGTAAGGTAAGCGTTCCGGATAGCGGTTAATGCCGGTTTGGGTATTCCACGGATTTGTCAATACCACGTACGTTTCACCCATTGCTTTCAAGCGACGGAGGTCATTGTAGGTTTCCACCTGTTCGTCATGCGATTGGGCAACGTATTTTTGCTCAAAAAGTTTTTTGAGAGTCGGAGCACCCAAAGAAACCGCAAAATCCTTTGCATCCGTATCATCCTCAAACAAAGCTAAGATTTCACTTACAGAAGTTTCCACTGCTGTCTGGAATGCAGCAGTTGCATCCTTACTCAAACGCAATTGCGCTTCGGCCAGAATAAAGTAAAGTTCCGATTTACTAAACAAATGAAGCGGTTGTGACCCCAAGAGATACCATGTAGGCTGGAATGCCAATACGCGTCCATCATCAACAGTTTTGGCAATATTTTCATTTCCGGGTTCATAGGATTCTTCCTTTGAATTTACATAATAGGCAAGTCTCGGATCACGAGTTGCCTCCATCAGGTTGGCTACGGTTTTAGAGGGAGCCGTATAATAACGGCTAAAAACAAAAGCGCTCCACGGATTATCGGCCGTTTTGCCGTTAAACTCTTTAATGGTAAACCCTTTAAAACCTAAGTCCACCGCTTTCTGCGCGTTTTCTTCCACCTGTTCTAAGACATTCGGTTCTACCGCCAACTTGTGCAGCTGGTAACGGGCTTTCAAGGCATAAGCCGTGGCTTTCCACTGATTAATGTCCCCGGCAAAAGCAATATCTTGATTCCCGGCTGACTTTAACGTTTTCCCTTTTTCGAAATTGGCGATTGCTGCATCGAGCGTGGAGAGAATCCCTGCATATACATCTTTTTGTGCATCCAATTTCGGTTGAAGATTGGCTTGGCCTTGCAACGCCTCACTGTAGGGAATGTCTCCATGCAAATCCGTCAGTATGCCGAAATTAAGTGCTTCCAACACTTGCGCCATACCCAAAAGATCGTATTGGTCAATATTTCCTGGAACATCGTTCTCAATTTTCCGGATGATTTCACGGATATTCTTTAAATTACCGTAAGTGGAATTCCATACGTTGTTAAACGTGGTAGAAGCCGCCCATTCATTCGAGTTGCGTAGTTCGGCCCTCATTAACTGGTTGTTGCCCATTCCCAACGACTGCTCATTCAGTGATGAAAGATAAAAGGCATAGTCACCCGAAACGGTACTGAACCCCGTCGACATGATTGCCTCACTCAATTGAAGGCGAGCAGGAACCGCATCCGGGGACGGGTGTTGATTGTCTTTATTTATTTTGTCGAGCACGTCCTCAGTACAAGCTGTAAGTCCAAGAAAAACAATCGACAGTATGATTAATATATGTTTCCTCATAATTAAAATATTTTTATTTAATTGTTTAGAATGTAAAAGTAAGCCCACCGCCGTAGCTGGAAGTGTTGGGAACCGAGAAGCGTTCGAAATAACCGCTCATGTTGTTGTTTCCTTGGGAGGATTCGGGGTCAAAATTGGGTAATTTGGCCCAAAGAAGTACGTTGCGGGCAAAACCGTGCACGGAGATATCAAATGATCCCAGTTTAGGAAGCTGGTAGGTAAGCGTCAGATCACGCAGCTTAAAGAAACTGGTATCATAAATCCCCGATTCGGTAACGTCGTAATATGCCTGATAATAATCCTGTTTGCTCACCTCTACCGTATTGGCCTTGCCGGTTGCCTCATCAATTCCTTCCGCAACCATTTTTCCTTCATGGTATGGCAGGGATTCTTTGGTGACGCCAAAAAAGTTCATCACCATATTTGTACCGTGATACATCTTTCCTCCCTGCTGCCAGCTCCATGTAGTTGCCAACGACACACGCTTGAAACGGCCTCCGAAAGTAAATCCTGTGGTAAAATCAGGCGATCCCTCTCCCAGATTCTGGCTGTCACCGGTTGCCTGGGGCAGACCGTTCAACAAAAGAAAGTTCCCGGCTTCGTCCCGTTTAAAGGCATTGCCATAAATGTTCGGATAGGTAGTTCCGGCCTGCGCGCGAACCTGAGGCTCCACAAAACCTCCCAACATGATGGATTCGACTCCGGGCGCCAGTTCAATCACTTCGTTCTTCATCTTGGTGAAGTTTACTCCCAAGTTCAAATCATAATCCCTCGCTTGCAGGATGGCTCCATTAATGGAAAGCTCGTGTGCGCGGGTCTTCATTCTGCCGGCGTTCGTCAACATTTCTTGATAACCGGTAGCTCCATCAACAGGAACGTAAAAGATTTGATCCTTCACATCCTGATAGCTGTAGGTATATTCTAATTTCAAACGGCTGTTGAAAAAATGCAAATCCGTACCCAGCTCGTAGTTGGTTGTATTCTGGGGTTTCAAGCCCTCGTCGTAAACCCTGTAATAGGGAATAAAAGTGGAGATACCGCTTGGTAAAGGATAAGAAATGGGAGTATACGTGTAAAAACCTGAGCCGTAAGTGGGAGTATAATAAAAGTTATTATAGAAATTTCCAGCTTGCCCTACTTGCGCAAACGATGCGCGCAACTTACCGTAGTTTAGGACACCATTATTCTGCAAACCGGGCAGTTGGGTGAATTCCCATCCCAACGAAACGGAAGGATAGAAGAAGCTGCGGCTTCCCCGTGGCATGGTAGACACATAGTCATTGCGCCCCGTAACGGTCAGATACAGTTGTTCCGACCACGACAGGGAGGCGCTTCCAAAGAATCCAACCGTACGTTCCTGTCGTGTATATTCGCTTGAAGTATAGGAAGTGGCATTCCCGATGTTTTTGAATCCGGAAAAGTTAAAGTTACTCCCGTAATAGTCCCACACACGCATATTTTCGTGATTGATTTCGTTACCCAGGACAATGTTCAATCCCCACTCTTGGTCAGCGCCGAATTTACCGTCGAGATTGGCTGTAAGCAGGTTGTTGAATACATTGTGTTGCCTTCCGTAATTTTCTATGTCTCCACCTTTTAGCGCAGGGGTAGTGCCCATTTCCCTGACATCCGAATAATCGGAGGTCCAGATATCCAAACCGACTTGTTCGCGGAATTTGAATGTGAAGTTTTCCGAATTCAATTTGGGCAAGAATTCTACGTAAGCGTTTCCAAATGCGCGATTGGTATGCTGCGAATATTCATTATGTTCAGCCCACCAATAGGGATTTACAAATGAAGTCGAACGGAATAACACTTGCTGGGTAATATCTCCGGGAACATGGGTAGGTATTCCCTTCAAGTCATACTCGGCTGGAGCGGAGTAGATAACATTCATGATGCCATCATTAGCACCCGGGGCTCCGGTAATCTTATTTGAAGAATAATTCATTGAGAATCCGGTGTTCCATCGGTCGTCTATTTTCCAGTCCACTAAGCCACGGGCTCCCCAACGGTTCATCCCGGTTGAGGGAACAATGCCTTCCTGATAGGAATTGTTCAAGCCAAAAGAGTAATTAATTCCGTTGATGCTTTGCGAAATATTCAGGTTGGTGTTTTCGGTGAATCCGGTTCCCAGAAAATCACCCACATTGTCATAGGTCTGGGGGGTTGTCCAACCGTCCAATCCGGCCAGAGCCCGTTTGGGATTATAGTATTGCCCCGGGCGTTTGCCGTCTTTGACGGTATAATCATTGTCCGTATTTCCTCCATAGGTAGGATCGTTTGGCAAATCGCTGATCTTGGGGCCCCAGGACATGGATGAGGAGGGGTTGTAAGCTGAAAAACCATTTCCCTGCGCGTAAACATCCTGACGTTCAAATTTGCGGGAAACTCTCTGGGCGCTCAAATTAGTGGAGACCGTAACCTGCGGTTTGCGCATATTTCCTGCCCCCCGTTTGGTTGTGATCACAATCACACCGTTGGATGCACGGATACCGTAAAGTGCAGATGCAGCCTGTCCTTTCAAAACGTTGATGGATTCGATGTCTTCCGGATTGATATCGATACTGCGGTCAGCATAATTAGCACCTGTTACAGAATTTAGCGTATTAAAATCAGCAGACGTGTTGATAGGCATGCCATCAACCACATACAAGGGCTGGTTGTTGCCATCGAAAGAACGGGCGCCGCGGATTACAATCTGCGCAGAAGCACCGGGTGCTCCGGAGGATTGACGAATATCCACCCCGGTAAGCTTTCCTTGTATGGCATTCGCCAATGAAGTGGTCCCGGCTTTATTCAACTGATCCGACTTCAAATCCTGAGCTGCATAACCTAATGCTTTGCGGTCGCGCCTGATCCCCAAGGCCGTAACCACTAATTCATCGAGCATTTCAGTATCATCCCTTAGTACTACCCTCACATTGGCTCTTACGGGTACTTCCTGTGTCTGGTAGCCCACATAAGAAATTACGAGTGTGCCGCCCGTAGGGGCAGACAGGGTGAAATTACCGTTGGTATCGGAAACGGTTCCCTGCGATGTACCTTTAATCTGGATAGTAGCCCCGATCACCGGTTCGCCCGCTTCATCCGCCACGGTACCCCGTACCTGGGTCTGAGCCACAGCAAGCCCTATCCCAATAAAGAACAGAGCTAAAAACATAGTTAGCTTTCTTTTCATAAACTCTACTTTTAAATTAAACACTATTATAATATACTTATACCTCTCTAATAGCCGGCAAGGGTTTGAACCAATAACAATGGATTAATTACCAAAATTATTAACGTACAAACACCTTCCTATCATAAAGACTCCATAACTTCACTATCTTAAACTCTACTCTACATAATTTTAACATTTTGTGGTTATATATGCGTTGCGCAAATATAAATCATTTATTTTAATTACGTGGTTTTTTGCACTTTTTTTTAAAAAAAAACGTCAGACTGAAATTTTCATCCCTGTTTTTGATATATTTCATTAAAAATTCCACCGAAATATTACATCAAAAACGATCATGGACTATTAACAAATTCAAATACTATAACCTTACAATCTATAATAGTGCAAATATACACCTTCAAAAATCATTATGCAAGTAAAAACTGATATTTTCTTTATTTTTTATTGAACATTGAAGAAATCAATGTAAAAAAGTAAATCCAATGGAGCATTCAAAAAACAATAAAACAAAAAAAGGTGGCCTTTCGGCCACCCTTTCTCACTCCTGTGCAAAGGATTGTTTATTCTTCTATTCCCAATAATTCCACATCGAAAATAAGGTTGGAAAATGGTTTGATCGTGCCACGATCCTGTGCCCCGTAGGCCAAATCGTAAGGAACATACAATCTCCATTTTGATCCCACGGGCATCAACTTCAATGCTTCGGTCCAGCCGGCGATCACATGGGTCACACCAAATGTGGAAGGCTCACCCCTGTCTACGCTGCTGTCGAACACCGTGCCGTTGATCAAGGTGCCATGATAATGCACTTTCACGCGGTCGGTATCGGTGGGAATCGGTCCGTTACCTTCACGAAGCACCTCATATTGCAACCCGCTGGGGAGGGTAACCACACCTTCTCTTTTAGCATTCTCGGCAAGATAAGCATCACCGGCGGCAATACTATCGGCATACTGCACCTTAAGCTCCTCTTCCTGGCGAGCTTGGCTGGCTGCCTGGGCCTCCTCCATCTTTTTCTGCACTAACGCGTTGGCATCCATCGTACTGATCGCCAGCTGTTGATTTTTCAACACAGAGATCAATCCGGCCATAATCTGGTCGTTATTCACTTTTTGTGCGGAGTCGGATCCGAAAAGCATCGAGTTGAATTGAGGAAGCATCATCTGGGAAAACTGCACTCCAATACTTAACCCTTGGGCATAAGGAGACTTCTCCTCAAGATTCATGGCCGCTTTTAACCCTTTAATAAATTCATTTAGACGGGGAGCATTGATCTTGTTCACTGAGTCGATCTTTGCCGCCATCTCTTTTTGCAATGCTGCCTTTTGGGTAGAATCGGCAGCGGCAATCCTCATCTGATAATCGTATTCGATGTTGGATGCACTTTGCAATACTCCTTGCTGTTCGAGGTATTGCACTAATCCCTGCTCTGCCATGCTTACACCATAGGCATAAGAGACACTGTCCACGGAATTTTTCAGCGAGGTCTTCGGCGTGGAGGCTCCTCCGCAGGAGACCATCAACACTGCCAGCACAGTCATGGCACAAAATGCGCCTAAAATTGTTTTCTTCATTTTCTTCTATATATTAATAATGTGTTATGTTGATTTTGTGAGGGAGAAAAGAAGTAATATAACTATGATGAATTACTCTATTCCCAATAACTCCACATCGAAAATAAGCGCGGAATTAGGTTCAATGGAGTTTCCCGCGCCTTGCGTTCCGTAAGCAAGATCGGAAGGAATATACAATCTCCACTTCGATCCCACAGACATGAGTTGAAGCGCTTCCACCCATCCTTTGATCACCTGATTTACACCAAAAACAGCAGGTTGACCTCTCTGCAGGGAACTGTCAAAGACCTGACCATTCAACAATGTGCCGTGATAGTGGCATTTCACTTTGTCGGTAGCTTTCGGTTTAGCTCCGTCTCCTTCCTTCAGCACTTCATACTGTAATCCGCTGGAAAGCGTGACCACACCCTCTTTTTTACGGTTCTCTTCGAGAAACGCTTCTCCCTCTTTCAGATTATTCTCCAACCTCTCATCCTGTATCTTGCTAAAACAGCTTTGAATAACCTGATTTGCCTCCTGATGGCTCATGGAGGGGGTGGTATTATTCATAATCTCCGTAAAGGCTTTCACAAACGATTCCACATCGATCTGCCTCAATCCTGAATTCATCAAATTTGAAGCCATACTCATCCCCAACGCGTAGCTTAGTTTGTCCATCTAACTCTTCCTTTTTGATTTTAACTCACAAAAGTAAGATTTTAATATGAATTATCTTCATTTTCCGGCAATAAAAAACTATATTTCCATAATATTAGGATGCGCCTCGGAAAATCTCAAGCAAGCTTGGTTTTTCTCTCGGCTTTCACTATATTTGCCTCGGACTGACATAACAAAGAAGAATATGAAAAAGAAACTGGTTGTGCTTACAGGAGCCGGGATGAGTGCGGAGAGCGGGATTGCCACTTTCCGGGATTCCGGAGGGTTATGGGAACAATATCCGGTGGAACAAGTAGCCACTCCCGAAGGGTTTGAGATGAATCCCGAATTGGTCCTGAATTTCTACAATATGCGTCGTCGTGAACTGATGAAAGCCAGACCCAATGAAGGGCATTATGGACTGGCAGAGATGGAAAAAGAGTTCGATATCCACATTATCACTCAAAATATCGACAATCTGCATGAGCAGGCCGGAAGCACAAAGGTACTGCATCTGCATGGCGAACTGATGAAAGCACGTTCCACCGGGGATGATTCGCTTGTTTACGATATCGACCCGGAGCATATCGACCTGCATTTGGGTGACACCTGTGAAAAAGGGTTCCAGCTACGCCCCCATATCGTCTGGTTCGGCGAGGCGGTTCCCATGATCCACGAAGCGGAAAAAATTTGCCGGCAGGCCGATATTTTCGTTATCATCGGTACTTCCATGAATGTATATCCTGCCGCCGGATTGCTCAATGACATACCAAAGAACACACCGGTATATTTAATTGATCCAAAAGAAGTGCATACCAGCCGCCACGATATCCATCCTATCCAAAAAGGGGCTTCGGAAGGGATTAAAGAACTAAGACGACTGCTACGGTAATTCCTTAAAGCGTTTGGTCATTCATGATACGATCCCGTATGATATAGACATCCATAATTTCACGGAATAAACACTCTGATTGTATCCCATAAAGCAGGTTTTGTCGTTATCGGGTAAATTACAAATCGATTTTAATCTTCGGTAATATTGCCCGTTTTGAGTCGCCTTCGCTCCTCTATTTCCAATTGTCGCCATGTCGAGGTTCAACTGAACTTGGAAACAAGTTTGATTTTGATCATTTAGCTTCACGAAAACGTTCATTTACAATAGACATTTTCTGTGCTCGGCAAAACAAATAAATTTGTTCTGCTCTTGCTTAACGAAAATGTTCGATAATCATGCTTTTTTTTGTAATTTCGCTCCTTGGATTCACAAATTCAAATTTCAAATTCAAAATTGAGTCTGCTCCGAAATCTCCCAAAACCGATTTCACAGGTCTCCAACTCATTGAAAATCAACAGTCGATTTGAGGAAATTTGGGTAAAAAAGACTTTTCGGAGGGGATTCAAAATTCAAAATTCAAAATTTGGTAATTAATAATTGGTAATTGGTAATTGTAAATAAAGATCTGTGGGAAAAAAGATAGCGGAAACACCGATGATGAAGCAGTACGTGGAGATAAAAACACAACATCCCGACGCTATATTGCTGTTTCGCGTGGGTGATTTTTATGAGACTTTTTCGGATGACGCCATCGTCGCAGCTGAAATATTGGGTATCACACTTACACGCAGGGCGAACGGTACGGCGCGGTTTGTGGAACTGGCAGGTTTTCCTCATCACGCGCTGGACACCTACCTGCCGAAACTAGTGCGCGCAGGCAAACGGGTGGCTATCTGCGACCAATTGGAAGATCCGAAGATGACCAAGAAACTGGTCAAGCGGGGAATTACGGAATTGGTCACTCCCGGAGTTTCTATCAACGATCACATATTGAATCACAAAGAGAATAATTTTCTCTGTGCAATGCATATGGAAAGGGGGAATCGGTTCGGGACCGCTTTTCTCGATATTTCCACGGGTGAATTCCTCACCGCTGAAGGCACAGCGGATGATATTGACAAGCTTCTTTCCAACTTTGCTCCCAAAGAGATACTCATTGAACGGGGCAATAAAAAGAAGTTTGAGGAAGCCTTCGGTTCCCAATGGTTCCTTTTTGAACTGGACGACTGGATTTTTACTGAAAGCAGTGCCCGCGACAGGTTACTTTCGCATTTTCAGACAAAAAACCTGAAAGGCTTCGGGATCGAGCAGCTTACACAAGGAATTGTCGCTTCAGGTGCCATACTCCATTACCTGGATATCACGCAACATACACATATTGGACATATAACCTCGTTGTTACCTATTGAAGAAGAGCGTTTCGTAAGACTCGACAGGTTCACCATACGCAACCTGGAATTGATCAGTCCTCTCAACGAAGGGGGAAAAAGCCTTCTCAATGTGCTTGACAAAACCATTTCCCCAATGGGTTCACGACTGCTGCGCAGATGGACGGTGTTTCCGCTGAAGGAAGCCAAACCTATCGAGTCACGCCTGGAGGTAGTGGAACATTTTTTCCGGAATCCGGAACTGAAAATGTTGCTTGAACAACAACTCCCGCTCATTGGCGATTTGGAGCGGATCATCTCCAAAGCCGCCACGGGAAGGATCAATCCCAGGGAAGTAGCGCAATTGAGAGTGGCGCTCACTGCCATCGAGCCAATCAGGAAAGCTTTCCTCTCATCCGACAACCAAAGCATTGTAGAGATGGGAGAGAAACTCGACCCCTGCCCCGCGATCCGGGATCGTATCGAAAAAGAGATTGTCCCCGACCCACCGACCTTGACACACAAGGGTGGATATGTCAGGAAGGGGGTGGACAAAGAGTTGGACGAACTGCGCCAGATCGCCTATTCAGGCAAAGATTACCTGATGCAAATCCAGCAACGAGAGAGTGAAAGGACCGATATACCATCGCTAAAAGTAGCTTTTAACAATGTATTCGGCTATTATATCGAAGTACGCAACACCCATAAAGACAAAGTCCCGGCAGACTGGATACGCAAACAGACATTAGTAAACGCGGAACGTTATATCACCGCAGAACTGAAAGAATATGAGGAGAAGATCCTGGGAGCCGAAGAGAAAATCATCTCGCTTGAGAACCGGATTTACTCCTCATTGGTGGAAAGCCTGCTGGAATATATTCCTGCCATACAGGCCAACGCCAACATAATTGCCCGGGCCGATTGTCTTCTCTCTTTCGCCAATATAGCACAAGAAAACAAGTATATCCGGCCGGAGATCAACGATTCCGGAATCATCGACATAAAAAATGGCCGCCATCCGGTAATCGAGAAACAACTCCCTGCCGGGGAACCCTTTATTGCAAACGACCTTTATTTGGATGGCGAAACCCAACAGATCATTATCATTACCGGACCCAATATGGCGGGGAAATCGGCACTCCTCCGCCAGACCGCGCTTATCACGCTGATGGCACAGATCGGATGTTTTGTACCGGCCGATTCCGCGAAGATCGGGCTGGTAGATAAGATATTCACCAGGGTAGGCGCGTCGGACAACATCTCTCTTGGTGAATCCACTTTTATGGTAGAGATGAACGAAGCGGCCAATATCCTTAATAACCTGTCGGATCGCAGCTTGGTGCTTTTTGATGAACTGGGACGCGGGACAAGCACCTACGACGGCATCTCCATCGCCTGGGCGATAGTGGAATATATACACGAAAATCCGAAAGCGCGCGCCAAGACACTCTTCGCCACGCATTATCACGAACTCAATGAGATGGAGAAATCGTTCAAACGCATTAAGAACTACAATGTGGAGGTAAGGGAAATCGACAATAAAGTGATCTTCCTACGCAAATTAGTGCCGGGCGGAAGCGAGCACAGCTTCGGTATCCATGTGGCAAAAATGGCCGGTGTTCCGCAAAGTATCACCCACCGGGCAGATGCTATTCTTGGCCAGATGGAATCCTCTAACCGGAAAGAGATGATCAAAAAACCTATTCAGGATTTCGTGGAAAAACGGGAAGGCTATCAGTTGAGTTTCTTCCAATTGGATGATCCCATCCTCAGCCAGGTGCGCGACGAGATCATCCACCTCGATGTAAACAACCTAACCCCCATCGAGGCGCTCAACAAGCTGAACGAAATCAAGAAAATCGTCAAAGGAAAATAATCCCCCTTCTATTGCCGTAACGGGTAAACCCTCAGAAAACATATCAGGAAACAAACATCCGAACAGAAGATGTATTACGAAAACAAACTAAACGAAACAGCACGCGCCGGACGCATCGAAGTTATTTGCGGGTCAATGTTCTCCGGCAAAACCGAGGAATTACTGCGCAGATTGCGCCGCGCCCAGTTTGCGCGTCAAACGGTGGAAATCTTTAAGCCCGCCATCGACACCCGCTATTCCGACGAGCAGGTAGTATCGCACGATAAAAATGCCATTCTTTCCACCCCTGTGGAACATTCCAGTAATATCTTACTTCTCTCCTCCGGTGCGGAAGTGATTGGGATCGACGAGGCACAGTTCTTCGACCTGGGATTAGTGGATGTGTGCCAGAGTCTGGCCGACCAGGGCATCAGGGTGATCATTGCCGGGCTCGACCTGGATTTCAAACGCGTTCCCTTCGGCCCCATGCCGGCATTGTGCGCCATTGCCGATGATGTGATAAAAGTACATGCCATCTGCCTACGTTGCGGTAACCTGGCAAACTACTCGCACCGGTTGGTGAAAAATGACAAACAGGTGATGTTAGGTGAGACCGACGAATACCAGCCTCTCTGCAGAAAATGCTATTTGGAAGTGGGAAAGTGAGAGGAGTGAAATGTAATAAAAATAATTTCCAAAAGCGTTGCAAACAAAATGGACGATGATTTGTTATTTACCTATAAAAGCTTAACTAAACGTATGAAACAAACATATAAGTCACTTTGACAATGTAATAATTCGGTGATATGTTGATTTAATCCGCAAATCGCCAAATCATTCAATTAACCAATTATTTCCTGTTAATGTAAAAAATTAATAATCGTATGAAACTAAAAAAACTACTTTTCGCGGCGCTGCTAATGACAGCTTTCGCGACTACACTCAACGCGCAACGGTACAATACCGCCCTCGGTGTGAGATTGGGCTATGACAGCGGCGTGACGCTGAAACATTTCTTCGCGCCCGCGTCGGCCGGTGAGTTCATCCTTGCCGCATCACCCAATTACTTCTTGCTTACCGGATTGTACGAATATCAACAACCTATACCCGGCGCACCCGGCTTAGATTGGTATGTGGGGCTGGGCGCCCATCTCGGTGGAATACACAAAGATAAAAAGCATTACGACAACGCTTTCCTGCTCGGAGCTGATTTGATTGGAGGTATCGAGTATGTCTTTCCCACGGCTCCCTTCAATGTTTCTTTGGACTGGAAGCCCGCGTTTAATTTCACCAACAGCTACAACGACTATTGGTTTAGCGGATTTGCACTCAGTTTGCGCTACACATTCAGGTAAAATGAAGAAACTGTCTCTATTTTCACGAGTAATTCTTGTAGAGAAAGGGAGTTGCCTCTAACGAGGCAACTTTCTTTTTTTGGCAAACGGATAGTAAAATTATTCAAGTTTCGCATGCAAGTTTATCTCCCCTAAAAACAGGTTATCTAAATTATCCGACCCATAGTCTTCACTAAAGACGGCTACTTATATCGCGACACACTGTTTGCCAAGATATTTCATGACCGCTTTCGTTTGAAAGCGCTTTTTTTATTCTTTTACGTCGAAAATTCGTACTTTTGTGGTTATGCAGCAAACCCAAACAAATAGTGATCACAGCCTGCTCGACCACCTGAACGAAGCGCAGCGGGCCGCCGTGGAATTTTGTGACGGGCCGTCGCTCGTGATTGCCGGCGCGGGATCGGGTAAAACACGGGTACTCACCTATAAGATTGCCTACCTGCTGGAACAGGGGCTTCCTCCCTACTACATCCTGGCCCTCACCTTCACCAATAAGGCGGCCCGCGAGATGAAATCGCGTATTGCCGGCCTGGTGGGAGAAAAAAGGGCCCGGCGGCTCTGGATGGGAACCTTCCACTCCATCTTCGCGCGCATACTGCGGAGTGAAGCGGAAGCGGTCGGTTTTCAATCGAATTTCACTATCTTCGACTCATCCGACTCCAACAACCTCATCAGGCTCATCATCAAAGAAATGGAGCTGGATGATAAACAATACAGGCCCGGGGCGGTACACGGACAGATATCAAGGGCAAAGAACAGCCTGATCACACCGGCCATGTATGCAGCCAACGCCGAAATCCAGCAATACGACCGGATGGCCAGGCGGCCACAACTCTTCGAGATCTACCGGCGCTACCAGAACAGGCTCCGCTCGGGCAACAGCATGGATTTCGACGACCTGTTGATGTACACCAACATCCTGTTTCGCGACCACAAGGATGTGCTGGAAAAATACCGGAACCAGTTTCAGTATATCCTGGTGGACGAGTACCAGGATACCAACTTCGCCCAACATCTCATCGTGAAACAACTGGCGGACGAACATCACCGTGTATGCGTGGTGGGTGACGACGCGCAAAGCATCTACTCATTCAGGGGTGCCAATATCGACAATATCCTGAAATTCAAATCGAATTTCCCCGGCACACAAATATTCAAATTGGAACAAAACTACCGTTCCACCCGCAATATCGTGAACGCGGCCAACAGCCTGATCAAAAAAAACAGTGAACAGATATTCAAAAACGTGTTCTCAGAAAATGAAGAGGGAGACAAGATTGAGGTCAGAAGCGCTTTTTCCGATTTTGAGGAGGGGTTGATCGTCTCCAACAAAATCGCCAGGATGCGGCTCGAAAAATACGCCAGCTACAGCGACTTTGCCATCCTTTACCGCACCAACGCCCAATCGCGTGTTTTTGAGGAAGCCCTGAGGAAAAATAATATTCCCTACAAGATATACGGGGGACTGTCGTTCTATCAACGCAAGGAGATCAAGGACATCATCAGCTATTTCCGGCTGATTGTCAATCCGAACGACGAGGAAGCCTTCCGCCGTATCATCAATTACCCCGCCAGAGGTATCGGTGCCGTAACTCTCGCCAAGATCACTTCCACCGCGCAACGCCACAACGTGAGTCTCTGGCAGGTGGTTACCGCTCCACTGGAATACAATCTGGATGTGAACACGGGTACCGCAAAGAAATTGGAGGGTTTTTATTCCCTGATACAGGATTTTATCGATAAAAACGAAACCATGAACGCCTTCGAACTGGCGCAGGAGGTAATCAAAAACAGCGGAATCGCCAAAGAAGCTTATGACGACATGACACCCGAAGGGATGAGCCGCGCGCAGAATATGCAGGAGTTGCTGAATGCGATGAACGAATTCGTGGAAACGCAACAGGAGCAGGGTGAGGAAAATATCCGCCTGGCAGACTTCCTCTCAGAAGTGTCATTGCTCACCGACCAGGACACTGACCATGAAGCCGATCACGAGCGGGTAACACTGATGACGGTCCACTCCGCCAAAGGGCTGGAGTTTGACCACGTGTTCGTGGTGGGACTGGAAGAAGATCTCTTTCCTTCCGCCATGGCGAAATCCGAAATACGGGGCTTGGAAGAGGAACGCCGCCTTTTTTATGTGGCGATCACCCGCGCCAAGAAAAGCTGCACCATTACCTACGCGAAAAGCCGCTTCAGGAACGGACAGACTAATTCCGCCACACCAAGCCGCTTCCTCAATGACATTGACGCCGCCTATATTGAAGGCGGGGAAAATGACTTCATTACCAGGACGGCTCCGGCAGATGATTTCTGGGGATCTATGCGGGAGCGGCGATTACAGAATGCCATGAGCAATCACTCCATCACTCCAAAGCGGGTGGTGCCCGTCCAACGAATCGCTTCCTCCACTCCCTTATCGAAAGAGGCACAAGAATTGGAAGTAGGACATAGAATAGAACATGAGCGGTTTGGACGCGGCGTGGTGACTTCCATCGAGATGAGCGGCAACGATCGACGCGCGTTTGTGGAGTTCGAGTCCGCCGGCAAGAAACAACTGTTGCTCAAATTCGCCAAATTCTCGATTGTGGAGTAAACTCATCACCAATGCCGGCTTCCTATCACACACCTGGTGTGGTAAAGAAAGAACAGGGTCTTTTTTCAGATTCCAAGCAACGCCTTCTCCCCGCTGCTTCCCCCGAACAGCATATCAGTCGGTTTTTCCAGCAATTGTTTAACCCTGACCAGAAAACCGACCGACTCCTTGCCGTCAATCACCCGATGGTCGTACGACAATGCCACATACATCATGGGACGGATCACCACCTGACCGTCTATGGCTACCGGACGCTCCTGGATGTTGTGCATACCCAGTATGGCGGACTGGGGGGGATTGATAAGCGGTGTGGACAGCATGGAGCCGAATATGCCGCCATTCGTCACGGTGAAGGTGCCGCCACTCATTTCGGGGATGGAGATCTTGCCGCTCCGCGCCTTGGCGGCAAGTTCCTCAAGCGCACGCTCTATTTCCGCCAATCCCAGGCTTTCCACATTGCGGATGACAGGCACCATCAATCCTTTGGGTGTGCTTACGGCAACCGAAATATCGGCATAATCGTAAGTAACCATATTCTCACCGTCGAGCATGGCGTTTACATTGGGAAACTCGCGTAAAGCCACCGAGCAGGCTTTCAGGAAAAAAGAGATGATACCCAGCTTGATGCCGTGCTTCTCCACGAAAAGGGTCTGGTATTTCTTCCGCAAATCCATAATGGGCTTCATGTCCACCTCATTAAAAGTGGTCAGCATGGCTGTCTCGTTCTTCACCGACACCAAACGCTCGCTCAACTTCCGCCGCAGTGAGCTCATCCGCTCACTTTTGGATTCCCGGGTGACCGGACGATTCAGTCCATTCGTACCAGTCCCGTCCGATGCTCCACCCAGCACAGCCTCCACATCCTCACGCTTCAATCTCCTCAAACCGCTGATCACATCCTCCACCGACAACCCGCTCTCTGTCATCACTTTTTTTGCCAAAGGGGTGATCTTTATTTTGTCATACTCAGTTTGGGATTCTGACGGCTCAATGGCAGTTTTCGCCATAGGGATACCTGCCGCGGCAGGCTGTTCCGGTTGCGCCGAGGTATCTATGGTACAGGCCACAGAGCCCACCGCTATCGACTCCCCCTCCGCGGCTTTGAGTGATATCTTCCCGCTCTCTTCGGCCATCAGCATCAGCGTGGCTTTTTCCGATTCCAATTCCGCTATTTCAGTGTCTTTTCGCACGAAAGCGCCCTCTTCCACCAACCAGCGGGAAAGCTCCACGCGCGTGATGGATTCTCCGGGACTGGGTATTTTTATTTCTATAATTGCCATAAATTTAATGTGCTAATAAGTCAATGTGCCAATGTGCCAATGTGCCAATGTGACTAATTAATTATCAACGAATGACGAATGACTGATTGTGAATGTGTTCCGAAATCTTGAATCTTGCATCTCGAATTTTTAATCTTGAATCAAATTTAACGCTTCATCCATGATAATTGCCTGCTGCATTGCATGTTGTGCCGACAACCCTTCGGCCGTGACACCACTGGCGGGACGGCTGAGGATCTCCAAGGCACAATCATTCATTTGCTGTTTTACAAAAAGGGCTGCACCCATATTGAATGGTTCCTCCTGTACCCACACAAGCTCCACATTGGCAGGATAGCGCTGTAATATGCCCCTGATCTGCTTTTCGGGAAAAGGATAGAGCTGCTCCACACGCAGAATGGAGACATCGTTTATTTTTCTCTCTTTCCGCACCGCGTTGAGTTCGTAATAGATCTTACCACTACAAAGCAGCACTCTTCTCACTTTTGAGAGATCTTCGAAGGCGTTGTCTTCTATCACCTCCATAAATCCGCCTTCGGTGAAATCGGCAAGGGAAGAAGTACACTCAGGGTGACGCAGGAGGCTTTTGGGTGTGAAGACGACCAGCGGAAGACGGATATCGCGGTGCAACTGCCTGCGAAGCACGTGGAAAAAGTTGGCGGGGGTAGTACAGTTTACCACTTGTAAGTTATAGTTAGCGCAAAGGCTTAGAAAGCGCTCTATCCGTCCACTCGAATGTTCCGCTCCCTGCCCCTCGTAGCCGTGCGGAAGAAACATCACCAGCCCCGACCTTATACCCCATTTCTCCTGTGCGGATGAGATATACTGATCCACGATCACCTGCCCCACATTGTAGAAGTCACCAAACTGTGCCTCCCAGATGGTAAGCCCTTCGGGATGAGCCAGTGAATAACCATACTCGAAACCCAGTATACCATACTCATTGAGGGGCGAATTATAGACCCGCACAGGCGACTGTCCCTCACCCAGGGTTTTCAGGGGAAAGTATTTCTCCTCACCGTCTTCGGTGATCACCTCGGCATGGCGATGTGAAAACGTACCCCGCTCGGAGTCCTGGCCGCTCAGCCTTACCGAATGCTTTTCTTTCGCCAATGAAGCATATGCCATCAGTTCGCCCATCGCCCAATCGTAACTATCCTGTCCGATCATGGCCGCCCTCTGCGCGAACAGGCGCCGGGTCTTGTTGAAGAATTTCTTATCCTCCGGCAGCGTTGTAATATCTTTTGCTAACCCCAAGAACAACTCTTTTGAGATGGCCGTATCCACACTCTTTTCAAAATCCGCGGCCTTGGGATAACGTATGTTTTTATATCTTTCCGGGAAAAAGGGCTGAAGGTTTAGTTTATTGGATTGGAGCGATTCTTGGTAAGCCTCCTCCAGCCGCCGGTGAAATGCGGATACTTTTGCCTCAAACTCCCGCCGGCTAATCACCCCTTCGGCGATCAGTTTTTCCGCATAGATATCGCGCGGATTTTTATGCTTGGCAATGATATCGTAAAGTTTCGGCTGTGTAAAACGGGGTTCATCCCCCTCGTTATGACCGTATTTCCGGTAAGAGAGCAGATCGATAAAAACATCGATATTGAACTTCTGACGAAATTCCAATGCCAGCTTGGCCACATATACCATCGCCTCTATATCGTCGCCGTTCACATGGAATACGGGTGAATGGGTCACCTTTGCCACATCGGTACAATAGGTGCTGGACCGCGCCTGCAAGTAATTAGTGGTGAATCCCACCTGGTTGTTAATCACAATATGGATTGTACCTCCTGTTTTGTAACCTTCGAGTTTTGAAAACTGAATGGTCTCGTACACAACCCCCTGTCCCGCGATAGCCGCATCGCCATGAATAAGGATCGGCAATACCTGATGATATTCATAATTGTGCGCGTTTTCCAGCATCGCCCTGGCAATACCCTGCACCACGGGCCCCACCGCTTCAAGGTGAGAAGGATTTGGCGTCAAGCTAAGCGTGATGGCACGTCCTTCATGTTCGATCGTATTGCTATATCCAAGATGGTATTTCACATCACCGTACTTAATTTCCTCATCGTAATTTTGGGCATTGAATTCGCGGAAGACCTGCGCGTAAGGCTTTTTCATCAGATTGGTAAGCACATTCAACCGTCCGCGATGGGCCATGCCTATCACGATCTCATTCACATCGTAAGCGCCACCACGCGACATCACGGCATCCAGCGCCGGTATGATGGACTCTGAGCCTTCCAAAGAAAACCGCTTTTGTCCCACAAACTTTTTGTGAAGGTAATCTTCGAAGCCTGATGCCTCGATAAGCCGGTCCAGGATCCGCAGTCTCGCTTCCCGGGACAGTATCTCCCGGTTTTCGGAGTCCTCCATTTTTTCCTGCAACCATCGAACAATCTCCGGCTTGGTCATATAACGGTATTCCACTCCGATTGATTTGCAATAGGTGTTTTCGAGACGGTCGATAATCTCCCTGAGTGTGGCCTTTCCCATACCCCCCACCTCATGCCCCGCCTCAAAGTGCCTGTCGAGATCACTTTCGGTAAGATCAAAATTCCCGATGTCAAGCGTCGGGAAATAACTCCGGCGCGCGCGCACCGGATTGGTCTTGGTAAAAAGATGGCCTCTCCGCCTGTAACCGGTAATCAGCTTCATGACCGCCAACTCTTTCCGGGTTTTTTCCACCGAGACACTCCCCTCTCCCGCCTTTACCGGGAAACGGGTAATGGCTAAGTCAAACCCCTGAAAGAAATGACGGAAACTCCCATCCACACTTTCGGGATCAGCCTTGTATTTTCTATATAAATCCTCTATGGCTTCCAGATCCACAGCATTCATCTCATCTTTGGCATTCATCGGTCAATTTCAAAAAGTGAAAAAGAATAGCGAAGAGTGAGAAAATGAACAGTGAAGAATAAAAATTCATCGCCTTCCCACCTTCCCACTATTAGATATGAATGGTAAAGATAGTAAAATTGTTCATTATTTCACGAAAAAACAGTACTTTTGCGGTTCGACTTCACCGACTGTCAGTCGTTGTCCGGACGTATAAATCGATGTGGAGCTACCCTCCACCCGTTTGCTTAGCGCAAAGCCCGGCACAAACTATCCGAGAAGAGACAAATACAATTCATCATAAAAAAAATCGATCTAATGACAAAAAGTGCTTTACAAATTGCAAGGGCAAGTTATGTGCCCAAGATGCCCGAAGGTTTGAAGGGCAATGTGAACATCCAGGAAGGTGTTGCCACCCAATCGGTGCTTGATCAGGAAGAGATACAAAAACTCTTCCCCAACACGTACGGGATGCCGATTGTCCAGTTTGCACAGATGGCCGGCGAGGCCGGAATATCCACGCCGGTAAATGTGGGCGTGATCCTTTCAGGAGGACAGGCGCCCGGAGGGCACAATGTGATTGCCGGCATATTCGATGGAATCAAAAGGCTTCACAGTGACAGCAAACTATATGGTTTCATCCTTGGACCTGACGGACTGGTCAAGCACACATACAAAGAACTTACCGCCGAGATCATTGATGAGTACCGCAATACAGGAGGATTCGATATCATCGGCTCGGGACGTACCAAACTGGAGACCAAAGAGCAATTCGACAAAGGCCTTGAAATACTGAAAAAGCTGGACATCAAAGCTCTGGTTATCATTGGGGGGGACGACTCCAATACCAACGCTTGCGTGTTGGCCGAGTATTACGCGTCGATCAACGCCGGCGTACAGGTGATCGGCTGCCCCAAGACCATCGACGGCGACCTGAAAAACGAGCAGATCGAGACCTCTTTCGGCTTCGACACCGCATGCAAAGTATATTCCGAATTGATTGGAAATATCCAGCGCGACTGCAATTCGGCGCGTAAATACTGGCACTTCATCAAAGTGATGGGCCGCTCGGCATCGCATATCGCGCTGGAGTGTGCCTTGCAAACACAACCCAATATCTGCATCATATCGGAAGAGGTGGCCGCCAAAGGACAGTCCCTCGACGATATTATTGACTACATAGCCGGCGTGATTACCCAACGGGCAGAAAAAGGATTGAATTTCGGCACAGTGATCATTCCCGAAGGGCTGATCGAATTTATTCCCGCAATGAAAAAGTTGATCCATGAGCTGAATGATTTCCTCGCGCACAATCAGGAGGAATTCAACCTGGTACGCCGCTCGGGACAACGCGATTACATCATCAGCAAACTCTCAAAAGAAAATGCCGATATTTACGCCAGCCTTCCCGAAACGGTGGCACGCCAACTCACGCTGGACCGCGACCCGCACGGCAACGTGCAGGTGTCGCTGATCGAAACCGAGAAACTGCTGGCCGAGATGGTGAAGAAACGGCTAGATGCATGGACGAAAGAAGGCCGGTATAAAGGCAAATTCTCGAGCATCACCCATTTCTTCGGATATGAGGGACGTTGCGCCGCTCCGTCGAACTATGATGCCGACTATTGCTATTCACTCGGCTACACAGCCTCCATGCTGATTGCGGCGGGCAAGACCGGCTATATGTCGTCCGTACGCAACACCACAGCCCCCGCCATAGAGTGGACCGCAGGTGGAGTGCCCATCACCATGATGATGAATATGGAGCGCCGCCACGGCGAGATGAAACCGGTAATTCAGAAAGCATTGGTGGAGCTGGACGGCGCCCCGTTCAGATATTTCGAAAGCCAGCGCGACCAGTGGGCCATCGAAACGGACTACGTATATCCCGGCCCGATCCAGTATTTCGGCCCTACAGAGGTATGCGACCAGCCCAGCAAGACATTGCAATTGGAACAAAAGGGTATCGAGTAATAACTCTTTGATACGAATATCAAAAAGAGGTGGCCTCGTTGTGAAGCCACCTCTTCTTTTTTACTCTCCAAGGTTACCGCAAACCTGGTTAATCTTTTATCAGGATAGGATCAGAAGAACCTGAAACGGTTGTCTTGCACTCCCAGTTTGGTTCTCAACACCTCTACAGACTGCATCTGCAGGCGGTAAGCGTTGTTGTTGAGTATCCGGTTTTTCTGCTCTTGCGCATCGTATTCCTCTGTTCCTTCCGAGCGGTTGGCAACAGCAGCCACATACACCCCCATGTTCCCCTTCAACGGGCCTACGACCTTATGGAGTGGTGCAAATGCGGACACGGCGTTCAAAGCCGGTTCAAATCCCAATCCGGTAATATTCTGCGTATTGAAGTTCACAAAACGGACGGTATCGCTATGGGCGTCCATGGCTGAGGCGTAGGCGTCGAGCGTGGTCAGGTTTTGCGCCTTCAGATCGTTGATGATCTTTTCAGCCTTCTTCTCGTTCACCAATTGGGCACGGATACCTGAAGAGACCTCCGACAGGGGTGTCGTACCCGACGGTATCACCCTCTCCACCCTTGCTATGACACGCAGGTTGGTGAGATCGAACTTCTTCACGACTCCGGGTTTCTTCTCGTTGGCAGCCCAACTGATCACCTGGCGGGAGCCGGGTATCTGCGCCAATGTAAAATCATTTGCGGAAACAGTGATACCGGGCATCACCATATATCCTTTTTCAGAGGCCAGTTCATTGAACTTCTGCTCCACACCGGGCGTGGAGACGAATTGATTCAGTTCGTTATCGATATTGTTCGATGTCTTTTCACTTGGCAATACCGGCATATCGATCACTGCCAGTTTATATTTATTGACCGGACGGGTGCGCTGTTCCACCTGGAAGATGAGTTGCTGTCCGGGGATAGACAATTTAACAGGTTGTCCTATGGGTGCATTGAAAGCGGTCTTCACCAGATCCGTGCTGAAGCCTGCAAGATCGATCTCTCGCGCCCACCCCATATCTCCGCCGTTCGAATTGGGGTTGAGGCTGTTGGCAGCCTCCGCAAAAGGAGTGCCTCCGGCAATAGCCCCGTAAATACTATCCACAAAGTGGGTGATGATGGAATCCTGTCCCACCACAGAAGCATTCGGAACGGCCATCATCCTCAGATAGACAGAGTCGGGAGCCACAGTCTTGTCGACCAGCTTGTAGATATGGAATGAATCCCCCTCACGGGTAGGGCCATACATCTCGTTGACAGCGGCCGAGCGGACAAATTCCACCTGCGTGGGAGTCAGCATATGCTCGCTGACAAATACATCCCGATAGGGCGTCTGCGAATAATCCGCCACAATTGCGGCAGGATTGGCGGCACCGCTCAGTTCGTCAAAGGCTTTGCGTGATTCGGCTTCGACTTCAGCGTAGTCCTCCTCGCTGGGAGTGATCGCTTTGGTGAAATAGGAGAGCCTCACAAGAGGGGCATCCATCCTGAAAGATCCCTTATGCTTGTCATAGAACGCTTTTACTTCGCCATCAGTTACATTTACGGTAGAATCAGGAACAGTAAAATAACTCTTCATCGCGTACTCAATGTCGGCATTCCGCTGTGAAAGCTCGAATGCGGTCTTCGCCTCCACATCATTCACCATGACGGCATTAGACAGAAGGGAGATATATTTTTCTTCCAGCCGTTGTGTCCTGACCATTTCCTCGATGAACAACCACAAACTCTTGTATTGATTCACCAGAGCCTGTTCCTGGGGATTGGGACTGGGGATGTTGACCGTATTAATAAATTCTATCAGGGCACTCCGGTCAAACAGACCTGTCTGCGGGTCGAGGAAAAACGGAAGTTGCTGTAATACAGGTGAGATGGATTGTCCGTGCACCAGATCATTCAGCTCCTCTTTGGTTACGGTGAGTCCCAGTTTGGCTGTCTGGTGACCGAGCAAACGATCCCGCACCATTTGCTGATATACGGCTTCGCGTATCTGCGACGACACGTTTTCATCGAGGGACGACTGTCCGCTTACCATCTTCTGGAATTCTTCGAACTGCGTGATTTTATCGGCATATTGCTGGGTTGATATCACCTCGCGATTCACTACGAACGCCTTGTCCTGCGCTCTTCCAAATAATGTTGTCCCGGAAGTGAGCAAATCTCCCAACACAAAGGCAATCAACGCCGCGCCGATCACAATGACGAGAAGCGTACCTTTATCTCTAATCTTCTGTAAAGTAGCCATCTAACTATCTTTTTATTTACTTAGAACGTGATAAATTGTTATAATTCAAATAAGGGCACGAAGTTAGCAAAAATAACGCAGACAGCGTTATTTTTTTCAGGAAAAGTGCATATTCACCTGCCCATATCCTCAGGACAACATCTCCTCTGCTGTTTTGGTTTCGGTAATAAGCCGTACGACTTCTATTTTCCGGGCCGTTACTTTTAGTATTTTAAAGGTATATTTTCCAATAATAACAGTTTCATAGGTCTTCGGGAAACGTTGGGTGTGAAACAACAGGTAACCGGCAATAGTGGAATACTCGTCCGACTCCGGAATATCGAGATGGTGCGCTTGGTTCAGATGGTCTATCTCCACACGTCCCGACATCACCCATTGGTTTTCTCCCTCCCGTTTCACGAATTTTGATTCCACATCATATTCATCTTCTATGTCACCGAATATCTCTTCCACAAGATCTTCCATGGTGACAATCCCGGATGTGCCACCAAACTCGTCCACTACCACGGCGATACTTTTACGATGCTGCATCAGGTCGCTCATCAACTGGTTGGCCTGCATACTTTCGGGCACAAAAGAGATGGAAGCGAGATTATGGGTCCACTCCCGCGGATTATTGAAAATCTCCCACATATGGATATATCCGACTATATTATCGAGATTTTCTGTAAAGACTAAAATCCTGGATATGCCGGATTCGATGAACAACTCTTTCAATTTATCGAGATCGGTATCAAGGCTTACCGCCACAATATCGGCGCGGGGCACCATGCAATCCCTCACTTTTTTGGAGGAAAAATCAAGGGCATTCCGAAATATCTTGACCTCTGAATCGACCTCCACTTCTTTCGACATATCATCGGCATTCTTTTCCATAACGGTATCGAAATTAACCCTGTAAAACAGATCATCCTGTTCCTCCCTGGAGAGATCCACTCCTGACAGTCTGCATATTACTTTTGACAAACCCTCAAACAGGCCCGCCAGCGGATAAAGCAATATATGGAACAAAAAAGCGGGGACGAGAAACAGTTTCACCCACAGGTCGGGCTTTTTACCAAACAGGATGCGCGGCAGAAATTCCTGCGACAGCAAAAGAAAAAGTGTGCCCACCGCAATGACCGGCAATATCTTTATGAAATCGCGATGTGGTGTTTCATTCGAATATGGGTATATGATCAGGGTAGTAAAATAAACAAAAAAGAGGAGCAGAATAATCCTTCCCACCATCATGGTAAGCTGAAACCGGCGGAAGCGGCTGTAGATAGTGTCCAGTATATACCTGTAAGCCCGCGACGAACCCCTGCTGACAACATATTCCAACTTAGCAGAAGAAATATAGGCCAACTCTATTCCCGAAAAAAGGATAGAGAGAAGCAGGAATGTAATCCACCACCCTATTTCCACATGGTCATGCATTTAGTTAGGAGTCATGAGTTATAAATTACCAATTATCAATTACCAATTACCAATTACTAATTACCAATTCTTCATTCTTCATTCTTCATTCTTCATTCTTCACTCTTCATTCTTCACTCTTCATTCTTCACTCTTCATTCTTCACTCTTCATTCTTCACTTTTAATCCGTGTCAGGCATCGGATTTTCCGCCTCACTTACTTCTCCGGTGCCCGATTGAATAGAATCGGCAGGCGTGGTCTCAGAGAAAGGAAGTTTTCCGTCATGCGGCCGAAAAATACGGTAATCGGTCATTGTCTGGTTCGATTCAAACCCATAACCTTTGAGTTCTGTAAGACCGCTCTGGATCTCGATATATGCCTCGGAAAAGACTTTCCCGTTTTTTCCATCCCAGAAGAGCTCATCACTATCGAACTGCTCCCCTTTCCTGTTTTCCACATGGACATTCTTTTTCAATCTCCACAGGTCTTTCGTGTTGTAATACCACGCCGTGTCGGCCTCAACAGTAGCCTCAATCTCAAAATCGGGCGTGAACTGCTCAAAATACAATCCTTCGGGAAAATGCCAATAAGGCTCTTTCGCCTGATTGAAAACCATCCACACATCCGCGACTATCCTATAACGGGTGATACCGGAGTCTGAAATAAGTTGGGATACGGAAGTGGTAATCATAGTCGGCACCGTGTCCGGGTCATAGGCAAAAGCGATCAGATTATCGTTCTTATCCTTACATGAAAAAAACGACATAACAACCACTGAGACAGTGATTGTTATGCGCCATACATATTTTATGTGACGATGTCCTCGCAACATTTGTTCAATGAATCAGACTGTACGGATTATCTCAAACGGACAGTGGTCGTTTCCCCGATCCAACCGGGAATGGTCACCGTCTCACCGGCTTTGATCCCCATCATAAAAGCAGTTTCAGTATCCATGAATCTGGCAGAATAATTGTTGATGAGATTATTTGCCTTACTGGCCACACTCGGATCAACCGACCTTGCTTTTTGCAGTTTGTCAACCGCCACGAGGTATACCAATCCCGCTTTTTCCGGCTCAGGGAAGATATTGGCTGCCGAGCTGGCATAGAGCTGGGCGATCAGGATATACGCGTCTCCGTTGTTGGGGTTATACTCCAACGCGTCATAAGCGGCCTGTCTTGCCCTGGCAAAATTGCGCTGATTAGAGAAGATACCCGCCAGTTGCATCATATAATCAGATGCTTTCGTTTTATTGGTTTCCATCTTCGCGGCATCGGCATAATACTTCACAGCCGTTTCGTAGTCCTTATCCCTCAGGCTCTTGTTAGCCAATCCGAGCGCGGCTCCCGCCGACGGCTCAAGACGGTAGAGATACTCCGCGGCGGTAAAGTAGAGATCGGTATCGGAGCAGCCTACTGAAGACAATGCATCCAGCACTTCGTTCAGGAATGCCTTGTCGCCCTTATTCGGTTCCACCTGATCGGCATAGTAATCAGTGAGCGTCTTGCAATCACCCGCGCCACTATTGACAAATCCCTTTACAATACCCTCTTTCACCTGTCCCAGGTAGTCAGCGCTGGCTTCATCATTCGCGGTGCGGGCATTGGCAATAGCCTGGTCCACATAACCTGCCACTCTGAAATAGTCAGAGATATAGCGCTCTTTTTTGGAGTTGTCACTCAGATATTCATTCAAAGAGGCAACCATAAAATAAGAATAGGCGTCGAGCGGGTTCATCTGGTCTTTCAGATCTTCGATGGCCTCATTCAACATACCATAAATAACCGACTGGTCAGCCTTCTCACCCATCAGCTCCATATAATCGTAAGCTTTATAAGCAAGGATGGTCCCTTTGGCATCGTCCTGACCGTAATATTTGAGACGGGTGTCATATATCTCCATCACTTTGTCGAGATGTTCCTTTTTCTTGGCCGCGTCTGTCTCGGCAGCGTGAAGCGCTTTGAAGATGCGGGGGCCATAGATATAGATATTCTTGCTTGAGGCGGGGCAATTCTGATAGGTATAAACCCACGGTTGTAACGCGCCTTTATAATCTTCCGCCTTGGCAGATGTTTGCATAAGACTTAAGTTCAGCCGGCAGTTCACACTATCCTCTCCATGGCCGTAAGGCGCCTTCACAGGATCATATCCCGGTTTTTGCGCTGAGGCGGCAGCCGCTACCACAATAGCTGCCAAACCCGATAATAATAACTTTCTCATATTCCTTGTGTTTGTAAATTGTTTTTTCAACTCATTTGCTTGACAAAAATCTATTTTGTGGATTGGACAGAGTGTTAAAGGAAAAGTTTAAACAACTGCCCGAATTTGATTTCTTTTTTTCACTCTCCTTTTTCCTATGAAAAGCATTAGTTAAACTGCCGTTTGAAGAACCAGAACTCATTTATATTCATATTCACAGATATCTTGAACATATCCTGGCTGATCATATAGTCTCTATTGGGTTGCTGTCTTGTATAGCCAAATCCGATATTAAGCATCGAGATATGCCCCGACATATAATCTCTTAATGGGAGTCCCAGTCCCACATTCATTCCGTATTCATTGAAGGTGCCAATATACTTTCCGATACCGTTCACAGGATCAGTGGGGTCATTCACTTTGAAATTGTTATAGGAATTGGAATAAGAAAGCCCTCCCCTGAAACGTATGCGGTGAAAAAAGTTCTGACTCATGGGGTCGATGATATATTCCATGCCGGCATTAATGCGAAAAGCGTTATTAAATCGGTTCTCTGATGAAAGATTATCCAGCAGGTCGGGGTAATCCAGATTTTTCCACAGTTGGTAGGTCCCATCCAGGCCGACCAGAAAGCGGCCGGTACTGTATGTGATACCCGCGCCAAAGGTATGGGGCAGTTGGAAAGAAGCATTCCACAACGTGTCAGTCTTCAATACCTGGGAAGGTGACAGTCCCGGGGTGTTATACGGATCGCTGCTATATAACATCTCGGTGGGATTCACATCGGCCCGGGCATTCAACCGAGGTGAATAAACCGCGCCAATGGTTAGAGAACGGGTCTTGTCGATGGGATAAGTAAATTGTACTCCGAGATCATATTTCAATTCACGCAAGGAATAACTATATTTGGTCTCTCCCACTAACCCGGAGCTCGGAATAACCACACTACTGCGCGAGAAATTACCGAACAGGTAAGAAAGATTGGCTCCTATGGAAACATTTTTAACGGGCTCCCAGGCAAGGCCCCCGTATATCTGGCTCAACCCCCCGGTACCCCTGTAATGCTCATCATACCAAGCATTTGACACTGAGCGGCGATCTCCGAAATTATATCCCATTTTGGAATAAGGGAGAAGGCCAATACTCGCCCCCACTTTGCGGAAGATTGGGAACTGCATGGCCACGTAATCAAGATTGCCGTTATAAAAATCCCTCGGCTCATTCACTCCGTCGTTCATGCGGGCAAGATGCCCGGAAATGCCCAAATCAAAGATAAAGGTGAGCGTGTCGAGTTTAGAATAGGATGCCGGGTTGGCCCAATTCACCTGTTGACTTCTTCGCAGTCCGTAGCTGATTCCTCCCATAGCCTCCGACGCACCTGGCACCGGATTCATTAAAAGTCCGTATCCATACCTGCTATAGGGTGAATTAGACCCTACTTGCTGCGCGAGAATAACTGTGGTAATCGAGAGAAAAGCGATCAATAAAGAGAAACGTTTTTTCCTAATATTCATCTGTTTCAGATATATAACCAGCTCTTAGCCGCCTTGTTTCATATTTTTTTTAACGTGTACAAAGATGACATATTTTTGCGATGCCACCAAAAATCGGAACAAAGATCGTGTTAAAAAGATCAAAGTTTAATGTTTATAAACGATTCAAGTCTATTCAGCAGCGGCAAGCTATATTCATATAATTATTTCACACCATTTCTATAACCGTTGTAGGAGACCACTTCCTCCCATGGTTTCCGTTTTTTCGGTCTTAACGGCTGCACGCTGTACCCTATGGCAATGTCGAGCCACACCCTCTTTGAGTCGGGGATTGACAAGATATCGCGCATCTTGGCTTCGTTGAACCAGCCGACAATACAGGACCCCAATCCTTCGGCATGAGCTGCCAACGCGATGTGTGCCGCAATCACTCCGAGATCCATCTGGGCATAATCTTTCTGCTTTACCCATCCGCCCACGCCGGAGGCAAGATTCACCTTCTCTTCCACCAGGACAATATGTACCGGGGCTTGTTTGGTAAAATGGTTCATCCCCAAGGCGCGGGCAGAGGTGGCATCTGCCACTCTGTTCTTGAGTTGCGGATCATCCACTACAATCATGTGCCATGGCTGCGCGTTGCAGGCCGAGGGAGCCAATCGCGCCGCCTCTACGATACGTTCAATTTTTTCTTTCTCCACCGGGCGGGCGGGATCAAAAGCACGGTCACTCTGGCGGGTGGAAACAAATTCTAAAAAATCCATATCACGCGTTTAATGCAGCTATCCGGCTGATATATTTACCAATAATGTCGAACTCAATATTCACCACCGTCCCTTTCTTTATCTGATGGAAATTGGTAAACTCGTAAGTATAGGGGATAATGGCTACCTTAAAGCTGTTGTCCGTGGGCTCCACCACAGTGAGGCTCACACCATTCACCGTAACGGAGCCTTTATCTACTGTCAAATATCCTTTTTTGGCCATCTCACGGTCGAACGTATACTCGAAAGTATAGTACCAACTGCCATCAGCCTCGGTCACATCGGCACAAACCGCGGTCTGATCCACATGTCCTTGTACGATATGGCCGTCGAGTCGCCCGTTTATCGGCATACTGCGTTCCAGGTTGACCTTACTGCCTACTTCCAACAGACCGAGATTCGACCGGTCGAGGGTTTCTTGGATCGCCGTCACGGTATAGGTATCCCCTTCGATGGAGACCACCGTAAGACATACACCGTTGTGCGACACGCTCTGATCGATCTTTAGTTCTCCCGTAAAGGAACACCTCAGCGTAATATGCAGGTTCCCTTTATCCTTTTTAAGTGCCACTACCGTTGCCGCTTCTTCCACAATTCCTGAAAACATGTTGTTGACGTGTTGATTAGTTGATGTTGATGATATGTCGCCCCCATTGGTGATTGGTGATTCACCACACCCCATTACCAAATCGAAGCCCTTTCCTCTTCGGGCAGATACATCGGGTCGGATGGCCGGATAGCAAATGCTTCATACCACGCGTCGATATGGGGCAGTGCTCCGTCCACACGCCATCTGCCAAGCGAATGCGGATCGACCTTGGTGAGCCGGAGAATTTCAGCATCACGCACGTTGCCGGCCCAAAGAGCGGCATAACTCAGGAAGAAACGCTGCGCCGGAGTGAAACGGTCAAGCAGTTCGCCCTCCTTTGCCTGTGCTGTTTTCAGAAAGGCATGATAGGAAACCTGTAAACCTCCATGATCGGCAATATTCTCTCCAAGGGTAAAACGCCCGTTGGCATGCACGGTATCGAGCACCACGATATTATTGAAATACTCGACCAGCACGTGGGCTCTCTCTTCAAACCGTCGCGCGTCTTCGGCAGTCCACCATTCAGCCAGATTTCCATCTTTGTCGAATTTACGCCCCTGGTCGTCGAAGCCGTGTGTCATCTCATGGCCGATTACCACGCCGATACCGCCATAATTGATCGCGTCGTCGCCATCCATATAGAAGAACGGAGGCTGAAGTATCCCGGCAGGGAAACAAATTTCGTTGGATGATGGATTGTAATAGGCATTGACGGTCTGGGGCGACATATACCATTTCGTTTTATCGACCGGCTTGCCCAGTTCATCGATCATCTCGGCATGGGCGAACTCGGAAGCACGCACCATGTTCTGCCAGTAAGAATCATCCTTTATCTCGAGTGAAGAATAGTCTTTCCATTTATCGGGATATCCTATCTTCACGATAAAGGTACTCAGTTTTTCCAGCCCTTTTTCTTTGGTGGCGTCGCTCATCCATTCCAGACCAGCGATCCGTTCACCCAAAGCTGTCTTCAGGTTATCCACCAATCCGAGCATCCGCTCCTTGGCTTGCGGCGGAAAATATTTCCGCACATAGAGCTGCCCGACTGCCTCTCCCATGGCTCCGTTCACAGCATCAATGCTTCTTCTCCAGCGCGGACGGAGTTCTTTACTGCCACTCAGCGTTTTCCCATAGAATTCGAAATCGGCGTTGACAAAATCATCGCTGAGATAGCCCGCGGCAGAATTGATTACTATCCAGCTCAGATAGTCGCGCAGCGCCTCTACCGGTTCTTTGTCGACAATGGTGACAGCGGTTTTTAGCGGCTCTATCTGTGAAACATTCAGGCTGTCGATGCCGGCAGCGCCCATCTCTTCCAAATAGCATGTCCATTCGAACGGGGCAACCACCCTGTCCAGGTCAGCCACCGCCAGTTTATGATAGTTAAGTTCGGGTTGACGCCGCATCTCTTTGGTGAAGTGCGCTTCTGCCAGCCTGGTCTCTATATTCAACACGTTCACGGCTGCATTTTCAGCATCGGCTTCGGTATAACCCGCATTCCGGAACTGTGTTTTTATCAGCTTTTCATACTCTCCGCGCACCATTTTGGCATGCTCATCCTCTAACAGATAGTAGTCCCTGTCGCCCATGCTTATCCCGGATTGGTAAAGATGAGCGATATTCATGGAGCTATTCATGTCATCAGGACCCACATAAAATCCAAAGAAGGGATTAGCCGCATAACGGCTTATCCTGGCCGTCAACCTGACAATATCTTTCTTGCCTGATGCCGCCGCGATCTCCGCCAGTTGCCGGAGGAGAGGCCCGGCGCCGTCGGCATTCAATTTCACGCTGTCGATACCCATCTTATAGAGATCCCCCACCTTCTGGGCATTGGAGCCGACGGAGTTTTTCTGCTTTCCGAGTTCTTCAATCAGCGACTGGATCTGCACTTGGTTCCCTTCCCGCAGCTGGTCGAAAGAACCGTATCGCGCGTACTCATCGGGGATAGGGTTGGCTTTCTGCCATCCCCCGGTAGCGTATTGGTAGAAACTCTCCCCGGGTATGGCCATGGTGTCGAGGTTAGCGAGATCGAGCCGCTCATGGGGCTGCGCCGCTTTCCGCTGTGTGCAACTTGTGGTGATCATAACAGCTAAAACGATAAATGGAAATATGATCCGTTTCATATATTTGATTGTTTAGACCTGAGAGCCGGGGATCAAGACAGAGGACATTTTAAAAACGTCTCCGCGTGAGAGCCTGCCACTCATGAATGTTTTATATATATGCTAATCACATGCAAAAGTACAAAAATATTTCGTTCGTTGCACATCAATGATACCGAACTATAAAATATCAGTATCATACTGAATACTATAATTTAACGCAATAGTAGAAATGAAGCAACATAAACTGAGGCCCCATTGTTAAAATACAATAAATATTTGCAAAAGAAGAACATCTGCCCAAATAAATATTTAATTTTGTTGATAGTACCGCTTAACCCATGAAATATTATGACACGGGCTTGTTTTATTTTCCTCGTTTTAACGTCACTAATCTCCTGCGTCAACGAAGACTTCCTTATTGATGAAGAAGTTCCTGATAAGGATAAAGGGCATTATGCGCTTTTATTTTCCTCCGCCCAGAAAGTGTCGCTTGATCCAGTATTGTGCGATGAATTGTTTCAATTGATTGATTCGGAAAGGGGGCAATTCCAAAACAAATTCTCCTTTATATCAAATTATTTTAAACTGACCCCCAGTCCCCAGTGGGACAGATACAAGATTGTTCAACTGAACGATACCGACTTCAATATTTTTATTCATTGTGAGGATATTTCCTCTGAAAAAATTTTCAATAATGAGATTATGCTCATTATTTCCAAAAGAGGAAGCTTGTCTTATTCTTACGTCAAAGTATTACCTAAAAGTAAAGACAATACAGGAAGGCTTATTGCCGTAAACCTTCAGGATAGTGTTTATTTGGAAAAAGAAGATCGGATGGTTACGGGGGAGATTTTTAACCAGGGGTTAGGTTATCTTTCCAAAAGTGTTGGCAGCACCCGGAGTGATTGGGATTGCTGGACCGAGGAAGTGGCCGTAACTACCGGCATAGAGGTTACCCGTAACGGCGACAGGATGGACATTAAAACCATTACCGAGAACTTTTACGTGCTCCATTGCACGTACGCGGGAGGAGGTGTCAATGTTCCACCGCCGCCTGATTTCTCGGGGGTAATTCCTCCGTATAATAATAGTAGTAGTGGAAGTAATAATGGGAATGGTAGCAGTGGAAGCAATAACGGGAACAGCTATAGAGGAAACGGCTATTATGGCGGAGGCGGCAACTACGGTGGTAATGGGAGTAATCATAGTGAAGGCGGAGGCGGAGGCAGTTCAAATAACAACAATTTCATAGATGACCAGGACAATCCTTGTCCCGATTATGGTGGTATGGATTTCACTCCGGCCCCTGTTGAAGTAATCATTGAAGATCCCTATGCCAATGCCCGGAAACGTTTTGACAAAGAAATACACAAATTGGTGGATGAAGTGAAAAAATATATCCAAATACCCGATGGGACAGGGATAAAGCTTGTTGATCATTGCGTTTCAAATGCAAGAGTAAAAGATGGGAATATAGAGGTTTGCTATCAATTCTACATGAACGAACATCTTACCGATAAGGATCGTGTCTCGATCTTGTATCACGAGATATACCATATAAAAAACCATGATACCTATAAAGAATTTGAACCATATAAGATGAAGACGGCCATAACCCTTCAAAACGTACCTTCCGAATTTAAACTATATATCATTGATTATGTCATAGGAAAAGAACATTTCCCATCGAATAAATGGGAGTCTATGTACCTTGAGGTTATTACATTCCAATATATTTTTCCTCCGGAATATTACGAGAACGAGATTCAAGCTTACGAAAACGAAATAGAGACAATAAAAAATGTATCTGATTATTACGAGACCGAACGCAGGTACTACTTATGGAGATATAAACAGTTATATGAAATCTCTAAAAATTATCACGGAAAATGAAAACTTTATTATTTATTTTATTCACCCTTTTGCCTTGTACTCTTCCAGCTCAATTTACGGTAAAGACATACAAGACAACGGACCAATACAACAGGAAGGTCATCCGGATAGAAATAAAGAACACAGGAAGTCAGGATATTAGGATCAGTAATGCAATTATTGGTCTTGAAAATGGAACGCTATTACATTTCAGCACAAGTAAAAAACAAGAAAACAATGCATTCTTTAGTTTCCATCCCAATCCGATGGAGCAAAGAAAATACACAATTGTAAAAAAAGGAAAAACAGAAAAAGTAGATGTACCTCTAAACGAGGTTGCGAATTATATTCCGATTGACAAGGATATCTATTTGCTGGGACACATTGAATATTTTCTTCCCGATGACAGTAGGTTACAGATTAAAGAAATAGCAATAAAGGTTGAATAGTAAATATTTTCTATATGTATCGGCTAATAAAGATATTTCCACTTTTTCTCGCATGTATGCCATTATCCCTTCCAGCTCAATTTACGGTAAAGGCATACAAGACAACGGACCAATACAACAGAAAGGTCATCCGGATAGAAATAAAGAACACAGGAAGTCAGGATATTAGGATCCGTAATGCAATTATTGGTCTTGAAAATGGAACGCTATTACATTTCAGCACAAGTAAAAAACAAGAAAACAATGCATTCTTTAGTTTCCATCCCAATCCGATGGAGCAAAGAAAATACACAATTGTAAAAAAAGAAAAAACAGAAAAAGTAGATGTTCGTTTAAACGAGGTTGCGAATTATATTCCGATTGACAAGGATATCTATTTGCTGGGACACATTGAATATTATTTCCCCGAATATAATAAGCGACATATCAAAAAAATAGCAATAAAGGTTGAATAGTAAATATTTTCTATATGTATCGGCTAATAAAGATATTTCCACTTTTTCTCGCATGTATGCCATTATCCCTTCCAGCTCAATTTACGGTAAAGGCATACAAGACAACGGACCAAT
>NZ_RDSD01000025.1 GCF_003712195.1 Proteiniphilum sp. X52 | reverse complement strand
AAACGGATATTTATCGAATCAAACTATGAATTGGTCGAATGGGAGATTTTCTATTCATCGGGGATAAAGATCCATCATGAGACCATTGATATCAGTATAAACAGAGACTCCTATTCGTCAATCCATCTTCCGAAAGGAGTTTATATAGTGCGGGTTAAAACCGTTGATGGGACTGTCTCTGTAAAAAAAGTATTGGTGAGCTAATCACCTATCTTCCCATTCCATAGAGATCTCTCCTTCTATTGCGGAAACAGTTTCCGGTTCATCCGGCAATTTGGTCTCTCCTGCTTTTTTCTCAATCTGACCTCTCAGGTAAGACGAAACAATATTACCTCCTGCCGCTGTTTCGGCACGACTGTAGTCACCCTTTCCGGATTCCGGCTCCTGAGGGGAAGGCACTACTTTCTTCCCGACAATCAACCGGTCTCCGATGCCGATGCGGGAAGAGCTCAATCCATTCCATGATTGAAGCTGTGCCACCTGGATACCGTTTTTCCGCGCGATATCACCCAATGTATCACCTTTTCTGACCCGATAATACTGATTGACTGTCCGGGTTTCCCCATCGCGATTGTCAGTAACAGCTTGCGCCAACTGTTTCTCCGTCGTCGCCTGGGGTAGCACTACTTTTTTGCCCACGATCAACTGTTTCCCAATATTGAGCTTGTTGGAGCTAAGCCCGTTCCAGGATTTGAGCAAGGCAACGGTCGTACCATTGCGTCTGGCAATGGCGGAAAGATTATCCCCTTTTTTTACCCGATAATAGACATTGGTTGTATTTCCCGATACCGATGAAACCGAACCATCCAGAAAACCGTCGGTATTAGCCCTGTGCGTAAAATACCGCTCCTTATCATAATTAATAATGGTGTCGTTTTTATCGATAAACGCATACATCTTTTCCGTTGGCAGCACCAACGCATGCGCTCTAAAATCACCCGGTATCACATCCCGTTTGAATTGGGGGTTCAACCGCTGTAACTCGCCCACTGGGATATCCAGCACTCTTGCAATTTGCTCCAGATGTATCCTCTCATTCACCTGTACTGTATCGAGCGCGGCTGTCAGGGATGAAGAGTGTGCAGGGCAGATGTTATGATCTGCATAGTAATTCATAATATAGTTGGCAGCGACAAAGGCGGGTACATATCCTCTTGTTTCCCGCGGCAGACGATAGTAGATTTCCCAATAGTCGCGTTTGCCTCCGCTCCGGGCAATCGCCTTGTTCACATTCCCCGGCCCGCAGTTATAGGCCGCGATTACTAAATTCCAGTCCCCATAAATAGCATACAGATCTTTCAGGTAACGCGCGGCAGCATCGGTGGACTTATAAGGATCGCGCCTTTCATCCACGAGGCTGTTTACCTCCAATCCGTAACCTTTACCCGTACGCAGCATAAACTGCCATAACCCCGTGGCCCCGGCACGGGACACAGCCACAGGATTGAGCGCTGATTCAATTACAGGAAGATATTTTAGCTCCAACGGAAGTCCATGTCTGTCCAACGCTTGCTCAAACATCGGAAAGTAGTAGTCGCCCAGTGCCAGCATATAACTCACCTGCTCTCTTTTTCGTACGGCATACATCTCTATGTAATTCTTCACCACACTATTGAACGAGAGCTCCATCTCCGAAGGTAGATTATGAAGTTTTTTAATATAGACTGAGTCATGAAAGACCACATTGTGTCCCCTTTTACAATCAATCTCCGCATTCGACAGGTCGAGTTGCCAATTCCGTAACAGGTCACTCAGTTTTTCCGTCATACTCTCCGGATAAACAATTGCATTATCTTGAATGGTATCCGCAACGGTAGACACAGCCTCCGGCGCATTTTCCGGCAGGGTATTCTGGGCTGTAAGCCCCGCTACGAGCCATACAGTTATCAATCCAATAAAAATAGTCCTCTTCATACCAATAAATAGCCCATCCGGGAGGGATGAACCTTGTTCCTTAATTGTTAAAAATTAAAACTCAATTGTACTCCGTAGGAGGAGGTTCCAAAGCTATGAGCCCTTTCTTCCCTGATGATAACAGGGGTCATACGCATGGATAAATCGGGACTCATGTCAAAATCAAACAACTGCGCATCCACATACGCATCTACAATAGCAGCCAGATAAACAGCCACCGTGCCGATAATACTCAAATCCCTGTAGTAACGATAGTGATCCTTCCTTTGCTGCAATACGTTCGTGAACCACTGAGTATCTATTGACTCCGGATTATCCCTGTAGGCGTAGGGCAGCATATTGTGCCAGCGGATGGTTTCGGGATTATCATCCATAATATCCTGATATGCGCCTAAATAGTCGCGATAGTAACCGTTATTCCAGGTAATAGCATACGTCAAACCCACGAAACCTCCGTACAAGACAGGTAATTTCCAGTATTTACGGTTATAAATCTGTCCCAAACCCGGAAAGAGAGCCGAATAGATAACCGCTTTCCGTGGAGAAGGGCTAAACATATGGGACGGTGCGAAAAATTTATCGGAAGTTATTTCAATGAGCGGGCTGCCTGCTTTTGCCCGGACGGAATCCTGTTTTCCTGCCACCTCCTTTCCATTTTTGAGATCCACGGAAACGGAGTCAGGTATCGGTGGGAGAAGCGAATCTCCAACTAACACGGGAACACTGTCCTGGGGCTGTTCTCGCGAATGATCCTGCGCCTGGACATCCACTGCGCAAAAAAGGATCGACAAACAAGTAAGGATTCCAGCCACATTCATCATCAGCAATTATTTTTGCATTTTATCAAACATGACGATAATACGTTCCAGGTCTTCCGGGGAATCGAAAGGGATTGTAATCTTACCCTTGCCACGTTTGTTATAACTGAACTGCACATCGGCTTGGAAATAGGCAGAAAGATGTTGTTTTAAAGCATCAAAATCGTCTGGCGATTGTTGTCTCGGGGTTGATTTCCCGGTTTTGGGCTTAGGGCTACCGCCATCTTTTAGTGGCTGGGCAAACCTTCCTTCGTCATAATCTTTCACCATTGACTCCACTTTCCGCACCGACAGCCCTTCCTCAAGGATCAGGTTGTAGAGGGAAAGTTGGGCCACCGGATCGTTCATGGTGATCAATGCACGGGCATGCCCCATGTCAATTTTTTTGTTTTTCACTCCCATCTGCACTTCCGCCGGAAGCTTCAACAGGCGCAGGTAATTGGCGACAGTCGCGCGCTTCTTGCCCACTCTTTCGCTCAACTGTTCCTGTGTCAGGGAAAGGGCATCGATGAGATTCTGGTATGCCAGGGCGATTTCTATGGAGTTGAGATCCTCACGCTGAATATTCTCAATCAGCGCCATTTCCATCATCTCATCATTGTCAGCCGTTTTAATATAAGCCGGGATGGTAGACAATCCCGCCATCTGAGAGGCGCGGTAACGACGCTCTCCGGCAATAATCTGGTAAGTGTCGTCTTCCAGCTTCCTTAATGTGACAGGTTGGATAACACCAATCGATTTAATGGAAGCGGACAACTCCCTCAAACCCTCTTCATCGAATGCCCTACGTGGTTGGTCAGGGTTGGGGACAATCTTATCGAGTTCCACCTCACTAATGGAAGAAGAGCCTTGTGTCTCACCGTCGTTGAAGGTGATCAGCGCATCCAATCCTCGTCCTAATGCATTCTTTTTCGCCATAGTCTATACCATAAAGGGTACAAAGTTAGTGAACATTTTCGTTAAGCAAGAGCAGAACAAATTTATTTGTTTTGCCGAGCGCAGAAAATGTCTAATGTAATTGAACATTTTCGTTAAGCAAGAGCAGAACAAATTTATTTGTTTTGCCGAGCACGGAAAATGTCTAATGTAATTGAACATTTTCGTTAAGCAAGAGCAGCACAAATTTATTTGTTTCGCCGAGCACGGAAAAATGCCTCAAGTAATTGAACTTTTTCGTTAAGTCAAATGCGGACAAGACAGGTAAACTTGTCTTTTGGCATGACGAGAAAAAGTGAAGATTTCAATTTTTTTCGATCAACTCTTGTGCCAGCTGTATGTGATTTGTCGCCCCGCGTGAACCGGCATCGTACATAAGCGCCGGCTTGGCATGGCTCTGTGATTCGCTGAGTGTGATATTGCGCTGAATAACTGTGGTGAACACCAACTCTTTGAAATGATGTTTCACTTCTTCATATATCTGATTATGAAGACGCAGGCGGGAGTCATACATGGTGAGCACGAAACCCTCTATTTCAAGCTTGGTGTTCAGTTTCGATTTGATGATCTTTATCGTATTCAGCAGTTTACTCAACCCTTCAAGGGCGAAATATTCGCATTGTACGGGTATCAATACCGAATCGGCGGCAGTAAGCGCATTGACCGTGATGATACCTAATGAAGGCGAGCAATCGATCAGGATAAAATCATACTGCCCTCTTATGGGATACAAAAGATCCCTGAGCCTTTTCTCCCTGTTCTCCATCTGCACCATCTCCAATTCCGCGCCTACCAGATTGATATGGGACGAGATAATATCGATATTTTCAAATGGAGTATGTTGCACCGCCTCCGCGGGGGCACATTTACCGATCAACCCTTCATAAATAGTATTTGCCGCTTTTTTAATATCAATACCCAAACCGGAGGAGGCGTTAGCCTGCGGGTCGGCATCCACCACCAACACCTTTTTTTCCAATGCGGCAAGTGATGCCGCAAGGTTAATCGTGGTTGTGGTCTTGCCCACCCCTCCCTTCTGATTTGCCAGAGCGATGATTCTTCCCATATTATTCCGTTTTCGGGCAACAAAATAAGTAATAAATCAGTTAACTCTGTGTTAATTATTTAAAACATTGTTTTTTTTGTTGATAAAAAGGGGAAATCAAGACAATCCACACAGGAAACCGCGTGTCTATTCCCATATGAAATCGATATCTTTTTGGTATTTACCCAACAGGTTATCTTTCTGGAAGAAAAACTCTTCTTCCCCGAAAGCCGGCTTGAGTTCATCGAACCAGGTCGCCTTTTTATCGTATCGGGCAAAGAAAGGGATATCCACTAAATGGGGATTACGGCACTGAAGGAAGCGAAGCACAAACACCTTCTCCCCTCTCACTTGCGTAACACCCAACACCTGTATTTTTCCGGGATTAGCGCTCATGCTGGGGCCGCGGACAGTCCGACAGATACCGCTCACATTCCGATAAGCCTTCCTGAAAACATTCCATGCTTTTTCAAGCGGCACTTCGAAAAAAGTTTTGGAACCTGTGTCGCGCGCGACAAACATATAATAAGGGATCAGTCCCTGCCTGACCTGCTCTTTCCACATGTTTGCCCACACCTTCGGATCATCGTTAATATGACGCAACAAAGGGGATTGGGTCCGGATCTGCGCACCGGTATTAAGTATCCTCGCAATAGCCTGTTTCACCGCATCGGTAGAGAGCTCTACCGGATGATTGAAATGTCCCTGAAAAGCAAGGTGCTTTCCGGCTTTCTTCACCTTCTCGAACAAGCGTAACATGTCATCGGCATCTTTGTCTGTCAGGAACCGGTAAGGCCAGTAAGCCAGCGTCTTAGATCCTATACGGATATTACGGATATGTGAAAATTCCTTTGTCAGTAGCGGTTCGATATAGGCCGACAGGATACTTGCTTTGGCCGTAAGCGGATCGCCCCCTGTAAAAAGCACATCCGACACCTTGGGATGCTTCAACAGATATTTATGGAGCAGATCTGCCTCTTTCATAGCAAATTTCAGCTCGTTCATGCCGGAGAACTGCGGCCAGCGGAAACAGAAAGTACAATAAGCGTGGCATGTCTGCCCCTGACTGGGGAAGAAGAGTACCGTCTCGCGGTATTTATGCTGCATGCCGTGTAGTTTTATCCCATCCACCATCGGCACATTATGTTCCTGTCCCGCCGGATTGGGATTCAGCTTCATCCTGATATCATACACTTTCTGCTTCAATCCTGCCTCATCATTTGCGTCGATCAATTTTTTCACCTGCGCGTAATGGGTTTTCGCCAGCATCTCTTCCCGGGGAAAAGTGAGCGTGAAGATAGGATCTTCCGGCACATTGCCCCAGTCGATCAACTCTTCCACCACATAGTTGTTCGCCTTGAAAGGCAGTACCCTTCCCACCACTCCAATGGCCTCCCGCTCCTGATCGGAGAGGGCACTCAGTTGGGGCAGGTCATTATAGTTACGCAAAATGAAATTTCTATACTTTTTATTCTCCATATCCATTGAATTATGTTTTATTTGGTGAAACACAGGAAGCGCACAAGCACCCGAGTACCGGGAAATGAGGGTTTAGATCACAGTTCAAGATAAACAAAAATAAGACAAAAGTATCAAAAAGACAACCGAATTAATACATTTTTGTATTTTTTGGCGAAATAAAAAATCAGTTTGCCTATTTTTGAAGAAAAAGCAATATTTATCATCAAAGTATCGCGGTAAATACAAATATAATGATTAATTTTGCAGCCTGATGAAAATATATTTTTCACATACACACTACCCCAAAGCAACCGTTTTAGTCCGACGATGCTTTTGACCTATACGGAGACCCCGGTTTCCGTGCCATTCCCCCTTTTATCTTTTTTCGCCTTCGGGCATCACTCTGCCAACAACCCATTAATTTTTTATTGTTTTAGGATGAATGTTATTATTCATATAGCCAATAGCGGCTACGTAGGTTATGCGCAAGAGATTTGCGATTTGATTTACGAGTCGGCGCAAGCACGCGGTACCGGTATTGCCAAGCGCAGCGCCGAGTATATTGCTGAAAAGATCGAGGCCGGCAAAGCGGTAATCGCCCTCGATGGCGATAAACTCGTGGGCTTTGCCTATATTGAAACTTTCAGCCACAAACGTTTTGTGGCTAACTCGGGACTGGTGGTACATCCCGATTACCGCAACCAGGGACTAGCAAAGAAAATCAAACGAAGAATATTCGATCTCTCCCGCAAACTCTACCCCAACGCCAAGATATTCAGCATCACTACGGGTCTGGCCGTGATGAAAATGAACACGGAACTGGGATTTAAGCCGGTCACTTTTTCAGAACTGACGGACGATGAAGAGTTCTGGAAAGGATGCCAGGGATGCCGGAATTTGGATATCCTGCAACGTAACAACTACAAGATGTGCTTGTGTACAGGGTTGCTTTACGACCCCAAAGCCCATCCGGCACAGCAGGCCAGCCCCTTCGCCAAGAAGGTGGTCAAACCGGTCATCAAAATAAAGAAAACCAACAAATTGCATAAAAAATGAAGAAAAAAGTAGTATTAGCATTTAGTGGCGGCCTCGATACTTCCTTTTGTGTACCTTGGCTGATCAATGAGAAAGGACTGGAAGTACACACCGTGATTGTGAATACCGGTGGCTTTTCGGATGAAGAAGCAAAATCGATTGGAGAACGAGCCCTGAAACTGGGCGCTACCACGCACACCTGTATCAATGCTGTGGAGGATTATTATGAGAAAGGTATCAGATACCTGATCTATGGCAACATATTAAAGAACAACACCTATCCGTTGTCAGTCAGTTCCGAGCGTTTCTTTCAGGCAATGGCCGTCCTGGATCATGTAAAGAAACTAGGCGCTGATTTCGTGGCGCACGGAAGTACCGGTGCCGGAAACGACCAGGTACGTTTCGATCTTGTATTCGAAGTGCTGGCGCCGGAGGTGCAAATCCTCGCGCCAATCCGCGAACTAAGCCTTTCCCGACAGCAGGAGATCGACTACCTGAAAGGGAAAGGGTTCGACTTCTCGTGGGAGAAATCGAAATATTCCATCAACCAAGGTATCTGGGGTACCAGCGTGGGAGGTGTGGAGACGTTGAAATCATCGGGTGTCCTCCCCGAAGAGGCGTATCCGTCGCAGGTGACCGACTGGGGTACTGAGCGGATCACCCTGGGATTTGAAAAAGGCGAACCGGTCTCACTCAACGGCGAAAAGATGCCACCCGTGACACTGATCCACAGGTTGCACAAGATCGCCTCTAAATACGGTATCGGCCGTGATGTCCACGTAGGGGATACTATCATCGGCACCAAAGGACGTGTGGCTTTTGAGGCGCCTGCCCCACTGATCATCGTCAAGGCGCATCATCTGTTGGAAAAACATGTACTCACCAAACAGCAACTCTACTGGAAAGACCAGCTCTCCAACTGGTACGGACAACTCATGCACGAAGCACAATATCTGGAGCCCGTGATGCGCAATATCGAAACTTTCCTCGACGACACCCAGCAGTTTGTGACCGGCGAGGTGGAAATAGAATTGCGTCCCTACCATTTTGCGGTATTGGGATGTTCCAGCGAATACGACCTGATGAACGCTAAATTCGGCGAATACGGGGAGACCAACAAATCGTTCTCCGGACAGGATGTGGTAGGATTCACAAAAGTGATCGCCAACCCGTTGAAAATTTATTACACCATTCACGACAATGATTAACGTAAGTATAGCTGGCGGAACCGGCTACACGGCAGGCGAACTGCTTCGTATCCTGGTCCGCCACCCTGAAGTCAATATTGAAACGGTCATCAGCACCACCTCGGTGGGCATGCCCGTGGCGGAGATGCACCGTGACCTGTTGGGAGAGACCGAGCTGGTCTTTAGCGACACTTTCCGTCAACCCGACGTGCTTTTCCTTTGCCTGGGACACGGACTCTCACGCGCGTTTCTAAATGACAACGATGTTCCTCCCTCATGCAAGATCATCGATCTTGGAAATGATTTCCGCAATGATCCGGTATTTAACGGCAGGAATTTTGTGTTCGGACTGTGCGAACAAAATCGAGAACAGATCCGCACGGCAGACAGCGTAGCCAATCCAGGCTGTTTTGCCACGACCATCATGCTGGCGCTATTGCCGCTGGCATCCCGGAATCTCTTGACAGACGAAATACATATACACGCCATCACAGGTTCCACGGGTGCCGGGAAACGGCCGGCCGACACAACTCACTTCAGTTATCGCGACAATAATATCTCCGTATATAAGCCATTCACACATCAGCATCTGGAAGAGATCGTCCACACATTGACGAGTGCGGGTAACAGCGACCTACCGCGGATCAACTTCGTGCCAATGCGGGGCGATTTCACCCGTGGTATTTTTGCCAGTGTCTATACAAAGTGGAATGAGGCAATGCCCGAAGCTGCCGTGGTCGATCTTTACGAAGAGTATTACCGGTCGTCCCCGTTCGTCTTTGTCTCGCAACACCCCATCAGCCTGAAAGAGGTGGTAAACACCAACAAAGGATTATTGCATATCGAGTTTCATAACGGCTATATCCACATTACCTCGATTACCGATAACCTCATAAAAGGCGCGTCAGGACAGGCAGTACAAAATATGAACCTGATGTTCGGACTGGATGAAACGACAGGGCTGAAACTGAAAGGAAGCGCTTTTTGACAATGTGGGAAGGAGGGAAAGTGGGAAAGTGGAAAGGTCGAAAGGTGGAAAGGTCGAAAAATGGGAAGGTCGAAAAGTGATTACGCAGCATCCCAAATCAAACTTCCCGAATTCTTTCTTCACTTTTCATTCTTCATTTTTCACTTTTCATTCTTAATTTTTAATTCTTCATTCTTAATTTTTAATTCTTAATTTTTAATTCTTCACTTCATTAGATGAATCTATTCGACGTATATAGTTTATGGGAGATTGAACCGATACGGGCACAGGGTTGCCATGTATGGGACAGTGAAGGGACGAAGTATCTCGACCTTTACGGCGGACATGCGGTAATCTCCATCGGACACTCTCATCCCCATTATGTAAAAGCGGTGCAAGACCAAATAGAGAAGATCGGCTTCTACTCCAACTCGGTACAAAATTCCTTACAGCAGGAACTGGCCGATAAACTGGCAGAACAATCGGGTTATGCCGACTATTCGCTTTTTCTCTGCAACTCCGGCGCCGAAGCCAATGAAAACGCATTGAAGCTGGCATCGTTCCATACCGGAAAAAAACGTGTGATCGCGTTCCATGGGGCTTTCCACGGACGCACCTCCGGTGCGGTCGCCGTCACGGAGAATCCGGCCATTCAAGCGCCTTTCAACACAGGGCATGAGGTCACCTTTGTGCCACTCAATGATATGGAAGCAGTGAAAGCTGAAATCCTGAAAGGTGATGTGGCGGCAGTTATTATCGAAGGCATACTCGGTGTTGCCGGTATTTTTACTCCGGAAACTTCATTCTTGCAACAACTGGCGCTTCTCTGCAGCCAAAACAACGTTATATTGATCCTCGACGAGATACAATCGGGTTACGGCCGCAGTGGACAATTCTTTGCCCATCAATCCGCCGGCATACGGCCCGACTTGATTACGATGGCCAAAGGGATGGGTAACGGTTTTCCGATCGGAGGTTTACTCATCTCACCCCAATTCGAAGCAAAAAAGGGAATCCTCGGGACCACTTTCGGAGGCAATCATTTGGCTTGTGCTGCCGCCATCGCAGTTCTCGATGTATTGAAAGCGGAGTCGCTGGTGGAAAATGCGGCGTATATGGGTGATTATCTGAAACAGGAGCTATCGGAAATAAACGGTATCGCGGAGATCCGCGGACGGGGATTGATGCTCGGTGTCGAATTCCTTCCGGAATGTGGAGCCGTTCGCGACCGGCTTCTTTATGAAAGCCATATTTTCACCGGCGGGGCAAAGAACAACGTGATGCGTCTGTTACCTTCACTTTCGATATCAAAAGCAGAAATCGACACTTTTATTACTGAACTAAAAGATAAATTGATATGAGAAACTTCACTTCCGTGCATGACATCGGAGACTTGAAAAGTGCACTTGCAAAGGCAAAACAGGTCAAAGAGAACCCCTTTGCAGACCAGGAACTGGGTAAAAATAAAACCTTGTTGATGATCTTCTTCAATTCAAGCCTGCGTACCCGCCTGAGCACCCAGAAAGCGGCATTGAACCTCGGCATGAACGTGATTGTACTCGATATCAATCAAGGCGCCTGGAAGTTAGAGACCGAAAAAGGAGTCATTATGGATGGAGATAAACCGGAACATATCCTGGAAGCGATTCCCGTGATGGGCTCCTACTGCGATGTGATCGGGGTACGCTCTTTTGCCCAGTTCGAAAACAAGGCGTATGATTATAATGAAGTCATACTGAATCAGTTTATACGATATTCGGGTAAACCGGTCTTCAGCATGGAGGCAGCCACACGCCATCCATTGCAAAGTTTTGCCGACCTGATCACTATGGAAGAGTATAAAAAAACAGAGAAGCCGAAGGTAGTGCTCACCTGGGCACCCCATCCGCGCGCGTTACCCCAGGCGGTTCCCAACTCATTTGCCGAGTGGATGAACGCTGCCGGCTATGAATTCGTGATCACCCATCCCGAAGGATATGAACTGGACGACGAGTTTGTCGGGAATGCCGTAGTGGAATATGATAAAGAGAAAGCCTACAAAGGAGCCGACTTTATTTATGCCAAAAACTGGGCGGCATACCAGGATCCGAACTACGGAAAAATCTTAAGCACCGACCGCGCATGGACTGTAGACACCGAAAAAATGGCCCTGACTCATAACGCTTATTTCATGCATTGCCTGCCGGTACGCCGCAACATGATCGTCAGCGACGAGGTGATCGAAAGCCCGCGATCGATTGTGATCCCGGAAGCGGCTAACCGTGTGGTTTCAGCACAAGTGGTGCTGAAAGAGATATTACTGGGATTGTAAAAAAGTGGGAAAGTGGGAAAGTGGGAAAGTGGGAAAACGAAAACCGACTCATCAACCTTCTTCAATCCCATCCAATCTGAATCAACCTATATCAACATGACAGAGAGCAAAAAAGCGGCCCTTTCAATTGTAAAGATCGGGGGCAATATAGTAGATAATCCGGAAGCACTGGAACCCTTCCTGAATGACTTTCATCAACTCGAAGGGCATAAACTCTTGGTACACGGCGGCGGGGTGATGGCTTCCAAGATGGCAAAACAACTTGGGATCGAGACCAAAATGATAGATGGCCGCCGCATCACCGACGAAGAAACGCTGAAATTGGTTACCATGGTATATGCGGGATGGGGAAACAAAAACATAGTGGCGTTACTCCAAAAAACAGGATGCAATGCCCTCGGGCTCTCAGGTGCCGACGCCAATACCATTCCGGCAACACGTCGCTCTCCCGTACCGGTCGATTTTGGTTTTGCCGGCGATCCTGATCCGGATAAAACCAACACGGCTTTTATCTCTCAACTGATAGAGAGCGGCATCACCCCGGTGTTTTGTGCCATCACGCACGACGGTGGCGGTTCATTGCTGAACACCAACGCCGATACCATCGCCTATACATTAGCAACGGCACTTTCGGGAAAGTATCTTGTCTCGATCTATTACTGCTTCGAGAAAGAAGGGGTAATGATGGATGTGAACGATCCGGCCAGTATGATTCCGAGGATGACCAGGGAAGAGTATGAAAGATACAAACAAAAGGGCATTATCGTCGAGGGCATGATCCCAAAACTTGACAATTCTTTCAGGGCCATGGAGAATGGGGTGTCGAAAGTGGTGGTTTTACATGCGAAAAACTTATTATCCGGAAAAGGGACGGTGTTAGGCTGATGTGAAGAGTGAAGAGTGAAGAGTGAAGAATGAAGAATGAAGAATGAAGAGTGAAGAATGAAGAATGAAGAATTGAATTTGTAATTGGTAATTGGTAATTGGTAATTGGTAATTTCTTATGGATATTTTCACACAAAACGCGGTTGAACTGCTAAGGAAACTGGTTTCTATCCGATCATTTTCCGGAGAGGAGGATTTGCGGAGCAATTTTCTGACGGAATATTTCAATGAAAAAGGGATTTCCACAGAGCGTGTCGGCAATAACCTGATTGTCCGTCAACCCCGTCACGACGAGTCGAAACCAACGCTGATGTTAAACTCGCATCTCGATACTGTCCAACCCAACGCCGGATACACCTTCGATCCATTCACCCCACCCCACACCCATTCACATGTTTACGGACTGGGGAGTAATGATGCGGGAGCCAGTGTGGTTACTCTGTTGCAGACATTCCTATATTTCTACGAAAAGGAACTACCTGTTAATCTCTTGTTGGCTTTGTCCGCGGAAGAGGAAAACTCCGGTCGGAATGGAATGACGTTGCTTTGGCGGAAACTCTCCGACGAAGTGGATATGGCCATTATCGGTGAACCGACCGGCATGAGGGCTGCCATAGCCGAAAGAGGATTGCTGGTGATCGACGGGGAGGCGAAGGGGATGAGCGGTCATGCCGCCCGTGACGAGGGAGTAAACGCACTTTATATCGCACTGGACGATATTGCCGTCCTGAGAGCGATGAGGTTCGACAAGATATCACCCACGATGGGAGAGGTGAAACTGACCGTCACGCAGATCAATGCCGGCACACAACATAATGTGGTTCCTGACCGGTGCAGTTTTGTGGTGGATATCCGACCCACAGAAATGTACACCAACAGCGAGATCATGGAGATACTCCAACCGAAAGTGAAAAGCGGACTGAAAGCACGCTCGCTTACCAATCGGAGCTCAGCCACACCGGCTGATCACCTGTTACTGCGATGCGTGCGACAACTCGGCATTGAAAGCTATACCTCCCCAACCACGTCGGACTGGATGAGGGTCACCTGCCCTGCCCTGAAAATGGGGCCTGGGGAATCAGCGCGCTCCCACCGCCCCGATGAGTTCGTATTGACAGAGGAACTCAAACAGGGTATCGAAGGATATATCCGTTTGATAAACAATTTAATGAAGTGACAAAACATAAAAAGACATGGCAAAAATATGGGATAAAGGCTTTGATGCCAATCAGAGAGTGGCAGATTTTACCGTAGGAAACGACCGTGAACTCGACCTGCGTTTGGCAAAACATGATATCCTGGGCTCGATGGCGCACATCAAAATGCTGGTGAAAATCGGCCTTCTGCAGGCGGAAGAGGAGACCGTACTACGAACCGAACTGCAATATATCCTGACAGAGGTGGAACAGGGAAATTTCAAGCTCGACAACGATGCCGAAGACATCCACTCGCAAATAGAAGCGATGCTGACCGAGAGGCTGGGAGAAATGGGCAAAAAGATCCATTCGGGCCGTTCCCGTAACGACCAGGTATTGGTCGATATCAAGCTTTATCTCAGAGAGGAAATCCGGCAGATCAAGGAGGAGGTGATTCAACTGTTCAATTTGCTGCAGTCACTCAGCGAACAACATAGAGAGGTATTGTTGCCCGGTTACACGCACGGACAGATAGCCATGCCCTCTTCTTTCGGGTTGTGGTTCGGCGCCTATGCCGAAGCGTTGGTAGACGACATGCATACGCTGGCGGCAGCATGGCAGGTAGCCGATCAGAATCCATTGGGTTCCGCCGCCGGTTATGGCAGTTCTTTCCCTTTGGATCGTGAGATGACCACCCGCGAACTGGGATTCGCGACGATGAGCTACAACGTGGTTGCCGCCCAGATGGGACGTGGCAAGACTGAACGGATCCTGGCCCAAAGCATGTCGAATATTGCTTCCACACTCAACAAGCTGGCCGCGGATAACTGCATGTACCTTTCAGGGAATTACGGATTTATCTCTTATCCCGACGAACTGACCACAGGATCGAGCATCATGCCACACAAAAAGAATCCCGACGTGTGGGAACTGATCCGGGGGCACAGTAACCGACTGCAGAGCCTGCCCAATGAAATGGCATTGATGACCACCAATATGCCGCACGGCTATCATCGTGACTACCAGTTGCTGAAGGAAGTGCTCTTCCCGGCCTCGGAAACCCTTCACCGGCTTTTACAGATGACATGTTTCATGCTGGAAAATATTTCGGTTAACAAAGAGATTCTCTCCGACCCTCGGTATGAATACCTCTTTACCGTGGAAGAGGTGAACCACCGTGTATTACAGGGTATCCCGTTCAGAGAAGCTTATCAGCAGGTAGGCAAGGAAGTTCAGGCCGGTTCTTTCCGTGCCCCGAAAGAAATACACCACACCCACGCCGGCAGCATCGGCAATCTTTGTACGGAAGAGATCAGAAAGAAGATGGAGAGAGCTTCAGAGCCTATCAGGTAACAAAAACTTTTTATCAAAATATTTTCTCAATATTAATCTTTTCACTAATTTCGCAAAATTAAATTGAAAGCCTTGAGACCATAGTTTGTACATCTTGGATCTCCCGACATGTTTAAAATATTCATTACACACCCGAAGGGAATGATTATTTTGAACATCGAAGGTTCCATATACCGAAATGAAAAATAAAATAGTCATATGAAAAAAATAATTATCTTTTTATTTGTCTTAAATATCAACGTCCTACTCAGTCAAGAGAAGATAGATTTTGATGAATTTTTATCTAAATTCGAAATAATTCAGGCAGACACGATCAGTAAAGCAGATGTATGGTGTCCAAGACTTCATATTAACAAAGAGTCCGTCATATCATTCGTTACAACGGAAAATGACTGTAAGTGTGAGGAAGGGATGTTGTGGTTTCGGTACGAAAAAAAATAGAGTTTGGTAAATATTTTATTGCATTTATAAGAGTTACGATTCGTGTGAATCAATAAAACAGATCAAGATGAAAAAATTAACAAGAAAAAGTTTGGATGAATTGGCAATTAAAATGCCGATTTTAGATGAAATCCAACAAAAAACATTTGTGGGTGGAGGAGAAGGGTCTCAATATAATCCTTACACCGTGGCTGAATTTGATGCCATGTGTGCAAGTGGAAGTTGGAATGGAGGGTATGTAGAGGGTTGGGGATATACTTTCCCGGACATAACCGTTAGTGGATCATATGGTGGGAGTGGATCATATGGTGGGAGTGGATCATATGGTGGGAGTGGATCATATGGCTACAATTATACAACAATACAATCAGATAATTTTTATGGTTATGATAGTTCAGACCCTCAGGGTTGTTATCGGAGGTGTCAGGAAATGTTAACCGCAGGAGGAGGGACATTGAGTGGTGAAAGAATAGCGATGACAGAGGTAGGAGAAGACGGCGTCGCAGGTGCAGCGACAACAAATGCAGCAAATGGTATCAGTGCAATTGATGCTGCATTAAGGGCGGGACAACCTATTATTGTGGGAGTTGATTATAAGTCAGGTAGTCCCAACTCAGATAATATGACTGATCATTTCATTATTATAACAGGAAGTACAACCACCCTAAATTCTGACGGCACAACTTCTACTATTTATAATTTCTATGACCCAGCGACCAATAATTCAACATATGGCACTTCTTCTAATAATACATTAAGCTTGAGTGACGGAAGACTTACAGGGAGTTTTCAAAAACCTAATGGAGATGTAAATAATTATACAGTAACCACTGTCCGAACCAACCAATAAAACAAATAAAATGAAAAAGATTATTGCATTTTTATGCGTGCTAAACACCACTATAGCTTTAGGGCAACAAATTGAATTGTTCGATAGTTACATGATCAATTTCAGAGAAATTCAGGCAGATACAGTCAGTAGAAATAATTTCATCTCCGGTAAGGAAATTTCCAAGGAATTGGTTCGGTGTTTTGTCCCCGATAAAGATGACTGTGAGTGTTCAAAAAAGGGAGTATGGTATAGATATGCGTCGAAGATGGAAAAAAGTGATTTTATTATCGCAATTATCTCCAAAGATTGCGATATAACAAAGGCAGGGTTTTATCCGTATAGTGATGACATACTCATGGTATACTCAAAAGAAGGAAAAATAATAGATTATGAAGTCGTTTCCCGAGAAGGAGATGCATGGCATTGCTATTATAGCGGAACATGGGAACCCCTTATGCTTCAAGTAGAACAGGCTTTCGTGGAGAATCGAAATATGAAATCCCAAGGAGCTCTCCCATGTTTTATCAATACATACCTTTATACGATGACCAGTAATGGAATGATAAAGAAAACAATTCTTTCGGAAAAGCAAGAAGGAGAAATTATAACTACAATAGATCAAGATGGACCAAAAAGATTGATTATTAAAAAACGAAAATAATAAATAATCGAATCAGAGAATTAAAAACAAATCAGGCACCCCCTCAGGCAACACATTAATCCTTAATCACAAGCCATTCCTTCCTGCGCAACAAATACAAAAAGAATAAACCGGCAGTTGCCGCCGTAAGGCGGTGTGCCGGCAAACCAATGGGCGAAGCCTGGCGCGACACCATCCTCACAAAGCCTTCTGACCCTATTGTTTATCGAAAATGTTGACATTTTGCCACTCCATGTGCGCTTTTTTTCGTACTTTTGCGGGAAATATTGGATATTCTGAAATCGTTCCCAAGGGGAATTAAGAACCAAAGCATACATCCACCATTAGTGAATTTAGCAAACAATGAACTTACTTGACAGTTTGATCGAAAGGGCAAAAGCGGACATACAACGGATCGTGTTGCCCGAAGGTACCGAAAAGCGAACTCTGACAGCAGCCGATCAACTGCTCCGTGATGGTCTGGCAGAAATAATACTGCTGGGAAATCCCGCGGAAATCAGGGAAATCGCAAAAGAATCAGGACTCTCCCATATCGGAAAAGCCCACATCATCAATCCAAAAGAGCATGCAAAGAAAGAGGCGTATGCCCACCTTCTTGTCGAATCACGTAAAAAGAAAGGGATGACATATGAGCAGGCCTCTCAATTAGTGGAAGATCCGCTATATCTGGCCTGTCTGATGATCAAAGCCGGAGATGCCGACGGTGAGATCGCCGGCGCGAAGAATACCACAGGCGACGTGCTCCGGCCCGCCTTGCAAATTATCAAGACCTCACCCGGAGTAACGGTTGTGTCGGGGGCGTTCATCATGTTCACACAAACCCCTCAATATGGGGAAAATGGGACATTGCTTTTTGCCGATTGCGCCGTAATGCCTGATCCTACCGCCGAAGAACTGGCATCTATCGCCGTCGCCTCGGCACAAACCATGAAAAGCCTGGTGGGCGTGGAACCCCGTGTGGCCATGCTCAGTTTCTCCACGAAAGGAAGCGCCGAACATGAGATGATCGACAAGGTACGAGAAGCAACCCGTGTGGCAAAGCAGATCGATCCGGAATTGCGGATTGACGGAGAGTTACAGGCAGACGCCGCACTTGTCCCCTCTGTGGGAACAAGTAAAGCGCCGCAAAGTACCATTGCCGGCAAAGCCAATGTACTGGTTTTCCCTACCCTCGAAGCGGGAAATATCGGTTACAAGCTGGTACAGCGACTGGGAAACGCGGAAGCTGTCGGACCGGTATTGCAAGGCATGGCTGCTCCGGTGAACGATCTTTCACGTGGCTGTTCTGTAGAAGACATTTACAACATGGTAGCCATTACGGCCAATCAGGCTATCGGATTAAAACAAAACAAATAGCCGCAGGATATGAGTGAAACAATCATAGAACCTATTGAGAATTATGGACTTACCATCTCCCCCGAGAGCAAGAATAAACCATTGTTCTCGAAGATAGGGGTAGTAGGTGCCGGGAAAGAGGGACGGACCATCATCAATATGGCTGCGACAGCCGGCATGGAGGTGGTCTTTTTGGATGAGTCGCAGGAACGAATCGACTTTGTCATAGGTGAATTGGGAAAGATCATGGATCAGAAGATCAGCAGTTGGGGATTGACGCCCTCAGAAAAAAAGATCATTATGAACCGTATCACCCCCACTCTTGTGTATGAGGATTTCAAAGGCTGCGACCTTGTCATAGAGTGTACACGGTATTCGGAAAGCGGTCGTCGTAGCACGCCCCTACGTAAGAATATCTTCAAAAGATTGGAAGAGATACTGGATGAAGATGCCATCATCGCCTCCAACGGATCCACCGTAATCATCAGTGAGCTGGCTGCCGATCTGGCTCATAAGGAGCGCTGCGTGAGCCTCTATTTCCCTGTGTCTCATCCCGATGCCCGCATCCTGGAGATCGTGAGCGGCATGTACACCTCGGAGGAGGTTTATCACAAGATGGAGATCTTCGCCAAATTGATCAAATACAAGCCTCACCGCATTAACGAAAGCAACGGGAACGTAAGCCTGCGGATGCTGGTAGTGATGATCAATGAGGCTTGCCAGATCCTGTTGGAAAGAGTCAGTTCCATAGAAAATATTGAAGAGACTTTCACCATCATTTACGGCCAACGCTACGGTATTTTCCGTATGGCCGATATTATCGGGATAGAACGCCTTGTCACCCTCATGGAGGCCATGTTCAACGATTTCGGGGCGAAGCATTATAAGCCCAATCCTATTTTATGGAAACTCTACCGTTCCAACCAACTGGGTGTGCGCACAGGAAAAGGGTTCTATATTTACGATAGTGACGGGAACCCGGTATCCATCAACAAAAACATAGTTTAATCAGCGTCAAGGCACAAGGGCCGGGAACCAAGACTTGAAAGTCAAGATAATTTTGGCATAAAGAACAAAGAAGATGAAGATATTGGTCTTAAATTGTGGAAGTTCATCCATCAAATATAAGCTTTTCGAAATGGAAAGCAAAGAGGTGATTGCCCAGGGGGGTGTGGAAAAAATCGGAATGAAGGGATCTTTCCTTAAATTCGTCCTTCCCGACGGAGAGAAAGTGATGTTGGAGGGCGAGATCCTTGAGCACCGTGCCGGTATTGAATACATTTTGGGAGTTCTGCTCAGTGAGAAATACGGATGCATCAGGTCGTTGGACGAAATAGAGGCGGTCGGCCACCGCGTGGTGCATGGTGGTGAACGTTTCAATTCAAGCGTACTTATTACCGATGAGGTGATTGAGATATTGAACGAGTGTATTGAACTGGCGCCACTGCACAATCCCCCCAACCTGAAAGGTATTTATGCGATCCAGGAACTGATGCCCGACACGCCACAGGTGGGAGTCTTCGACACCGCTTTTCATCAGACCATGCCTGATTATGCCTACATGTACGGGATACCCTATTCATTATACGAGAAATACGGCATCCGCCGATACGGTTTTCACGGCACCAGCCATCGCTACGTTTCGGCACGTGCCTGTGAATTCCTGGACGTTCCTTACGAAGAGCAACGTATCATCACCGCCCATATCGGCAACGGAGGATCAGTGGCTGCCATCAAAAACGGGAAATCCATCGACACCAGCATGGGGATGACTCCCGTGGAAGGTTTGATCATGGGTACCCGGTCGGGTGATGTGGACCCCGGTGTGATCTCCTACATCATGGAAAAAGAACACATGGGTACCACAGGCATCTCCACGCTGTTGAATAAATTCTCCGGCGTACTGGGTATTTCCGGCATTTCTTCCGATATGCGCGAGATCGAAGCCGGCATCAAAAACGGCAATAAACGAGCGATCCTGGCAATGGATAGTTACAATTACCGCATCAAGAAATATGTGGGATCATACGCTGCCGTGCTGGGAGGTGTGGATATCCTGGTGTTTACGGGAGGCGTGGGCGAAAATCAGGCTGTCACCCGAAGGGATGTATGCAGGAACATGGAATTCATGGGGATTGAACTGGATGAGGAGGTGAACGCCTCGGCACGCGCCAAAGAGGTGGTGATCAGTAAACCCACTTCCAAGGTGAAAGTGGTGATCATCCCTACAGATGAGGAGTTGTCAATTGCAAATGACACGATAAAGATACTACAGGGGGAGTAAAAAAAACCGGTTTCCAATCAATCTCCGGCGGAGCAGCGATGGGGAGAGAGGATAGAGGAGGTACAGTGGCAATTTTTGACTTTCATCCATGCGAGGGTTACTCCATAGATTAGTGGTAAAACTCTGCTTTACCGGCATATTTTTACTGCCAAATGGCAATTTATCGGCGCAGGAAAATATGCATATACAGCTACTTGGTCCTGAACAAGGGCTGAGTCAAAGCTCCGTTTTAAGCATCCATCAGGATAGCTTGGGATTTATTTGGATCGGCACCCGGGACGGATTAAACGAATACAACGGAACCAATATAAAAGTTTACCGGCATGTGTTGAGTGATTCTTCCAGTATCGCCGGCAACCATATTAATGACATAGAAAACGGGAAAAACGGAAATATATGGATTGCCCACAACAAAGGTGTCAGTCTTTTTGACAGAAGAAGAGGTGTTTTCAGGAATTACGAAGTGGGAAGATATTCCAATAACGAAATGCGCTCGATATCGGTCATCAATGGGCGTATCTGGAGCTGTGGCTGGACAGGGATCTACCTGTATGATGAGGAGAAGGACCTGTTCACAAAACCTGACATTCACGCTCCAAATGCGGATGTGTTTGACGCTTCCGTATCCAAGATCGTACTATCGCCCCAAAAGGATGAGTACTGGATTGCCACAACAACCCGGGGACTCTTCCGTTATAATCACACAAAAAACGAGATCACCCGGCGACAGGGTAAACCGGGGGAAATGATCCGGTTAAATGAAAACGAACGAATTGAAGATATTCTTTTTCATCCTAACGGGAAAGCATATGTTGCCACCTACCACCACGGCGTTTATGAATGCGACCTTACAGGAAAACCTCTACGGCATTGGTCATCCTCCGGTAAGGGAACCTACTACTCTCCCTATAATAATGTGCGATCTTTGGCATTGGATAAAAACGGGAAAATATGGATCGGTAGTTTTCAAGGCATTGGACTGCTTGATCCGGTGACGGGTGAACTGGTCAACATCAATCTATCCCATGGATTCACCAATATAGGAAATGCCTCTATCCGTTCATTGCTGGTCGATAAGAACGGATCCTTATGGATAGGCACATACCATGACGGGCTATTCCTGTATGACGATTATTTATCCCGGTTCAAAACACACTATATCCATACGAGTAACAGCCATGATTCCCACAATATCGTAAGTGCTTTTGCAAATAAAAACGGAATTTTACTGACAGGCACGGAAAACGGCTATTTGCTGGAATATGACGAAAGCCACAACTTACTCAAAACCAGCAAACTGGAAAGTAAAGAAGGGAATCATATGGTTATCAAGTCACTCTATTACGATGAGAATAAGGATGTGCTCTGGATCGGCACGTTAAGAGACGGATTGTATAAAATAGAGAAGGGCCGGACAACATCTGTTGGATTAGAAAAACTCGGCGTAATCAACCATATTGTGAAAGAATCGGAATACAGCTTGTGGTTGCTTTCCGATCGAGGTAAGGGATTGAATCTGTATAACACACTCAGTGGTGAGATGGAATCGTTCCCCGCGCGCGATAAATTATACGCATTGACAGGAAAGAGCCAGGGCAACCATTTATTCAAGACCGATAGCGGAAAATACCTGCTATCCACCACAGGTTCGGGATTGATTGCCTTTGAAAATAAACCGGAATGCGTCGTTGAAAGAATACTCCCTGACGTAGATGATGTGAACCATGTATTCGTCCTTGCCGATACGTGCTATGTGAGTACTAACGGGAACGGATTGTTTACCCTGAACCGGGATCTGGAAGTCATCAAAAATTTCACTACCGGGGAAGGACTACAAAACAATACGGTATTCAATACCATGTCGATAGACGGAGAGATATGGGCAAGTTGCATTAACGGACTTTCCCGGTTAACCGGCCGGGAATTTTTCGTCAATTATCATGTGCGGAACGGTTTTCCTCTCTCTGAAATAAACAAAGGCGCGTACCTGCAGATCGGCAACTCTCCTGATCCCTTTGTGATAGGTGGCAAAGACGCATGGATATCTTTTCATCCTCAACGTGTATATAAAAATCCTTATAAACCGTCGGTATATTTATCGGGGATCAAGATAAACAACAGGCCGCTCTCTTCTATTCCCGACTTCCATCATTTCGATATCCTGCGGCCCGGCGAATTACGGTTAAAACACGACCAGACAACCCTCACTTTCGAATTCGCGGGACTCAACTACTTAATCCCTGAGAACAACAACTATAAATTCATTTTAGAAGGTTTTGACAATGACTGGCGGTATACGGGACAGGATGGGCAGGCAGAATACAGTAAAATCCCGGCAGGAAATTATCTCCTCAAAATTCATGCCAGCAATAACGACGGTGTATGGAGCGACGAACTGGTGATTCCCGTCATTGTGCGTCCGCCATGGTGGCTTTCCCCGCAGGCAATAATATTGTATATCTTCCTTTTATTCATAACCATATGGTTAATAAGATCCAATGCCTTAAGAAAGGTTGAGTTGAAACACAATATCCAGTTAAAGGAATTGGAAAAACAAAAGCTTCAACAGATCCATAATATGAAAGTAAAGTATTTCACTGACATCAGCCATGAGATACGCACTCCGTTAATGCTGATACTCAGTCCGGTGGAAGAAATGCTGGAAGAGTCTTCCCTCAAACCGAGGGAACGTAAAAAGATGTCCAATATACAATATCATGGGAGGAACCTGCTGCAGCTAGTCAACCAGTTACTGGAGATCAACCGGGTGGAATCAAAAAAAGAGACACTGCATGAGGTGCCCCTGATGTTGAAAAATTTCCTGGGAAATGTGGACAGTTCATTTCGCTCCCTCGCCATAAAGAATGGTATCACATGGAGAACCGATATGTCGGAAGTAACCGAACAAACCCTGCTGATAGACAAGGACAAGATGGAGAAAATATTAATGAACCTGCTATCCAATGCGTTCAAGCATACTCCGAAAGGTGGCACCGTTTTGCTTTTGGTGAAAACTTTTCATAAAGAGAATGATCAATATAGCTTATTGATTGAAGTGGAAGATACCGGTAGCGGCATCGCCCCGGAACAGCTGCCTTATATCTTTGACCGATTCTTTAAGGGAGATAATAAAAACATCCCCGGAAGCGGAATCGGACTCTCACTGGTTAAGACCATCGTGGAAGATTTAATGAACGGAACAATCAACGTGCAAAGCACCTTGGATAAAGGGAGCATTTTCTCAGTAAGGTTAGATGACATAAAACCATGTGAAAACAGCACTGTCATGCCTGCGGAGGAGTTTGTTCTCCCATCGGAAATAGCCTCATCACTTGAAAGAGAGGAGGAGGAAATCCTGTGTATCGATGAAAAGAGAGACAAGAACCACAGCTTGCTCCTCGTGGAGGATAATATCACTTTGCTGAATACACTTTCCCATAAACTCAGCAAATCATTTAACGTGGTGAATGTGACATCCGCGGAAGAAGCCTCAAAGGTATTGCAGGAAAAAGACATTGATGTGGTTATCTCAGATATCATGTTGCCCGGGAAAAGCGGGAACGAGCTTTGCGCTGAAATCAAGTCGGCTATTGTGACAAGCCATATACCTGTTATTTTGCTGACTGCCATTCAGCAGGAAGAGGTGAAGATGGAAAGCCTCGGGTTAGGGGCCGACGACTATCTGACCAAACCGTTTTCCTATAAAGAACTGGAGCTGCGTGTCAATAATATCCTGCGCCGTCAGGAACAGTTACGTGAGCTTTATAAGAAAGATCTGTTGCCGGAAAAGGATGAAATGCGGTTCAACAAATATGACAACGAACTGCTGAAACGAATCGACGAGCAGATAGAAAAACACCTGTCCAATTTCACCTATTCGATAGAAGACCTGAGTGCCGATGTGGCGCTCAGCCGCGTGCACCTTTACCGTAAAGTGAAAAAGTTATTAGGCGTTTCCCCATCGCGCTATATACGGGATTACAGGCTTAAAAAAGCAATTTCCATCTTATCATCCGAGGAGATACGTATTTCCGAGCTTGCGGACCGGGTGGGTTTTCAGGACGCCAATTATTTTCTGAAATGCTTCAAGGAAAAATTTGGCGTTTCTCCCAGAGAATATTCCAAACCAAAAGCATAGTTACTCCCCATTTAATTGAAAATTCACCACAGAAGAGAAATTGTCGCTGCTGAACGAAGCGATACTCTCAAGGTATCTGAAGCCTCATCTGTTTTGGTCGATGGTATAAAAAATCGCCGTCGGTTGTCTCTTAATTGCATATATGTTTACACTGCATATATATATGTTCATTTTTCCATCAATCACTGTCCGCAGATTTGTCATACATGAAATAAAACCAAAAATATCAAAATAAAATGGCGTTCAGCACCTAGTTTTGGCCACTGAAATCTAAATGTTATACAAAAAATGAAAAATTGCATCAACAGGCATTTACACATTTGCTGGCTTTTATTGTTTATAGGACTATTTTATGCGCAATTGGTATCATCCCAGCAATCTACCATCCTTGTACGAGGAACGGTTTTAGATGTGGAAGATGAGGCCGTAATTGGCGCCGTTGTCAGAATCCAGAATCGACAAATAGGCGTGGTCACTGATGAAAAAGGTAATTTTTCCATAGAAGCCTATATAGGCGACATTTTGGAGATATCATCCTTGGGTTACAAAAAACAGACAGTCAAAGTTGCATCTTCACAACCTCTAACCATACTTTTAGAGGAAGATGCTATTGAACTGGGCAGTGTCGTTGTAGTCGGATACGGAACTACAAGCCAAAAAAAATTGACAGGCGCGGTTGCCAGTGTATCCACCACTGATTTCAAGAACCGTCCCATTACCGATGTGTCACAGGCTCTTCAGGGTAAGGTCACCGGTGTGCACGTGACTCAGAATTCGGGACAGCCCGGTTCGGACGGGGGAACCGTTGTCATCCGCGGTATCGGCACGCTCAACGACGCTTCTCCTTTGGTCATCGTGGATGGCTTCGAATCTTCCTTCGACAAAGTGGACCCTAAAGATATTGAGTCCATCAGCGTGTTGAAGGATGCTGCATCCGCCGCTATTTATGGCAACAAGGCGGCCAACGGTGTTGTTTTAATCACGACCAAGAAAGGAAAAAGCGGAAAAATGTCCCTCGAATACAATGGTTATGTTGCCGTCCAGGAAGTTACCCGCTACCCTTCTCTGCTGGGTTCCGTGGATTTTTTGGAGTTATATAATGAGGCACGTGTCAATTCGGGATTGCAAAGGTCCCATAGCGAGGAATACATAGACAATTTCAGACGCGGAGATGACCCGGCACAATATCCCGACCGCAACTGGGCCGATTTTTACTTCAAGCCGGCGCTTCAGCACAATCACTATCTGAAAATGACCGGTGGAACGGAGCAATTGTCCTATACGCTGTCTCTCGGCTATTTGGATCAGAAAGGTATCTTACAGGGAACCGATTATAAGAAGTACTCCTTCCGCTCAAATGTGAACAGCTCATTCTTCAACAACAGGTTGAAAATCTCCTCCAACATATCCGGTTATGTCGGCAACCAGATCGACCTGGTTGATGGAACCCAGTCAACGCTGGCCCGTATCGTTCAGATGCACCCGACTGTTGTCGCCAAAATGGAAGGTTACGGTTGGACATCTTGGTTCTATAACGACGCCGCTCGCGAGGCCGGAGGGAAGGACTCACGCGACAGGAACAGCTTTACGGGCAATCTGAATGCCATTCTCGACATAACCAGGCAATTGAGACTCGAAGGTGCCGTCAGTTTCGACCGCAACATCGAATTCCGGCAGAATTACGCGCCCAATGTCAATCTCTACACGATAGAGACCGGCACCAACGGGGAGCAAACCATCGGTAAATACTCCTCCCGCGAATCGACGATAAGGGAGAGCAGTTATCGTCACGGTACCTTATCCAGCTATGCTACTCTTTCTTATTGGGCCAACGTCAAAGATGATCATCATTTCAAAGTGCTGGCCGGCGCGCAGCAGTCAGAATGGGACGGTAAATACTATCAAACCTGGCGTACCCGACTGACGGTCAACCTTCCCACCCTCGAAGTGGGAGATCCCGCCACCCAGAAGAATTCAGGGTGGGAATCCCTCTCCCGCTCTTTGTCTTTGTTCGGACGATTCAATTACGATTATAAAGATAAATATTTGTTTGAAAGCAACATCCGCTACGACGGCTCTTCCAAATTCGCCATCGATCATAAGTGGGGCTTGTTTCCGTCTTTCTCGCTCGGGTGGCGTATTGCGGAAGAGCCATTCATCAAAAATAACATCTCCTGGCTCGATGAGTTCAAGCTACGTGCCTCCTGGGGTCAGTTGGGTAACGAGAAGATATGGAGCCTGTATGCGGGAACCGATATCTTGTCGGTCGGCAATGCCAATTATATCTGGAACAAACAACAGGTAACGGGGGCTGCAGTATCGTATATCGCCAACAAAGATCTGACTTGGGAAACGACGACGCAAAGGAATTTGGGAGTCGACTTCACGATTTTCAATACCCTCTCCTTCTCGGCAGACTACTATGTCAAGCAAACGAATGATATTCTGATGCGACTGCCGGTTTCCGGGACATTCGGATTTACCGAAGACCCCTGGATGAATGCCGGTAAAATGCGCAACCATGGATTTGAATTCACCTTGGGATACAACAAAACCGGACTCTTCAATGGCCTAGATATCCACGCCAATGCTACTTTCTCATTCAATAAAAACAAAATCCTGGATTTGAAAGGTGCCAGTCCTATTCTCAGGGACAACCTCGGCATCCTGTTGAAAGAAGGCTTGCCTATCAACACCTTATACGGCTACGAGGTGGAAGGTATCTACCAGAGTGAGGAGGAAATCAACAATCACCTGATCACCTTCGATGACGACGGAAATACGGTCAACTCTTATTCGGGACTGATAGCTGTTCCCGGCGATATTCGTTTCAAGGATCAAAACGGAGACGGTATCATCGACTTGGAAAACGACCGTGTTCCTTTGGGCAATCCTGCACCTGACTGTTTGTTCTCATTCTCTACGGGAGCCAGTTACAAAGGATTTGATTTTACGATCTTCCTGCAAGGCGTTCTTGGAGGCAAGGCCTGGAGCACCGGACAGCTCGTTTCACCTTTCTACAACAGCTACAACACCGCCGGGTGGATGATACACCGGTGGACACCTGAAAAGCCGAACAATACCTATCAGCGCGTGTTTATTGACAACCAACGCTCAAGTATCAAATCGGCCTACTATGCTGAGGACATGTCTTATTTGCGTTGCAAAAATATCGAACTGGGGTATTCCATCCCCCGAACGCTCTTACATAGAGCCAGTATTTCCGGTCTCAGGGTTTTTGTCAGCGGACAGAACCTGTTCACTCTCACCCGTTATAAGGGATTTGATCCCGAAAGAGCCGGTTTTGACAATGACTATGGCACGAGCAATATTTACTCCTATCCTTTGGTGAAGACCTTTACTGCTGGTATCAACATAACATTCTAAGCAATGAAAAAGAATATATTAAAACATTTTGTCTCAATCCTGTTTATCTTGTCGGCAAGTGCTTGTTCTGACTACTTGAATACGGTTCCTATCGACAAGTCGTCTCCTGACACTTTTTTACAAGAGATGGAACAAGCCCAGAGCCTGTTGGCAGGTATTTACAACTGCTTGTACGATGCGAATCAAAACCAGATGACCCCCTATACTTTTGAAAATATGTCGGATAATTCCTATAATCCACATACCTGGGAACAGTCGACTGAATTTGGCAAAGGCACACACACGGTATCGAGCTGGTGGGCCGAGTATAAATGGACCAAGAACTGGCTCGCCATTTCACGGAGCAACTCGTTGATTCGCGGATTGGAAACGATCCAATCATTGTCCCAAGCGGAAAAGAATCTGATTTTGGCCGAAGCTCGCTTCTTAAGGGCACTGTTCTATTTCGACCTGATCTGGTTTTACGGACGTGTCCCCCTGGTGGATGAAAACACGCCCATTGAGAACCAGCCTCGTGAAGAGATTGCCACGGTGCTCGCCCTGGTGCACGCGGATATAGACTTCGCCATTTCCAACCTAAGACATTCATTCGGTGGCCAGTACGCATCCAAAGGGGCGGCTTATATGCTGAAAATGCGTGTCGCCCAATATGAATATGACCACCAAACGGTCATCGATGCAGCCAAGGAAATCAAGAATCTGGGTTATGCTTTGTACCCCGATTTTACCAAATTATTCTTGGAGGAAGGGACGAGTGATGGGGCCAACAAAGAAATTATCTTCAAAATCAATTATGCCACCGACCTTCGTTCCAGTTACATGACGATGCTATGGTACCACTGGAATTCTTTCCAAACCACCTTGCCGATGGTCGAGAGTTTCTTTACCGTCAATGGTCTTCCCATCAGTAATTTGGAAGCCGATGGCGGAGAATCTATCTCCAAGGATCCCACATACGATCCCAATCGTCCTTTTATCAACCGCGACCCTCGCCTGCATTTGTCTGTTCTTTGTCCGGGATACGAATATCGCCAAGATGGTGTGTCTCGTTACGATGCCCATTGGCGTCCCTCTTCCTGGGGGAACGTCTCGGGTTTCCGTCCCAAGAAAGGAGCCAACGAAACGCTCCTCAATACATCCAATGATGGTTGTGACAAAATAATCATGCGATATGGTGAAGTGCTATTGGCCTGGGCCGAAGCCGAAAATGAACTGAACGGCCCCGCGAATGTCTATCCCTTGATTGATGAACTGCGCGACCGGGTCGGTATGGTTACACTGACGGCATCCTTGCCCAATCTGACCAAGCAGACGATGCGTGCCCTGATTCGCAACGAACGTCGTGTCGAACTTTTCCACGAAGGCCAGCGCTGGTTCGATATCCGTCGATGGAAAATCGCGGAAAAGGTGATGGTGGATGCCGTCGGACTCGATGTCTCCAAGATGAAATGGTATGCGAATGGAGAAGTCACGGACGACTGGCAGTATGTTCCCATGGTGATCGATAAAAGGACATTCAACAAGGACAGGGACTATTTGTGGCCCATCCCTCAAAAAGAAATCAATGCCAATCCGATGATGGCGGAAGATCAAAATCCTAATTATTAAACATCTAGACAGAACCATTATGAAAACAGTGAACGATATCTTTATACTCTTTCTTGTATTCATGTTCTCCGCCTGCGAGCAGAAAATAGAATATGTAAACCCCACTTGGGCACAGCCGGAACAACCGGAAAAGGGAGCTGTTGTCAAAATAGACTACTTCAAGCCTGACGATACGCAGGTATTCTCCTGGAAAGCAAGGCCCAATTCAACCTACAAGCTGTATTTTGACCTCGATCAGAAATTTGAGAATCCTACTGTGTTGGATGTAGGCGCCAGGGAATCGTTGACGATGTCCAACCGGGACTTTCTGAATATGCTCCGGGAGATGTATCCCGAGTTCTCAAGTATCAAACGTTTTTTCTGGAAATTGGAGCAAGACACTGGTGGTGAAATTTCCACGTCGTGGCGATACTTTGACGCGGTTGTCTCCATTGAAAGCTTCGTCGATCCGCGAGATGGGGAGATTTATGAGGCGCGGCAATTCGTCATGTTGGATGGCTCACTGATGACCATTATGGCAGAGAACCTGCGGGCAAAAGTCTATGCTGACGGAACGGAATTACCTATTCCTTACAAGGGCGGTTCGAGAGATGATGAAGTCTTCAACAGCCGGGTAGGCGGATACTACAACTGGACGACGGCCGTGCGGATGACGTGGGAAGAAGCCAAGCAGGCCACGCTCAAAGGCGAACACATACAGGGGATCTGTCCCGAGGGATGGCACCTCCCTTCCTTGGCCGAATTCGATAAGTTGAGGTCTTTTCTGGGGCCTTCAGACGGTGCCAACAAGATTAAAGACCCGACCTATTGGCATACGACTGAGCCGTTAACCAACAGTGCCCGGATGGGGGTCGTGGCATCCGGATATTATTGGGACGAGCATATTCAAGGTACCACGCTGGGTCTGGGGTCCGGCAATCCGGTTGCCGGCTTCTGGAGCTCCACACCCTATTTGGCAGGCTTGAGACTGGCCTGGGGAGAAAACCCCACCGAGGATAATATGGAAAAAGCAACCTTCTTGTCTTTATACGATGATTCACAAGGGGTGCATCTTCAGGGCGCGCCGATCATCCCCGGAGGGCAGAATCGCCGTTATCCCTGCCGATGCATTATGGATGAGTTTTAATCAATTATAAAATAGGAGTGATACTATGGATAAAATGATAATGGTCGCCACCTGTCTTCTCGTGACATTGGTAAGTTGCAACATCGAAAATGATTTTTATGAAGTAGGCAAGCAGCCCGTCTTTCTGAATTATCCCGTCGAGGATACCACTTGGGTGCTCAACAAGCAAAAGCCCGACTCGCTTTACAGCTTTTCCTGGGGGTCGAAACGACCTTATATGGAATTCAACCTCGTGTTCAGCGCGGATGCTGATCTGAGTGGGCAACGGGTAGAAGTGCCCACCGGCATCAAAAGAACCTTCTACCTGACAACCAGAGAGATTGACCGAATATTGAGTTCATTGGACTTTGGTCTGGGAGAGCAATGTACCGTCTATTGGTCAGTCGATGTGATCAACCCCCCCGACGCCGGCTGGTGCGATGAGAGAAGGTCGTTGAAAATTACCCGGCCCGACACGGCCCTAGGAGAATAAATACATAAGATACAAAACAGATCAGACAATGAAAAACCTGAAACAGAATATCAAATGGATAGGATATCTTGGCATTCTTATCCTGACAGTTTGTCAATGTCAGCAAGACGGCACGAGTGAGTACATAGATGATGAAGAATATTTACAGGAGCCCGGGGTCGAAGTCATCACAAGGCGGGATATTTCCGGCTATACAGTCTATTACATAGACTCCCAGAACGGAAATGACGCCCACGATGGCCTAAGTCAAGCCACGCCGTGGCGGACCTTGGACAAGCTATATGGTAACGGTTTGTTAAGAGAAGGTGTGGCCATCCTCTTGAAACGAGGTTCCGTTTTCAATGCCGCACTATGGGGATTGCCGGGGAGCGGCAGCGAGTCCAGACCCATCGTCTTTTCTGATTATGGAGAAGGTGAACTGCCCAAAATCGCCGGGAGTCAGCATCTTGCCTTGCAGTTGATAGATAACTCCTATTGGGAGTTTTCCAATATTCATTTTACCAGTCAGGTTCAGGAAGAGCATCCCAAGATTATGGGCGTAACTGTCCGGGCAGTCAATAGTGTGGTCAGGCATATCCATTTCACCCATTGTACTTTTTCGAACATCAAAGGATATAAGGATTGGTCATTGGGCGGAACGGCCCTGCTGATTTCCAACGCGGAAAAGAACGGAGCTTTTTTTGACGATTTCCGCGTTGAAAACTGCACTTTCCGCGACTGTGCGAGAAACGGTTTCAACATGTTTTTGGATGTGACGACCTACGATGTGTCCCAAAAACTCAACAAACGGGTCGTCGTCAAAAACAACCTCTTCGAAGGAATTCCGGGTGATGCCATCCTTGTTTCCGGTACTGATGGCGCACTGATTGAAGGCAATATCGTGCGTTTCGGGGGCGAACTGGGTGTGGGGTATGCCACGCCCGGGCAATTGGATGTGAAAAGGCAAAATTATGCGGCCGCGATATGGGTGATGCATGCCAAAAACTCGATCATACGCTACAATATCTCGCAAGATTCTCACACAATGCGCGACGGTGGCGGTTTTGATGTGGATTCCGACTGCGAGAACACCCTTGTCGAGTATAATCTCAGTTATAATAATTCCGGCGGTTTCTTGCTGATTTGTCCCACTGACAATACGCCCCACAAAAATACGATCGTCCGTTACAATGTAAGCATTGACGACGGCCAGCGGAATTTCCAAAGACAGGGCCAGACGGAAAGCGGTCTGGATCCCACACCGGACGCCTCCCTGATTCAATTTGTAAAGGGAATAGAAAGTTGTTATATCTACAACAATATCTTTGTAAAAACTCATTTTCCGGCCACCACGGCTTGGAATGACAATACCGCCTTTGCTTTTTCCAGCAGTCTGGGGGTCAGTAGACCCGCCAAAATCTATATTGCCAACAATCTCCTTTATACGACAGCGACTGAAAAGAATCCTTTCTGGAGAACGACGACGGGGCTTCCGCTGGCTGAAGGGGTCGTATGCTTTATCAACAACTATATCCAAGGTTATTCCAACCAGGCTTTCGGCACCGAAAACAGTTATTACAACAATGCCAATATCTATCGGAACGCATCGGATCCTCATCCTTTCATCGCACCCGTCGGTAGTTGGAGTGCCGCCATGGAGTTTATTGCCGCCAGAACAAAACTCAAACCTGCTCCCGACTCTCCAGTCAGAGGCGCGGGCCTGACAATGCAGATGCTGGCCAACACATTCCCCTTGGAAGCCGCTGTTTTTCAGGCTAGCACGACGGATTTTTGGCGAAGAGACATCGGCTCAACCCACCATATAGGCGCCTATAATCATTAATTACTGCCATTTTTACGGAATTCGCTGGGCGATACATGGAAATACTCTTTGAATTGACGGCTGAAGTGGTTGGGACTGCAATATCCAAGGCGGTACGAGATTTCAGAGGACGTGAGACTGGTGGACAGGAGCAGATGCTTGGCCTGGTCCATTTTTAGGTTCAAGATGAACTTGGAGGGAGTCTGATCTGTCATCCGCTTGATGTTCAGATATAGTTTCGTGCGGCTGATATTGGTATGCTCTACCAGTTGCTGGACAGACAGGTCCGGGTTGGCGAGATTGTCGTTGACATATTCTATCAGTTTCTTGATGAAGATTTCGTCGGCATTGTTGTTTACCTCGGACTTGTCAATACTTAATTGAACGAAGCCTGAAAAGTAATCGCGAAGAACATTCTTTCTTTTCAATATGTTGTTGAGTCGCAGGATCAACTCTTGGATATTGATCGGCTTTTGCAAGAAAACATCCGCTCCAGATTGGAACCCTTTCATCTTGGCTTCGGCAGATAATTCGGATGTGATGAGAAAAACTGGTATATGCTGGGTCTTGGGATTGCTCTTCACCTGACGGCAAAACTCATATCCATCCATTTCGGGCATATAGATATCGCTGATGATAATATCCAGGTGCTGAGATTTCAATATCAATAAAGCTTCTTTGGAGGAGGATGCGGTCAGGATATGAAAATTATCTTGCAATTTCTTTCGGAGCATCTTGCGTGTATCGCTATCGTTGTCGATAATCAGCACTTGACAATCAGCAGAACTGTTTTCATTCAACAGGTTCGTCTGTTCCTCTATGTACATGGTATTATCTATAATCTGATTTACAATATTATTTCTGTTGGACGATGAGCTAATCTCCATTTTATCATCTTGGTTGATGGGGATGTTCAGTCTGAAGATATTGCCTTCGTTCTCTACGGCCAGCACTTTAAGACCGATATTCAGCAGTTGTACAATGCTGTTGACAATGGCCAGCCCAATGCCGCTGTTGGGGTTGGTAACGGAAGTATCGGTGCGGTAATAAGGCTGGAAAATAAGGGCCTTCTGTTCGTCGGAGAGACAGGGCCCACTGTTGAAAATGTCGATAACCAACTCATCACCTTCTCTTCTTATCTTTAGATAGCAGTTTCCGCCTTGATGGGTATGTTTGACGGTATTGCTCAACAAATTGCCGACCAGCATTTCCAATTTGTCTGCATCGAACATCATCGGAAGCGCGTCTAATTCACTCTCCAAGTGATATGCGATCTCCTTGTGCTTGTATAGCGGAACAAAGGCCTCATAAATTCCTTTGATAAAGGAAATGATGTCGTAATTTTCAATCTTGACCGAGGTGTGTTCAGATTCCATATTTCGGAAGTCCATCAGCTGGTTAATCAGAAATTCGAGACGTTTTACACTTCTTTTGAAGATATTTGTATCGCTGTCCGCCTCGAGGTTGGAGGGGATAATTTCATTTTGAAGCGTCGAAATAATGGCTAACGGCGTTTTGAATTCGTGGGAGATAAAGGTAAAGAAGTCCAGTTTCATCGCATTCAGCCTGGTCAATTCGTCTTGCTCGCGTCGGGCCTTGCTGATGATTTCTTTCGTTTCCCGCTGCCGTGTGACATACTTGTTGATGAACCACAAAACCACAGATAACAGGATGATGTACAGCACAATCATATACCAGCGAAGCCATAGCGGGTGCTTGATGTATAATTCTATCCTCTTCGAGGCCAGCGTCTCTCCATTTTCCGCCACTAATTTTGCGTGAAAGAAGTATCTCCCGCTTGAAAGTCCCGTATAGGATATCTCGTTTGATGCCGGATTCAGTTCTGCCCAATCATTGTCAATGTTCTCGAGCATATAGACACACTTGTAAGGAATGCCTTCGTCGGGCGTGAAGTCAATGCAGGAAACTTGAAAGGAAATGATATTCTGATGATGGTCAAGCATTATCTTCTCCGTGTTGTTGATGTGTTTTTTCAAGATGTCGGACTCTCCAGGTACCAGCGAATTTTTAAACAGACGAAAGTCGGAAATATAGAGTTCCGGGCGTCGTTTCTCCTGTATGACAAGATCTTGGGGACGGAAATGTATCAGGCCGTCTGTCGTTCCAAAATAGATTCTCCCCTCTTTATCGGTATAAGAAGAACGTACATTAAACTCATTGTCTCCAAGCCCCCAGGCCAGATTGATACGTCTTACGCTTTTCTCCGGGGTAATTTGAAGGATGTGATTGCCGGAGGTCAGCCAAAGATTCTGACTGTCGTCGCCCTGAATGTTGGAAATGCTGTTGTGGGCCAGATTTTTGTCTGAAAGGTAGGTGGTGAGCGTGTCGTGCTCGAAAAGCAACAGCTCTCCCTTGGCCGTACCGAGCCACAAACGCCCCAACACGTCAACATAGCTGCACTGGAAATGATTGTCCCGGTATTGCGGATAACTGAACTTTTTCACTTCGCCCGCTTCTCTGTCGATTCGAAAAAAGGAGAACAAATCCGTGGCGTAAATGTAGTTCTGAAACTCGGAAATGTTCGTGAACGCATAATCTTCGCGCATCGTGCTAATGATATTGGAGAAGCTGTTCTGACCATGTAAATAGACATCAATTCCTTTGTTGCTGGCTATAATCAGACTGTCACGGTTGAGGGAATGCAGGACAAACACCTTACTGCCGGCAAGGGAATTCTGGTCGTTGTGTTGATGGATAAAGTGCGTTATCTTCCCGCCGGGCTCGATCTTATACAAACCATTGGATAGCGACCCTGCCCAGACATGGTCCCTCCCGTCTATTTCTAAGGAGACGATATTGTCATTGATGGAGGCATTGCTGTGGTTTATATGACTGAGCACTTTGCCGTTGGCATCCAGAATACTGATTCCCATACAATTGGTACCGACCCACAGGCGGTCGCTTTTATCTTTGACGATACCGTTGGCCGTAATGAGTCCCGTATTTGTGCGGTTATCGCCCAGATGGCTGAGTCGTATGCCGGGACTCAAGTCTTTGATGTAAAAGAACCCCGTAAAAAACGTCCCGAGGGCCATATGCTGATCTTTGGTTTTATAGATCTTTGTGACTGTCGTGGTCAGGGTGATGTTGTAACTATTCTCAAACATATAGTTGGTGAAATAGTTGTTGTTATAGTCATATACCGCCACGCCACTGTTGTGACCGATCCACAGGCGGTCGTATCTGTCTTCGTGAATGCTGTTGATATTCTCGATTTCGTTGATTTGATAGGCCGAGGTCAACTCCTCTTTCCTGAAATCATCGTATGCCCGGTTGTATCGGTAAAGTCCGTCTTTTATCGTGCCGACCCATATCGCTCCTTTCGAGTCGGGGTATAAACAGATGCCAATCAATGGGGATAGGTCGTTATTTACCAGTTGATAGGATTTCACAATGTCGAATTTTTCATCAATTCTATAGACCATTTCGCGATGTAATCCCCACATCGTCCCGAATTTGTCTATACACATCAACTCATAGGGTACATCGCTTTTCAACAAATCCAGTTTCCCCTTCTCGTAGCTATATATGGCACCATTTGCCGTGATGACATGCCGACCGTCATATGGGAAAATGGATAAAGTGAATTCCAGGTCTTTTTCTTCCCATCGTATGCGTGAAAAAGTCCCCAGCTCATAATCATATACGTCCATATATGTTTGGGTGGCAATGAGCATTTCTCTTCCTGTGTCATACAGCGAGTAAATATAAGAACCCGTGTATCGCTCAACGGTGGACAGATGGTGACTGTCGTATATGTTCAAGCCTTTGGCGGTTCCTATCCATATCCGTCCGTATATGTCATCCGATATGGCGGTCACATTATTGTTGATGATTCCGTCGTTTTTACCGATACGGATATAGTCCTTAATCACATCTTCTTCCCGGGCAGATAGACAAAGGGTTAGACTCAGGAGGAAGAGTATCGTGCAATAACGAAAATAAAGGTTCAATTTCATTGCACCTTTTCCCGCCATGCCCGAGTTCAAACAAGTTTTCCTCGGGTCATCTGGCTTAATGAAAACGTTCTTCATATACAATGTTTAAAAAGTACAGATGTATTGCCGTATATTCATTCACGACGAATTCAAAGATAAAATATAGATGTGGAATTGTCAATATGTGTTTGTGTATATTTGTTCATGCTGGATATATATTTGTTCATTTCGAATGTCACTTTTCAGACTGTTATATAATTGCCGCTATTCTGTACTTACGGATATTCCTCCTCTTTTGACTTACAATTATATTTGTTAAATCAAATTTGTCCCGCTTTTTTTTCGGCTTAAGAGATACAATTGCTCCATAATCCGGAATAATTAAAAAAAATTAGATATGAAGAAGATTTTAGGATTGATCATGTGTGTTTGTGTGACTTTGGCTGTGTCGTGTACAAGAAAACAAGCTGTTGTTGTAAAAATACCTCTTGACGGAAGAAACGATTACACCTCCATTGTTTGGGAAACTTTACAACAAAACAAAACAGGAAATTTGATTCTTGAATTTGAAAAGGGAGTGTATCATTTTTATCCTGAAAAGGCGAAAGGAATGTATGTCCGTGTATCGAATAACGATAATGGATATAAAAAGATAGCCTTCCATCTCAACGAAATGAAAAATGTCGAAATCAGAGGAAATGGCACTGAATTTATGTTTTACGGATCCATTGTGCCATTTTATATCAATAGATGTTCAGAGGTGTCTGTTTCAGGTATCAGCATTGATTACAATACTTCGTTTATACTCGAAGGCAAAGTGATGGCAAACGATCCGGTCAACAAAAGTATCGATATAAAGTTGCGGGAAGACATCAACTATGAAATCAAGGACAAGCGTTTGTTTTACAAGGGTTACGACTGGTCGCAGCCCTTGGGTCAGAACATCGTTTTCGATCCGGCGACAAATGCTCCTTATTATTATACGTCCAAATACTTGCATCATGAATGGAAAGGGCAACTGCTCGCAGAAGAATTAGGGGAGCAGACCGTTCGTCTGTCTGGATTTGCAGCCACCGAGGTCCCGCCTGTGGGATCCATCTACATTGATAAAGGTCCTTATAGGAGCAATCGGTTGGTGCCGGGCATCATTCTGCATTCATCGTCGGATGTGCGCTTTTCCGATATGAATATTTACATGGCTGGAGCTATGGCCCTGATCGGAGAAAACACTGAAAATGTGACGATGAACCGCTTCAATGTAAGACTGCGTGAAGGCTCGGGACGCTATATCTCGGCTTCGGCCGATGCGACCCACTTCGTCAATTGCCGAGGGACCATCCACTTTGAAGATTGCGTCTTTGAAAATATGCTGGACGATGCTACCAATGTGCACGGTACTTATATGGTCGTTGATGAGAATATATCTGATGACTGTATATTCCTGAGATTCGGACATGTTCAACAAGAAGGATTCTTGTTCGCCTCGGTGGGTGATACGCTACAACTGGTAGATCGCAAGAGCCTGTTGCCTGTGCACCGATTCGTGGTGAAGGACGTTAAAATGATCGACGATAATTTTTGGGTAATCCGTTCTGCGCAGCCGTTTCCCCAGATGGATAAGTCCGTCCGCCTGAGCGTGGAAAATCTAACCAACACCGCGGATGTGGTCATGCGGCGCTGTACGGTAAGGAACAACAGGGCACGGAGTATATTGTTATCTACGCCCAAACCGGTTTTGATAGAAGACAATTATTTCGATTCAATGATGGCAGGCATCCTCATTGCCGGTGATGCCAATTCCTGGTTCGAGTCAGGAAATGTAACAGATGTTGTCATTCGTAACAATACCTTCGTCAACATGGGTAAGGGAGGCGAAGTACCCCAATCGGTATTGCAGATTTCGCCGGAAATACCGAAGTCTGAAAGGACTAAGGGTTGTTATCACGGTAGAATTCTGTTTGAGGACAACTTGATCAAAACCTTCGATGTGCAGGTTGTCTATGCCTTGAGTGTGGACAAACTCATTATCAGGAACAATGAGTTTATACAGACTCACCAATACAAGCCCATCTTCAATGGCCTGCCATTTATCGACCTCCAAAATTGCAACAGCGTGGCAATTGAAGGAAATTCATTTGTCGGAGACCGGGAGATGGAGATCAGTTCTTTCCAATGTGGAGATGTCTATTTGGAAGAACAAGCTGGTTTTAAAAAAGAGATTGTGAATAAACCGAACATTTTTTTCTATCAACAGTAACAGGTATAATGAAAAGCAGAATTACATTTACACTGGCCGCTTTGATGCTGTTGTCAGCCTGTGCGGGACCATCTGGAAACCGCTACTTTTTTCCCGGTGAAATCTGGCCGGACAACAATCACGTTCACATCAATGCGCACGGAGGCGGTTTCTTGTACGACAAGGGGGTATATTATTGGTTTGGCGAGCACAAGACAGAAGGCGAAAACGGCAATTTGGCCAATGTGGGCGTGCACTGTTATTCCTCGCGCGACTTGTACAATTGGACCGATGAGGGAATCGTCCTGGCCGTAATGCCCCCTTCATCGGGTAGTGATATCGAGGCGGGGTGTATTCTCGAAAGGCCCAAAGTGATCAAAAATGGCAAGACGGGGAAATATGTCATGTGGTTTCATCTCGAACCCAAAGGAAAAGGATACAAGGGCGCTTTAAGTGGCGTTGCCATAAGCGATAATGTCACAGGGCCATATACATATATCAAGGCCGTGCGCCCCAATGCGGGTCATTATCCCGTCAATGTGCTGGATATTCACAAAGGGGACAGTCCCGCCCTGCATCTGAGTTTCGATGGCGGAAGTCTACCCGCAAATGCCGATACGCTCAATATCCTGGGAAGAGATATGAAAAGCGGGCAGATGGCGCGCGATATGACACTCTTTGTCGATGATGACGGCAAGGCCTATCATATCTACGCCTCGGAAGAGAACAGCACTTTACATATTGCCGAGCTTTCGGATGATTATTTGTCTCATACCGGCAAATATGGGAGATTCTTTGTCGGGCGCTTTATGGAAGCTCCGGCCATGTTCAAGCGTGAAGGCAAATATTACCTGATGATGTCTGGCTGCACGGGCTGGCGTCCCAATCAGGCCCGTTCGGCCGTATCAGACAATATATTCGGAGAATGGAAAGAGTTGGGTGATCCCTGTATAGGAGATACAACCCAAACGACCTTTCATTCGCAAAGCACCTATATCCTGCCTGTGCAAGGAAAGCCGGATACCTATATCTACATCGGTGACAGGTGGAACCCCCAAAATGCCATAGATGGAAGATATGTATGGCTGCCCATCACATTTGAAGGAGACCGCTTCACAATCAGATGGAATGATAAATGGAAAATAGAAGAGTGATCAATATTTTTGATAAACTGTTGGAATTATTTAAGCAGATGTCGGTATTGCAAGTGTCAGTGATGATCGTTTCATCACTATAAGTCTTTGGAGGGTTCCTTTCATACGGGAGAAGAAGCGGCTGAGACTTTCCTGTAAATGGTTAATATAAATACCCCCAAAGGAACTGAAAAGGCTTGGTATAATTCACCTCCACAGTGCTACCCTCCACATCAACGATTGCACCGTCGCCTGCCAGTTTCACGAAGTTCATCTCATCTATATCCCGCGACAAATCATATCTCCCTGTGGAATGTGACGTATTCTCCCTGAACAGAAGCACATATACCCTGTCGTCCGCACAACTCACGAAACCCGGGAAACTAAACCCGTCGGGGATCTGCCCCACCGGGGAGATGACCCCTTGCTGCATCCGGCTTCTTTCCGATTTCCAGATATCGATCAGGCTTCTCACATCGAAGGCTTCGTCAGGTAATCCCGTTGCTTCCATCCAAGCCAGCGGTTGTCCCATCATGGTGATGGCAAACTGATAATCAAACGGTATATTGCCGGGACTTAGCGGATCGTTTTCCGGATACTGTTGCTCATTCCTCCATTTGTTCAGCCATTCAACCTGAATTCTTTGTATCGGAACATATTCGGCCAACGACCAGATATTCCTCAACGTCAAATGAGGATAATAGTTTCCCCAGTCGGTATAACGGTTTTCCAGAAAGATATTGCCCAAGCGGTTGAAATAAAAATAACCTCCGCGTTTTCCCGCTGTCACATCCATGTTAAACTGCAAACGAAAATCGCTTTCCTCGGCTGCCCCCTGTAACATCTGTCGCACCCTGCTCTCCGAAAGTTTGTCGCCAATCTCCAACCCGTCTATCTTTATCCATGACAGGCCATGTGTCCCATGCAGGCCGGTGAGGATATCCTTGTCCCGTTGCCATGCCGCGTAATTCCCCTTCTTGGAAGGATTGAACCACAATCCAAGTGATATTCCCATCGAAGCGGCTTTTTCCTTTACCTTTGCCAATCCGTTCGGAAAGCGGGTGCTATTTACCTCCCAATCGGAAGCACCCCAATCATCCCACAACATATTGGCTTTCTGGGCCGAATTCCTTGAAAGGCCCTGCTGCCAGCCATCGTCTATCTGATAATGGGTAATGCCAAGTCTCGAAGCGGCCTCCAACTCATTCAGGATAAACGCCTCATTGATCCGGCTGTCCCTGTTGCGATCCCCCCACGTATTCATGGTAAACGTGTTATCCATGTGAGGAAGATATCGATGAACCGTCAGTTCATACTTCTTATACAGGTTCAGTGCCGTTTTCTCGCTTCCGGCGTACATTACCGTGAACAGGCAATATGCTTCCTGCCAGCAGGTGTCTCTTCCGGGATCATACCCAAAATCAAAGCCCGGGGAATGAACTTTGATACCTGAAAAGTCCGTACTGAAATCAAATCCGGTGTAGGCGGACTGTGCATCCTGCAACGGAGACTGTTTTACTACCAGATGAAATTCATTTTTGCGGTTATTTCTCGCAATCAGCACATTTCCCTCGTAATATTGCGGTTTCCGATAGGGCAATTCCGTGCTTGACCGGACAATATTGCTATGATGATCCGTCGCCTCGCGGAAAGAGACTATTCTCGTTGCATAATGCGGCGAGGAAAATGGTAAAAAGTGATAATAGGGCGCGCTGCCGTTCAATAACGCGGGATTTTCCACAAGGTCGGAACCGGAAGAGGATACCACCGGAAACAAACTGTTCTTCCCCCTCATGGCCAACCGCCATTCAATACCGGGACAATCGTCATACACACGCAGGCTCCGGATCAATTCATAATCCGGGAAAACAGCATGCATATCTATTTGTGAGTATGCCGAAGTCCGTTCGGTTGCCTCTACCCTGACGGCTTTCCAAAACGTCCCGGTGGGATCGCTGTCGTTGCTCCTATCGGCGGGCACGGATGAAAAGACATCGATATGCGAACCGGATAATGGTCTTGCCCGCAACATCGTCAAAGTTCCTTTTTCCCACAGGTAAAACTGCTCGCTCATACCATCCATCACACGAAGAGTCTTACTATCCAGCCAGACAAACGGGTTCGTTTGGGCAGTGAGGTTCAACAACAGGCCTGTAAGGCAAATAACCAAGGTAAAGATCTTTTTATCCAAAGTCATTCCGGTTTATTGATTTCGAATTGATCGATCAGATGGTTTGTTTCGCTATATGCCTTGTATGTAATTCTATCTCTTGTCAACTCGATATACTGGTACGAGCTGACATGGGATATGGCGACATCCATCCACGGCTGCCGATCCAGTTCATAAAATTTATCCCCTATCACTGTCACGGTAAATACCGGATGAGAAGGGTTTGTCTTGTTGACATCGCGTTCAGGAAAGCCCCCGCGGGCATAGGTATGGTCATGTCCCTGCAGCACCAATCCTATTTTGTCTCTATGTTTTTTTATTACGGGAAGCCAGTTTTCCTGTAATCCTTTATTCTGCCGGTTCTTCGCTCCCGAAAATACCGGATGGTGGGATACCAGCACCACCCAATCCTGTTGCGTGTTGTTTAGCAGGGAATCCAACCATTCCGCCTGCGCGTCCAATTTCTCATTGGAGTTCAGGACAATGAAACGGACAAAGCCGAAGTCCATATAATACTGTCCGGCATCCCATTCATACGGATAGGGAAAAGTGGATGTCCAATAGGCCGAAAGTCGCGTTTTCTTGCCATCCAGGTTTTTGAGGTATTCATGATTGCCCGGTGTGGCAATCACAGGCAGTGTTGTGTTTATGTCGCCGGTGGCGGCATGCCATTCCGACCATTCGTAGTCGTTATCGGCGTGATTGATCAGGTCACCGATATATACCGCGAGCCCCGCATTGTCGAATTTTTTGGCAGCTTCCTTATAAATTTTCGTCGTATGTTCATAAATACCGTTTTGGGTATCGCCGAAATACAATAGTCTCACGGTATCTTCGAAATTCCCATGCCTGTAGGTGTGCCACGGGCTCCAATCGGGAGAATTGCCTACTCTGTATTTATACAATGTTCCCCGATCCAGGTTTTTGACAATCACCTTATGGTAATGCATCGGGTAATCTTTATAATGAACAACATTATAAGATCCGTTGAAGCGTCGACGGTTTTCCTTGGGAAAAGTAAGGGTATCCGCGGCAATTATCTCTATCCTGCTGCTTTTGACAGTGGTATCGGTTCTCCATATGACCGCCATTTCATCCGCGAGGGAAGAGGCGGGAACAAGGGTTATCCGGTCCGGCAGACGAGACGGCGCGTGATGAAGCAATGGATTTTCAGGAAGAGAATTTTCCTTATCCCATTTCGCCTGTAATTCCGGAGAAACCTGTTGTGCGGACAAATGGGCACCACAAGTAACACACAAGAAAAAGAGTAAATAATAAACAATTCTCATTCTTTTTGATCTTAAAGCAAATACCTGGCCCTTATCAGGCCGGAGGTATCTGCAAAGGTAGTTTTTTTATCTGATTGACCCGTCGGGATTTTTCACCCACCCTTTCGTCCAGTCCTCATTGCTGTTTTTTACCGCCCCCACAAAGGGAGCCGCAGCAAAGAAGGACCCTAACGAAGTGGGATTGAATTCGCTTGCCTGTTCCGCGTCGGGGACAAAGTCCGCTATGCCGATGCCGGGGATCGATTTGAGCGTATAGTTACCACCGGTAAGGTTTGTCACATTATTATGGAATGGATTGGTCGCGATGGTGCCGTCGGCGTTGAATGTGCCGGCAAAAGCTTTGGCAAGATCACGGAAAGGGTCACGGGGCACGTTGAATATATAAGAATAGGCAAATACGGCCCGCCCGTCGAGGTCGGTGATCTCCACATTGTCAGCCGCCCTGAGGCCTCTCCTGGGAAATTCGGCAATCACCGCATTATACACTTTCGGCGCGGCATTGGCCCTCATACGCATACCGTGGGTATTCTTACCCAGGCCGCTTCCCGCGCCCAAGAGCGTAACATTGGATATCACTGGCGCGGCATCTTCACGGATGGCAAAATCGTCGTTCTCAGCAAAATATTCCGAATTAACAGAAACAACAAACTGCATTTTACCGGCATATTTATCGCCTAACCTGTAAGAACCGCCTTTGCAATCTGTGGCAACGATATATTTCAGACCCGCATTTCCGTCCGTGATCATAAATCCCTCTCCTTCGGACTTATACACTTGCACATGATCGATTTCTGTGGCTTCACCCACATCCGAGAGCCTGAAAGCCCGGTCACCGCCGTATTCTATGCGCAGATAACTCACTTTTCCGTTATTCGACGATTCTCCTGTGCCGGTCAACCGGAATACCGACCAGTCGCCCGGTTCCGCCGGATTATCAGGTGTAAGCACCCTGGAACTGGTCATAACCACAGGATCCACAGCCGTCCCTTGAATATAGGCTTCGCCCCCGATCTCGATACCGGCAGGGAACTGCGCACCGGCATTCATATATAGCCACACTCCTTCTTCAATCTTTAACACAGAGCCGGGTTCGAACGTGAGCGGCCCGGGCACAAAATAATTCCTATTCTTGATCAATGTGATCTCCGTCCCGGCCGACACAATACCGTCCGTTCCTATATTCAGGTTATATAATTCGGCATCTCCCACCGATACTTTGCCGTATAGGGCCACTTTAATCACAAACGGGATTTCCGGACTGTCCACATTGTCGTTGTTGGTCAGGATAAAACCGTATCGTATCTCATCCCCTTCGCTAAGACCTCCGGGAACAGCTTCCGTGGTATATACAAATTCGGTAGCCGTAGCATGAACAGGATATTCCCTCAGAAAACCCCCGTTTTTCATGACCACCACAGATTTTGCCCCACCGTCCCCTTTCAGGGCAAGCGATATCTTGACTGTCTCTCCCGGAGAGAGGTCTATGGAATCTGATCCCGTCACGGCTATTTCCGGAGTGGCGAATTTTGGACTGTCATCCCGGCAGGAAGATATTCCGATAAATATTGCCGGGAAAAGAAACAGGGCAATTGCCAATGATTGTTTTTTCATTTGTGTCATCATAATCTGTTATTTGAGTTTTAGTAATTCATTGTCTGAAAGATCCATCTTTATTTCTGAACCATGTCCCGCCTGCCGTCCAGTCGTTCCGCGGATCGACCGCGCCGATGTAGGGCGCACTGGTGAACCAACTACCCATGGATGTAGGATTATAAGGACTGTCTACAATTCCGGTAAAGGTGTCGAGGGAAATCCCCGCAACCGGTGTTTCGTTCAGGTTATAGAGACCGCTCTCAAAGAAGTGATCCTGGGCCTCCTGCCCCCAGTTGGCAAAATTGCCGTAGGAATGCATGTTGTCTATAAGGGTGGTAGTTCCCAGTGACTCGATGGGCAGGTCCTCCACCCGTACCGCATCACTGGGGAATTGCGTGACAATGGCATTATGCAGAAGTCCCTGTGAACCGGTCCGTATCCTTATTCCGCGGCGGGTGCCGGAATCTGTCCCCTCGGCATATCCGTTCCCGATCAGGGTAATATTACTCAGCCTGAAAGTAGTGCGCGGTTGCTTTTCATAAAACGAATCATCATTCCTGAACTCGATGGATCTCGCCTGGTTCCAGTAATTGACGGGAACCAGCGTTGCCTTGATATCTGTCTGGAACACCCAGAACTGTCCGTTTCCCTGCCATCCTTCATCGGCCCAGATGCCGTAACCGCCATGCTGGATACCCGAAATGTACCTCAGGGAAACCCGTCCTCCCCTCACACGGAAAGCGGTGTTATATGATTCGTAAGACTGGATGTACTCAACAGTTGTCCCGCTTCCCACACCAAATAATTGCAAGGCATGGCGATCCCTTTTCCCCGTATATTCAATCCGGACAAAACGCAGCCTCCCGGAATTATCGGAAGCCACTGTTCCTCCATATCTGAAGCCGTCACGGATCACTGTGGTTCCGGCATTGGTGGGCGCAAAGCCATGGATCGCCAAACCGCCCCAGTCTCCGCGCGCGGCATTGCCGGAGAGCGTTTTATCGCTTGTGAAAACAATCGGTTCGGAACGTGTCCCTTCGGCCATTATCCTACCTCCCCTCATAATGGAAAGCAAACTTACCCTGTCATTATTGGAGAATGTCCTGAAGTAGACAACCGTACCGGGTTCAATGGTAAGCGTCGCTCCCTGATCCACACTCACAATACTGTCTATCAACCATTTGTGCTCTTTGGTGAAAGTCAGGTCTTTATTGACCCTTCCATGGATCTTGCGGAATGTATTGCCTCCCTGGGTAAAGTCAGTAATGTTAAACGGCTGTTCCACCTTTATGGTGATCACAGGTGTGGAAACGGTACGCCCGTTTTTATCTTCCATGGTGAATACAAGTTGAATTTCATCGCCCCTATTCGCGTTTGCCGGCACATTATAGGTGTAAGCATAATCATGGGTGAACAGGTCACCGGTCTCTATCGTTTCCACCACAGATCCGTCGACCAGCACGTCGATCTTTCTCACACCGGCAAGCGAGCGGGAAACAATGTGCAACTCCACCTCTCCCGACGGTTCCTGTATGATGGCATTTCCGGCATAATTCTCCACGGATATGGTGGCCTCCGGCAACTCGATCTCCCGTTCCCTCTCACATCCGGCCATGACCACTGAAAAAACAGCGAACAGTGATAATAATTTGAGTTTCATTTTTCCGTTTTTAATTTTTTATTTTTCCAATGACACATTTCATAACCTGTAAGTGATTCCGAATCTCGTCCACCATCCGAAATAAGCAAGGCGCGAGACCTGGTGCTTATATCCCTGGTATTGTCTCGAGGGTGAATTGGTGATATTCACAAACTCGGCATACAGGCTGATTTTTTTTGTAATCCGTTGAGACAGGTTAAGGTCTAGCTGGAATCTGTCATCCTGCATGATATCATCGTTTTCGTTGCTGGCAACAGATCTGATGTATGCGCCGTTATAATTGAGGCTTGCCTTGGAGGAGAAACCTTTATAGTCCCATGACAAAGCGGCATTCCCGGTATGCATCGCTTGTCCCGGCAAACGCATATTGCTCCTGTCCTGCGTACTGGCGTCACTACCGGTAAAGGTATAGTTCAGATAGGTGCTTATTCCTTTGAGTGCGCCCGGAAGAAAATCCATTTTTTGCATAAAGTTCAACTCGAAACCATATACAATGGCTCTTTCCCCGTTTTGTTCCTGCCGGAACTCAAATCCCGCCGTTTGGGGAAATCCCGGATAGTCTTCAGTCAGCGAAGGGACGATCCTTGTAAACTGGAACCGGTTCATCTCTTTGTAGAAAAACCCCGCGGATATGATTCCCCCGCCGCGATCGTATTTTTCAAACATCAGGTCGATATTCTTCGAAAGCGACGGTTTGAGATCGGTGTTTCCGATAAAAAGCCGTGCCGCGTCGGCATCATAGTTAATGAAGGGCACAATATCCACAAAATTGGGCTTTCCATACGAATGGGTATAGGCCAGCCGGATATTGGTAAGTTGATCCAGACCATATTTCACATGGACACTGGGCAAGAGGTAACCATAATTGGTTCCTCCGCTTATGGGAGTAGCCACAACGTTCGTCCCCGATCTTTTCACATCGAAGGCGTTATAATTCACATCGTTGTACTCGTACCTCAACCCTGTGATCAATAAGAATTTCTTGAGTTGCACGCGGTTCATCAGATAGGCCGCATAGACATTCTCCCTCGCGTCATAAGTATCGTTTTTCGACAATCGCTCCGCATCCCATGAGTCATCCGCCTCTACAAGGAGCCTTCTATAGGTATCCATATAGTGAAGGAATTTCTCCTTGTCGACTCTGGGGCCATATTCGTATCTCCCGTGAAGGAAATCGACCGGTTCGGTATTCCTGGCCACATGGGCGAACGCCTCTTCCCTATTTAATATCTGATTGGGATCAAAGAAAGAGAGCACGCGGTTATTGCGGAACTTATCATTCGTTACGCTTCTCGCTTTGCCGCCGAACTTAAAATTCCCGCTATAATCACTGAATATATAATCTTTTCTGACATTGAACTTACCAACCATGTTGGATGCGTCGGTAGTCTCCATATCCTCTTCATATCTCCTGAAATCGTTCAGTAACAAGGGATTTTTAATATCCAGCGGATAAACCGGCCTGAGTTGTGGCACTTCATCCATGATTCCCCGGCTGTTATCAGCCACAATGGTAACGCCATCCAATGAGAAATCCCCTCTGGTACTTGTGTGATCCCTTCTCGAATTGGTATAGAAAAGTCCCCAGTCCAACACCCAACTGCTCAAAGTATGCGTCCCCTCGAGATTGAAATTGTGGTTGCTCTTTATTTCGTTCCACAAATTGATATCCCTGCGTATTCTTCCGTTCCGCATACTATCGTGTGTGATCCATTCCGAATTGCTGCGGTTGAAATCGAACCGCAGGCGGTTACGCGTGTCGTCGTCTTCACGATAGTTGTACATGTAATTAAAAATAATCTCGTGGTTTTTCACCTTGTAATCCACGGTAAAAGTCGTTCCCACCCGCGTACGTTTGTTTTCGGTTTTCCGGAACTGGAAGTCTTCCGGCATGATAAGGCTTTCGTTGACCATCTCCACCGGCCTCCTCACTCCCGACCAGGTAGCATCCATGCGATCTTCGGAATTGTTATTGCCATAATAGCTGCCGCTTGCCAACAAGCCAAGCCGTCCCCGCGGATTGCCCGCGTCAGCAAAAAAGCGTTGGCTGAGTTGTAGCTTGCCGATATAATTCAATTTTCCCGAAAGATCATTGAATCCCAAACCGGCGTCACTCCTGATCTGCAACTTATTGGCACGGGCGGTAGGAGTCCTCAGATTAATGTTGCCCCCGACAGCGTCTCCGTCCATATCGGAGGTCAAAGCTTTTGTCACTTCGATAGAGCCCAACTGGTCCGCCGGGATCAGGTCTAACGCCTCGGTCCTTGTCCCGCTTTGCTGCACGGACGCCAACTGCTCACCGTTGATACTGATATTGGTAAAATGCTGGGGCGTGCCGCGTATACTCACCGTCGACCCTTCTCCTTTATCCCTGGCGATATTTACCCCCGGGAGCCTTTGCAAGGCTTCCGCCACATTCTTATCGGGAAATTTCCCGATCAGGTCGGCTGACACGATATTCTTTATGTTATCGGCCGCCCTTTGCTGGTTCAAGGCTCGCTGCTGTCCCTCAAAACTGCCCATAATGATCACCTCGGTCAACACCTTGTCTTGGGGAGAAAGACGAATATCCACCACCGTATTGTCATCGGCTGGCATATTCACCTCTTTTTCCACTGTCTCATACCCTAAATAGGATATGGCAAGCACCGTCTTTCCCGGTTTCAGGTTTGCCAGACGGAAACGGCCTTCCAGGTCGGTCGCCGTCCCATTGTAATTCGCATTATCATACACCGTTGCCCCGGGTAAGGGTTCACTGGTGGTATCATCCAGAATCCGACCCTGAATTTCATAGGTTTGAGCCTGTGCCGACATTTGCATGACCGTAAAACCAATTGTCAAGATCACAAGAATTAGATTGTTTTTCATACGATTATCTTTCTTCAAAATTGCGATTCAACCTCCATTTTTCTATATATTATTTCAGTGCGCCAAAATACTCTTAATTTATCCATTCAACCCTTAACCATGTTACCAAAAAGTGGAACTATGTTACATTTATCACCAGGAGGCTGTAAAACAGACTATTGATCGCCTGTCTACCGGGTCAATACCGGACAGAACGAATACGTATCGCGCTAACCACAGGTTCTCTTTTAAACGGATGAAATTGTATCGACAACCCGGCATTATCTTTCACAGTATGCCTGAATACCAACCGGTAGGGGACATTCAATCCGTAACTTCCTCCCATATCAATGGCTTGTTCAACCACTCGGCCATTGACGGATATTCCGAAAACGCGCCTCCCCGGTTCATAGGTGATCTCTTTATCCTCATCGGCGAACCGCCTTGATTTTCTCACATAATCGACCATCAGCAATTCTATCTCATAGGTGCCGTCCGGGACATCAGCCCTGAATTCCGAAGGATCTACCCGCATGGTCTGGTAAAGGGGATCTTCTTCGTCCGCGGCAAGAATATCTTCCTTAGTCCCCACCTTATCACCTATATAAAGTTGCTTGCCTCCGATGATGCCCCAACTGCCACTCCTATGCTCCCGTTCGGGAATCCAGTAAAGGCCGGTACGACTGTCGATAAAAGCGTAATTCACTCCCAGATTCATCGCGATATCGAGTGTCGGTTCATCCTTCAAATGGAATGGGATGAGTGTTGTCTCTATCCGTTTTTCCGGCGTATATGTGCTGTTTTGTCCCAGCGACAAAAGGTGTTTTCCGGGAGGAAGGCACAATAACCATTCGGCCATGCCGTCTTTCACCTCACTTTCCGCTGAAAACCGGTTATTCACATACAAAGAAAGGGTCTTTTGATTGGAAAATGCGTACATCCGCACCGGAACCAACGTGTCGGAAGGAGATACGGCCGCATGTACCCATTGCTGGCGGAAAGAATAGCCCCATTCCGATACCGGTTTTTCGGAGAGCATTGCCTGCACAAGGTAATAGGCATCCTTTGGTTTTCTGTCAACGGTGACCAATCCTTTATTATTTATATGGGAAGTGGCATCGACCCGCCTTTCGGAACTGAAATCAATCAGGTTCCACAACGCGCCCCCGGCAATATAGGGACGGTCAAGGATCTGCCTGGTAATAGCTCGCGTGAAATTGATCTGCTCTTCGATGGTGAAATCGAACTTCTCCGGTTTTTCGGAATACAACCTCACATCGGAACCGGCTCCGTATTCACTGATAAAATGGATCCGTCGCGGATATTTCAACCTCTGTTCATCCATGAATTTCCCGAAATCTTCATGGTTGCCATAATACCATCCGTGATAGAGATTCCAGCCGGCAATCATGGGAATATCGCCCAACCCGGTTTCTTCATACGCCGGGTAATTATGCATGGCCATGGCTGTATAACGATAGGGATCAAGCTCGCGGGCAAGATCTTCAAGTTTCCGGGCAAGAGCCAGCGTGGCCCGGTTTCTGGCCGGCAACTCTTCTTCGGGTTTGAAGCGGTGCGCCCAATAGATCTCATTCATATATGCCCAGATAATCACCGAGGGATGGTTGTAATGCTGCCTGATCATCTCTTTTAACATCATCTCCGCATTCTCATCGTGTTCGCGACTGATGGTCACTTCGTTTACCAACGGGATCTCCTCCCATACCAGCAATCCAAGCTGATCGGCGTTATCCAGTATTTCGGTTGCCTGAGGATAGTGAGCCGTCCGAAGAAAGTTGGCCCCCATATCTTTCAACAGTCGCATGTCCTGTCTATGCATATCGTCGCTTAACGCGTTACCATAAGGTATCCTGTCTTGATGACGGTTGGCCCCCATCAACTTGAGATTCTCGCCATTAAGGAAAAACCCTTTTTCAGGATCAAAGTGAAACCACCTGAAACCAAATGGCTGTGTGAGATTATCCACCAATTCGCCTGATTTGAAAAGATGGCTCTCCACATAATACATGGCAGGGTTATCCGGGCTCCACAGTTCAAAACCGCCGATATCAGGGCATATTACCTCCACAGTCCTGTTTTGTAATGCGGGAACAATCACGGTTGTTTTTTTCCTTGCCAGTGCCGAAGAGCTCTCTTTCTGGATAATTGTCTCGATGGTCAATGCCTGATCATAAGCATTTCCGTTCTCCAAATGGTATTCTATATGCACATCCGCATTTTGGGAGGTTACCCGTGGCGTGGAGACATACACTCCCGGGCCGCCGTAATCGGACATGCTGAAATGTTGTTCTCCGGTGGTTATGAGATGTACCGGCCGGTATATTCCTCCGGAAAAGGTGAAATCGGCGGATAAGGGAGGGATATTTTCATTAAAACTATTATCTACCTTTACAGATATATACTGCTCTGCTGACGGATCAAGAAAAGGAGTGAGCTCTATATTGAAGGCGGAATAACCGCCGATATGCTTCCCGGCGGCTTTCCCGTTTACAAAGATCTCGGCTTCCTGATTCACTCCTTCAAAACGGAGGAAGTACTTCTTCCCCTCTTCCGGTTGAAGACGAAAATTCTTCTTATACCAACCGATACCGCGGTAATAACCCCGTTCTCCATCGGCCAGCACATCTTTGTCGTTCCATGTATGGGGAAATTGCACTGACTGCCATCCAAGAGTTGCCCTATCGGGTAATGAGGCATCCCTGTCTCCTTTTGAAAATAACCACCCGGAATTAAAACTGATTTTTTGACGTCCCTCAACAGCAGTTTGTCCAACGATATTTGTAACCAGGGAAAAACAGATTCCAAAAATAAACACACACTGACGCGTCATCCTGTTTTTTTTGACGCAAAACTACGCCAGACAAACCGTCCCGGGTGGTTGAAATGTTACCAAAAAGTGGAATTATGTTACGAAGTGAACCTGATAGATACAACACAAAAAAAATTCGGCATCTCAGCGATACTTCTTTAATCGCCTCGCCCATGGCATTGTAATCCAGAAGCTGGTATCACAAAATTTCAATGCTGCCCCTTCAAATGAATGGATTTTTTCTTGATTATTTTGTGACAATACCGTATATTTGTTGCGAGAATAATGGGTGTTATATGGCAACCTGTCGTACCCGATGAATGATGAAAAACGCTTGGTTAATAATAGGGCTCCTTTCAACAGTTGGATCGCATGCGCGCCAACGGGGGGACGGATTGGGTTCCCTGCCTGTGACATCCCGGATAAAACACAACTCACCAAAAAACTTATTGTCAACCATTTATTGAGAAAAAAAGAAAGGAGGGCGCCTATTGAAATCACATTACCCCACCCATTGAGCCTGTTTATTTACTAAACGCTTAACCGAGAAGAGATTTTTCATTATTAACTCACAAAACCGCATCATGAAAAGACTGATCTTATTTCTTGTTTTGCTGTTGCCCGCGTTGACCATAAAAGCGCAGCAGCAACTCTCTTACGCGTACGATGCTGCGGGAAACCGCACGAGCCGCACCATTGTTTTGGGCACACGCGGCGCCGACGCCACCGTGAATCAAACCGATTCGGTATTCTTTGAAGAGGTGTTGGCCGAAAAGCGGGTGAAGATTTACCCCAATCCGGTACAATACGAACTGACCATCTCCATCACGGGATACGAGCAATCCATGCGGGGAGAATATTCGCTTTTCAACCTGGGCGGATCGATGCTGGTCCGGCGCGGGATAACGGGAGAAATCACCCGCGTTGACATGAGCCGATACCCCAAAGGCATTTACATCTTGAATATCCAATTGGAAGGACGGCCCACCAGTTGGAAAATCATCAAACAATAACCCTCGAAAACACACAATAGCTATGAAACACCTTGATTTTTTCATGAGGCCAGTGCCGGCGGCCTTGCGTGTGGGAACCGTTTTCCTTTTCTTGACCAACGCATGGGTGTTCGCGCAAACCGGCAACGACAGCACGGCCCGCCCCACGGTTCCACCTCCCGGCATACAGGAAAAAGACACCCTCTTCAACCCCGGAGCCATGGCGGAAAGCCTCCAAAGGCGGCAGGATGTGAAGACCCGGGTGGAAATAACCGGAAAGGGAGACACAATCACCCATTTTATTTATGAAGCGTTCGATTTCGGTGAGATCTACACGGCAAATTCGGCCGTAAACGCCCGCGTCAAAAAAGCGACCGTCCGGAAAGGTGAACCGGATGAACCCGATGGGGAACCAGGCCGGCAGATGGCCGCCAACGTCACGGTCCGCTCCATCGACCCGGGAAAGTCGGTGGGACAGATTCCCTTCGATGAAGGAGTAACCCCCTCGGGCGGGAAAACCATCACCATCCCCATCCTCACGGCCACGGTAGCCTCTTCCGCCCCGCAAGTAACCTTAAGCTACAACAGCCAAGCGGAAAACTCAATGGCGGGTTTCGGATGGAGCGTGTCCGGCATACCCGCCATCAGCGTGGCCAACAAGACCATCCATTATGATGGTGTCGCGGCACCCGCCGATATTTCCAATCCGGCCAACTGCGTGTTCTCGCTCGACGGCACCCGGCTGGTCGCCAACAATAACGGCGCCGCGCCCGGTTACCATTATGAAACGGCGCAGGGATACACACTGGTCAAAAAAATAATGTACGGCAATCATATCGCGTGTTTCGAGGCGTTGTTTCCCGACGGCAGCAAAGCCACCTTCGGGTTCCCCGGCAATACGACAACCCGGATCTTCTATCCCCTCACTTCCTTCGTGGACATGAAGGGATACAGGATGGATTTCGAATATCTCTCCTCCGGAAACATGTATTTTATCAGCAAAATAAGATACGGTAGCAAAACCACCACGCATCCCGCCGAGATACGGTTTGAATATGTCTCCCGCGCGGACTTCACCACGGCATACATGTCAAACACCCCACTTTCACAAAACCAACTTTTAAAGAAAATTGTCTCCTACAACAGCGGACAGGAAATACGGACGTACACATTGACCCACACCTTGTCCGGCCAGGTGAACCGGCTTACCCGCCTGGACTGTTCCTCGGGCACAAGCTCGCTCAACCCGCTGGTGTTCGGGTACGATTTTTATCCCTCGTATATGTCCGACGGCCAGTTCAGTGAAAGCCTGTACGGGTTTCTCGCGCAGTATTTCAACAACAGTCCGGCCAATAAAATGCAGTTCATACGGGGGAAGTTCCGGAAAAACAGTTTCGGCGACGGAATGATCACTTTTCCCGGGAAGTTTTCCACCTACGGCCTGCTGGCCGCCCGCCGCCGATGGGTGCCGTTCCATTATGTGTATGCCTACCTCTACGGCAGCACCTATCCGGCCGACCAGACTATCCTGGTTGTGCCCAATCTGGATTTTTACAATGAACCCATATCCATCACGGCGGAATCCGGCTTCCAAGCCATCAACGCGGTGGACGTCAACGGCGACGGGGTGGACGAGATCGTGAAAGTGAATTTCAACGGAACATCGGGCTCCAAGACCATTCTTAAAATTACCGTTTACACCCTTACAACCGGGACAAGCTATACCACGCGCACATTTACCGTGCAGGTAGAAGGGGTGGTGAACAGCGATGATTATTATTATAGTCCGATATCAAGAAGCTATTACTTCGGCGATTTCAAGGGAGACGGCAAGGCACAGCTGTTGAGCGTTTCACACAACAAGACGTTCGACAACAAGGACCGCACTTCCTATTTCGCGCTCATAGACTTGAATGCCGGCAGCCTTCTGAGCGAAAACACCCTCTTTTCGCACTCCACCTACGAGGACACGTATGTCCACACCTTTGACGCGAACGGCGATGCGAAAACCGAACTCTGTCATGCAAGCAGTTCGGGTTATAACGTCTACGGGCTTTCAGGCAACAGCTTTACATGGCAATACGGTTCATCGGCAGTCCCCCGCTACGTGTTTAATAAAAACGTCAAATTCGGCGACCTGAACGCCGACGGCAAACTGGATATCCTGGTGCCCCCCAATGAATCCTATCAAAACACGCAGTATGTGGAAATCCCCGTGTGGGCTCCCCACCATTGCCCTTTCTGCGGGGGGCACGAGCCCATAACAGACTATTACGGAACCCATTGCCGGCACTGTAACCAGAACCTGCAATCCTTTTATGAACAGAATCCTTATTACGCCAGTTGCAGGGAGTGCGCCTCCCAACTGCAGTCGTGCAATTACGACCCTTACAACCCCTCTCCCGGGCAAGGGCTTTGTTGCCCCAATCATGGCCCGATAACAATGACCGAAATAAATTTCGGATACGTGGACAACGGCAATACCTGGACATGTTATATCAATACCGGGAAGGGGTTCACCGCCACTTATCAAAACATAGTAAATACGGAATACGGAGATAAAATCATCGTCATAGACATGAATCGGGACGGACTCTCGGATCTGGTACAACTCAGGGGCACGCAGGCCAGATTGTATTTGAACTCCAAAGGTGTCATTCAAGGCACAACTCCAATCAATCCGATTACCGTGACTTCGGGCACTTCCGATTTTATGCCGTCGAACGCGGTCAATTACTACAATTCAAGCTATCTGGTCTGTATCAAGAACGCTGAGATTTACACCGTGGATTTTACCAAGGACGAGAGCAAGGCCAATCTGCTCACCTCCATGACGGACAGTCACGGTGCCACGCATCAGAATTATTATTCCAATATGGCCGGCGGCGGAAACTACATTCCCTCAACCACATCCCGGTATTATCCGTATGCTTCCTCCATTTTTCCCCTGAATTTGCTCAGTTCCGCATACGTGTCTTTGCCTAATTATGGAAGTTATGTAAGCAATCAGTATTATACCTACCACGGGGCGGTCATCCACCAGCAGGGGCTTGGTTTCTGCGGCTTCGAAAAGGTGAAAACCATGGACTACATGCTGAACATGGAGTCGGTGGAAACCAGGAATCCCGAAATGTTCGGTGTGACCACCCAGGTTTCCTCACCCCTGAAAGACAGCTACTATTATTACGCGCGCAACGAGGAGGGCAACAAGCAGGCGAACCCGAGGGTGACTTCGACGTCGGAAAACGACAAGCTCAGGAATGTGTGGACATCCGGAAATTACCAGTACGACGCCTATAACAATCCCACGCAGGTCACACAGAACATGGGTTCGGCGCTCACTGTCGTCACCACGCAAACCTACTATACTTCGGTCACTTCCGACCGGTTCATTTCAGGCCAGCCGCTGGTGAAAACCGTGACACGCACCCGGGGCGGAAGCTCATGGGTGGATAAGGAAGAGATTTCTTACGATACCGCCACCCGGCTGCCTGTGAGCAAAAAAACATTTGCCGGAGCAAGCGGGACAAACAAAACCGGAGAAACACAATGGACCTATGACGCGAACGGCAACGTGACAAGCGAAAAATCGGCGCCGTACAATGTCACCGAGTTTCTGGGGACAACGTACACCTATGACTCGTCCGGCAGGTATGTGGCCACGGCTAAAAACGCGTTGAACCAAACCACCACCTATTCCAATTACGACAAGTACGGCAACGCCCGCGCCGTCACCGACCACAAGGGCAGGCAAACCACCCGTGTGTTTGACGATTGGGGTCAGATGATATCCGCCACAAGTCCCGACGGCGTGGTGGAGACCGCCACCCCGGCATGGGGAGGACAGGGGGTATATACCGTAACCCGAACCGTTACCGGACAACCGTCCACCGTTGTCCACTACGATGCCGCGGGGCGCAAAGCGCGCGAGGGCATCCAGCGGTTCGACGGCAGCTGGCAGTATGTGGACAACGCTTACGACAACAGGGGACGGCTGGAGAAGGTGTCGCTCCCGTTCAAAGGCGCGTCGCCCTCATATTGGGACACCTACTCCTACGACGTCTACAACCGCCCCACCCAACTTGCCGGGGCATCCGGCAAAACCACCGCGTGGAGCTACAACGGTCTGAGCGTCACGGAGACCCGCGACAGCATCGCCACCACCAAGACCACCGACGCTTCGGGAGCCTTGGTCAGCGTGAATGATCCGGGCGGAACCATCACCTACACGCTGCGCCCCGACGGGCAACCCTCGTCCATCACCGCTCCCGGCGGGGTGGTCACATCCTTCGGGTACGACGCCTTCGGCCGGCAGACATCCATCGCCGACCCCAGCGCCGGAACGCAGACCTTCTCCGAAAGCCACACCGCCGCCGGCGTGCGAACCCGCGCCGTCACCGACGCCAACGGCAAGACCGTAACCACCGTCTCCGACAAGCACGGGAGGGTGACCAACATAAACCGGCCGGAGTTCAACACAACCTACGCGTACAATACCGACGGGTTGCTCACCGGCGAGACATCCACCAACGGAACGTCGGCGGTGTTCACTTACGACAGCTACGACCGCCCCGCCACCGTCCGGGAAAACGCCCCCGACGGCAAATGGCTGCAAAAGACCTTTGCGTATGCGGCCGGCAATGTTTCGAGCGTGCAATACACTTCGCAAAACGGCACCATCGGGACGGAGAACTTTGTGTATGCTTATGGTCACAACACCGAAATAAAGCTGAACAATGCCACAAGCATTTGGCGACTGACCGAGGAGAACGCCCTGGGGCAACCCACAAAGGCCACCACCGGCACCATGGCGCGGACTTACGGTTACACCGCCTTCGGGATGCCCACAAGCCGTGCGGCAGGCAGCATCCAGAGCTTTACCTATAACTTCGACGTGCAGAGGGGCAACCTACTCAGCCGGACGGACAACACCCGAAACATAACCGAAACGTTCGGCTATGACCACCTCAACCGTCTGAGCAGCATGGGTAACCAAACCATATCGTACGCCGCCAACGGCAACATCACCTCCATGCCGGGGGTGGGAACAATGGCCTACGGCAATACGGCCAAGCCCTACCAGGTAACCCTGCTTACACCCACAGGCGCAGCGGTGCCCGTAAGGGAACAGCACATAAGCTACACTTCCTTTCAACGACCCAATACTATTTCGGAAAATTACAAATATTGCACCTTTACCTATAACGCTGGCGGTGACAGGGTGAAAATGCACGTGGAACAAAATGAGGGAAGAATACTTACGCGCTATTACATGGGAAAGCAATACGAAATTGACGTGCAGGCACACGGCACTTCCACTCCGGATGTTGAACGCCTGTATCTGGGCGGCGACGCCTACAGCGCCCCCGCGGTTTACGTAAAAGAAGCGGGTGTGTGGAAAATTTACTACATTTGCAGAGACTATCTGGGAAGTATTACCCATATAGCCAATGCGGATGGTTCTTTGAAACAGGAATTGAGTTACGACGCCTGGGGGCGGCTCAGGGATCCTTCCACACAGGCGGCTTACGCACCGGGAAGCGAGCCGACGCTGTTCCTTGGGCGCGGTTACACCGGCCATGAGCACCTGCCGTGGTTCGGGCTGGTAAATATGAATGCCCGGCTCTACGACCCTGCGTTAGGCAGGTTCTTAAGTCCCGACCCGTATGTGCAGATGCCGGACTTCACGCAGAACTTAAACAGGTACAGTTATGCACTCAACAATCCGTTATGCTATATTGATCAAGATGGAGAACTTGTCTGGTTCATACCCGTTTTAATAGGTGCGGCAATAGGAGGATACTCAGGTTACAAAATAGGCAAGGCTCATGGTGCTACTGGGTGGAAAATGTTTGGTTATATTGCTGGTGGAGCTGCAATTGGAGGGTTATCCGGAGGAGCCGCAGCTGGTGTGAGCGCATTAGGAGGTGCGGCTTGGTGGGCAGGTGCTGCCGCCGGAGCAGTAGGTGGTGCCGGATTTAATGGACTGGCAACAGGTTGGAATGGCGGGGCAATGTTGAAGGGTGCCGCGTTTGGAGCGATCTCGGGCTTTGTAGGTGGCGGAATAGGATCTGCTATTGGTGGCGGTTGGGGTGCAGTTGCTGGCGGATCCTCAAGCTCAGGTTTAAATGCAGCTTTAAACGGTGGTAATTTACAACAAATAGGTATTTCTATGCTGATCGGTGGCGCATTGTCTTATGGAACTTATGAGTTAACTTCTTATATTGCCTACAAACAAGCCAACTTATCAATAAATGATCATCAAGTGACATATAAACAGTTTAAAACGATGCAGGCGGATTATCAGCGTTCTCGTTTTTGGCGTAAAGAATATGGTGGAATACTGACAAAAAATGGTAATGTAATAAGAGCTCCCTCTCAAAACAGACACAGCTTAAGGGTTAATTTTACAAAAGGAATGGTTAATGCCGCTAATAACGATGGCGGTGTTGCTGCTTCATATCACACTCATTGGGCAAGAGGAGGAGTTGATTATTATGTAAATAATGTTGATGATATTGTAAGTAAAACAAATGCTTTATCTTTAGTGACAACGGTCAAGGGACCTTCTCCGGGGGATATGAATGGAGTAGCAAACTATTTCGGGGGAAATCAATATTTGATTGATAGAAACAGTTTTTATTATTATAATACTACCACATCAGGCAATAATAATGCTTTCATGTTTAGATATTTTCCGATGTATTGGTGGTAATTAAACAAATGAAAAAATCATGAAGAGTTTTTTTATTTTTATATTTTTGATGGTTAATGTTACAAATATGATTGGTCAGAATGCCGACAGCATTATAGTTTCTTCTGGTAGTCCGAGCATTATTTATCCATTAATAAATGATAAAAATATTGAGAAACGCCAGAAGGCAGGTATAGATTGTCATTATATTCATCCTTTGTTGATTTTAAACAACTTAATAATCAGAGAGGAAGAGAACGTGAATTGCTTTAGAAATCGATTTGAATTTGCGAATTTGAAGAGTATAAAACTAATTTCTAAAGTAGACGCTGAGAAAAAAAACATTCCCAATGTCCCAAAAGACGGAGTATTATTTGTTACAACAAAAGAGGACTATTATTTTGATTTTTCGTGCAAGTAAATTGCCTTGATAATATCTCTACAATTACTTTTGGCGCAGGTTTAATGTAGGGTAACTTATGCCCAAAATACTGTCAGTTTTTAACTGCAATAAAGATGACGCCAACAGCTGTCCCGCGGCGGCGGGGTAGCTTTCCCGATCCAAACTTATTTTCATCCAAAACAAAAAACGGCAACATCACCTCCATGCCGGGGGTGGGAACAATGGCCTACGGCAATACGGCCAAGCCCTATCAGGTAACTCTGCTTACCCCCACGGGAACAGCGGTGCCCGTAAGGGAGCAAAGTGTCACCTACACTTCGTATCAGCGCCCCAACAACATCACGGAAAACGGTATTACCGCAACATTTACTTACAATGCCGGAGGAGAAAGGGTGAAGATGCAGGTGGCGCAAGGTGCGACGGCGCTGTTGACAAGATACTACATAGGCAAACAATACGAACTGGATGTGGAGAACAACATCGAGCGGCTTTACTTGGGTGGCGACGCTTATTCCGCTCCGGCAGTTTATACGAAAGAAGCGGGTGTGTGGAAAATTTACTACATTTGCAGAGACTATCTGGGAAGTATTACCCATATAGCCAATGCGGATGGTTCTTTGAAACAGGAATTGAGTTACGACGCCTGGGGGCGGCTCAGGGATCCTTCCACACAGG
>NZ_RDSD01000086.1 GCF_003712195.1 Proteiniphilum sp. X52 | reverse complement strand
ATTGTACGAGCCCTCTTCACGGGGAGAATAGTAGAAGCTGCCGCGGGGAACATCCAAGACCTCACATTGGCGGGAAACGCTCAATGGGTGATACTTGTCGATCTTTGACATCCGCTTTTTTTTATCTATTTCCCCAATACTTTTTTAAGAAATCAACCTCCAGCTGGAGTTGACCCACTTTCTTGAAAAGTGCGTCCTTTTCCCTGTCTTTCTCAGGTTTACTTGCTCCCCTTGCGAAAATCGAATCCGCATTGGATAGAAATTGACTCTTCCATGTTGAGATCTGACTTGGGTGGAGTTCGTATTTGCGGGCGATCTCCTGTACTGTTTCCCTTTCTTTTAGGACTTCTAAAACGACTTTCGTTTTGAAGCCTGAACTGTAACTTTTTCTCTTGACCATGACAACAAAATTAATACTTTTTT
>NZ_RDSD01000024.1 GCF_003712195.1 Proteiniphilum sp. X52 | reverse complement strand
AAATTAAACCGCCGTATGCCGAACGGCACGTCCGGTGGTGTGAGAGGGCGGGGGAGTAATCCCCCTACCTACTCGATTGGAGACCCAATATCTCTCTGTCAAAATTAGCATTGTCGGAACCCATTATCATCCGGTATTACAGGTCTGTTTTTTGCTTTTCTGTGTTTACCGTATAAACCTGAAATAAATTTTTAAAATATTCGTTCAGGTATAAAAAAACTATTATCTTTGCATCCGCGATTCGGAAACAGACGGTTCATATGGCTGGAAACAGGAGCTTTCGGATAGCGACAGGCGGAGGCCTGTTTTTCTATTTAATTGAATGAGAATGCCCAGATGGCGAAATTGGTAGACGCGCTAGTTTCAGGGACTAGTGTTGGCAACAACGTGCAGGTTCGAGTCCTGTTCTGGGCACTGCAAATGCGCAGGTGGTGAAATTGGTATACACGCTACTTTGAGGGGGTAGTGCCGGTTACGGCGTGTGAGTTCGAGTCTCATCCTGCGCACTTTAACACCACCACGCTATGGTGGTTTTTTTGTGTTGCTCTGGTTTTCAGTCCCTCCTGTTTTGCCATTTCAACTTTTTTATCCATTGTTTACCTGCCTGTTGATCGCTCATCGGTGAAGTCATCTCTTTAAGAAAAAACACTATTCCTGGAAATCTTCTCCAAAAGATCGAAGCTGCTTTCATTCTATTGCAATTGTTTTTTTGCTCTTTTTTCTTCTTATCCGGTATGGATAAAGTTCTCTTTCATGATAAAGCCTGCAACCTCATTTTACCGTAGAGGGGCTGGCCAGCCATGCCATGATCGTTATGGCGGTATTGTTCGGCGCGTTGATGGTGGCTATCCACACAAGATATAAGAATATTGAACTTCCGTCTGGTTGATCTTTAGAAAATAAATATCTAACTTTAGTGAATATTTTGCACATCAAAGGTTCCATATGCCGAAATAAAAAAATAAAATAATCATATGAAAATCCTTACATCGGAACAGATCCGCAAGATAGATGCGGAAACGATCGCACGGGAGGAAATCTCCTCACTTGAGTTAATGAAACGTGCGGCGACTGCTTTTTATCGGTTTTTTACGGAGAAATACACCGACAGGAATACATCCGTAATCATCTTTGCCGGGATGGGCAACAACGGTGGCGACGCGCTGGTGGTAGCCCGCCTGCTACATAAATCGGGGTATCCGGTGAAGGCTTATATGGTGGAGTTCGGCAATAGATATAGCGAAGACTGTGCCCACAATATCCGCCGCGTGAAAGCTGAAAATATCCCCTATAAAAAGATTCTTCACCACGAGGATATTCCCGATCTGTCGCCCTTTGACGTGGTGATCGACGGTATATTCGGTACAGGATTGTCGCGGGAAGTAAGCGGAACCGCTGCCGAAGTGATCGCTCGGATCAATGAGTGCGGAAAAGAGGTGATCAGTATCGATGCGCCGAGTGGACTGTTTCCCGACCGGAAAACGGAGTTTGCGGTGAAAGCGACCGAAACGGTGACGTTCCAGATCCCTAAACTGGCGCTGTTTCTTCCCGAAAATGCCGGGTTTGCCGGGAATGTCCGTATTGTAAATATCGGCTTAAACCAGGAAGCTATCGCTGAAGTGGAGACGGATATTTACCTGACGGAAAAGAAGAGAATCAGAGAGCTGCTGAAACCGCTCTCCAAATTTGTCCATAAAGGAATTCTGGGGCATGCGCTTATTATCGGTGGAAGCCTCGGCAAATGCGGGTCGGTTTCCCTGGCGTCGAAAGCGGCACTCAAAACCGGTTGTGGATTGGTTACGGCTCATCTGCCCAAATGTGGTGTGGCGGCCATACAATCCTATTTCCCTGAAGCGATGGCCCTTGAAGATAAAGGGGAGGAGCATATTACCTCTATTGACCACGAACTGAAGCCGGACGCGATCGGTATGGGTATGGGTATGGGATTGCATGAGGAAACAGCGCGGGCAATGTACCACTTCCTGCGCAAGAACAATACTCCGTTGGTGGTGGATGCCGACGGGTTGAATATCCTGGCCGGGCATCCTGAATGGCTCCCCCTTCTGCCGTCGGAAACCATCCTGACTCCCCATCCCAAAGAGCTCCAGCGGCTCATTGGTGAGTGGCGCGACGATTATGACAAGATAGAGAGAACAAGGTCTTTTGCACGCAAATATGATGTGATAATAGTGGTAAAGGGAGCTTATTCGCTGATTGTCGATGGAAAAGAAATATACGTCAATAGCAGTGGCACGCCCGCACTGGCTACCGCCGGAAGCGGGGATGTGCTGGCCGGTATGATCACCAGTTTGTTGGCGCAGGGGTATCAAGCGGTAGAAGCCGCCAGGATAGGGGTTTTCCTGCATGGAGTGACCGCCGACATCACGGGTGGGCGCATCCATCCCCGCAGTTTCGTCGCTTCCGATATCATCGAAAATATAGGGAATGCATACCGGAGTTTGGAAAAAAACAACTGATCTGTTTGGGTTTTACGATTTAATTGTGTAATTTTGCACCTCAATTTGCCAATAGGCCAGAAAAGAGGCCGCGGGGAGCGGCCCGCCTCAGGCACGTAACTTCAGGTTATTTTTCATATGTACGTCATTGTAGACATTCAGGGTCAACAGTTTAAAGTGGAACAAGACCAAAAATTATTTGTCCACAGGATCAATGCCGACCAGGGCGCTGAGGTGGAATTTGGGAAAGTAATGCTCGTGGATAAGGATGGTGCTGTAACAGTAGGTGCGCCGGTCATCGAGGGAGCAAAAGTGGTAGTGGAAGTCCTTTCCCATGTGAAAGGCGACAAAGTCCTTGTTTTCAAAAAGAAAAGAAGAAAAGGATACAGGAAACTGAACGGTCACCGTCAACAGTTTTCAGAAGTGAGAGTAAAAGAGATTATTGCTTAATCAGTTAAAATCAGAAGGAAATGGCACATAAAAAAGGTGTAGGTAGTTCCAAGAACGGCCGTGAATCGGAAAGTAAACGATTGGGCGTGAAAATATTCGGTGGTGAAACGGCAAAAGCCGGTAATATCCTTGTGCGTCAGCGCGGGACTGCTCATCATCCCGGAGAGAATGTGGGTATGGGTAAGGATCATACCTTGTTTGCACTGGTAGACGGCGTGGTGGTTTTCCGTAAAAGGAGGGACAACCGCTCGTTCGTGTCGGTACAACCTAAAGTACAGGCAGAAGCCTAACAGCAATTGCCTTTGGAGTTCCGGTAAAATGGAACTTGAACCATAAAATATAGTTTTTTAGTTGATAAAAACAGCCTGCTTGTCAAAGTAAGGTTGTTTTTATTTTTTGGTATCTCCCTATGCGACTGACTCCCGAACAAAAGCGGTTTATCCTTGCGCATGAACGCGAAGACGTGCGCAGGACAGCCTTGCGTTTTGTACGTGATGATATGCCTTTGTTATTGACGCAGATTGCAGGGCGGCAAATGGCAGAAAAGAAAATACCTTCGTGGTATGCGGAGGAAGATATCATTTATCCGCCGCATCTTTCGTTGGAACAGTCTTCGTCGGAACTGACAGCCCGCTACAAAGCTTCGCTGGTTTCGGGAAGAAACGCCTCGTTTGCCGATTTGACTTCCTTTGTTGAGACGACAAACGCCGGTTCAGTGGAGTGGGAAAACAATACTTTCGCCGATTTGACCGGAGGAATGGGAGTTGATTTTTCGTTCCTGTCTCCATATTTCCGGGAAGCGTTTTATGTAGAACAAAATGAAGACTTATGCCGGATGGCGGAGCACAATTTCCAAGTGCTGGGACTGGGAAACGCGACGATTTATTGTGGCGGGGCGGAACGTTTCCTGAAAGAGACCACACCTCTGGATTTTATCTATCTCGATCCTTCCCGGCGCGATGATGCCGGACGGAAACTGTTCAGGATTGAGGATTGCAGTCCCGATCTATTGAAAATAAGACCGTGGCTGCTCGAAAAATCGGGTAGGGTAATGGTGAAGTATTCGCCCATGCTGGACCTTTCCTTGGCGGTAAAAACCCTCCGTTGTGTAAGTGCGGTACATATCGTTTCGGTAGATAACGAGTGTAAGGAGTTGCTTTTCCTATTGTCGAAGAGAGCAGTGAATGAACCGCTGTTTGTGGCCGTGAACCTTGGAAGGTCGGGAGGAAAAGAGATTTTTTCTTTCACGCCGGAGCAGGAACGGAATGCGTCAATCCCGTTGGCCGGCGAACCCGGGCGTTATTTATATGAGCCCAACACATCGATCCTGAAAGCGGGCGCTTTTAAATCGGTTGCGCAAGCATACAACCTCCAAAAACTGCATGCCAACAGCCATTTATATACATCTGACGAACTTGTGGCGGATTTTCCCGGCCGTGTCTTTGAAGTAGAGGCGTTTTTTGTCCCGAATAAGAAAAACATAAAAACCTTTTTACAGGATACGAAAAAAGCGAACATCGCAGTCCGTAATTTCCCTATGACGGTTGCCGAGATCCGCCGCAAAACGGGATTAGCGGACGGCGGTGATATCTACCTGTTTGCCACTACGCTTGCTGAAGGGCAGAACGTGTGGATTATTTGCCGGAAAGGATCAATCGATTAATTCCGTGATTAACCCGATATTCTTATTTTCTATTGATTTGAAAAGAGTGTCTTCAAATTCTTGGAAATGGGTTTTATCTGTAGTCAGGACTATTTTTCCATATTCCAGATAATGGATGTAATCGCATAGATTGGTTAATGTTTCCATAATATGCGATGTGATGATAATGGTTTTTTCCCGCTCTTTTAATCGCAATAAGATAGAACGGATAATGCGGCATGTTTCCATATCAAGCCCGTTAAACGGTTCGTCGAGGATCAGGACTGGTTTATCCTGTTTCAGGATGGAAAGTAACACCAGTTTCTTTTTCATTCCTGTGGAGTAATGGTCGATCAGTTCGTCAAGCGGCAACGAAAACAGTTCGTTCCATTTATCCAGGTCAAAACGCACATTCCGGAATAACCCGATGTATTCCCTGCCGGTAATGTTCGAATAGAAATAATTTTCCGTAGTCAGGTAGGATATATCCCTTTTGGTAATTTTCTGGTCCGCACGGTGTATTTCTCCGGAATCCATTTTTATCAATCCGTATATCGCGTTCAACAGTGTTGTTTTTCCTGCTCCGTTTAACCCCACGATACCGTGTATGCTGTTTTCTTCCATGGATAAATCCAGAGAATCAATAACGGTGGATTGTTTATCATACGATATAGTTAGGTCTTTAATGGAAATCATGTAAGTAGATGTTTAAGTTTTTCTGCGATTTTATATAAAACAGAACGGATAACGCCCATATAACAGGCAGGAGAACCGGGATGAACATGCTTACCATCCCGATGGCTCCGATAATCTGTGCGGCCTGTGAATTCCGGTTTGGCTCGTAAAAAGCGTATTTGGTCAATACCAGATAGGCATGTATCGATGTAAGGATCAGAAATTCAATGACCGGAATATACCATTTATTGGAATGGAAAACGATAAAGATAAGGATCAGAGGGAAAGCGACTATGCCAAATAATGTTATCTGCATTCCGATTTTACCGTACAAAAACCGGTTGACGCTTTTTTCATATAGAATAACCATTTGGTACGGTTCGTTTTGACTGTAGAAACCGGAAATGATAATGCCGAGAGTCAACAATGCTACCGGCACGCTTCCTATAAAAAAAGAAGAGCAAAAGCCGATGATCCATACCGGAACAAAGATAAAAAACGATTGCCTTATTCCCACTTTCCATTCAAAGGAGGATGCCGGAATAAAGGATTGAAACTTGGTATTCAGTGTGTGGAGGTGTCGTGGTTTGATGTCGGTCCTGGCAATCAGGAAAATGCTGCTCAATAGCACCAGCAACGCGATCCATTGCAAATGAACGGCCAGAAATAGAATGACGATGGACGCAAGCGCTGCATATTCCGACAAATAAATTTGTGTATGCTTTTCAAAACAGGTTTTCAGGAATAGTTTGTCTTTTCGTCGAATGTGCAGGCTCAGGATGATGAATACCGTTCCGGCGGCAACATACAGCGAACCGGGTTGTTTTTTCGTTGATGCGAACAGGAAGAGTAACAGATAAGCGAACAATAAGACCAGGAAAACAATACGGAACAACCCGATCCCCGTCAGACCCCGGTATAATTGCTTAAATCGTATTTTAAGAAAAGCTTCCACCATGTAATGCCCATTCATTGTGCCTCAAAGTTAGTGAAAAATGAACGGTTTAGATCTTTCATAGATACCCTTATCCTTGTTTTGAGGGAATTCAATCAATTTTCGAAATACAAAACTGATAAGATAGTGTTTATTTCTTGTATTTTATTTTTTTATCGGTTCCTTATAAAAAAATACCAGATAAACACCCAATAGAATAAAAGGAATACTTAACCATTGTCCCATATTCAGCACCAATCCTCTCTCAAAATCGACCTGTTCCTGTTTTAGAAATTCAATAAAAAATCTGAAAGTGAAGATCAACATCAACACCAAACCAAATAAAAATCCTCGTTTCAATGTTTCTCTCTTCTTTGTATAGATGTTGTAAACCAGTACGAAAAATATCAGATATGCGATCGCTTCATATAATTGGGCGGGATGGCGGGGAACCTGATCAACCCTTTCGAAGATGAATGCACAGGATACATTGGTCGGATTTCCAATTATTTCGGAATTCATTAAATTACCTAACCGGATAAACGCCCCTCCCAGCGGAACTGCAATGGCGATATAATCAAAAACCGTAAGATAATGAATACCTGTTTTTCGGTTGAAAACCAGGACGGCTATGATTAAGCCGATTGCTCCTCCGTGGCTGGCCAGCCCCCTGTAACCAGTCAACACGAACCGGCCGCCTTCCCATGAAAATGGGAGAATCATCTCTAAGGGATGTTTCAGATAATAATCAGGCTGATAAAACAGGCAATGTCCTAAGCGGGCGCCCAATACAATGCCCACCACACAATAGAGAGCCAGCTTTTCATAGTCATTGTCCGATAATCCTTCTTTTTGAAAGATCTTTCTTGCGATCCATGCGCTTAATATCAGTCCTCCGACAAATAACAAACTATAATATCCCAAACTGAATCCGTTTGCATCTATCAGCTTCGGATTCACATCCCAGTGAATATATAGGAATCCGTTCATATAAACTATACTTTATTGAACTTTCGTGTGTTATGCGATTACCGCTAAATCTTTTGGCTGGCGATGTTTATTCTTCTTCCAGTTCTTTGATCTCTCCGAGGCTTTTCAGGATCGAATCTATATTTTTTTGGTAAAGCCTTTTATATGACCATGCGGTTATCAGGGACGCTAAAACAAACATGGACCCCAACAATATCCATAACGAAACACTTACTTTCGCTTCGGCATACGCAGCGATGCAAAGTAAAGCGATGCTGGGCCCGACAAATGCCATGATCAGTTTTTCCCTTTTAACTAGAACCGCATATTTATTGGTGTAATAAATATTGTCGCGGATATTTTCCGTAACGTCTATTTTTATTAATTCCCGAATCTTATATATATACCATATAGCGGAAACGACGCAAATAATACCCCCATAGATAACTGCAATATCCCCGAACAGTAGTCTTCCTGAGTATTTGTCGAGCCAATAAACTATGACGGGAATGACCGCAATCAGGATGAAAACCGAAAAAATATCCCAAAATATTAACCTGTTTAACGTTTTTTCCACTTTTACTTGTATCATTTTCAGGATGATAACTTCGTTCAGTGTATTGTTCTCTTTTAACCGTTTGTCTAGCGCAGCCCACGTGTTTTTTAATTCGTCTAATTCCATAATTCCTGTTTTTTTTAGAGGTGTGACATTTCTCTGAGTTTCTCTTTTGCACGTTTCAGCTTTGTGGCCACATTACTTAATGTCAAGCCGGTGATGTCGGCGATTTCCTGATAGGATTTTTCTTCGAGATAAAGGAGGACAACCACTTTTTCGAGTGTTTTCAACCGATTGATCAGCAGGTACATTTCACGGATATTTTCGTTCAGGCTGTCCTGTTCGATAAACCAATCGGATAAATCTTCGATAGTGTAATCGCATTTCGGGCGTTTCTTCTCCTTGCGTATACCCGAGATACAGGTGTTCAAGGCAATTCGGTAAATCCATGTTCCGGGAGAACTTTCATTCCTGAATTTCGGGAAACTTCGCCACAAGTTACAAACCACTTCCTGATACAGATCGGCAAGGGGAAAGGTGTCCGAAACATAGAAAGAGCAGACTTTATAGATGATCCGTTCGTGTTCCTGAACGATTTTTACAAAGGCATGCTCTTTTTTATTCCCCTCCATTATCTTCTTTTTCTATATTAGACGCAATATATCCGGAAAAATGGCAAAAATAAACAACTTTTTTTATTAAAATAATTACCCGTCTCCGAAATCTTTTTATAATTTTTCCCTGCATGTATTCTGATATGTTAACTATCGGATAATATGTAAAATGAAGCATTTTAACTGACAAATATGCTTTCTATTTGAGAATTTCAGGTAAACACTGATATATATATATATATATACGACACTTATACCATTTATGAGTCCACTTGAAAAAGTCAAAATGTGGAGTTTTTAATATCTCAACTTCCTGATAATCAAAATGTGATTTTCTTCGCAAGAAGTTTTTAAAGTGGACTCATAAAACAATATCCGTAAAAACATACTCTTCGTACATAAACGAATACAAGACAGAACCAGACCAACAGTTTGTTTTTGAAATTGTTGAGTTCTAATGTAGGATCGTCCGGGTTTTTTAACTATTTGTGCCTCTCAACCAATATGGCTTCAATATCTTCCAGTTTGAGTTTTTTTGTCTTTAACAGGATCAGGAAGTGGTAGAGCAGGTCAGCAGCTTCATTTTTGAACAGATCGATATTGTCGTCTTTCGCTTCGATTACCAACTCCACGGCTTCTTCCCCCACCTTCTGCGCCACTTTGTTCACACCACGGCTGAACAGTTTTGAAGTATAGGAGCCTTCCGGGTTTTCGGTGATCCGCTTCTCTATCACATTTTCCAGTTCATAGAGAAATCCTTTCGATTGTTTGCCGCCGAAACAGGATGCGGAACCGGTATGGCAGGCCGGCCCCTGCGGATAGGCTTTGATAAGGATGGTGTCACTGTCGCAATCCGTCAGGATCTCGTCGACGATCAACCAATTGCCCGATGTTTCCCCTTTTGTCCAGAGGCGGTTCTTACTTCTGCTGAAAAAAGTCACCTTTCCTTCTTGCTCTGTTTTCTTCAACGCTTCTTCATTCATATAGCCGACCATCAACACCTGTAAGCTGAGCGTATCCTGAATGACGGCAGGAACTAATCCTCCCGATTTTGAAAAATCGATATTCATCGTATGGGTATATTTTGAGTTTTTAAATAATCTTTGAGTGTGGGGATGGAAATCTCCCCGAAATGAAAAATACTGGCCGCCAGTGCCGCGCTTGCTTTCGTTTGTGTGAATACTTCAGAAAAATGTGCAACGGTTCCGGCGCCGCCTGAAGCGATCACCGGGATGCGTACCGCTTCGCTGACAGCGGCTGTAATGTCGATGGCAAAACCATCCTTCGTGCCGTCGTTATTCATCGAGGTAAGCAGGATCTCCCCCGCGCCACGGTGTTCGCCTTCCTTTGCCCAGTCGACGGTGCGGAGGTCCGTCGGCGTTTTACCCCCATGGGTATATACGATCCATTCATTATTCTCGTAATGAGTATCGATAGCAAGTACTACACACTGGCTTCCAAATTGACCGGCAATTTCGGTGATCAGTTCCGGTCGCTTGACAGCTGCAGAGTTCAGACTGACCTTATCGGCCCCGGCCTGGATTATGGCGCGCGCGTCGTCTAACGAGTGGATACCTCCCCCCACGGTGAACGGGATATTGATCTCCTGTGCGACACGCGTCACCAGTTCCGTGAGCGTTTTACGCCTCTCGACAGTAGCGGTGATGTCTAAAAAGACCAATTCATCCGCACCTTCCCGCACATATCGCTTGGCAAGTTCCACCGCATCGCCCGCGTCGCGGATATCCACGAAATTGACCCCTTTGACGGTACGTCCGTCCCTGATATCAAGACAGGGAATAATTCTTTTTTTCAGCATTGCTTTTTATTTTAGATTTGAGATCCGGGATGAGGAGATCTCCCCGGCCTCCCTCTCCCGTTTTCCCTTATTTGCCTTTCCTTATCCACTAATAAACTCCCGCAATTCACGAAAAGTGATTTTTCCCTCGTAGAACGCTTTTCCTATGATTGCCCCGTCGCAACCAAGCTGCTTCAATACCTGCAGATCGTCGATTGAAGAAACGCCTCCACTGGCAATCAGTTTCACGCCGGTTTTTTCGATGATCTCTCGGTATAATTCGTTGGAGGTACCCTGTAGCATGCCGTCTTTCTGAATATCAGTGCAGATGACATAGACGATACCTTTCTTTGCGTGATCAGAAATAAAATCGACCACCTCCAGTTCCGATTGTTGCATCCAACCGTGTGTCGCTATTTTCCGATGGTTGCTGTCGGCGCCAAGAATAATCTTTTCCGGCCCGTAGGTGCCGAGCCATTGACGGAAAGTGTCAGGTTGCTGTACCGCGACACTTCCACCGGTAATCTGTGACGCTCCATTCTCGAAAGCAATACGGATGTCTTCATCTGATTTGATGCCACCGCCAAAATCAACTCTCAACGAGGTTTTCGAGGCGATATCGTGTAAAATCTTATGATTGACAATATGCTTCGAGCGGGCGCCGTCGAGATCCACCACATGCAGGTATCGGATACCGTTCGCTTCAAATTTTTTGGCTACTTCGAGCGGATCGTCGTTATATATCTTCTGTGTGTTATAATCGCCTTTGGTGAGGCGTACACACTTGCCGCCGATAATATCTATGGCTGGAATAATTCTCATTTTTCGATTTTCATACTGGCACATTGATTCACATTATTCATATTGGCACATTAGCGTGATAGGTCCAGAAAATTCTTCAGGATCTTTTCGCCCACGTCACCCGATTTTTCAGGATGGAACTGTGTGGCATAAAAATTGTCTCTTTGCATTGCGGCGCTGAAGGGCAAGACATAGTCGCAGCGGGCAATAGTTTGGGGACATATTTCCGCATAATAGCCATGCACGAAATAAACGGTATCATCTTCACCGAAACCGTTGAAAAGTGGATTAACCCCGACCTCCAGATTGTTCCATCCCATGTGGGGGACAATATCCGTTGCGGGGAATTTTTTCACTTTCGCATCGAAGATGCCAAGGCACTTTCTATCACCCTCTTCCGAATGCCGGCACATCAGTTGAAGCCCAAGGCAAACACCCAATGTGGGTTGAACCAAAGATGGAATAATTTTATCTAATCCTTTACTCTCCAAATGATTCATTGCTGATTTTGCTTCTCCCACACCCGGGAAGATGACTTTCCCAGCAGATAGAATTGCATCCATATCATCGGTCACCTGACACTCATAACCCAGCCGTTCGACCGCATTTTTGACCGATGTGATATTGCCAGCGTTGTATTTGATTATCGCTATCATTGTTGAATTATTTCAAATTCAAAATTTATATTATTATATTGATCTTGACTCCACCTGACGTTGATTCAATTCAGATTTTATCACCATCTCGTCACCCCGCCATCTCGTCACCCCATTCACAAACCAATCCATCATCACATCCACTACAGTGTTCCTTTCGTGCTGGGCACACCTTCTGTTCCATCTCGCTTTACTGCCATCTTTATTGCCCGGGCAAAGGCTTTAAATATAGATTCGATCTTGTGATGCTCATTGTCGCCTTCCGCTTTAATATTGAGATTGCAGCGGGCGTTGTCACTGAACGATTTGAAGAAGTGCATGAACATTTCCGTGGGAAGATCACCCAAGAATTCGCGTTGAAATTCCGCTTCCCATACTAACCAGGGGCGTCCTCCGAAATCAATGGCCACTTGTGCCAGACAATCATCCATCGGTAACAGGAAACCATACCGTTCCACTCCCTTCTTTTTTCCCAACGCCTGTGTAAAAGCTTCCCCCAGGGCGATTCCCGTATCTTCTACCGTGTGATGCTCATCCACCTGCAGGTCACCTTTGACGCGAATGGCAAGGTCGATATTGCCGTGGCGGGAGATCTGGTGAAGCATATGGTCGAAGAATCCCAGTCCGGTTGATATATCGCTTTCCCCTTTGCCGTCAAGGTTCACCTCGACGAAGATGTCGGTCTCGGATGTCTTTCTGTGTACTTTCCCTCTGCGTGGCTCCTCTTTCAGAAACTGATAGATCTCTCCCCAGTCCGTAGTATGGAGTGTGACTCCCGGATATGAATCATTATTCAGTAAGATAGATTTACACTTCATGTTTTGGGCCAGTTGTACATCTGTTAGCCGGTCTCCGATTACATAAGAATGCTCCAGATCGTATCCTCCTCTCATATAATGGGTGAGCATACCGGTGCCGGGCTTTCGGGTGGGTAGGTTCTCGTGGGGAAAAGACCGGTCGATCAGTACTTCACTGAAATGTACTCCCTCATTTTCAAAAGCCTTGATGACTTTGTCCTGTACCGGCCAGAAAGCCTCTTCGGGAAATGAGGGAGTACCCAACCCATCCTGGTTGGTAACCATCACCAATTCGTATTCCAATTCGCCGGCGATACGGGAGAGGTTCCGGAATACCTTCGGATAAAATTCCAGTTTTTCCAGATTGTCGATCTGTTGATCCTCAGGTTCTATGATCAACGTCCCGTCACGGTCGATAAATAATACTTTTTTCATATATTTTGCACTTAGAATTTAGAATTTAGAATTTAGAACTGAGAACTGAGAACTGAGAACTTGGAACTGAGAACTTGGAACTTAGAACTTAGAACTTAATAATTCTCCATTCTTAATTATAATTTTTCAATTCGCTTATCAGCATCCGGTTTTCTTCCGGTGTGCCGACCGTGATACGGAGACAATTGCGGATGACAGCACTGCGGTTTCTGACAATCACCTTTTTCCCGACCAGATATCGATAAATCTCATTGGCTTCCGTCACTTCTACCAGCAGGAAATTGGCATCGGAAGGATAGACATGATGTACCACGGACAAACCTTTCAACTCTTTTTCCAGCAATGCGCGTTGCTCCAGAATGATGGAGAGTTGCCGCTCAAATTCAAGAGGATTAGATAACGCCCTGAGCGCTTCCGCCTGATTCAGTGAACTTACATTGTAGGGAGGTTTTGTTTTGTCCATCAATGAGATGATCTCAGCGCTTGCATAGGCTACGCCTACACGTGCCCCAGCCAATCCCCATGCCTTACTGAAAGTCTGCATCACAATCAGATTGGGATAATCGGGCAATTTTTCTAGAAAGCTGTTACCGCCGCTGAAGTCGATATAGGCCTCATCGACTACCACGATGCCCCGGAACTCCTGAAGCAGCCGTTCCACATTTTGAAGACTGTTCCCTGTGGGATTATTGGGTGAGCAGACGAAGATACATCGTGCCTGAAGGGATAGTATTTTGTCGATGTCCAATTTGAATTGATCGGTCAGCGGCACCCGGAGCACTTCCACGTTGTTGATATTGGCTGATACCTCATACATGCCGTAAGTAGGGGGACAGATGATTACACGATCTTGTCGCGGTTCGCAGAAGATACGGTAAACCAGGTCGATTGCCTCATCGCTGCCGTTCCCGATGAAGATGTTCTCCACCGGGATCTGTTTTCTTTCGGAGAGGGCTTTTTTTAACAGGCGCTGATGAGGGTCGGGATAACGATTCCTTTGTCCGAACGGGTTTTCGTTAGCATCGAGGAAGATACCCTCATCACCCGTGAATTCATCTCGCGCGCTGGAGTAGGGGTCTAATGCCCGGATATTGGGGCGTACCAGCGATTCCAGATCAAATTTCTCCATTTTCGTCTTCTTGGTGTTCTTTTTGAGTCAGCTCTTCGGCATCGTACCACTCTGATTGTGAGGATGCTTGAGATTCCTCTTGTTGTATTTCTTGTTTTTGTTCTTGTCCCTGTTCTTGTCCCTGTCCTTGTCCTTGTCCCTGTCCTTGTCCCTGTCCTTGTTCCTGTCCTTGTTCCTGTTCCTGTTCTTTTTCCTGCTCCTGCGTGTAACCTGTCAGCGTTATCTGCCTTGCCTTCACCGCTCCCAGACGAAGAGTCATGGCATTCTTGTGGGCGATGAGTTGTTCCTCTTCAGCCATGATCTCCACTGTATTGCCGATGCTTGTCACTCCCTCTTCGGTAAGTTGTTGGAAGGTGATCTTTTTCACGAAACTGTCGAGTGATACACCACTGTAAGCCGCCGCATGTCCGCTTGTGGGGAGGGTGTGATTGGTTCCGCTGGCATAATCGCCGGCGCTCTCACAACTATAATGTCCGAGGAATACGGAACCGGCTGTGGTGACATCCCGGCTTAATAGTACCGGATTTTCGGTAGCCAGGATAAGGTGTTCCGGAGCATAGAAATTACTGAAGTCGATACATTCATCCAAATCTTTGAAGAGAATAGCCTTGCTGTTTTTAAGAGCCCGTGACGCGATTTCTTTCCTGGGCAGGTTTTCCAGCTGTACATCAAGCTCTTTATTGACCGCCTTGATCACCTTTTTATTGTCTGAAAGCAGGATCACCTGGCTATCTGGTCCGTGTTCAGCTTGTGACAATAGGTCTGCAGCCACGAATGCCGGGTTGGAAGTGTGGTCGGCAATGACCAGAAGTTCACTCGGCCCGGCTGGCATATCGATAGCCGTGCCATAATACTGGGCAGACCGTTTGGCAGCCATTACGTACTGGTTGCCCGGGCCGAATAGTTTATCAACCTTTGGAATACTCTCCGTGCCGAAAGCCATTGCTCCGATAGCCTGGATCCCTCCTACAGCAAATATTTTCGTCACTCCCGTCAGCGCGGCGGCATAGAGTATGGCGGGATGGATTTTCCCTTCCTCGTCAGGGGGCGTGCATAATATTATTTCGCCGCATCCAGCGATTTTTGCAGGTACCGTGAGCATCAGCACGGTGGAAAAGAGCGGGGCAGTGCCGCCGGGCACATAAATGCCTATCCGGGAGATTGGACGCGATTCACGCCAGCAGAACACGCCGGGAGCGGTCTCCACTTTGCGTGTCTCTTCCTGCTGTGAACGGTGAAAGGTTTCTATATTCTTTCGTGCCATTGCGATAGCCTGTTTTAGCCGTTCGGGCACTAATCCCGCCGCCTGTTCAATGGTCTCACGATCCACTTCCAATGTCTCCTGGGCAGGCCAGTCGAATTGACGGCTATAGGTGAGCACTGCCTTATCTCCTTTTCGATGGATATTGTAAAATATCTTTTCCACAATATTCATCAACTTCCGCTGCCTGATCATAGGGCGTTCGGCCAGTTTCTTCCTTTTGCTTTGCGAAGGGTTTGAAATGGTTTTCATTATAACTGATTTACTGATTTATTGATTTGAAGATCAATTGGCACATCGTCACATCATCGAATTATCACATCAATTCAGAGGATCATCTTCTCAATGGGCACTACAAGGATTCCTTCGGCACCCAGGCGCTTTAGTTCATCGATGATTTCCCAGAAATCGTCGTCATGAATCACGGAGTGGACACTGCTCCAACCTTTGTCGGCCAGCGGAAGGATACTGGGAGAACGCATGCCGGGCAATAATTTCACAATATCGGGGATGATCCCGTTGGGTGCATTAAGCAAGACGTATTTTTTATCGCGTCCGTTTTTGTAAGCCTTTATACGGAATAACAACCGCTCCAGCAGTTCGGTTTTGGCAGTCGAAAGGTTTTTGTTGCCAATGAGCACAGCCTGGCTTTTGATGATGGCTTCGGCTTCTTTCAACCCGTTCATGATGAGGGTACTTCCGGTACTTACTATGTCGAAGATGGCGTCGGCAAGGCCGATTCCGGTAGCAATCTCCACACTTCCCCCCAGTTCTTCAATCTTCACATCCATTCCTTTCTCCCGGAAAAATTTTTTCAGTATCCTGGGATAGCTTGTCGCTATTCGCTTGCCATTGAAATAATCGAGTCCGGTGTAAACTTCATCTTTCGGGATGGCGAGAGAAAGGCGGCAGTTTCCGAAACCCAGTTTTTCGATCTCTATTACATCCTTTTCTTTTTCCCATACCTCGTTTTGCCCCAGGATACCGATATCTGCCACACCTTGTTCCACATATTGCGGGATATCGTCATCCCGCAGGAAGAGGATCTCCATAGGAAAGTTGTGTGCTTCCGTTCTCAGTTTGCGGTTGCCGTTGGAGACATTGATGCCGCACTCGGTGAGCAGGTCGAGGGATTTTTCGCTTAACCGTCCGCTTTTTTGAATAGCGATTTTGATTGTTTCCATTTTTTAGTCACTTTACTCAATCGGCCCGGATGGGTCCGATTGAATGTTAAACAAAAACCCGCCTGAGTTCCTTCAGACGGGTTTATGCATATATGCTTTTTCTGTTCGTACATACCAACCTCAACTCGCCTGATTGCAAGTGTGAAAATGATGATGATGGAACAAGTTTGCTTTCATTTTTATTATTTTGATGGGACAAAGATAATGAAATTATTGAAAACAATCCATAATAAGGAGTATTTTTTTAAACAGATGCCCATCCTGTGTCGGAGTATGTGAAATAAACGTAATGGGATGGTCGACAAGTGAGATTGGAGGCGCGATCCTTGGGTCGTATTTCATCCTAAAAAAACTCAAAAATGAGAGAAAAGCGGGCTCGATTATCGGGGGATGGCAATTTTTTATGTAGATTTGCATAATATAGGATGCGCCTTGGAAATGCAGACAAGTTTGGCGTTTCTCTCGGCTTTCACTATATTTATATTTGCATCCGATGAAAGAAAAGTTGTTCATATCCCTTCTGGCATGTGTTCTCTGCGTGACGGCCACCTATTCGCAGGCACGCGTTATTCTGCCCGATTCATCGCAGATCACGACGAATCCTGATTCGCTGGATCTTCTTCCCCGGCAGATTCCGGAACCTAACGGCCAGAAGTTGAATTCGAGGTCGCCCCGACAGGCGTCGCACCTCGATCACCTGATAAACGATCATGGGGCGGAGGCCGATTCGCTTCGCCGGCTGGCACAAATGACTATCTGGAAGATCGATGCCCGTACCGGTAACCGTCTGCCTGCCGTTTCGGACACATTACTCCATAATTACCAACAGAGCATCCTTCCCGACGGACAATCGGTAGCCATGGGCTTCTTGGCGCCACTGGGATCGCCGGCTTTCTCGAAGATCTTTGCCGACAGGCCGGAAACCGAACAGTTTATATTCAACAATGCTTACTATCTCTATCTGAAAGATCCGGAAGAGGTGTTGTTCGTCAATACAAGGGTACCCTATTCCAGATTGAGTTACAACCGTGCTGCTCCCAAACAAACCAGAGAGGAACGCTTTGAAGCACGATTGGTCTCTAATTTCGGGAAAAGCCTGAATGTGGGATTAGACGTCGATTTGATCAATGCCCGGGGTTATTACAACTCTCAAGCGGTGAAGCATAATAATTTCTCACTCTTTGGAAATTACCTTTCCGACAGGATTGAAGCCCATGCTTTCATGAATATTGGATCGCTGGTCAATGCCGAGAACGGTGGAATAACGGATGAGCGCTTTATCACGCATCCTGATTCCGTTCAACAGAATTTCACGTCGAGGGATATCCCGGTGAAATTCACCAATACATGGAACTCATTACGCAATAACCGTTTCTTTTTGTCAGGCAGGTACAATCTGGGGTATGTGGAGGCACCGGCCGATTCGTCACACAAAGGGCAGGGACAGTTTGTTCCTGTGGCGAGTATAGGTTTTTCATCGCAGTTCACCCAGCAATATCGGCGGTTCCTGTCGCATGATACCGCCTTTGTGAATGTGGATGGCGTGTATATGCACCGGATAGACCAGTTTTATCCCAATCGGTTCTATGAGGAGGCCGTGGATGACAGTATCCGTTTCTCGTCGGTGAAGAACACTGTTTCTCTGGGGCTGCGGGAAGGATTCAAAGAGTGGGTGAAATTCGGGCTGACCGCTTTTCTGGAACATGATCTGCGCAATTATTCCATGAAGGATAGTGTGGGGCCGGGAATGACGCGGCACCGGGAAAGTGCCGTTACCATAGGAGGTGTGCTGAATAAACAGCAGGGCGATAATCTCCTGTTTAATATCCGCGCCGATCTGGGGGTATTGGGAGCGAACCTGGGTGAATTCAGGGCGATGGGGGATGTGGAGACCGGTTTTGATATTGCCGGAAAGCGGACTACCCTCTCCGCGCATGCCTACATTAAAAATTTAAAACCTAAATATCTCGAAGAGAATTATTACTCAAAATATTTCCGTTGGAACCATAATTTTGGTGATATTCGCAGGGTCTATGTCGGAGGTAAGCTACATATACCGTTTACAAACACCACGTTAAGCGCAGGGGTGGAGAACCTGCAGAATTTCATTTATTATAACAGTGAGAGGCAGATTGCCCAGGAGGGCGGTAATGTGCAACTGGTGACCGCGCGTATAGAGCAGCACCTGCGTTTTGGCATATTCAACTGGGATAACCAGGTGGTTTACCAGGCTTCGAGCAATCAGGAAGTAATCCCTGTGCCTCATCTCAGCGTTTATTCCAATATGTATCTGAAGACCAAAATTGTGAACGAGCTCACCTTGCAACTGGGTGTGGATGCGCATTACCATACAAAGTATTATATACCTGGTTATGAGCCGGCGTTGTTGCAATTTTACAATCAGCGGGAGAAAGAGATCGGCAATTATCCCATAGCAACGGTCTATGCCAACATGCACCTGAAACAGACCCGTTTTTATGTGATGTATTATAATGTGGCCTCGCAGTTCATGAATCCAAAAGAATATTTTTCATTGCCAGGGTATCCCGTCAACCCCGCTATCTTCAGGCTTGGCGTTTCAGTGAATTTACATAATTAATCTTTTACAGTTTGCAGCCCCGAAAACGTTTATATCTCTATCTTCTTTTGTTGATAGCCGCTGTAGTGGTGATGATACTGCTCAGGACCGGTATGAAAGCCTCCCGGAACATTCTTCCGGCTCCGCGCGATTATCATGAGATAATAGCATCTGATGAATTGAATGTGGTGACAGACTACAATAGTATCGGATTGTATGTTTCAGGAGATTCGTTACAGGGTTTTCAGCGGGAGATGATTCTGGCTCTTGAGAAAGAATGGGGGATAAAAGTGAATCTCTTTCTGGAGAACAGTCTTGATGAGAATCTGGAAGGGCTGCAGGCAATGCGCTACGACTTGGTCGCCCGTAATATCCCGGTCAATATACAATTGAAAGACACCTTTGCCTTTACCCATCCTATCACGCTGAACAAGCAGGTGCTGGTACAACGGAAGCGGGAGTATAACGACCGTATAGAGCCCATTCGCCAACATCTTGACTTGGCCGGGAAAACCATCCATGTAGCCGCGGAGTCACCTGTTATCCTTCGGCTCAAGAATCTTTCCCATGAGATAGGAGACACTATTTTTATAGTGGAAGACACCACCTATGAAACGGAACAGTTGGTGATAATGGTGGCGTCGGGCGATATAGACTTTACGGTATGCGATGAGAAAATGGCCCTGCGTCTGGCCACGGTCCTGCCGGAGATAGATATTGAGACTGATATCAGTTTCACTCAAATGGAATCCTGGGCAGTGCGAAAAGATTCTCCCGTGCTGCTGGACAGTCTTAATAGTTGGCTCGACCGGTTTAAAACAACAGCAGCATTCAGGCAGATGTACCGGAAATATTACTAACCAAAAAGCCGCCCCGTTGTGTGAGGCGGCTTTTCGAATTTACCCGTAGTTATTTAATTGATTCAATGAAGGCTCATATGCCGGTTGTCGGATACCTCTTGTGAAGGTCATCCTATTCAACCTCAACGAGGCCCCCTTCTTCCCTCGCGGTTTGAACTACGCATCTCTTTCTGGCGGTCGGCTCGATACTGCTTCCACTGTTCCATCTTTTCCTTTCCGATAATAGCTTCCAGTTCAGCATCGTTTTCGGCCATCTCTTTTTCACGCAATGCCTGCATCTCTTCGCGACGTTTGACGCGATCCTGCATCTGCTCATCTCTCTTTGCTCTCTGTTCGGCAATCTGCTCAGCCCGTTTGGCATCCTGTTGTTCAAATAAAGCCTGCACTTTCGCTTTCTCGTCGGCAGTCAGTCCCAATTGCTTCTCCATATTGTCGGCACGTTCCTTGGCCGTCCATCTCATACCGCTGCGGGTATCCTGCCTGTTGTCCCTTCCACTTCTTGTCGTATCCTGAGCCTCAAGGGTAAAACTCAGGGTGAATATGGCAACCATCGCCATGAATACAATCTTCTTCATAATACATCCATTTTAAAAAGTGAATAAAAATATGATCTGCTCTTATGACCTCCGAAGGTAAGCAAAAGTTTAAAGGGAAAATACCCTTTTTTGTTATTTAAGTGTCATATATTCAGTGTTGTATCGATGAGATTACACGGTTTGTCCATTGAAAAGCCGGTTTCGTCGACAAAAACAACCTGTTGATCTATTCTCCGATTATTTTCATTTTTTAAACCCTTTTTTCAGAAATAAGTGTATATTTGAGCAATATATTTGGAAAGTATTCAGAAACAAACGAATGTGTTCCCGGAGTAATATAACTTTAATTCAACGGTTGTGGAAAAAAGATATAAAGCGGACAACGGACTTGGGAATCTTTTCTGGGGAATTGTTTCACTCTTCCTCTTAGGTGTGGTTATTTACAGGTTCAGACACGGCGAGAGAATCTGGATGGATTTTATTTACTTTGCTTTTGCCATTGTTTTCATTCTCTCGACCACCATAAAGGAGTATGCTGTCACTGAACGGAATTTTTTGGAGATCCGTTTTGTACTGAAATTGTTTTCAAAAAACAGAAGAATAGCTATTGGTGATATAATAGGATTGCAAAAAATAAAGAAGAACCAACTCCGCATCGACAAGGTACGGGGTTTTGAAGTGCTGGGAGTCAATGAGGCGGATATAGACGGCCTGATAGCCGAGCTGAAAGGGAGAAACCCGAGGATCAGGATCGCTGGAGAGGAGTGAAACTTGTCTAAAACATTTCTTCCCTCGGATATTTCTCTTCCACTTTGCTGAAGAGCCATGAGGCGACGGTGCCTGCTATGAAAAGCAGAAGGCTCATAAGCAACGCTCCCCAAAAAGTTAACCCGGCCGCGGCAAGTTGTTCAGCGGTGAATGCCGGGAAAACTACGGTGGGGAAAATGGCCAGTGAGGAGCCCACCACCATTCCCAGAATGAAGTGGTACATGCCGGAGTAATATCTCCTGAAAAGCCAGGAAGCCAACTTGGCAAAGAGCAGCACACAGACGATAAACCCGATAATCAGCGGAATAATGACACCAAAATCAAAATCTTTAATACCGATTGCCATCTTGTCATAAAGGCCGAAATAGATAAGGAAATTGGAAGGGCTCATCCCCGGGACGATCAGTCCCAGTCCCATCAGCAGCCCTGATCCGAGCCATACCATGAGGTTGGGGGTTACTTCGGTAAGTTGTTGTCCGCCGACCAACATCAGCGCAAAAATGGCGATCGTGGTGACAATAAGAATGCCCATGTCTGACGATTTTCTTCCCTGCTTCCCGGCTGTTTTATAGAGAGACGGAAAAGTTCCTGCCACAAATCCCACGAAAAGAGAGACAAACAGCGCGGCATATTTGCCGAAAGCCTTTTCTACCACTACGGCAAAGAGAACGATCCCGATAGCGGCACCGATTGCCACGGGAAGAAAGTAAAGTGCATTTTTCAGGAATTTCCGCCGGATATCGGCAAGAAAGCGGATCAACGGATCATAGATGCCGAAGATAACAGCCAACACGCCACCCGACAGTCCGGGAAGGATAAATCCGATCCCCACGAGGACACCCTTCAGAAGACGGATAAACCAGTCCGCCACGGGGTTAATCTGTTTTTGTTCTCTTATAATCCCGCTCTCTTGTTCCTTCATTATTCCCTGTTATATGATGGTTTTTTCTTCCAGTCGTTTTCACGCCCCAGTAGAAAGTAAATAATTTGCCTCCCGCTTGCTCGGGAGGCATGAAATAGTTGCAAAGATATAATATTTATATGTTTTGAGCACCTTCAGATGACGAAAAGATCACGCTCAAATTTCACCTCGCCGGCCCCGCGCCCATGAAAACAGTCGTCGGTGTGTCATTGCGATTGCCTACCTTGATATTAGCGGCAATGGTGCCGGAAAAGAGGATGACGTTCCGCCTCATCACTCTTTGTATATTTCTTCCTCTTATTTGGATCAAATACCTGCCATGATGGCCAAAACAAGGAAGAGGAAACAAATTCAAATAGTCTCTTATTTTTTTCCGAAAAGCGTCCCGAAAATACTGCGGGTGATGGTTTTTCCCAGTTCGTTGCTGACTTGCCGTTGTACGCTTTTTCCTACCTGGTTGAGGATATCACCCAGATAACCCTGATCGGCTTTCCGTTGCCGTGCTGCCGTGCGCTTTGCTCTCTCTTCTTCGAGGGCAGCCTTCTGTGCTTCTTTCTGCTGACGGACACGCTCTTTTTCCTCTGCGGCGAGACGCCGTTCTTCTTCAAGCAGCTCCTGTTTTTTGGACAATATTTCAAAGGCCGATTCCCGGTCGATCAGTTTTTCGTATACGCCGTAAATCAGGGAGCTGCGTATCAGCTGATCTCGTTCACCCACCGTTATTGGTCCTATCTGTCCCTGCGGCGGGAGGATATTGGCACGCTCCACCATTTGCGGAGCCCCTTTCTCGTCAAGAAACGAGACAAGCGCCTCCCCTGTGTTGAGCTGGGTAATAGCGTCGCCGGTATCGAATGCGGGATTGGCACGGAAGGTGTTGGCCGCTACTCGTACTGCTTTCTGGTCGTTTGGCGTGTAGGCGCGCAGCGCATGCTGCACACGGTTCCCCAGCTGCCCAAGGATGGTTTGAGGAATATCTGCCGGATTTTGGGTGCAGAAATAAATACCCACGCCTTTGGAACGGATCAGGCGGACGATCTGCTCTACTTTTTCGAGTAGTGAGGCAGGCATGTCGTTGAACAGCAGGTGGGCTTCATCGAAGAAAAAGACCAGCTTGGGCTTTTCCAGGTCACCCACCTCGGGAAGTGTTTCATATAAGTCGTTGAGTAACCACAACAGGAAAGTGGTATATACCCGTGGTGATCTCATCAACTTGTCGGCAGCCAGGATATTAATTACTCCTTTGCCTTGTTCGGTTTGGATGAAATCGGTGATTTCCAGGTCCGGTTCGCCAAAGAATTTGTCGGCGCCTTCGTTTTCGAGCCGGATCAATCCCCGTTGGATGGCGCCGATACTTGCCGGGGAGATGTTTCCGTACCGGGTGGTGAACTGCGTCCGGTTGTCGCCCACATATTGCAACATCTTCCGCAAGTCTTTGAGGTCGATCAGCAGCAGGTCATTATCGTCGGCAATCCGGAAGGCCATGGAAAGAATGGCTCCCTGTGTCTCGTTCAGATCCAGCAGACGTTCCAGCAGCAGCGGCCCCATGGAGGTGACGGTAGTGCGTACCGGATGCCCTTGCTCGCCGAATACGTCCCAAAAGCGTACAGGAAACGGTTTGTATTCGAATCCTTTTTCCGGCAGGTTATATTGCTCAACCCGTTTTGCAACACTCTCCTTGTTGCCTCCTGTTTTTGCCACTCCGGACAGGTCGCCCTTCATATCGGCGGCAAACACGGGCACTCCCATGTCACTGAATGTTTCGGACAATGTTTGCAAGGTGACGGTCTTTCCGGTACCGGTCGCGCCGGTAATAAGACCATGGCGGTTTGCCATCCTGGGTACAAGGCATACTTCCGCACTATTGTTAATGGCTATAAAAGCGCGTTGGCTGTTATCGAACATATTACCAATTATTGAATGTGTAAGTAGCGCAAAGTTAACAAAATAATTGAAATGCAAAATTGAATTATGATATTGAGTTAAATTTTTTCTGTTGTAAAAATTATACTATACCTCGGTCACTTCATATTCAAACTGGAGCGAGTCCGGCAGAGTTTATCAATTGGAATTGCCAGATGAATTCAAAGTGAATGCTTCTTTTGTTTATGGGTTCGACAAGGGTCGGGTGGGAGAGTTTCTTATGCCGTTCCCCGTCCGCTTTAGATGTTGATACATGCCGAAAACAGCAATGACAGCAAAAATCCCGATAGCGATGTAAGCCTGAGATAGGGGTCGAGCGCATGGCCGTTTTTCCGGCGAATGCCATCCATCATCCTGAACAAAAAGAGAAAAATGAGCAGGTAAAGGTAGCGGTACCAAGGTACCGGTTCGTATAGATTGCTGTATCCGAGAAAAAAGAAAAATGAGGCGAGGGTCAATCCCCCATGATATGCTTTTGCCCGGCTAAGCCCCAATTTCACAGCAATGGTGATTTTCCCCGAGGCTCTGTCATTTTCTATATCCCTCATATTGTTGATATTTAATATCATGGTGCTGATAAGTCCCATCCCAATGGCAGGCATGACCGGTTCAAAACTGAACCCGTGGGTATGAAGAAAATAGGTACCTATCACCGGTACGGGGCCAAAGAAGATAAAAGCCAGCAAGTCACCCCAACCTCTATAGCCGTAGGCGCGCTTTCCCAGCGTATAAAAGAGTGCCGCGAGAATGCTTAATCCTCCCAGGCCGATTAGTATGGCCGCGGAAGACCAGTGAATATAAGCAATGATATTCAGAATCAAAGAAAGTCCGGTAAGGATACAGATGGAGGAGAATAGGGCAATAGCCCCTTTCATTTCCCGGGGTGTGATCTTTCCACTTTGCAAGGTGCGTGTGGGCCCTTGCCTGCGACCGGTAGTGTCGGTCCCTTTCTGAAAATCACCCAGATCGTTGGAAAGATTGGCCAGTATCTGGATGGAGACAGCCAACAGGAGGGTGAGCATGAAGGTGGTCATACTGAAACTCCCTTCGTGCAAGGCCAGCCCGCTTCCCAGGACGACAGTGGCCACAGCCAGGAAAAGTGTCCGCGGACGAAAAGCGGAAAGCCAGTCTTTTACTGTTGCCATGGGGATAGTGAATAGTGAAGATCCACGTCGCTAAAAATGAATTTTCGGTTTTTAGTACGCCCGTGCAAAGAGTACCCGTTGTGCCGACGGCTTGCCCGTTACCATGCATTGACCGGGTGTTTTGTCTCCATCGAGCGGAATGCAGCGGATGGTCGCCTTGGTTTCCTCCTTTATGCGCTCTTCCGTTTCGGGAGTACCGTCCCAGTGGCAGAGCAGGAATCCGCCTTTCTCTATCTCCACTTTGAATTCCTCGTAGGAGTTCACTTCGCGGATTTGGGAAGCGCGGAAATCCGCCGCTTTCTTGTAGATGTTTTCCTGCATTTCGTCCAGCAGAGACTTGATGTGGTTTTCAATATTGTCACAGGGCAGCGTCTCTTTGGTGAGAGTGTCGCGGCGGGCTACCTCGATGGTGTTGTTCTCCAAGTCGCGTCCACCCATGGCCAGACGTACCGGCACCCCCTTGAGTTCATATTCCGAGAATTTCCATCCCGGTTTCTTGTTGTCGGCATTGTCGTATTTCACGCTGATGCCGAGGGCTTTCAGCCGGTCTATGATGCCGGCTGCCTTTTCGTTGATCTGTTGCAGTTGTTCACTATTCTTATATATAGGGACGATCACCACCTGATAGGGAGCCAGTTTGGGGGGGAGCACCAGTCCGTTGTCGTCGGAATGCGACATGATCAGGGCGCCCATTAACCGGGTGGAAACACCCCAAGAGGTGGCCCATACATAGTCGCGTTTCCCGCCCTGGTCAGTGAATTGCACGTCGAACGCCTTGGCGAAATTCTGTCCCAGGAAGTGGGAGGTGCCTGATTGCAACGCTTTACCGTCCTGCATCAATGCCTCGATAGTGTAAGTGTCGATAGCGCCGGCGAACCGTTCGGATTCCGATTTCAATCCTTTCACTACCGGCATGGCCATATATTTTTCCGCGAATTCCGCATAGACATTGATCATCCGTTGTGCCTCATCGATGGCTTCCTCTTTTGTGGCATGGGCTGTATGGCCTTCCTGCCATAGGAATTCGGCTGTACGCAGGAAAAGGCGCGTACGCATCTCCCACCGCACCACGTTGGCCCACTGGTTGATAAGAATCGGCAGGTCGCGGTAGGATTGTATCCAGTTCTTGTAGGTGCTCCAGATGATGGTTTCCGAAGTGGGACGTACAATCAGTTCTTCTTCGAGTTTGGCTTCCGGATCGACCACTACGCCACTGCCGTCGGGTGCATTTTTAAGGCGGTAGTGTGTTACCACGGCGCACTCTTTGGCAAACCCTTCCACATGATCGGCTTCACGGCTAAGAAAAGACTTTGGGATGAACAACGGGAAATAGGCATTCATGTGTCCTGTTTCCTTGAACATGTCGTCTAACTGACGCTGCATCTTCTCCCATATCGCGTAACCATACGGTTTGATCACCATACAACCGCGCACGGCGGAATTTTCTGCCAGTTCGGCTTTAATCACCAAGTCGAGGTACCATTGGGAGTAATCTTTACTGCGGGGCGTAAGCTCCTTCAATTCTTTAGCCATTTTGTTATAGTTCTATTACATTAGACTATTTCTACGCTCGGCAAAGTAAATAAATTCACTTTGCACTTGCTTGACGAAATAGTTCAATTTCATTAGACTATTTCTACGCTCGGCAAAGTAAATAAATTCACTTTGCACTTGCTTAACGAAATAGTTCAATTACATTAGACTATTTCTGCGCTCGGCAAAGTAAATAAATTCACTTTGCACTTGCTTAACGAAATAGTTCCAATATTTTCTTTGCGGGTGCAAAGATAATAATTAATGTGCTAAGGTGAAATGAGGGAGGATGGAAACCTCAAAAAATTGTATCTTTGGCGGCGTGTTTTTTAATTCAAGTGATACTTCTGGGCTATGGATACCCTGCAAAATATCTGTTAGTATAGACTTTAACTAATGAATAGTGATTTATCGATTGAAGAAATGAACAAGGACTATTATAAAAGCAAAATAGAGGAGAATAGTATAGCGTTGAATAAGATAAGATCCCGGTTAAGGATATTCCCTTTTCTGAAGCTGCTGTTCTTTCTCACAGGTGTTTTCCTGGTGATTGCCACCTATCGATGGGGATGGGACAGGACAATCTGTTTTATCCTCGCCGCACTTTCGCTTGCAGTTTTCTCGTTGTTGTACAAGTGGGATGAGCACTATCTGCAAAAGAGGGCTTATCATGGGGCTTTACAGCGAGTGTACACGGATGAAATCAGTTTTCTGGATGGCGATTACAGCCCTTTCGATAACGGAGAACCATTTATTGATAAAAAGCATGCCTATTCTTATGACCTGGATATTTTCGGTGAGAACTCCATTTATCATATGATCAACCGGACAGTGACGCATGAGGCAGGTGCTATCCTGGCTGAGAAGCTGAGTTCAATTCCGAAAAGCGAAGAAGAGATTGTGGCAAGGCAGGAGTCGCTTTCGGAATTGGTGCGAAAAGATGATTTCAGGCATCAGTTCATGGCTGTCTGCAAAGGTTTCGATGAAGAGAAAAATGACTACAGGCTGATCACTACCCACAAGGGTGACAATACCCTGCTGACCTCCAAAACAGGGTTACTCCTTCTCTGTATCTCTATCGCTATTACCCTGACATCGCTGATATTGGCATGGTTGGGGTACCTGCCCTGGGCGGTATTCGTCACCTTGTTCATGATTCAGCTTTTCTTGCCGGTGATCTTTAGCCAGGCGCTGAACAAAGTCGGTGCCGACATAGGTTTTCTCCATAAAAATAACCGGATACATGCCGATTTGTTGCATGTCGTGCATCAGGAAACTTTTGAAGCTTCCCAGAACAGGACTTTAAAAGAGAAATTATTCGGCATCCACAACTCTCGTGAAGCGTTGAAGGAGCTTTCCATCCTGTTGAAGAAATTTGACCAGCGCCATAATGCTTATATCCTTGTGTTGCTCAACGGCTTTTTTCTGAGGGACCTGTTCCTGTTACGGCAATTCTACCGGTGGAAAAACAATTATCTGTGTCATCTCCAATCCTGGATCAGTACATTGGCGGAAATGGAAGCGAGGGTGTCGCAGGCTACCTATATGTTTAATCTGCCTGAATTCATCCAGCCGGAAATCACGGCACGCGCAGATCTTCTTCTGGATGCATCCGGGTTGGGGCATCCGTTTATATCCAAAGAAAAACGGGTAAACAATGACATACTCATCATCAAAAAACAGTTTCTGATTATTACCGGCGCCAATATGGCCGGGAAAAGCACCTTCCTGCGCACGGTGGGTGCCAATTATATATTGGCGGTCAGTGGCATGAATGTGTGTGCCTCGAAGTTCAGTTTCACCCTTTTCCATTTATTCAGCAGTATGCGCAACACAGATGATCTCTCATCGGGGACCTCTTATTTCAAGGCGGAGTTGGAAAGGATGAGGGAGCTGATAAGGTATTGCCGTTCTCACCAACATACTTTAATCATTCTGGATGAACTGTTAAAGGGAACCAATTCCAAAGATAAACTTGACGGTTCGATATTGTTCCTGAAAAAAATGAGGGAATTACCCGTGACGGGCATTATCGCTACCCACGACCTGGAACTGGCAAAATTGGAGAATGACCTGCCTGGCTTGTTTCTAAATTATTGTTTCGAGATATCTCTTTCCGAAGAAGAGCGGTATAGTTATAAAATACAGAGAGGTGTTTCCAGAAATCTCAATGCCACTTATCTTTTACAAAAAATATTGAGGGAAGAACTGTGATGACTTTTATTCAAGACCCAACAAAAAATTGCTGAAAAACAATGGATGAAAAAAATCAAAACAGTTTCTCAGCCTTTTACACTTTTCTTTTCAAATTTCCACGGTTGAATGAGAAGTAGATACCCGGCACGCCGATCAGGGAGAAGATGATAAATCCCCATCGCATGGCCTGTAAAAAAACGGAATTGGGTACTTCCTCTATCGACCGGTTACCGAACAACAGCGCGAAGATCAGGGTGACAATGCTCATGCTTATGATCTGTCCGAATACCCGCATGGAAGAGGCGAGTCCCGAAGCTTGTCCATATTGCCGTCTCTCTACCGAACTCATAATGGTATTCATGTTGGGAGAGGAGAAAAGGGCAAAGCCGACTCCCACCCATATAAGGATGGCGACAATGATCCAGATGGCCGTTGTGGGGCCGAGGAAAGCCAGCATGCCTAATCCGGTTGTGCACATGGCCATGCCGGTGGTGGCAAAGTAGCGCGGCTGTATCTTGTCGGACAGTTTTCCCACGATGGGAGAGAAGAGGGCCATCATGGCCGGTTGCGCCACGATTACCGCGCCCGCGTCGCGTGGCGAGAGCCCCTGTACCTTTTGCAGGTAGAGGCTGAGGAAAAAGACGATGGCGAAGGTGGCGGTATAATTGATAAGTGCCGACAGGCTGGAGTAGGTGAAAAGGCGGTTGTGGGAGAAGAGCCGCGTGTCGAGCATCGGATGTTCCGCCCGGCTTTCATATCTCCAGAAAAGGAAAATCAGCATTACTGCCCCGGTCATCATTCCCCAACCCACAGCGGAAGGGATCAGTGAGGAGCCGTAGACCAATGCGGCGAGTCCCACCATGAAAAGGAAGGTGCCTGTTTTGTCTCCGCCTTTTGCAGATGTGTGTTTGGTTTCATCATTCTTCAGGAAAAGATGGGAGATAAGGATGGTGAGCAGCCCGAAGATAGCGGCAATCAGGAAAAGGGAGCGCCAGCCGACATGAAGAGTGATAATCCCACCGATGACGGGGCCCAGCGCCAGTCCCCCATAGACGGAAGCCACGGAGATGCCCAGTACCTGCCCCCGTCGCTCGGCCGGGAACGACGATACTAAGATAGCCTGGCCCGTCGTGCCGGTAAAAGCAGCGCCAATACCCTGCAGAAAGCGTGCGCCAACGAGCCAATACCCGTTGGGTGCCACATAACAGATGGCTGAGGAGACGGTGAACAATATCAGCCCCAGTTTGAATAATCGCCGGTTGTCGCTCCTGTCGCCCCAGCTTCCCGCCGGAAGCATGAAAAGCGCCATGGCCAGTATAAAAGCGGTGATGACCCAGCTCAGCTCGATGGCATTGAGCGCCAGATCCCTTTCAATGGTGGGCAGGGCGATATTGACCGCCGACACCAGAAAAGTACCCATAAAGGAGGTGACCGCCACCACCAATAATATTGAAAAGTCTTCTTTTTTCCCCATTGCGTTTTTAATTACCCATTGGCTGATTTCTAATTGCCAATTACTTCTTTTATCATGTGGCGCCTCATATTTCCCCTTTCCCGCTTTTCCACCTTTTCACATTAGTAAGTTTCCCTGACATGTTTCACCGTAATAGGGGTTTTGTCAGCCGCTTTCAGTGCGGGGGAAGTGATGGTGATGGTTCTTTTCTCTCCCGGTAGCAGATCGATGAAGTTATCGCTGAAGCGGGCGCCCTGGATGGGTATCTCCACAAAGACGTCTTTTGCCAGCTTTTTGCTTGAAAGGGTCACCCTGTATTCTCCGTCGCGGTATTGCACATTGGTTTTCACTTCCGTTTCCGGCAATTCCAGTTTGTTGGGCCAGTAGAAGAAATGATCCTTGGAAGAGATCACATTCCCTTTACTGTCGCTCAGGAAAGCATGTATCATGGTATGCCTCTTTTCTGCTTCACTTACCAGTGCTGAGATATTGAATGTTTTGACGATCCGGCTGTCGTTGGCTTTGGCATTGACACGCTCGGTAAATTCGTTCCGTTTTCCTGTCGAGAAGTCTATCACCTGCACGGTCAAGCTGAGGTTGTCATGGTCCTGGAGATAATCGGACATAGTGTAATAATTCAGTTTACCATCCTTAGACTCGACGCCCAAGGCCAGGGGAGCCAACACATCCCGCATACGGTAGTGTTGCGCTTTCCAGTTGTTGTAGTAGTCGATACTCGACCAGGAAACCACCGGCCAGTCGTCGTTGATTTGCCAATAAAGCGCTCCCATGCAATAGGGCCTTCCACGACGCATCGCTTCCACCGACTCCTCCATGCCGTTGCCCTGCATCACCAGACCGATATAGACAAAATCCTCGAAATTTCCCGGTTCCGGATAATACATATCCATATATTTTTTGATAAGGGAGTTGCCGGTCGATGCTTTCTGATGCACCGTCATGACCTCACTTTCAAGGCTCCATTGATCCTCGGGAGCGAAAGATCGGATGGTTTTCATTTCAGGGAATGACTGAAAGCCAAATTCGCTGGCGAAGCGGGGTAACCGGTCTGCCATTCCTTCAAATGGGAGATGCCCGTACCACAACCCCCAGTCGTGCGCGTCGCTTGCGGCGAATTTCTCGGGATTTCCCCAGTTCGAGTCATAAGGCGATCCGTGGATATAGCTGCGTGTACCGTCAAATTCGTTCACTAATCCGGGGATCAGTTCTCGGTATGTTTTATCGTACCCTTTGAACCATGCCTCCATCACTTCGGCCGGGTATTCTTTTTGCCAACCCCAGTGATTAAGGCCCTCTTCTATCTCGTTGTTGCCGCACCAGAAGGCGAGCGAAGCGTGGTTGCGGAGACGTTTGATATTGTAGATCGCCTCTTCCCGCACATTGGCCAGAAAAGCATCGTCGGAAGGGTAGGGCACGCAACCGAAGATGAAGTCCTGCCATACTAAGACACCCCTTTCGTCGGCCTGACGGTAAAACTCCTCGTTTTCATAAATGCCACCTCCCCATACGCGTACAAAATTCATGTTGGCCGCGGTGATGTTGTCAAACAGTCTTTCGTAAAAACCGGCATCCTGTTGGGTTGTGAAGATCTCACCGGGGATGTAGTTGGCTCCCTTGGCAAAAACGGGCATACCGTTCACTTCCACGTAGAATGATTTGCCGTGCTCATCCGGTTCCTGTACCAGCCGAACTGAACGCAAACCTGTCCGGACAGTTTTTTTTGCGATTTCCCGGTTGCCCGACACAACGGTCACCGTAAAATCATAGAGATGTTGTTCTCCCCAATGCGCCGGCATCCATCTTTTGGGTTGATTGATTTCCAGGGGTAGAGAGAGTTGATTTTTACCCGGTTGCAAGGTGATATTCTTTGAAATCGGCTTGCCTGCACTCACATTACCCTGCAAACCGTATTCAATGGTGATGACGGCTTGTGCCGGTTCGTTGGATAGGGAATGGATCTCTATCTGATTGTCGATCTTGGCGGACTGTTCCGTCACGGAGGTCTGCTTTACATAATAATCTTCTATATGGGCATCGTTGTAAAAATTCAATGACACCGGTTTCCAGATACCCATCTGCACAATCCGTATGCCCCAGTCCCATCCGAAATGATAGGGAGCTTTACGGTTATATATGCTTAGCTTTTCTTCCCGGTGGTCGTTCCCCGCCGGATAATCGTATCCAAAAGTAGTCCTGGCGGGCATCATCAGTTGTATGGGCGAATAAAAACGAATATAGAGGTGATTTTCCCCCTCCTTGAGTAATTGCTTCACCGGCACCTTATATCCGATGAACATATTTTCGGAGCGGAGAATGCGTGAACCATTCAGAAACACATCGGCATGGGTATCCAGTCCCTCAAAAAAGAGTTGCGCCTCGTCGTACTGTAACTGGTCATCCGTCACGGTGAACGTTTTTCTGAAATCCCAGTTTTCATCCTCCACCCACTGCACTTTTTCTTCGTGGGTGCCATAAAAAGGGTCAGGCAGCACATTATGCCGCACCAGGTCGCGCTGTACCGATCCCGGCACTTCCGCAGCATACCACTGCCCTTTGTTCATTTGTGAAAATTCCCAGCCTTCATTCAATAAAAGGATTTCACGCTGCTGCGCTGATAAAATAAAGGGCATTACGAGAATAAGAGGAAATAAAAAAGATAGATTTTTTCGCATAACAAACGGATTTGATTTTGCCTGCAAATATAGCCATTTGTTCCTGAACTTTTAGCCGCTTCTTCTTTGATATTCGGGAGAAAATTATAAATTTGTGAATGGAAAAGCAACAAATCAAAGAAAATGAGAGAGGATACTTTTACGGACCGTGGTGAGTTTTTACGACTCTATGGCAGGCTTTATTCCTTTTTCAGGCAGGAATGGGATCTGCGAAGGGTGTGGGGACTGAAAGAGTTGTTGCGCCGGTCCTTTGAAAAAGCGGAAGAGCAGCCTGGCAGCGAGACGCTGTATCGCCTGGTGTCGGCCATGCGGACGGCCGTGATTATTATTGATGAGATAGGGCTGAGGCAACCGGCAGTATGCGCGGTCTTGCTTTTTCATAGCGTCGCGGCCGGTGACCATTCTCCGGATGAGATCGAGCGGCTATTTGGCAGTGAGGTGGAGAGTATTCTCAGGGGATTGAAAAAAGTGAATCAATTCAGTGATAAGAAGACGGCGGTGGAGTCGGAAAACTATATCAAGTTGCTGCTTTCCATCGCTGAGGATATCCGGGTGGTATTCATTATGATAGCGCGACAGCTGCAACGTATGCGCGATGCGAAGGGGAGAGCGCCGTCACACAAGTTGGATCTGGCGGTGGAGTCCACTTATTTGTATGCCCCTCTTGCACACCGGCTGGGTCTCTATACCATCAAGTCGGAGCTCGAAGACCTCTCCCTGAAATATACCGACCGGGAGCAGTATGATTTTATTGCCCATAAGTTGAATGAGACGAAGCGGTCGCGTGACCGTTATATCAGTGAGTTTATCGGGCCGGTAAAGGAACGTCTGGATAAAACAGGGCTGAAATATGATATCAAGGGGCGTACCAAATCGATCCATTCCATCCAGAACAAGCTCAAAAAACAGAAGATTGAATTTGAAAATATTTATGATCTGTTCGCGATCCGGGTGATACTCGATTCACCGCCGGAACAGGAGAAAGCCCAATGCTGGCAGGTATATTCCATCATCACCGATATGTATCAGCCCAACCCCAAGCGGTTGAAAGACTGGCTCTCCATTCCCAAAAGCAATGGATACGAATCGCTTCATATTACGGTGATGGGACCCGACGGAAGATGGGTGGAAGTGCAGATACGGTCGAAACGGATGGATGAGATCGCCGAACGCGGGCTGGCAGCACATTGGAAATACAAAGGCGTAAAGGGGGAGACGGCCCTGGATAACTGGCTGAGTTCGCTGCGGGAGTCGCTGGAAGACAGCGAAACCAATCTGAGCCAGAAGTTGACCGATTTCAAACTCGACCTGTACGACGAGGAAATTTTTGTATTTACCCCGAAGGGAGATCTGCTCAAGCTTCCCAAAGGAGCGACAGTGCTCGATTTCGCTTTCGCCATTCACTCCAACCTGGGAGCTGCCTGTATGTCGGGAAGGGTGAACGGGAAAAATGTGCCCATCAGGCATGTCCTGAAAAGCGGCGACCAGGTAGCGGTCAATACCTCGTCGCATCAAACACCCAAGCAGGATTGGCTGAGTTTCGCGGTAACTTCAAAAGCACGGACCAAAATACGCCAGTTGCTGAAGGAGGAGGCCGGCAAGCAGGTGGATATCGCAAAGGAAACGCTGTTACGGCGGATGAGGAACCGGAAAATTGAAGTGGATGAACCACATCTGATGCAACTCATCAAAAAACTCAGATATAAGACTGTCACCGACTTTTACGTGGATATCGCTTCGGAAAAAATCGACGTGAACTGGGTGATCGACCGCTATCTGGAATTGGAAAGTAAGGAGTCGGAAGGCAGGGAGAGCCATCCTGTGGTGAGTGCCGGAGAGTTTACTTTAAAGAAGCCCTCACCTGAAATGACAGGTTCCGATGAGTTGATTATCGACCAGAACCTGACCGGTGTGGATTATAAACTGGCGAGATGTTGCAATCCTATTTTCGGAGATGATATTTTCGGCTTTGTCTCTTCGCAGGGGATCAAAATACATCGCGCGAGTTGTCCAAATGCCCATGATCTGTTCTCCCGGTTCGGTTACCGCATATTGAAGGCCCGCTGGTCGGGTAAGGCAAGCTCTTCCAGTTATACTATTGTGTTGAGGGTGATAGGGAATGATCAACTCAATATTGTGGCCAACCTGATGTCCATCATTTCGAAAGAGGAGGGTGTGCAGATGCGTTCCATCACCATTGATTCCAACGACGGCCTTTTCCAGGGAAATATCGCTGTGATGCTGGGAGATACTTCGATGCTCGACCAGCTAATTAAAAAAATGCGCGCGGTGAAAGGTGTGAAATCCGTTTCAAGATTGAATTGAAGGTGGTCGTGGTAAACCCCGGGACTCCGTCCATCACCGAAACGGAAACGACATTGGGGAAGAGGTCAGGAAAGAGATGGAAGAAAGGCTGGGGAAACTGCTTGAAAGGCCTCCGGTTTACACGAAAGAAAACGGAGAGGATACCGAACTTGATAAACTCAAAAAAGGCATTGCCAAACACCGGGATTATATCTTTACTTTCCTCTCCAATCCTGAGGTTCCTCCCACGAACAACAACTCCGAAAAAGCATTGAGACCGGCCAAGACGAAATTGAAAGTCAGCGGGTGTTTTCGTTCCGAAGAAGGAGCCGAGAACTACGCCACCGTTGTACACAAAGTTTGCAGGTAGTAAGGGTTCTTTGTATTATCATTCACTTAGAATCAAACGGAATGAAAACAAAAACATTTTTATTATTTACGGTGATTTCCATATTTCTACTCGTAATGATTGGAGGGTGTGAAGAAGAAGCCAAACTGAAAGTTCCAGAGGAAGAACAATCGAGTGAACAGGCACAAACTCGCCTTGCCAAAGAACGAGCATGGGTTTATCGTGTAAAGCCAGGAACAGTAGAATGGAGCTTGTTAAAAAGCGAGGAAGAACGAATAGCTGCCGTTCAGATTCCTGAAGATGTATTGATGAGATCATCTTCAGATGAAATCGTAGACTTTTTTGTTGATTTTCCTCTGTTTGGATACTTTACGGCATTTAACACCCCTCAAGAAGGATTCCTTATAATGCTATCCAGTTTTAATATTTTTCAACATTTGCTGTCAAGAAAAGACGTAGGAAAAGATTTGATCGGACAATTTTATCAAAAACGTTAACAATCAAAAATGATTACAATGAAAAAACTCCTTTATATTTCATATCTGGCATTGGTGTTTGCTGGATGTTCGCAAGACGATGATTTATCGTCTGTAACGAGAGATGACTGGAATGCAATCAAATCCAGATATGGGACTTATCAACAGAGATGTGGTAGCGTTTCCGATGGGATTCAGTATTCTGCTAACTGGACAATAAAAGACGCAGAAGCATTTGTTGTCAGCGATGAAACAATCCGATCCATGAGTACATGCGGTTTATTAGATACTTACCTTACCCATCCTGAACGGGTATTGGGGCCATGGTGTGAGGCGTGTTCTTATTCTCTCCATCCGGGAGTGACAGAGTTCAACAATATGGTCAATAATGACAAAATTTTAAAAGAGATTTTCGGTAGGGATAACTGTGTTGAAGTTTTAGCATCACGGTATCTTTCGATGATAGAACAGGGTGAAGAAGTAATAGGGCGCAAGAAATGTTTGGAAATGATAATAGCAAGTGATGCGTGTATATCTTTACTAAAAGAGGAAGAGAGGGTTCAATTTATGATGATGGCGTTGAAGATGATGAATCGGGAGAAGAAGTTGTTGAAAGAACCGAGACATATCCTGGTTGCTATCATGAAAGCAGGTAACTATACTCCATTCCTTACAGAAGCAAATAAGGATGGTAAATACAGCGCTTTCAAGACAGAAGATGGTGTGGGTGACCCTCAACGAAATGGTCTTAGTGAAAATACATGGGGGTATGATATATGTGTTTATGATGTAGTTGAAAAATACGCGAAACTTTTTTTGAATGACTTAAAAAGATAGTTATGAAAATACATTAAGTATGTAAGATAAATCTTATTTTGTCAATAATGATGATTAGTGCATATGCTAATGCACAATATACTAATGTAATTATTTATACTCCTAATAATACTCCTGTTGTAGCAGGTCAGTTTATAGGAGCGGATTATACGTCAAAGGAAAAAGATGATTTGAAAAAATATTGGTTGAGAGTTTACATTCGATGTATTACCACAGGGATTCACGGTGCTGTGGGGTACAAATAACAGTAATCTAACACTGGTTTCAGGTCAGGGTACTAGTAAAGCTGTATATAGAAAAACAAGGAATGGTTCGGATATGATTCAGTGCAAAATTGTGTATAGCAACTGCACGACTAATGTAGCTCCATTGAGAGTCCATTTTGGGGCGCCGGCAATACAAAGAATTGCAGGGCTGCAAAGCCCTCCGAATGGACAGGAAGCTCGATATGAAGCCATTCTTCCAGATGGAGCTCCGATCCCGTCCAATTTCGAATGGATATTGAACCCCAGAGGCCGAAACTCTGTTTATCCTTCTGGTCGTTTTGTCGATATTGCTTTTTATGATCCGGGAACATACCAGCTTGTATGTCGGGCAACGAATAGTTGTGGTGTGGGGGATTATTGTGTTATAACGTTGAATGTTACCAACTAAAAGCTAAACAAAAATCGAGAAATGCACTACTGTTATCTTTTACGAAATTGAGTTCGGAAACACCTAAACAACTCCGTCTACCTTGTCAAAGCATTACAAGTGTGGATGGAGTTGCTTGAATTTATTCCCAAGATACCTGTTAATCTTCCTCTTCCGTGATTTCAGTGTCTGTTATCGTATCGGCAGTGTCCGGCATGCCGGGAATCGTTACCTCAAGGTCCGACAGGGTGGGTAATAGCTGCTGGACGTAATCCCTCTCATAGTCCTGCGGACGGAGAATCCGACCGTCATATTGAATCAGATCGATATCAATGATCATTCTGCCTAAATACTTATCCCTGGGAGTTCGTCCTACAGCCCGTTCCGTTTGTTTGATCTTGTCAATAACCTCTTCCGGAGACATTTCTGTATTGGCTTTTGCAAGCACATTCCGAAAAAGGTAGGCATACTTATCGTCTTCCGGCTCAGTCAGGATGGGCTCACTGAAAACAATATCGGGGAAAAGAAATAAAAGCATTCTCTTGGCTTTGTCGATATTGGTTTTGGCGAACGTGTTTGATCCTATGCTTAGTAAAATTGCGCTCATACTGATAAATTGAAGTACAAATATAGACATTTTAAATTAAAATGAATAGTGAATCGCAAAATCTATTATCTTTGTTGTATTAAACCTTGTGAAAAATGAGAGAATTTCAAATCATATTGTCCCTGTTTCTTCTGATCCTTTCTTTTGATCTTTCGGCGCAGGATGCCAAACCCATGATATACCGGATCAATATAAAGGAAAATATAGGCAGTAATACATGGATATATCTCCAGAACGGACTTCATCACGGTAGTTTGACACAATAAATTTTCGATTTTTTTGATAAAAGACCCCCAGAGGTCTTTTTTTTGTCAAATATTATTTCTATATTTGTGGTATATATTGGTAGATATTAAAAACATGAGACTAGTAGCCAAGAAAAGCGGACGCTTCACCTACCTCTATGCCATCAAGGGGTATCGCGCAGATGACGGAAAAAGCACAACCAAAGTTGTGGAGAAGTTCGGGACTGTTGAAGAACTGCGCGAGAAGTTGAATGGTGAAGACCCGATTGAATGGGCAAGGACTCAAGTTGCCGGGATGACCGCACTTGAAAAAGAAGGGAACAAGCACGTCATTATTGACTGCAACCCCATGGCGCTTATCCCCAAAGGCGAGCGGCGCTCGTACAACGGCGGCTACCTGTTCCTTCAGAAAATATATTACGAACTGGGCCTGGACTACATCTGCAAGAAGATAGCGAGGAAGCACAAGCTGCTGAAGTATGACCTGAACGGCATTCTTTCGATGTTGGTATACACCCGGATACTGTATCCGGGGTCCAAGCGGTCCTCGTTGGAAGATGCAAGGAAGTTCCTCGAGCAGCCGGAGTGCGCGCTGGAGCAGGTGTACAGGGCGTTGTCGCTGCTGGCCGGTGAGTTCAACGAGATACAGGCCGGCGTGTACAAACGCAGTCTCAAACTCGGGAAGCGCAATACGCGGGTGGTGTATTATGACCTGACGAACTACTTCTTCGAGTGTGAAGAGGAAAGCGGCTTGCGCCAGTATGGCCACAGCAAGGAGAACCGTCCGCTGCCCATCGTGCAGATGGGCCTGTTCATGGACCACGACGGCTTCCCGCTGGCGATGTGCGTCGAGCCGGGGAACACGGCGGAGACCGGCACGCTCAAGCCGATGGAGCAGATACTGAGGGACAAGTTCGGCCTGTCCAAGCTGGTGGTCTGCACCGATGGAGGCCTTTCAAGCTATGAGAACCGCAAGAATGACAGCGTGGGAGACAGGTCATTCATTACCGTGCAGTCACTGAAGAAGTTGAAAAAGCACCTGCGGGAATGGGCCCTGGACAGCAAGGGGTGGCGTATTGCCGGTTCGCGGGGCAAGGAGGAGTATGACATCAGCATCCTGGACGCAAAGGAGTACCATGAGACTCTCTTCTTCAAGGAACGCTGGGACCCCACGCTGATGTCAACTGGAGAGACGTTGGAGCAGCGCGTCATCGTGACCTTCTCGTTCAAGTATCAGGAGTACCTCCGCCATGTCCGCGAACGTCAGATAGCCCGCGCCAAAGCTTTGCTTGCCAAGGGACGGGGTGCCACCTCAAAGAAGAAGAGCCCCAACGATGCCAAGCGCTTCATCAAGGCCGAGCATGTCACCGCGGACGGTGAGCTGGCCCAGATAGAGAACTTCTCGCTCAATCAGGAGATGATAGACCAGGAGGCGCGCTTCGACGGCTTCTATGCCCTGTGTACGGACCTCGAAGACCCGGCCCCGGCCATCATCGAACTCAACGGCGGCCGTTGGATCATCGAGAACGGCTTCCGTATCATGAAAACCGACTTCGATGCCCGGCCGGTATACGTGAGAAGGGACGACAGGATCAAGGCGCACTTTCTCACTTGCTTCCTGGCACTGCTGGTATACAAGTATCTGGAGAAGAAAGTGAACCGTGGCGGGAAGCACTTCACAACAGATGAGATATTGGATACGCTCAGGGGGATGGACTTCCTAAGCATACCCGGTGAAGGATATATCCCCACTTACACCAGGACGGACTTGACCAATCATCTCCATGGCAGTGCCGGCTTCAGGACAGACACCCAGATAGTAACCAAACAGAAGATGAGGAGTATCATCTCACAGACAAAGAAAAGAGAAAAAGAGGATTGACAGGGAGGAGGCTCCCCCCCCCACCTCTATATACCACAAAGTCAGAAAAAACAGCAAGGCCACAAATCGCCCGTACAGCGGCCTGTGGCCTTGATCTATCACCAGTCTGACAAAATCAAAGTGTCAAACACCGGAATATAGACATTTTAAATTAAAATGAATAGTGAATCGCAAAATCTATTATCTTTGTTGTATTAAACCTTGTGAAAAATGAGAGAATTTCAAATCATATTGTCCCTGTTTCTTCTGATCCTTTCTTTTGATCTTTCGGCGCAGGATGCCAAACCCATGATATACCGGATCAATATAAAGGAAAATATAGGCAGTAATACATGGATATATCTCCAGAACGGACTTCATCAGGCCGCCGGAAAAGATGCGGCCGCAGTGCTTTTACATATGAATACTTATGGAGGGAGCGTGCTGGAGGCCGATTCTATGCGCACGGCCATTCTGAATGCATCCCTTCCCGTATATGTTTTTATTGACAATAATGCCGCTTCCGCCGGCGCGCTGATCTCCATTGCCTGCGACAGTATTTTTATGCGCAACAGTGCCTCTATCGGTGCTGCGACAGTGGTGGAAGGAGGGAGCGGTGAAAGGGCATCCGACAAACATCAGTCCTATATGCGCGGTATCATGCGTGCCACAGCCGAGAGCCATGGCCAGATAGTGACTGTTAACAATGGGGATACCATTAAAAAATGGAGACGCGAACCGAAAATTGCCGAGGCGATGGTGGATGAAAAGGTTGTGATACCCGGTTTTGCCGACTCCACACAGATACTCACCCTTACAGCCAGCCAGGCTAGCGAGTTGGGCTATTGCGACGGTATCGCGGAAAGTGTGCATGAAGTGATCGTGACCCATCTGGGGTACAGCGACTACACTTTAGAGACCTATAATCCCTCTTTTTATGATAAGGTCAGAGGTTTTCTTACCAACGGGATCGTGCAGGCATTCCTCATCATGTTTATCATAGGAGGTATCTATTTTGAATTGCAGTCGCCCGGCGTAGGCTTCCCCACAGCCGCAGCCGTTACGGCCGCGATCCTCTATTTCACGCCCCTTTACCTGACGGGGTATGCCCAGAACTGGGAAGTGCTGCTGTTTGTCCTGGGGCTAATCTTTATTGTCTTTGAAATATTTGTCGTCCCCGGTTTCGGGATAACCGGTATTCTGGGAATAGTCTTTGTCTTTTCGGCATTGGTGCTCGCACTCATAGGCAATATACGGTTTAACTTTGAAGGATTACCCGCCATGGAAATGTTCAAGGCGCTGATGGTTGTCTTAGGTGGTACGGGTATGGGGCTGGTGCTTATTATTTACCTGTCGGGCCGGATCGGCAAACCCGGCTTCCTGCGGTTCGCGGCATTGCATGCCGATCAGGAAGGATATGTGTCCGTATCGATGGAGCCGGTTTCCATGGTGGGCAAGAGCGGTGTGGCGGCCACTGATCTTCGTCCTTCGGGCATGGTGAATGTGGATGGTGACTTTTACGATGCCATCTCACTGAAAGGTTTCATTGATAAAGGAGATGAAGTGGTGGTGAAGCGGTATGAGAATTTCCAGTTGTATGTGGTAGGGAAAAGTGCGCAAAGGTGATTTAATCTCCCTTGAATGCTATTCTAATACTGGTACTGGCGATAAGTAGGGGAAAATCAAAAACACCCCGGGTTGAAACCCCGGGGTGTGTATTTTTTTCTCGTAATCTTTATATTCTGTGGTGAAACAGATGGTTTTTTCAGTTATAAGCAGCTATTTCTTCTTCGGAATAAGCCATTCTCTTTGAAATGAAGAAGATGGCATAGGGGACTATCAACAATATAATTGCCCAGATAATATTACTCACCATACTGCCTTTTTTCATGTTGTTCACATAGATGTGTCCCAGTAATCCCTCAACTACCAATATCAGTCCGATGATTAAATTGGTGTTATTGGTTGCACACGTCAAAAAGGGAATCACCAAAATAGCAACGCCAATGAGCATTACCAATACCCCGATGTTTCTCGCTAATTCTTTCATGTGTGTATAATAATTTATGTTTCTGATTTCGTAACGCAAATAAACACAAAATTCAACAAACAAGGAAATAATTTGAGATAAAAATTTTATATTCAGCGAAAAAATGAACTTCGCAGATAAAAAAATGACTTTTTATCGCTTTGCAATGCTCAAATTGTATATTTTTGTGAAAAAGTTTCCGTGGATGTGGACGAGAGACAGGGAGGCTGGTAAAAATGAAGAGTGACCACACTAAAACTGAATGGTGATGAAAAAAAAACTTGTTTTTTTGTATCAATGGCTCATATTTGTGCCGATCTTTATTGTGCTTACCCTTATCACGGCATTGACGGTAATGGTGATGGCTCCCCTCTTCGGAAGCAAGTTCTGGGGTTACTATCCTCCCCAATGGTGGTCGAGGTTGACCTGTTGGCTCGCGCTTTGTCGTGTGAAGACCAGAGGGCATGAAAACCTGGATCGGCGACAATCCTATGTGTTTGTTGCCAATCACCAGAGCGCATTTGATATTTTCCTGGTGTATGGTTTTCTGAACCAGAATATCAAATGGATGCAAAAGCAAAGTCTGCGGAAAATCCCGTTCGTGGGATTTGCCTCAGAAAAGGCCGGTCACGTGTTTGTGGACAATACCAATCCTAAGGCACGGGCAGCCTCTATTAAGAAGGCGAAAGAACAGATAGTGGATGGCGTCTCCATGGTGATATTTCCGGAGGGAGCACGTACCCGGAGTGGTAAAATGGGGCGTTTTAAACGGGGCGCCTATTGTCTGGCCCATGATATGGGCCTTCCCGTGGTGCCTCTGACTATAAACGGTGCTTATGATGTCCTGAAGAGGGATGGTTTTCGTCTCAGGCCCGGAAAAATGGAACTTGTGATCCATCGGCCAATACCCACCGCATCACTTGCAGAGGCAGAGATACCTGGCTTGATCGATAAAACCAGGGATACCATCTTTTCCGCATTATGGGAGCAATACAAATAAAAGGAGCGGATCTTTAAAATTGGCAGAATTGTTCGGGCCTATATATAAAAAGAAATGGTTGTCTCACGACAACCAATCTTCATTGTTAACCTTAAATCTAATACCATGAAAAACACGTTGCAAAATTAAGACGATGATTCCGTTTCTCCAAACAATCCGGCAGGAAATATTGGCCTTTTAATTTTATTTAGTACTTTCAAGCCTACTCTTGTACCTAAAAGAATATTGGTTGATCTTTGTTTACATATTTTCGGGAATTGTTTTGTTTTTAGTCGTACATAGGATAGTAATGACGAATGGGCAACAGTGAATTATTCACAGTATTTTGAACCTTACCCTTAACAACACTTCCGCCGGACGCAATTCATATACCGAATAATAACTGCTGATATCGCTATAGGAATAGGTCACGAATTGCCGGCTGTTGAAAATATTTGTCCAGTCGAGCATCCAGTCCGCGTTCTTCATCCTGTACCGTGCTCCCAGGTTTCCGAACCAGGATGAACGGGCAGACGATTCGATCATGTTATTATAGTAATGGTTGATTGAAGCGGTCAGGGTAAACCCTTTCGCGGGGATCAGCGATAAGGCGATGTCCTGTGTGAAATAATTTACCGGTGCCATTTCATTGTCCCTGATTCTGGTATGGCTATGCCGGTAGGAAGCACCGTATTTTATAATCATCCGTCGCCCGATATCGGTAGTGATACCAGGGGAAAGGGAATAGCCGGTTGAACTGTAGCCGGAGACTATCCCCTGGTGCAGGGTTGCCGATTGATTACGGTCATAACCGGTACTGAATCTCACTTCGGAGTTGATCGCATCGATGCTTTTACCGATGGAATAAACCGCACCCCAATCATGCGAGGTGTGGGGATGGAGAATGGCTACGCTGCTGCTCAGGATACCGTTGTATCCTACATCGTAAATCATATTGCGCAATGTGTTGTTGTAGAACAAACGCAGTGATGTAAAGAGGGTGGTGAACGGGTTCTTATAATTGAAGCTTAGGTTTGCCCATGTGCGGCTGTTTTTCGACAACAACCCGTCGCTGCGGTTCATGCTGCGGTAGGTGTTCAGTATATATCCCCTGTAATCCTCATTCACCGAACCGATATGGTTGGAAAAGGAAATATTGGAAAAGATAGCCAGTCTGGTACTGAATGGATATTGGAACCACAGGTAGGGTGAAACGAGCAGATGCCCTCTCTTTTGCCTAGTCTGTCTTATCCCGTCTTCCCTGTTCAGGAACAGGTAGTCCAGGGGAAAGGAAAAGTACAATTGGAGACCTGATGGAGGCCTGTACCCGAACGACGGGGAGAAATTGAGTTTTGCTTCCGTACGGCTGGCATTGTTTTGCAAGGTATCTGCGGCAACCGGCGTATGGGCAGTGCCCGAAAGCAGGCCCGACTCCATCCTGTAATGCAGGAAGGAGGCTCCGGCAGTGTGCCCGAAGCTAAACCGTTGCAGGTCCCTATGTCCGGATACGCTGGCCGAGGCATTGAACCGGTCGAAAGAAATATCCTGCCGGATAAGCGGGCCGGAATTCTTCAACTCTTCGAACAATACGGGTGAGACATCCAGCGAATGGCGCCGGGTGGTATATGCCACGTTTGCCTTTATCCGGTTTCGCCGTGAGTCATTCCGCCGCAGGTAGTCGAAGTCGTTTTCAATATGGAAGGAGGGGAGCTGCAGGAACTGGGCCACCGGTTCACTACCCGCGATATTGCCTGTATGGGTATTCCATGAAGAGCGTACATTGAGTTTGTTGTTCAGGAAGTAGTTGTCGGTATTGCCTTCGAGGGTGACTGACCCTTCCAGTTCCCGTTTCAGCAGGCGGGCATCCATCTCCTCCGCTATCTGCAGGGTATCGGAAGGAGTCAGGTAGATATCCTGCCGTGAGAAGCTGCTGCTTTTCTGTTTGTCGTGCAGGAAGTTTATGTTGGTGGTGAGTGCGAGGTCTTTCTTGATCCCTCTCAAATCGTTCAGCGATACCAGGTGGGCATCGTTGAAAAGATAGTGCTGTTCCCTGATGGAAGGCGGGGCGGGGGCAATCACCGATAAGAGGTTGGAGGGGCCGCTTCCGAAATGGTCGTAATAGGAAGTCAACTCTTTGCTGATATCCCTTCCGGTATTGTCGCCCTTATACACCAGCAGGTTTTGTTGCGAGCGGGTAAAGCGCATGCCCACGGCCTCATTGCTGAGCAGGATTGGAGGAAGCCCTGTCCCCAGTTGTGCCGTGGCAAAGAAAGCACCCATGGCCGACTGTTTCAGTTTCAGGTTGATGGCGGCATTCTCGGGTATCTCCATCCCTTTGAGTGCCTTGATGGGCTGGTGGTTCTCGAGTATCTGCACCGATGCCACCTTGGAGGCATCCACGTTTTGGGTGGCCAGGCCGTATTTGCCTTGGAGCAAGTCGAGCCCCTCGATATAGAATTTGCTGATCTCCTTGTTCTGGTAAAGGATCTGTCCCGAAGAGAGCACCTGCACGCCGGGCAGTTTTTCCAGCACGTCGCCGATGCTGCGGTCGGTCTCATCCATGAAACTGGCCACGTCGTAATGGATGGTGTCGCCCAACTGGCGTATTTTGGGCGCTTTCACGACCACCTCTTTCAATTCCATCGTCTTCTCGGTAACCAGAAATTCCACCAGTTTGGCATCACTCTTTACGGTCTTCGACTGCCGTTCGATGGTCATGGCCGATACGGTCACCGTGACCGAGTCGGGGAGGTGGTTGCGTTTCAGGATGAATGTGCCGTCTTCCGCGGTCATGGTATAGGCCAGGATGGAGGAAGAACCCACAGGGTGCATCGTGACTGTGGCCGAAACAACGGGTTTGCGGTCTTGTGAATCCAGCACCCTTCCTTTGATCTCCTGTTGGGCAAACGAAGGGAAACAGCTACAAATCAGCAGCGAGATCAGTAAATAACGCCTTGCCACATTCATCATTCACTCAATTCCAAATCATTGTATTTCACAGGGTTTCTTTTCCTCAATATAGTCATCGTGCCATTATCCATATAACTGAGCGATATGTCTTTCAGTTTCGACCTTCTGTAATCGTTAACCTGTTTCAGAGTTTTGGCTTCTTCAAAGTCTCTGTCGGACGGAAACCGGATAGGTACGTCTTTGATCTGCTCAATTCCAATCGCCTGAAAGCGAAATAACCCATCCTCCGTTTTTGCACTCAGGATCGCTCTGGGCAGACCGTATAACTTCCATGGCCCCTCGTTGATCGGTATTTCCGGTGAAAACCATGCCGTATAATTACGTCCCCGGAATGGGACTGTAGCTTTGTAACAAAGGTAACCCATTATGGAAATAGTATCTTCCGATATTTGCCAATCCATGGGAGGTATTGGTTCTTTTAATCGGAGATATATACCTTTACCCGCTCCGGTAAGTGGACCTTTGTCTATGGTAATAGTTGTGTTGTCAGACCGGTTCTTAAATATCCGCGCATCTTCACCTTTCCGGTCGTTCATAATTTCGGGTTTTCGGTGCATGGCTTCAAAACGCTCGAAAATTTCATTCTCGGGATCTTTCAATACATTTACCGATTTAAGTGTTTGTATTAATTTCTGATCTTTTACTTTGGCGACAGAGTCTCTCCGCTCTTTGTTCCAATCATAGTACACCGACCAGTTTTGTGCAATATCCAATGCCATCGTGTCAGTGATTAAAATTTTCTCATCCTCTTTTGTTGCTTGCTGGTCGAACACATAAATAATACGGAGAAAAGCCTTATCCAATTCTTCCTGTTGCGGCGGGGGATCAAGCTGATTATTTTTTGCCGCTTGCATAGCGTTAAGGTTTCCGGTTGTCAAAAGAAAGAAAAATATTATACATCCGCTGGCTACTGTTTTGTTTCGCATAATTTGGTCTGTTTTGAAGTTTATACCGGCAAAGTAACTAAATATTTTCGTTATAAAACTAATATTATTAGTTAAAAGATGGTGCTTTTCTGAATCTCACGTTTCAATACCGTGTCATGGCAAACAAATCTGATCTTAATAGATTGAAAATAAATGAAATATAAGCTGTTTGTGTTTATTCGCTATTATTTTTGTAAAGGAAGATTTACTTACACTATATGGCAGACTGATAAATTATTTTTATAATTCTATTATTTTTCTGAGGATATATAATCCCGTGTTTGACACTTTGATTTTCCTGATACTTGAACGAGAAGGTCACGATGACACGCTGCTCCAACGCGCACTCCGGCTGCTCGAGGAACTTCCTTGCATCTTCCAACGAGGACCGCTTGGACCCCGGATACAGTATCCGGGTGTATACCAACATCGAAAGAATGCCGTTCAGGTCATACTTCAGCAGCTTGTGTTTCTTCGCTATCTTCTTGCAGATGTGGTCCAGGCCCAGTTCGTAATATATTTTCTGAAGGAACAGGTAGCCGCCGTTGTACGAGCGCCGCTCGCCTTTGGAGATAAGCGCCATGGGGTTGCAGTCTATAATGACGTGCTTGTTCCCTTCTTTTTCAAGTGCGGTCATCCCGGCAACTTGAGTCTTTGCCCATTCAATCGGGTCTTCCCCATTCAACTTCCCGCGCAGTTCTTCAACAGTCCCTAGACGCTTGACCACTTTGGACGTGCTTTTGCCGCTTTCGCTCTTGTAAGAACGTGCCGCGTAGAGAATAGTACAGTTCTTGGACTTGACAATATTCAGTTTCATATCTGCACAATGCTATATAATGCCATAAATATAGAAAAATATTTGACAAAAAAAAGACCTCTGGGGGTCTTTTATCAAAAAAATCGAAAATTTATTGTGTCAAACTACCGGCTTTCGGAAATTGATGTAAAAGCTATTCTAACAAATAAAAAATCTTCTTTATTGAAAGGGCTAAAAAGCAAAACGGGAAAAACGTTTGACACTTATATCGTGTTGAAAGAAGATGGAAGCACAGAGTTTGAGTTTCCTCCCGCGGACGAAAATGAAAAAATAAGAAAAATCGGTATTATTTACTCAATAATTTGGTCAGGTAAAAACAAAATTGTACTTTTGCACTATGTAGAACCTGCCAAGCCTCTTAACAATGCTCAAATCGGCAGGTCGTTTTATTTATATACCTTCCTATTCATATGAAGAAGACATTCAACAAAGGATTTCTATCGGTTCCCGAGCAACTAAATCTCTTAAAAGAACGAGGGTTACTTATTGATAATGATGATCGGGCGAAGGATTATTTGAAGCACATCGGATATTTTAGGCTAAGTGCTTATTTCTATCCTCTACTTCAAACTCCTAAAAATCAACATTTATACAAAGCGGGAGCGACATTTAATCAGGTGTTGGATATGTATCGTTTCGACAGAAAGTTACGTTTGTTGCTTTTTAATGAAATTGAGAAAATTGAAATTGCCATACGCACAGAAATTGTTAATAGAGGATGTAGCTTCTTAAACGATATATTTTGGCTGACAAATCCGATATATTTTAGAGATAGAAATCGATACATCCAAAGTCTATCATTAATAGACGCTGAACATTCAAAATCCAAAGAAGATTTCATTCTCCATTTCAAACAGAATTACAGTAATCAGTATCCGCCTTCCTGGATGTTGGCAGAAATAATACCGTTGGGCGTTCTTGGTAATTTGTATATAAATATTGCCGATAGGCGTTTGCAAAAGCAGATTGCCAAATCCTTCGGACTGCAGGCACCCGTGCTGGCTTCTTGGTTGATGGTACTCGCTAACATTCGAAATATTTGTTGCCATCACGGAAGAATGTGGAACCGTGAGCTACCTAACATCCCTTCTGAACTAAGAAATCCTACTTATAAATGGATTGATGACACGACTACTGACCGAAGGCGTATCTACTATAAAATATGTATGATAAAATATCTGTTGCATACGATAACTCCAAATAACAAATTAAAAGAAAGGCTAATAGAGTTGTCTCAGCGTTATCCAACGGTTGATTTTCGAGCGATGGATTTTCCAATCGATTGGCATTCACAAAAATTTTGGAATTAGCGTAATTTTCCCATTTTTCAAAAAATCCTTACCTTCCGGTGTTTGACGCTTTGGTTTTGTCAGAGTGGTGATAGATCAAGGCCACAGGCCGATTCAGGGGCGATTTGTGGCCTTGCTTTTTTTTCTGACTTTGTGGTATATAGAGGTGGGGGGGAGCCCCCTCCCTGTCAATCCTCTTTTTCTCTTTTCTTTGTCTGTGAGATGATACTTCTCATCTTCTGTTTGGTGACTATCTGGGTATCCGTCCTGAAGCCGGCACTGCCATGGAGATGATTGGTCAAGTCCGTCCTGGTATAAGTGGGGATATATCCTTCACCAGGTATGCTTAGGAAGTCCATCCCCCTGAGTGTATCCACTATCTCATCTGTTGTGAAGTGCTTCCCGCCACGGTTCACTTTCTTCTCCAGATACTTGTATACCAGCAGTGCCAGGAAGCAAGTGAGACGGCCGGGCATCGAAGTCCGTCTTCATGATGCGGAAGCCGTTCTCGATGATCCAACGGCCGCCGTTGTACGAGCGCCGCTCGCCTTTGGAGATAAGCGCCATGGGGTTGCAGTCAATAATGACGTGCTTGTTCCCTTCTTTTTCAAGTGCGGTGATCCCGGCAACTTGAGTCTTTGCCCATTCAATCGGGTCTTCCCCATTCAACTTCCCGCGCAGTTCTTCAACAGTCCCTAGACGCTTGACCACTTTGGACGTGCTTTTGCCGCTTTCGCTCCTGTAAGAACGTGCCGCGTAGAGAATAGTACAGTTCTTGGACTTGACAATATTGAGTTTCATATCTGCAACAATGTTATAAATATAGAAAAATATTTGACAAAAAAAGACCTTTGGGGGTCTTTTATCAAAAAAATCGAAAATTTATTGAGTCAAACTACTGATAAATTATTTTTATAATTCTATTATTTTTCTGAGGATATATAATTAAGATTGAAAAAAATATTTTAGATTTGCAGGCGCTTCATATGAATTATTTTCAGATGATCCGGTATCATGAGAAATATTCTTATGACGAAGATCCTTTCCCTTGAGGATGCGAAATAGGAACACTTTAGCAAAACGAAAGAAATACATACTTTACTTTAATTATTATCATTTTTATGAAACATGTTTGTAGGCCCATCGTTCGCGGGTCGAATGGAGTCTTCAGAGTTCCTGCTGGTATCTTCAATTGCCCTTGGCCCCTTGTTCTAATCCCCGCGTTATCCAACAATGAGATACTCTGCTACTCCTAATGAAACTAAAACCATTAGGAGGATAAGATAATAAATAATGTATCATCAAATAATGAATAGGAGATTATTTTATTTAATATTGACTGCTTTTTTATTATTTACCAGGGTTAACGCTGACATTGCTCCCAACCCGATTGTTGTCAAAGGAATTTATACAAATGACAGTTGTAAAATCCAGATGACAGAAGAATATGTTTATGCTGACTTGTTTAATGATTCAGCCAAAGTATCATGTACTTTTGAATTATTAAACCATGGGGAAAGCATAACTATTCAGGTTGGATTTCCGGTAATGAATTTTCAATACTGGTCTATGGGTGACTATTCTGATGATGATAAATCGCATTTCAGGATTTTTGTTGACAATAAAATGCTGACAGAAGAGGATATTGGCGTGCCTTCAGAGTTAGATAGCATTTACAATGCTTATATGTATATATACCATATTGAGAAAGAATACCAGCGGAAAATGGATAGCATATATTCAGCAAATAATGTGACTATAGAAGAGAATGTATTTTTTCAATATTCTTCAAATCCATCATATCAAGCAGCCAGGGCAGCTTTGGAGGATTTGTTTAAATGGAGAGAGACAAAACCACATTTCGGATCAGACCTTTGGCAACCCTTTGGAAAACAAATGGAAAAAGGTAATTTTCCGTGGTATGTATGGAATGTTCATTTTTACAAAAATGAAAGGAAACAAATAAAAGTAGAGTATTCACTGCCATCCGGACAAGGATATGGTGCTGATTATAGATATTTTAAGTATATTCTGGAGACTGGTTCAGGATGGTATGGCTTGATAGAAAAAGCCGATATTGAATTAAAACTACATGATATTAAACTGGAAACCTTGGAAGAAATCTCACCGTTTGGGTATCAAATGGCTGAAAATGATAAAATAATTAAATGGAGTTTTACAAATTTCGAACCTTCGCAACAGGACGATATTTATGTAAAATACTATAACAAAAAAGAGAGGAAAGACTGGCAAAGGTATAAAAGAAAAAGGAAAAGAGCGATTTTTTTGAGAAAAGTCAATCCTGTCAATTGGTTTAGATAAATAAAAATATACACTACAATGGCAATATTGCAAGTGGCGTGGGAGACAGAGTGATTTTTCAGTATATTAACGATTTCGGATGAGTGATTTTTGCCGGTTCCGCATCATATAAGCATGTCACGTAAAAAACAACAGTGAGTATTGCTCGTTATTTAATTTTATGAGGAAACAAACCCCACTTTACCTGATGCTGCTGTATATGATCGCCCATCCGGTACTCGCGCAACGTTACACTATCAGCGGATACGTTACCGACAGGGTAAACGGTGAAACCCTTATCTCCGCTACTGTTTTCGACTCAAATTCCGCTAAAGGAACGGCAACCAATAGCTTTGGCTACTATTCGCTGACGTTACCGGCCGGGGATGTGACCCTCGAGTATTCTTATATCGGATACAGAGCATCAAAACAGGAATTTCACCTGCAGCGCGACACGGTGTTGAACATCCAGTTGGATCTGGATAACATGCTGGAGGAAGTGACGGTGATTGGAAACCGCTCCGAAACAGGAGTGAGGGGATCGCAGATGAGTGCCGTGGAAGTACCCATCGAGCAGATAAAAAATATCCCGACCCTCCTTGGGGAAAATGACCTGATCAAAGCATTGCAACTGTTGCCGGGTGTACAATCGGGTACCGAAGGATCGGCCGGGCTGTATGTGCGGGGAGGCGGGCCGGATGAAAACCTGCTCCTGTTGGACGGGGTGCCGCTGTATAATGTCAATCACATGCTCGGTTTCTTTTCCGTGTTCAACAGCGACGCGCTGAAAAACGTGACCCTTTACAAAGGCAGTTTTCCCGCGCGGTTTGGCGGACGACTTTCATCTGTGGTGGACGTGCGGATGAAAGACGGAGACGATAAAAAAATTCGTGGCACGGCAAGCATCGGCCTTATCTCATCCAAATTACAGTTGGAAGGCCCTATCATAAAAGAAAAGACCACGTTCAACCTATCATTGCGTAGAACCTATATCGATGTGCTGGCCCAGCCGATCATCAAAATGGCACAGGACAATGAAAACGGAGGAGTGAACAGGGCGGGATATTTCTTTTACGATATAAACGCCAAGTTCACCCATAAGCTATCGGATAAGGACAAACTATACCTGAGCACCTATTTCGGGGATGATGCAATTTACCTGAAAGCGCAAGACGGACATTCATATGGTGATAATCTGGAATCCAGAGATCATACGAAGCTCGACTGGGATTGGGGCAATGCCATTGCCGCACTCCGCTGGAACCGCATCCTGAACAACAAACTGTTTATGAATACTACCGCTTCATTCACCCGTTACCGCTCTGCATTAGGCAGCGGCCACGAAAGCGAAACCCGCCATCCTTCCAATTCTGGTCAACCCCAAACGAAAGAAGAAACGCGGCTCACCTATAATTCCGGAATACAGGATTGGACACTGAAAACCGATTTTGATTTCACGCCCAACGTCAATCACGACATCAAATTCGGTGCCTCTTACACTTACCATACATTTGCTCCCGATGTTGTTTCCCTGAAAGTCATGGATACGAGCCAGACAGAGCAAAACATCGATACTGTAGCCGGAAGCCCCAAAATATATGGCCATGAGACGGCGGCTTACCTTGAAGATAACATCTCACTCGGAAAAATGCTGAAAGTGAATTTGGGGGCGCATTTCTCTTCATTTCACGTGCAGAACGGCAGCTACTTCTCTTTGCAGCCGCGTGCGGGATTGAGGCTGCTGCTTACCGACAACTTGTCGTTGAAAGCCGGCTATGCTTCCATGAGTCAGTACATCCACATGCTTTCCAATAACACCATCAGCCTGCCGACGGACTTGTGGGTGCCGGCCACATCAAAAATCAAACCGATGAAATCACACCAGTATGCCTTGGGAGCATTCTATTCGCTTCCGCATGTCGCTGATTTCTCCGTGGAAGGCTATTACAAGACAATGGACAATCTGCTTGAATATAAGGATGGCGCCTCGTTTATGGGAGTATCCACCAATTGGGAAGAGAAGGTGAGCATGGGACGAGGGATAGCTTATGGCGTAGAATTCCTGGCCCAACGTTCATTCGGGAATACGACCGGATGGATAGGATACACTTGGTCTAAATCCGACAGGCTCTTCGACCGCCCCGGAAATACCATTAACAATGGGAAGCGGTTTCCCGCCAAGTACGACAGAAGGCACGACATCAGCATTACCGGCACGCATAAGTTCTCGGAAAAGATAGATTTGTCCGCCTCATGGGTATTCAGCACGGGGAATGCCGCAACCTTCGCCTTCCATGAATATGCGGCAGCCGATTCTCCCACTTACAGGCATCAATCCTATTCACCCGCAGCCTATTCTTATGTGGAGGCACGGAACAATTTCAGGTACAACAATTACCACCGGCTGGATCTGGGAGTGAATTTCCACAAAAAGACCAAACGGGGAAACCTCCGCACATGGAATGTCAGTATTTACAACGTGTACAACCGCCTGAATCCTTTCTATGTATATGTATGGGATGAAACCTCCGTGAATCAGGAGACGGATGAACGGAAAACAAAAAAGGTTTTGCGGCAGGCCACGCTCTTTCCCATTATCCCTTCGGTAAGCTATACAATTAAATTCTAAGATTAATTTGTGAGACAATGAAACGGGCATATCAATCCTTTACCCTTCCGCTATTCATCTTCGCGTCTTGTTTTATATCCTGCGAAAAAGAGATCGAATTCAAAGGTAAGATCACCGATCCGCTAGTGGTGGTGAATGCATTGCTTACCCCTGATTCGGTTGTTTCCCTGCATCTGTCCCAAAGCCGTTTTGTGCTTGGGGAAATAGCCTCGTTCAATCCGATTTCCAATGCGATAGTATCCGTATTTGCCAATGACGATCTGAAAGAACAACTCTCGCGTGGTGAGAATGGATTATACAGGGGGACCTACTTGCCAATGCCGGGTGATCATATAAAGATTGAGGTTGTTGCCGAGGGATTCAGCAGGGTCACGTCTCAAACCCGGATCCCGAAAAAACCCCGTGTCGTGGTCAATGATTCCACAGTGACTGTCCAGGAAGAGGAATACAGTAATCCCTATCAAGCCAATACCGTAACTAAAACCACATCCCGTAATATGCGGCTACAACTGAGATTGACGGATGCAGCCCACGAAGAGAATTATTATTTTATAAAAGCCTCACAGTACTTCTCAGATAATGGCACGCTCATCACGGAAAGGAAAGTGGGGTTGAAACTCAGTGAAGTATTGAAGAACAATATTACGGATACCGGTAATATCTTTGAGGGTATTTTCGGTGATGAGGAAGAGTCGGACAGGACGGATAACCTTTTTTCGGATCTGTTTGTGGACGGGAAAGATATCCTTTTCGATTTCTCATTGTCTGATATTCTGGAGTCCGCGACTTATGTCAATGGAGAGGAAATAAATGACGGGAACAGTTCCCGTGAAGAGGTGACAGTGGAATATATCATAGAGATAGGTGAGATTTCAAAGGATATGTACCATTACCTCATTTCAGGCAATAAAGCCTTGAATGCCGAAGATTATGGCCCCTTTGCCGAACCGGTGCAGGTCTATTCCAATATAGATAATGGCGTGGGTATTCTTGGCGCGTACACTACCTACCGATTCTCTTCTCGCTTTAAATCAAATTATTTGCCCTATTATTTTCCGCACTAGAATTTAGAAACCGTTTAAATTTTTCATATGATTATTTTATTTTTTTATTTCGGTATATGGAACCTTTGATGTTCAAAATAATCATTCCCTTCGGGTGTTTAATGATTATTTTAAACATGTCGGTTTCATACGTAAATGGTTCGATATATAAACATCTATTAATTAATGATTTAATTTATTTTAAAAATTTGAATTCTCAGGGGGTAATTATAGGAAGAAAGTTATTCATTTACTGGCAGGATGAAAGAAAGAAAATAGTGAAAAAAGATAAAGAATGATGTAACCAAATGAGCGTAAATTACGTCTAACAATAAAGTGGTGGATTAAAAAATAATTACCATAAAAGTATAAATTAAACACTGATGACAATGAAGACATTATTCACTATTATCCTTGCCACTGTGGCATTTATCAGCGCTCCGGCGCAAAACAGAGTCATAAAAAAGAACCCTCAGGTGGCACCATTTACCGCCATCAATGCGTCGGGAGGATGGGATGTTATTGTACGCCAGGGCGACCGTCAGTCGGTTTCCATAGAAGTGAGCGAAGAGGTGTCGGACAGGGCCGTTGTGGAAGTCAAAAACGGCACGCTGCATATCTATAATAAGAAAAACAACCGGACATTCTCCCTTCGCGACTTAGGTAACAGGCGAAACACAATCCAAAAGGCATATGTCACCGTTACGGATTTAGGAAAGATAGATGCATCGGGTGGTGTGGATATCGGTTTTGAAACACCCCTAAAAACCGGCGATTTCGAGCTTGCACTGAGTGGGGGCACCGATCTGGAAAATTTAAGGCTGGAGTGTAGGCAATTTAAAGGAGAGTTTTCGGGCGGATGTGATGCGGGGATCAGCTTTATTTCCGCGCAGGTCGTAAGAGCCGATGTGAGCGGTGGCAGTGATGTGGAATTGTATGATATATCCGCACAAACGACCCGGATTTCCGCCAGCGGCGGTTGTAACATTGAACTGACGGGGAAGACCGGCGAGCTTACCCTGACCGCGAGTGGAGGATGTGATGTTTCTGCTTCCAAACTCAACGCGCATAATTGTAATGCCGATTTTTCAGGTGCCGCAAACGGTAGTATCCGTGTCACAGGCCGCCTCGATATCACTGTGTCGGGTTCAGCCGACGTAACCTGTTTCGGTAATCCGGGCGAGGTAAACAAAAGAGTAAATAAAAGCAGTTCATTGAAATTCAGCTGATAATAACACAGCCACAATGCAAATTAAAGCCATTTTCCGATACATCGCAATATCGGGAAGTGGCTTCGGCGCGTTTGTCTCAATCATAAATGCGGTTTGCGAAAAAGTTGAGTAATCCCCAGTTGAACCGGTACCAGCGCCTCGTGGCCCGCTGTTTACCGCCAAATTGGAGCAGGAACCGGGAGCGGCCGGCATTTTTATTCAGAAAACTCACATCCATAAAATCGAAATAATGAAAACCCTTGTTTTCCGATACTTGCATCGCCTGATAAATGGTGAAAATGGTGGGGTAGAGTAATTTGTACCGTTTCGATTTGCCCCAATAGTAAAGGCAATAGACCGTCTCTTTTTTCTCGAATCCCAAAATGGCGCCCCCGATAATTTTACCCTGATAGCGGGTAAGCAATATTTTTCCTTTGCCTCGCCTTATATAGTGACAGAAGAAATTCTTGAAATATTGGAAGGGTGGGAGCCGGCGCGATATTTTTTTGTTGTTTGTGTCACGGATCAGCTTGTACATCTCCGGTAATTTCTCTTCAGAGGTGAATTCCTCTATCCCGATCCCCTTTTTCAAGGCCCTGTTGACCTGGTTCTTCCTGCTCTTCGAGAGCTGATCCCAGATTCTTCTTTTACGTTGGAGCGAGTTCCGGACATTGATCCATTTTACCGAATAGAATCCGTTTTCCCGAAACCCCTTATAACCGAAAATGGCGTTGCCCAGATTTTCATAGCGGATGAAAAAAACCCGGTTACGTACCTCTTTTACCAAATGGGCAATAAGGGCGTCGAATATCTCTATCTGAGGCAGTTTTTTTTTGAAGAAAGCCGGCTGTTGAGAGATGACGCATCTTTTAAACAGTTTACCTCTCAGGAAACGATTGATCCGTACAATGACGGCAAACATGGCGGCTACCGCCACCTCATCCTCGAAAACAACAAGCATGAAAGGGGTATAGGCGGGACTGGTGCCGTACCAATCGAACGATGAGGGGCTGTGGAAAAAATTGATTTCCTCCATCGGAGGAAGATCCTCTTTACGATAATATGCTTTTACACTGTATCCCATATCTGTTTGTGCGCGCAACACGGATCAATATTAAACAAAAATACTAAAAAAAACGAATATCGCAATGTGATTGTCCCTTTTCGATAATCAGGGCCTGTTTCACCCTATTAGGGTTTTAGGTTTTATAAATTTTATGTAATTTTGCAAATTAACGGCTGTAAACGGTATGATACCCTCTGACCGCCCATGATCCAATAAATATTTCAATGAGAAAAATCCTGCTTTCTTCCCTGCTTTTACTGGCCGCGCTTTGGCTGCGTGCCCAGGAAGCCCCCCTTTGGCTTCGTAATAGTGTGATCTCCCCGGACGGTCCCGCCGTGGTGCCCCTTCCCGGAACCATGACCGCCGTATGGTGGGAGACACAGATCGATCCGTCGCTGGTATTCGGTATCCCGCAGGTGACTGTGGTGGATACCAAAGGTACCGTGATGGAAAACAATCAACTGGAACCTGATGTGGAGGTATATAATTCTCCGGAATCACTGCTCAGTGGTGATGATATGCAACTGAAACGCGCAGTGGAGGAACTGTTGAAGAGTGAAAAGTGAAGAATGAAGAGTGAAGAGTGAAGAATGAAGAATGAAGAGTGAAGAGTGAAGAATGAAGAGTGAAGAGTGAAGAGTGAAGAATGAAAAATGAAAATAGTTGGGAGTCGAGACTTGGAGATAAGGTGATTGGTAGACTGGGAGGTATGGAAAGATCGATAATTAGTAATTTGTAATTTGATAAAATATTATGGCAAAAAAAATTCTTGTGACAGGAGGAACCGGATACATCGGTTCCCATACCGTGGTCGAACTGCAACAGGCCGGCTACGAAGTGGTGATTATTGATAATCTGTCCAATTCCAATGCCGATGTATTGGAAGGCATCACCCGCATTACCGGAAAACGCCCTGTTTTTGATAAACTCGATTGCACCGACTTTGAGTCGATGAAGGCATTGTTCCGGAAATATAGCTTCGACGGAATCATCCATTTTGCAGCCAGCAAGGCGGTAGGGGAATCGGTGGAAAAACCGTTGTTGTATTATCGCAACAACATAGTGTCGTTGATTAACCTGTTGGAACTGATGCCGCCGCATAATGTGAAAGGCATCGTGTTCTCTTCTTCATGTACCGTTTACGGAGAGCCTGATACAAATCCGATCGATGAGAATGCACCTGTCAAACCGGCCGCATCACCCTACGGAAATACCAAGCAGATCAACGAAGAGATCATCCGCGACTTTGTACATTCGGGCGCTCCTGTCAAGAGTATCATCCTTCGTTACTTTAATCCTATCGGCGCTCATCCGTCGGCCGAGATCGGGGAACTACCGTTAGGCGTGCCGCAGAACTTGGTGCCTTATATCACGCAGACAGGGATCGGCATACGCCAGCAACTAAGCGTATTCGGCGACGATTATAATACTCCCGATGGTTCTTGTATCCGTGACTTTATCAACGTGGTAGACCTGGCCAAAGCGCATGTGATCGCTATTGAACGGATGCTTGAAGAGAAGTCGGATGAGAAGGTGGAGATATTTAATCTGGGAACCGGAACCGGCCTTTCCGTACTGGAGCTGATCAAAGTATTCGAAAAAGTGTCGGGGAAGCCTTTGAATTATAAAATTGTCGGGCGAAGGGAAGGTGATATTGAACAGATCTGGGCTCAACCCGATAAAGCCAATAAGGTGCTGCACTGGAAAGCAGTTGAAACCATTGAGGATACCATGGCTTCGGCCTGGAAATGGCAGCAACGTCTCCGGGAAAAAGGGACGATGTAATGGTTCTCCTGACAAAAGGAATGCAAAAGAGGGTGCGCTTCACAAATGCGATGAGAGTCACCCTCCTTTCATTGTTTTGAATGCTAAAAACTTAGAAATAGTATTCTACTACAAGATAAAACAGCTCGTTGCCATCATCAGTTGAAGAATCGATCTCGATCTTGTTTTCACGCGCCAGCCATCCGATGGCGGTATAGACCTCTTTTTCCGATAACCCGGAGGCCTTGGATAGCTTCGGTATGTCCCACTTTTGGTAGTCATTCAGCAGGTTCCATATAATGCCTGCATTGGTTCCGATCACTTTCTTGTTCATAGTGGTACCTGTTTAAAAGGATTACCTTTGAAACGCTTTTCGGAACAGTTTTGTTCTTGCTCGAATAAGTAAAATTATTTAGAAGCTGTTTTGAATTTTTTCATTCATTGTTTTTTAGCCATTTTTTGATGGGTTTGGATTTTCATTTATTGAAATGTGGCGGGCTACTTAAAAGAAATGAAAGTTCAAAGGCGCGAAAAAGGGCAACAAACAATATGAAACCGACATGTTTACAATAATCATTACACACCCGGAGGGAATGATTATTTTGAACATCAAAGGTTTTGAAGAATTATTCAAGCGAGAAAAATCAGCCTATGGTTTAGTGAACCATTATAAGATGCTGGAACCATTAAATGTTCAAAAAAATTGGAGTGATTTACAAAAAGGAGAATATGCTTTCAATATACTATGTGTGGAACTTCTATTATCTCATAAGTCAATGATTGAGCAATTAGATAATAAGATGTTAAAGAGCCTTTTGGAAGAAGCGGTTAACAAATACGATAAAAAAGCATAGTGTATTCAATGTATAGTGTGATGCCTACTGTGAAATTAAGTTTAAGAACAATGGATAAATTAAATTCAACCTCTTTGAAATATAAAGAATTTCAAAGAATTCTCCACTTGAAGGAAAACAATACGATTGCAAAGGCTCAGTTTATTATGGATCAAGCAAAACAAGAATTAAAATGAAACAGATACAGATACTGATAACTTGTAGTATGTTGCTTGGCATGATAGCATGTCAACGACAAAATATTAATATCTCTGAATTTAAGCATCAGGAGCTGTTTAATATTCCAAAAGAAACAGAAAATTTTATTATAGCTAATAATGAATATGAAATTCTGAAAAATGAGTTTTCCGGTTTTGATAGCTACATTGATTATTATATAGCTCACGGCAACACATATCAGACGGATTATTCATCTATGTCAGACAACGAAGCCATTAGAATAGCTTGTGTCGAGTATCTGATGAGTCAAAAAGACTTTTTGCTGCAGTTAAACTCCAAGCAACGAAAAGAACTTTTATGTTTGTCCATGAAAAAGCAGAAAATCAAGTTTGATGTTAAATACAGTAATCCGATGATGGCAAGACAAACAGGCTTACAACTGATTACTCAACTGCTGTCAATAGAAGGAGAAAAAGAAATATTACAGTCTATTTCCGATTATTGTAGCCAACATGAGTTTGAATATGGTATTTATAATGATAAAGATTTTAATGATTTTTTAATGCAGATTATTTCAAATCATTGCAATAAGTAAAATTCGACAACACCATGAAGAAGATAATTTTATGCTCCCTATTTTTAGGGAGCATTTGTAATTTGTCGCTATCCCAAGTATATACTCCCAATGGAACTGTTGTAGAAGCACACACTCTTTCTGCCGGTGATGTTGCTTTGTTTGAAGCACAAGCTGCGGGCTGGTTAGCCGACCACAATCTGACAGATTCCGTTCAAAGGGTTGGTGCTGCCACCCGGGAATATAATTGTCACTCTTTTGCCTGGAATATTTCGGAAGGTGGAAACAATGTTTGGGTTAATGCCTTTCTCGATAGTGATTATAACTCTTTCAATCCATATAATTCCAACAGTATTCCTCCGCTTCCCCAAAATATATCAAAATATTGGGATGATGGCAGTTACATACAAGTAAGCAATGAAAGTTTAGCAAGTAAGGTGTGGTATGGGTCTTGTTGGACATGGACAGTTTATGGATGGAGTGATAATTGTGATCATTCAGCCGTAAGACTTTCTAATGGGTTATATAAATCGAAATGGGGGGCTTGGCCTCTATATATCCATGCATATAACGATTGCCCATACACATGGTCAAATAGAAAGTATTATATTAAACGACCTGCCCTCTCCGGCCCCCGAAATATTTGTGGTCAAGAAACTTATACATACACTATCAATCTACCTAATAATATACCCGTCTCATGGAATGTCTCTTCGGATATCCGTATTGTTTCCGAGCAAAACAATTCTGTTACTGTAGAAAGAAATCCAAATACCTATTATATGTATACGGACTCTTATATTGTTGCAGATGT
>NZ_RDSD01000085.1 GCF_003712195.1 Proteiniphilum sp. X52 | reverse complement strand
GGCATGGGCCCCCGTCCGAACACCGGCAAGCCGCACAAAGGCGAAGGGCACACCGCCCACGCCTACCTGCCCAGGGGGCTGAGGGTGGATCGTGTCAACCGGGTTTGGGCGATGGACATCACCTATGTCCCGTTGGCGGGTTGCCACATGTACCTGGTTGCCATCATGGACGTTTACAGCCGTCATATCGTGGGATGGTCGCTTTCCAGCACGATGACCACCCGTTGGTGCCGGGAGTGCCTTGAGGAGGCGATAGAGCGTCATGGCGCGCCGGAGATATTGAACACGGACCAAGGGAGCCAGTTCACCAGTCCGGAGTTCTCAGAGCCTTTCGAAGGGTTTTCCGGTTTGAGGTTCAGCATGGACGGCAAGGGCCGCGCAATCGACAATATCTTCATCGAGAGGTTCTGGCGGAGCCTCAAATACGA
>NZ_RDSD01000023.1 GCF_003712195.1 Proteiniphilum sp. X52 | reverse complement strand
CTAATGTAAATAATTGTAATGAATCCATTTTGCAAAAGTAGAAAAACTAATTTACCCATACGAAATCATATAGAGCCTATTTTTTCTCCTTTGGGAATATCATTGGTTTCGATGAAAAGACTATTTATACCATAATTGATGCGGCCGAGATTAAGAGATTTTGGGATGGAAAAGACCCATACAACAACTTTGAAGAAAAATATCCGCTCCAAGTTGATCATTTGAGAAAAAGATTCAAGACAATCAGGGAAGACGGAAATCCTTTCTTAGTGATGTACTACCTTAATTAAGTTCCAAGATTTAAGAAGCTGTTTTGAATTTTTTCATCCATTGTTTTTTAGAAATTTTTTGATGGATTTGGTTTTTCATTGATTGAAATGTGGCGGGCTACTTAAACGAAATGAAAGTTCAAAGGCGCAAAAAAGGCAAAATTATTCAATCATAAAATCTGCGGGACTCATGAATACAAAGTATTTTTATATTATTATCAACCTTCCCTGTGGTCGTAAGTGAATTAAAAGTGAGTTAAAAAACTTGGTCAAAACCAAGTTTTCAGCTACATTTACAGTTGCAATAACGCATAAAATCTTTTATATTCGTGAATATGAAGAAAAAAATTTTATCAGCCATATTTCCCATTGCGCTCCTTGCAACCACAGGCTATGGAGTGAACAGAGGTATGAAAAGCAATGCCGGTCTTTCAAATCCCTTCAAGCCTCCCAGGATAATGACTCTATTGCTATGGATATTTTTAAGAAGGAGTACGAGATCACCAATATGCGTCTTTCTCAAAAGAAATGGTTGTTAAAGAAAAATCACATTGAGATGACCCAATATTTTGACTTAGAGAAAAATAAAAAATATTATTGCAGGTCAAAAAGATTTAAAGATGACAATCCTCTGCTTTTAGTTGAGTGAAACGTGGAATTTACCTTTCCATCGACCAGTTTTGTTTGCCTGTCATCTGCGGCTTGCCAGATTTCACCTATGAAACGACTCCTCCTTCTCATTATACCGCTCTGCCTGCTATTCACGGCCTGCCGGAATAGAAAACATCACACCGAAGTGTTGAGTGAAGCAGCCCGTTTATCCGACTCCATCCCTTCACAGGCATTGATGAAACTGGAGGAAATAAAGAATGTGAAGCGGTTGAGCACAGCCGAACAAGCCGAATATGACCTGATTCTCATAAAAAGTATGCTGCGGTCTGGCAATAAACTCAGTTCCGACTCTATCATCCATGCCACCACACAATATTATTTGAATCATAATGATTCCGCAGGTTTGCACCAAGCCCTGTATTATAACGGACTATACCACTACCGCAATGCCAGGCACGACTCGGCCGTTCTCTACTTCGATAAAGCAGTAAAATCCATTCCGGCCGGAAACGATAACGACAGGAAAGCCGGTTATAAACGAGCGGCCGGTTATTCCTGCCTCTACCTTGGAGATGCAGAGGCAGCGGTAAAAACCCAGACAGAGGGGTTGCAATATGCCCGCGCCGCGAACGATTCCCTCTCTGTTATCCACTCCTTGTTAAGCCTTGCGGAGGCTTATAAATACAATAAGAATACCGGACAGTCCCTGGAAACCTATAGGCAGGTACTCGACCTGATAAGGGAGAGAGAGGATCGGGATATGGAAGCCAGTATCCTCAATATTGTCTCGGGAGTTTACGAGTCAGACAACCGGATAGAGGATGCGTTACACTATAAGAATAAATCGCAGCAGGTCAAACGGAACCGGCAGGAGGTGCCTGCCGTCAACCTGTACAGGGCACTCCTGTTCGACAAGCTGGATATGCACGACTCCGCGCGGCACTACGCACAGCTATCCATCAAAGGAGACAACCAGTATGTGGCGGATCTTGCCTATGCCTTTTTAAGTAAATCAGAAGCAAAACAGGGCCGCTATGCCGACGCGTTGAACCTTTCAAAAAACAGCGAAAGGATCTTCAACTCATTTTTATCCGGGATCCATTCCGCTGATATGCAGCAGAAATATGAAAAGGAGAAATTGGAGAATGAAAACAACCGGCTAAAGATCAAACAAAGGGAACATCAGTTTTATCTGTTGATGAGTGCCTTTCTCCTTCTTCTTATGTTGATCGTCCTCTATTTTATTCGTGTAAACAATAGACGGAAAAATGAAAAAACGGCGCATGAAAACCGAATGATCCGGCTACAACATGAAAACTTATTACTCAAACAACAACAAGAAATAAGTGTTTTACGTGAAAAAGAAGCGATACTCAGGGAATCACTGTTCAAAAAGATCAGTTTTTTCCACAAACTACCTTCATGGAACCGGGAAGAACACAACCATCACGAACAGCAAAAAATAAAGATCACCCCCCACGACTGGCAGGAACTGATAAACGGTATCCGGGATGCATATCCCGAATTTCTGGACAAATTGAAACAACACGCCCCCACCCTGTCGGACGACGATGTGCGTTTTTGCTGCCTATTGAAAATCAATGTGAATATGCAGGACCTGGCAGATATCTACTGCGTTTCCAAGGCAGCCGTCACAAAACGGAAATACCGCATCAAAACCGAGAAATTCCAAATCGCTGATAATAGCCTGAATTTGGATACTGTTTTACAACAGATGCAATGACTGGTCACCACTTTTCTTGACAGACATTTTTTACGACAAAATCGTAAAAAAATGATTCAGAGAGATTATTGTCCGCCTCTATTTATGGAATAAAAAACATAAACACTTAAAAATAAAAGTCTTACGGATCACAAAGTTTTATTTTCTGTCCACCTGATTATTTGCATATACCTTGTATCAAACCTAACTTTGCACCTATCTATCACTATTAAAAAACAGATAAATATGAAACACAAATTATTTTTTCATTTTCCGGGAATGTTTTTTATCCCCCTGTTCTGTCTATTCTCCTGTGGCAAAAGCACAAGGAACTCCGCATTCGACCAGTTGGACGTAGTAGCCGAATTGGATGTAGTAGCCGAAAAAGTGATGGTTCATAATTCAGAGCTGATCGCCTGCGACCTGACTAAACTAAAAGACACCGTGGAGATACCGTTAAGTTATCTTGTGGAAGATCTTCAGATGATACGGCTCGATAACCGGAATGAAGCGCTTGTGGGAAATTCTTCTTCCATTGTCACCGACAAACATGTCTTAATCCGGAATAATCGCCAGAACCCTTATAAACTATTCAATACAAAGGGTGAATTTATCACTACGATCGGCTCTTACGGACAGGGCCCCCATGAATACCTGAACGTGTATGACGACTGGTTGGATGAAGAAACCGCACAAATCTTTATTCTACCGTGGCAAAGTAATCAATTGTTACGCTTTGACCTGCAGGGCAATGCCCTGGAACCTATTCCCCTGAAGTACACGGCTCCCAAAGGAAAATTCTGCGTTAACAACAAAGAATCGACTCTATCGGTCTTCCTGCTCCCCTTTGCCGGTAGTCCCGTAGTAGCATGGACACAGGATTTCAACGGAAATATGATTGACTCTATTCCGGCCGGACATCTGGCAGTACAGCCCGACTTCAGCAACGAAGTACTTTCAAATAAAAACACACGTGAATTCGACTGTTCCCTGTTCACCTTTTTCGAACAACGCCCCGACAGCCTCTACCACTATAATATGGTAGGAAACAGCCTCGACCCAAAGTTTACCCTTGATTTCAAGGACAGGGCGTGGAAAATACACTCCTATCAGGAACTACCCCGCCATTTTATTGGCGATGTAACTGTCGAGAAGAAATTGTCTGATAACATTACTATTACTGAACACCCCTCTAATTTCATTGTGGACAAAAAAACACTCAAAGGTGGGTTTTATAAGCTCTACAACGATTTCTTGGCAGGCTTACCCGTCGAAGGATGGCCTTCATTCCATAACGGATACTACGTGTGGAACGTCGATCCCGGTGAATTGGCCGAACACTTGACAAAACACCTGGATAAGAGTAAAACACTTATAGAAAAAGACCGGAAGAAGTTAACAGATTTACTGGAATCCATCGATGAAAACGACAACAATTACCTGTTTTACGGAAAACTACGACAAAATTAAACCATTCAATGGATTACAATTAAAGTGGCGGCTCATATCCAGACAACAATAAGAATAGTATTTTTCATTTTTTAAGATTAATATTTTACGGAACAATTTTTCATTTACGATTTATTCATAAATTTGCAGCATTGTGATTTATAATTGCAATAAAAAATGATACAAGGAAAAGAAACGTGGACAATAGGATTCCCGCTCCCCTGTGAAAACAGAATTCGAACAGAATCTTAACAAATCAATTGTTGGGAAATCATTCTTTTTTCTGTTTATTTGCACAAGAGAGTTGAAAGGTGTGAAACAATACACACTCTTTCTCAGCACCTTAATAAAAATGAGTTATAAGTGAGTTAAGAAATTTGGTCAAAACCAAGTTTTCAGCTACATTTACAGTTGCAATAATGCATAAAACATTTTAATTCATTGGAGTATGAAGAAAAAAATTATTATGGGATGGGGGGTATTTACCCTTACACTCTTAATAGCCGCAGCTTACGGAGTGAACGTGAATATGGGAAACAATGCCGGTCTTTCAGAACTGGCTCTAAGTAATGTGGAGGCACTGGCAGAGAGTAATGCCAATGAGATAAGAGGGACTTGCACAGGATCATCATCATCTTATTGCTTTTATAGATGTTGCGCATGTGGGGCTTTACATCAGAGTCAAAGTCAAGGCGACACTTATTCGGTGAAAGGTAAATGTGGGGTTTGTGGGACTCCTGTTGAAGACTGTAGATAAATTGTATCTTTGAAATGTGTTTTTACTGAAATTTAAGCCTGTTTTTTCGAGAATAAGAAGTTGTTTTGAATTTTTTCATCCATTGTTTTTTAGCCATTTTTTGATGGATTTGGATTTTCATTTATTGAAATGTGGCGGGCCACTTAAAAGAAATGAAAGTTCAAAGGCGCAAAAAATGGCTAAAAACAATATGAAAGAGTGGAAAAATAAGCGTAAAATAATTACTCGTAAAATTCAAAACAGTTTCTAAAAATTTATGAGAATAGGCTTGATTTTATATGTCTTATATTTTAAGAAAGAATGTATGAAAATGAACTATAACTATATCTTATGTGTCTTATTCATTTTGTTTTTCTTACAATGCAAAAATCAAGATGACTCGACAGACGCGTATTTCCCTCCCGTCTTCCCTGAGACACAAGAAGTAGTAACCAAACGATTGAACGATTCTTTTATTTTCGACACAGGTCTGATAAACTTTATCGATACATTTATAATATGCTCCGGTAAAACGGATATCAATGAGCATCCGTTTCATTTATTCTCTAAAAAAAGTGGAGATCATGTCAGAAGTTTCGGACAGATAGGACAAGGGCCGGGAGAAATAATACTGCCGGTTTCTGGCTTTTCAACAGATCGAAACCAAAATAAAGTTTTTTTCTATGATACGCGACAATTCAAACTGACGGAATATTCCCTCTATTATACCGAAAATGAAATAGCCGTAAACACAAAAGACTATATGCTTCCTCCCGAAATACGCAATGTCAGAAGCGAGATGTTCTTTTCTTTAGGAAACAATGAATTTCTATCCGCATATAATAACTCATACGACACCTCGTATCGCTTTATAAAGACAAATATTGATGACACAATCAGTACTTACAACCAATATCCCAAATTAAATGAACCGGAGGAGTTTGTGAGAGTTGAACATGCTTATTTTGCTAATTTGGGGAGATTTGCCACCAAAACCGATGGAAAAAAATTCGCACACGCAACTCAGGGTGGATGTATTCTCGAAATTTTTGACTGTTCGGACAGGATCACACTTCTGCAGACAAAACGCTTTTTTGAACCGGTTTATATTCCCCCGAAAAGAAAAGACACCATGTATCCATTTGTGCAAGTAGACCCGAATTCCATCCACGGAATCACCAGTATTGCCTGTACCGATAAATATATATATACAATTTATAGTGACAGGCGCGGTGAAAATGAGTATCATCAAATTGCGGCATTTGATTGGTATGGAGATCCTGTGAAATTGTTTTCTTTTGAAAGGGGAATCATCTCGTTTGTGATTGAAGATAATGATAAAAAAGGATACGCGTTAATGCGGGATCCCGACCATGATGTGTCCCTGGTAAGTTTTGACTTGTAAAGTAAAAAATGACATTAAAGAGCTATCATTCAAAAAAAACATATTATTTTGTCCGGAATAAATTTATTCACCAATATTTTGCAATAATGAAGCACAACCATATTTTTATCCTGACACTCTCCATTTCCTTGTTTGCCGCATGCAAAGCTGACAAGGACAAAAATAGCGAAAACAATGTCCAGCAACTACTTCCGGACCGGCCGGCCGAAGTAACCACCATGACCCTCACCGCGGTCGATTTTGAACATGAACTGGTCAGTAATGGCAAGATATCGGCGCAAAATGTGGCGGAACTGAAATTCCTCACCGCTGAAGTGATCGCCGCCATATATGTCAGAAACGGCTCCCGCGTGGAAAAAGGACAACCCATCGCCATACTGCACACCTACTCCCTCACCAACGCCTTGAACCAGACCAAAGATGCGCTCGACAGGAGCAAACTCGAATACCAGGACGTGCTGATCGGACAGGGATACAGGCTCGATAACCCGCAAGCCGTGCCCAAGGAAGTGGAAGAATTGGCCCGGGTAAAGAGCGGTTACAACACGGCACAAACTCAATACGACATGGCGGTATATAACCTGGAACAGGCCACGCTGACCGCCCCCATCAGCGGAGTGATCGCCAACCTCTTCGCCAAACCCAATACTCTCTCCTCCCCTTCCGCGATCTTCTGCAATATCATCGACACACGCAGCCTGGAAGCGACCTTCACCGTGATGGAAAACGAACTGGTGATGATTCGCACAGGCGACAAGATAAAAGTCACACCCTTCTCCATGCCCGGCGTGGAAATAGAGGGGCGCGTCTCGGAGATCAACCCCTGGGTGGACAAGAACGGGATGGTACAGGTGAAAGCATCGGTAGGATACCATGAACGCATGGTGGAGGGGATGAACGTGCGGGTCAGCATCTTCCGTTCATTAGGCAAGCAATGGGTCGTACCCAAAAGCGCGGTTGTCCTGCGCACAGGCAAGCAGGTGGTCTTTACGCTGCAGGACGGAAAAGCCCTCTGGAATTACGTCCAGACCGGACTGGAAAATGCCTCCTCCTATACTATCACGGGCGAAACACTCAAGGAGGGCGACCGGATCATCACCAGCGGCAATATCAACCTGGCACATGAGTCACCCGTCACCGTGATCGATGAGATACAAAGGAGTGGCGATTCCCGGGATACTACAGGAGACTCAAACGCCACGGATGATTAATCTGATGATTTAAGAGATGCGACGATAACGCTGAAATCAGCCAATCAATAAACCAGCAAATCAGCAAATCGATTAACAATGATAAAAGCTATACTGCAACGGCCCGTATCGGTATTAATGCTGTTCCTGGCATGTGTGATTCTCGGGATTATCACTTATAACACTCTGCCCGTGTCGCTGCTGCCCGATATTGCCATTCCGGAGATTACCGTACAGGTGTCGGGTGAGAACACCTCGGCGCGCGAACTGGAGAACACGGTGGTGAAACCTGTGCGAAGGCAGTTGATGCAGGTGGGAAAACTGAGGGATATCCAGAGCGAGACACGCGACGGATCGGCCATTATCCGGCTGAAATTCGATTACGGTACCGATACCGACCTGGCATTTATCGAAGTGAACGAGAAGATCGATGCCGCCATGAACAACCTGCCGCGCGATTTCCGCCGCCCAAGGGTGATCAAGGCCAGCGCGACCGACCTGCCCGTATTCTACCTGAACCTCACCCTGAAAAACGATATCCCCTACGCCGGCACCGACGAACAGCAATTCCTCGAACTGTCGGAATTTGCCGACAACGTGGTCAAACGCCGTATCGAGCAACTGCCCGAAGTAGCGATGGCCGACATGACGGGGCTAATGTACAAACATCTCCAAATCACACCTGATCCCGCCTTGCTGGAATCGGCATCGATCACCCTGAGCGATATAGAGAGCGCGCTCTCTGCCAATAACATCGAACCGGGAAGCATGATCGTGCGCGACGGCTATTATGAATATAATATCAAATTCTCCTCACTGCTGCGCACCCCTGAAGATCTACGGAATATCTACATAGGGAAGGAGGGACGTCTCTTCCAACTGAAAGACTTGGCGCGGATTGAGGTCGCGCGGCAACCGGAGTCAGGGATGTCGCTCATCAACGGGAAAAGGGCTGTCACCATAGGCGTGATCAAGCAGGCGGATGAAACCATGAAGAATCTCCGTAAATCGCTGGACAAAACGCTCCACAACCTGGAACGAAGTTACTCCGACGTGGAATTCACCGTGAACAGGAACCAGACGGAACTGCTCGAATACACCATCTCCAACCTCCAGGAGAACCTCATACGCGGCTTTATACTGGTGTTCATCGTCGCCTTGCTGTTCCTGGGCGATGGAAAATCACCCCTGATCATCGGCATCAGTATGACCACCGCGCTGATCACTACTTTTATCTTTTTCTTCCTCTTCCGCCAGTCGATGAATATCATCACCCTCGCGGGATTGATCCTCGCATTGGGGAACATGATAGACAGCTCCATCGTGGTGACCGATGTCATCACCCAATACAGGAAACTGGGATACCCGCTGGAAGAAGCCTGCGAGAAAGGGACCAAGGAGGTGATCATGCCCATCTTCAGCTCCACGCTGACCACCATCTCCGTTTTCGTACCGCTTGTCTTTATGAGCGGAATTGCCGGTGCCCTCTTTACCGCTGAGGCATTTGCGGTAACCATGGGCATGCTGGTATCCTATCTCACCGGGATCATTATGCTGCCGGTACTCTATAAAATTGCTTACGGGAAAAAACTCGCCAAGAAAAATGAGAAAGGGTTCTTTGCTGCCGCGCAAAAGAAAATCGACGGGGTACTTTTTCCCGCTTACGACAAAGGGATCCATTATGTCTTCAAACACAAGATGTTCTTTATTGTCTTACTGGTGATCGCCATTCCGCTCTGCGCGCTTCTTTTTCAGGCAATGCCCAAGACGAGCATGCCCGAGATCAGCTATGTGGAAAGTATCGTCACAGTGGAATGGAACGAAAACATCCATGTGGATGAGAATGCGCGCCGTATATCGGAACTGCTTCAGACAACGAAAGCACATGCGGTGGAGAGCGCTGCCTACGTAGGACAACGGCAGTACTTGTTGGACAAGGACAACGACTTGACCGCTACCGAGGCCCAGTTGTATCTGAAGAGCGACAAACCCTCGGGAATCGCATCACTCGAAACCCAAATATCGGATTGGGTGCGCCATCATTACCCTGAGGCGGTAATCACCTTTTCCCCTCCGGAGAACATATTCGAGAAGATATTCGATACGGGCGAAGCCGAGATGATCGTGCAACTCTATCCCAAGAACAGGGAAGATATCCCCGAACCGGCCGCCATCCGGCAAATGGAAGCCATTCTGGAGACCACCACGGGTGAACAGGCCGAAAACGTGCCGTTCGAACACCAGTTCGTGATCACCACCGACCGGGAGAAGCTCCTGCTCTACGGCGTTTCACAACAGGAGGTGTCAAAGACATTAAAAACGGCGTTCAGGGACAACCAAGTGGCGGTGTTACGCTCATTCCAGCAGTACCTCCCCATCTCCATTGCAGGCAAACAACAATCCATTCAGGATGTCCTGCAACAGACATTGTTATATGGTTATCCGGCCGACAGGTCGCAACCTATCCGTGTACCCTTGGCTGCATTAGTCAGCCTGACCCCAGGAGAGGATATAAAGACCATCATTGCCGGAAAGAACGGCGAATACATCCCCCTCTATTATCACCATACCGATCAGCCCGGGAAGCTGATGGAAAAAGCCGCGGAAACCGTGCGGCAGGAGGGTTCGTGGGATGTCATCTTCTCCGGGAATTTCTTCGCCAACCGGCAAATGCTCAAAGAACTGGTGATCATCCTGCTGATATCTATCCTGTTGATGTATTTCATTCTGGCTTCCCAGTTCGAGAATTTCCTGCAACCGCTGATCGTATTGGCCGAAATTCCCATCGATATCGCTTTCGCTTTGGTTGTGCTCTGGCTGACAGGACATTCTCTGAACCTGATGAGCGCCATCGGTATCGTGGTGACAGTCGGCATTATCCTTAACGACTCCATCCTGAAAATAGACCTGATCAATGAGTTGCGGAAAGGGGGAATGCCACTCATGGAAGCCATCCATACCGGCGGGGTAAGGAGGCTCAGGGCAATCATCATGACATCGCTCACATCTCTCTTCTCCATGATCCCAATCCTGTTCACTTTCGATATCGGTTCGGAATTACAGAAACCCCTTGCCATAGCCATGATCAGCGCAATGACCATCGGGACTGTTGTAAGTATATTCCTGATCCCCTTGCTTTATTGGGCTATCTATAGGAAAGAGTGAAGAATGAAGAATGAAAAATGAAGAATGAAGAGTGAAGAATGAAAAATGAAGAGTGAAGAATGAAAAATGAAGAGTAAAGAATGAAGAATGAAGAATGAAAAGTGAAGAATGAAGAGTGAAGAATGAAAAGTGAAGAGTGAAGAATGAAGAATGAAGAGTGAAGAATGAAGAATGAAGAGTGAAGAATTGATTATTAGTAATTAGTAATTAGTAATTAGTAATTGGTAATTAGTAATTGGTAATTGGTAATTTAAAAAACATGAGACCTTCTGCCCTGACATATATCATACTGGTTGTGGGGATTTTTCTCCCGCACCTCGTTCTCGCCCAGCAGACGCATATCGAGTTAGACCTGCAGACAACGGTGCGGTTGGCAAACGACAGTTCGCTGTCGGCATTCCGGGCGAAGAACAGCTACATGGCCAGCCATTGGGAATACCGTTCATTCAAGGCGGACCGGCTGCCATCGCTCTCCCTCTACCTGACTCCCGTCAGCTATAACAGAGACTACACTCGCCGGTACGACTCCGAACAGAATATCGATATTTACCGCCGCCAACAATCACTTTACAGCTACGGCAACCTGGCGGCACAGCAAAACCTGGACATCACCGGCGGTACTTTCTTCATCGACTCGGAACTGGGACATATCCGTAACCTGGGTGAACAAACCTACAGCCAGTTCTCCAGCGTCCCCATCCGCGTCGGCTACCGACAGAACCTGATCGGATACAACCCTTTCAAATGGGAAAAGAGAATCGCTCCCGTGAAATACGAGAAAGCACAGAAACAATTGATCCATCAACTGGAGCAGACAGCCGAAACGGCCACGGGTTATTTCTTCGATCTGGCCATGGCACAAGCCGAATACGAACTGGCCATGGAAAACCTCGCCAGTTCCGACACGCTCTACCGCATCGGTGAGCAAAAGCACAAGATCGCCTCAATTGGACAGGCCGACCTGCTTACCCTGAAATTAGACAGGGTAAACGCACAGAACAGCCTGCAAAATGCGGAGATCAACCTCAAAAGAACCATGTTCGCCTTGGCCGCATACCTCAACCTGGAGAAAGACACGCGTATCACCCTCAAACTGCCCGGATACCCCAGCGAGGTGATCATCACCGAGGATGAGGCGTTGACGCTGGCCAAAGAAAACAACCCGCAATACCTGGATTCCGAACAGCAGATCCTGCAATCGGAACAGACCGTGGAAAAGGCAAAAATAGAGTCGTGGTTCAACGCGGGACTGTCCGCGAGCGTGGGATTCAACCAGGTGGCGGAGTCCTTCAGAAATGCGTACCGGAATCCGCTGCAACAGGATATAGTCTCTCTCACACTATCGATCCCGTTGGTGGACTGGGGTGTGAGGAAAGGGCGCTACAACATGGCCAAAAGCAACCTCAACATCACCCGCCTCACCGCCCAGGAGAATGAGATACGGCTCGAGGAAGATGTGATCATGACCGTGGGCGACTTTACCATACAGCAGCACCTTATCCGCAGCGCCGAGGAGGCGATGGACCTGGCCAAGCTCGCTTATGAGCAGACACGTGAACGGTTCATCATCGGGAAAGCCGACATCAACAGCCTCACACTTTCCACCAACCGACGCCAGGAAGCGCAGCGGAACTATATCTCCGCCCTGAAGAATTACTGGCAGAGCTATTTCAAGATACGCAAGCTCACACTGTTCGACTTTGAGAAACGGACGCCTATCGCCGACACATTCGATTGGAGCCTGACAGGCAAATGATAACGGATATTGAATTAGGGATGCGGAATGACTGGTACTGAAAAAAAACATATATCCTCCTTCACGGTCATCATCGCGTTTGTCTGCCTGGCAATCGTGGGAGTGGCCCTTGTCCCGCTCCTGCCCGTAAAACTGTCGCCCTCGCGTACCCTGCCGGGCATTACGGTACGTTTCAATATGCCACAGAATTCTTCCCGCGTGGTGGAGATGGAGGCCACTTCCCGGCTGGAGTCGATGCTGGCCAGAATCAAGGGGATCAGGAATATGTACTCTACCTCCGGGAATGGCTGGGGAAGCATCACCCTCGAACTCGACAAACACACGCCCATCGACGTGGCCCGCTTCGAAGTATCCACCATCATCCGCCAGACATGGCCGGAACTCCCCCGGGAAGTAACCTATCCGTATATCTCCGTGAACCGTCCTGATGACAATGCCGCCCGTCCCTTCATGACCTACACTATTAATTCGGCAGCTACCCCCATCGTTATTCAGCGCTATACGGAGAACGTGATCAAGACGGCACTGAGCGATATCAAGGGATTGTACAAGATCGACGTGACCGGTGCCAGTCCCATGGAATGGCAACTGGAATATGACTACCTGCAACTGGAATCTGCCGGCGTGACCGTGACGGATATCATGCAAGCCGTATCTCAGTATTACTCCACCGATTTCCTGGGGATGGCGGAGACAAAAACAGAGGGTAGTGCCCCGTCATGGATCCGCGTCACACTGGCATCCACAGCCGAGGAGAACCGGTTCGACCCCACCGTCATCCACGTGGCGAACAGGGATGGCGCCCTTATCCGCCTGGACCAGTTGGTGAGGGTGCATCATGCCGAAAGGGAACCGTCGGGCTATTACCGGATCAACGGGCTCAACTCCGTTTACCTCAACCTCACGGCGGAAGAGTCGGCCAACCAGTTGCGTCTGAACGAGCAGGTGAAAAGGACGATGCGGGAGTTGGAAGCATCGCTCCCGGCCGGTTACCAGATACACGCCAGCTACGATGCCACCGACTATATCCAGGCCGAACTGAACAAGATCTATCTCCGCAGCGGGCTCACCGTGTTGATCCTCACCCTTTTCGTGCTGCTGATCACCCGCAACGGGCGTTACCTCTTCCTGATCACCGCCAGTCTTTTTGTCGACCTGGCTATCGCCGTCATCTTCTACTATCTGCTCAAACTGGAGATACAGTTGTTTTCCCTGGCCGGCATCACCATCTCGTTGAGCCTGATCATCGACAATGCCATCATCATGACCGACCATATTATGCACAAGGGGGACAGAAATGCCTTTATGCCTATCCTGACCGCTACGGTCACCACCATCGGCGCATTGTCCATGATCTTTCTGCTGGATGAACGGATACGGCTTAACCTGCAGGATTTCGCGGCGGTGGTGATGATCAACCTGATGGTATCGTTGTTCGTGGCGCTGTTGTTCGTCCCGGCCTTAGTCGAGCGGATAGGGCTTACAAAGCGGCACAGGAAGAGGAGAGCGCCCCGATTCCGCCTCCTTTCCCGATTCCGCCTTTTTGGCCGTTCCGGCCGTCTTGCCGCTTTTCGCCATCGCTATCTTTCCCGTGGTCGGATCGCCATCCGGCTCACACGCCTCTATGAAAAAATGATCCTGCTGTTGTCCCGCAGGAAATGGATCGCCTTCACTTCCATCGTCCTGTTATTCGGGTTTCCGGTTTTCATGTTGCCGGACAAGATAGAAAAGAAGACCCCCTTCGCTTTGAAGTATAATGAAATATTGGGGAGCGCCACCTACAAGGAGAAAATCAAACCGTTGGTAGCCAAGGCATTGGGAGGCACACTGCGGCTGTTCGTGGAGAAAGTCTACCAGGGAAGTTACTTCACCCGCAGTGAGGAACTGGTGCTCACCATCACCGCTTCAATGCCCAACGGCACCACTCTTTCACAGATGAACGACCTGGTTGTCAAGATGGAACGTTACCTGAGCGGCTTTTCTGAGATACGCCAGTTCCAGACCAGCATCCCCAACGCGCGACGCGCCTCAATCAATGTCTTTTTCCGGAAGGAAGCCGAGCAGAGCGGCTTTCCCTACCAGTTGAAAAGCAATGTGATCAGTAAAGCCCTGGAGTTGGGCGGCGGCAGCTGGGGCGTGTACGGGTTGCAGGACCAGGGGTTCAGCAACGAGGTCCGGGATATGGCCGGACAATACAGGGTAAAGCTCTATGGATATAACTACGATGAGTTGTCGGCATGGACGGACAGCCTGAAGCAACGGTTACTTACCTATCGCCGCATCCGGGAAGTGATCGTCAACTCCAATTTTTCGTGGTATAAGGACGATTATCATGAGTTCTTATTCGACCTGAAAAAAGAACAACTTGCAGCGCGGGATATTTTACCCGGCGAACTGTTCTCCTCACTCCAGCCGGTCTTTGCGAGGAATATGTGGATCGGCTCCGTGGTGATGGACGGGGAAAACGAAGATATCATCCTCTCCGGCAGGCAGGCAAGGGAATATGATATCTGGGTATTACAGCATCTGGGGCGTCACGTAGGCGATCGCTACTATAAACTGAACGAAGTGGCCGATATTGCCCGGGGGCAGGCGCCGCAGGAGGTAGGCAAGGAAAACCAGCAATACCGTCTGGTACTGCAATACGATTATATCGGCTCCAACACGCAGGGACAGAAAATACTGGAGAGGGAGATCGAGGAGTTCAACAAGCGGCTCCCGATGGGTTATACGGCGCAAAGGGAAGACAGTTACTGGGGCTGGGGCAAGAAAAACAACAAGCAATACCGGCTGATAGGGTTGCTGATCGTGATCATATTTTTCACCTCCTCCATCCTGTTCAATTCGTTGAAACAGCCACTGGCCGTGATCTTCATCATCCCGGTATCCTTTATCGGTATTTTCCTGACGTTTTACTGGTTCAGGCTCAACTTCGACCAGGGCGGCTTTGCCTCGTTTATCCTCCTGTCGGGTATCACCATCAACGCCGGAATTTATATCACGGACGAATACAACCGGATAAGAAGGCGCAGGCCCCGCCTCTCCCCGTTACGGACATACCTGAAAGCCTGGAACGCGAAGATTATCCCCATCTTCCTGACCATTATCTCCACCGTGCTCGGCTTTATCCCCTTTCTGGTCGGCACGCAGAAAGAAGGCTTCTGGTTCCCGCTGGCCGCCGGCACTATTGGAGGCCTGATCATGTCTTTTATCGGCATCTTTATTTTCATGCCTCTGTTGATGGTTAAGAGATGAAGGTGAAATATGTTGGATAACATAAAAAAATATTTGTAATAATCAAAATAATATCCCATATTTGCCCTCTATCAGTACAATACTGAGATAAAAGCGTTTATCACAATCGCAATGACAGATGAATAGTGCCGGAAGAGGCAAATAACCAAAAACGAGCCGGTCCGATAGGATGAAAACGTAATTCTTTTCCTTATGGAAACACAAAGGCCATCTATCTTTTCTTTCCGCTACTTGTATTTCATAATACTGGGAATCTCTGCATTGGCAATATATTACCCGATCCTTAGTAATCAGTTGCTCGATTTCTGGGACGACCAATGGGTCGTGATGAACCAATATACTGAAGGTGGATTCACATTTCAGAATATATGGCGAATACTTACCGAATTCTATCATGGACAATATGCCCCTTTTAATGAATATTTATACCTGATCTTATATTCTGTGGCCGGATATAATCCATTTGTCTTTCATCTGGCAAGTCTTATCCTGCATATCATCAATACCTGCCTGGTATTCTTAGTAATAGAGAAATTGCTTACTTTAAGCGGAAAAATCGATATTAAAATAATTCCGCCGGTTTCATTGATCACTTCCCTTATATTCTGCGTTCATCCGTTCAATGTTGAATCGGTTGCATGGATGAGCGCATCAAAGGTATTGGTATATGCCCTCTTCTATTTACTGGCAACCTACACGTTTCTCCGTTATATGGAAACCGCGAAAGCACGGTTTTACATATACACACTCTTATTATACGTTCTCTCTTTTCTGGGAAAAGAGCAGGCGGTAGTTTTCCCGGTATGGATGCTATTGATATACTGGTTATTGAACCGGAAGCTATCAGATAGGAAGGCATGGATGGCAACCCTGCCGTTCTTCGTGTTATCCATTATTTTCGGGATTGTCACCATCTATTCCCAGTACACCGACGGAGGAGGATTTCTTGCCGGGCATGACAATTACCCAGTATGGCAGCGTATTGTTTATGCCTCTTATGCTTATCTGGAATACCTGTTCAAAATCATTTTCCCGTTTAAGTTATCCTACCTGTATCCTTTTCCTTCTGCTATCGGAGATCCGTTACCCAACTGGCTGTTGGTGTATCCGGCAATAATACTAGTTATTGCGGTATCATTATGGACGTTTATCAGGCAATGGCCGATGGCTTTCGGATTTTTATTTTTTACCATCCATATCGCTCTGGCTTTGCATATCATTCCGCTATCACGCTTTGCCATTGTGGCCGATAGATATGCCTATGTTGCAGTGATAGGAATAGGATTTATATTGGCTTATTACGGTGTTATTCTGTATAACAGGATCAGAAAGAAAAGCCTTAAATTATTAACAGTAATACTTTTTACCAGCTACATACTGTATTTAGGGTTTTATGCCCACAAACGCACGTATACATGGTATAATACCGATACGTTGAAGAAAGAACTAAGGGAATTACTGAAACAACGAAACGATTACCATTTATTTCAACCTGACAATGGAACAATGAAAACATATCTTATCTTTTACGATAGCGTGGTCTTCCGACAATCCCGTCATTGGCGGGATGAAAATAATCAGAAGATGAATAGTTGAATTCAATTATATCAATTAATAATCAAATAATTAACAGAAATGAAAAAGATTTACTTAACAATTTTAGGCATAGCAACCTTACTGTTTGCGCTTACGCTGAACTTCAAACATGCACTGGATGACTACGGAATAGTAGACAATAAATTGCATGTGGAAGTATTGGCTCAGTCGAATGGTTCAGGTGGAGGAGATAGTTCTGGAGGTGGTGGCAGTTCTGGAGGTGGCAGTTCCGGAGGTGGCAGTTCTGGTGGTAGCAGTTCTGGTGGTAGCAGTTCTGGCGGTAGCAGTTCCAATCCTTCTTCCAATAATAGTAAAATAGTCTGGACGTTAACTGGGTCATCAACAGTTAAAGAAGACAGTTATGGAGCTTATATTGAATTTGGAGGGAGTAAAAAATATGGTAGCTATACAGTTGGAGCATCCGCTAAAATTTCAGTAGCCTCATGTTCTTATTCTTTTAATTCAAACTGTGATTGGTCCATTTCAGGTACAATTAAAGTAACATTTTAACAAATTTATTCAGGTATTTTTATACTTAAGAGAATAAAGACGATCTTGTAATATATAATTACAAAACAGCAAAATGAGGCAAGGAATGTAAATACTAGAAATCTAAATATTTCCATAACGTTTACCTAAAAGTTCTATTTGCATTTTCCTTGCCTCATTTTTAAGATAATCAATCCAACAATGTTATGAAAAGTAAGATTAATAAAAAAGTAATGATATTTTCTATAATTATATTATTTTTTGAGCATTTAAATGCTCAAAAATATGATATCTTTATCCACGAATTGTTAAAACAAAATAACTGGTTTGCTCTAGAGAAAGAATATCCTCAAATACAAGACAGTATTAAAACGCCTGAACTTAAGTGGCTTACAGAATCCTTGTTAAATATCAAATTTAATCAAAACGAGGCCGCGATTTCATCAATTGATACCCTTCTACATAAATACCAACAAAATATCGGTTTTACTAATAGTGTAGAATTATTTCGATATAAAATATCTTTATTGGCTTATCAGGGTGAGTACGGCTTTATAGCTGGTGAATTGAAAAATTTTATAGACCAAGTTTCTGAAAATTTGCCTCAAGAAGAATTAAAAAAATTTGAAGAAATGTATAATTTTTATAATTCACTACGTAATGAGGAGAAAACCCAAGTAATAAAGCCGGAAAAAAATATTGAAATTCCCTTCGGCACAATAGAAATGGATTTTACTTCTCGAAAAGATGAAGACACAATTCACGACATGACAAGTGCTCTAGGAGTAGTGAAAATTTTTATACAAGGAAAAGAATATGTCTTCATTCTAGATACGGGATATGAAACAACTTGCATTTTTAATAATACTTCAAAAAATATAAATTTACATTACCTGAATGATTCGATAAATATATCAGGTACAGGGATAAGCCAGGGAAATTTAGCAATATTAGATAATATCTCATTGGGAGAAGTAACTCTTTATAATCTATTGATTGTAGTCAGTGATAATTTTTTGGAAAAATCCGGTATTTTCAGAAATGAAAATATAAATGACTATATTGATGGAGTTTTAGGAATAGATTTTATAAAAAGAATAGGAGAGATACAATTATATCCCTCCGACAAGAAGATAATAATCCCTCAGAAAGAAAGCGAATTACCTATTTCAGGCCGGAATATTATACTCGACGAAAGAAATAATATTATCGTTAAAGCCTTTAGTGAAGATGATCTTATTACATTTCATCTTGACACGGGAAATAGTAATAGTCATATGTTCAAATCCTATTATTTAAAAAATAGAAATGAAATAGAAACAACGTTAGAGAAAAAACTCACTTATTCCTTCGGAGTAGGAGCCATTAAGTCCGATACTATTTATCAAATGCCTTCACTTGCATTATTAATTGGTGAAACATTTTTCTCTCTTAAAAATATCCCCATTTATACTGTAGACTATTTTATGGAAGATCCCTCTGCTGATGGCTCTTTAGGAACGGATTTCATTAATAAATTTAGTAAGATCACATTGAATCTGAATAAAATGTTTATTCAATTAAAAAAATAACAAATATAAATCTTTGAAAATGAAAAAATATATTCTCATTCTTATACTAAACGGATTGATTTTGTCTTGTAATCCCAAACAAGAAAGGCAATCTATTGATTTGATCATTGATATTGAAGAACTTGAAGAAATTAAAATCACCCCCGGTAATTTTATAAAAAATTCCACTTATATTCAATTAGAGACTAACGAAAATTGTTTAATTGGAAACAATATTGAAAAATTGGTTGTCAAAGATAATCAAATATTTATTTTAGATTCTAATAATAAGATATTTGTATTTGATACAAATGGCACTTTTTTAAATACGATTGGAGAAAAAGGTGGAGGCCCAAATGAGCAATTAAGCATTGTTAGTTTTTACGTACACCCAATTAAAAAATATATAGCAATTTTTGATATTCTTAGACAAACTGTCTTCAAATACTCCTATAATGGGATATTACTTGATAAAATTAAGTACGATAACTCGATCTCTGAATTCTATGATGTAGACCTACTGAGCGATGAGAACAAATTAGTACTCACAACCTACAACGAGCCAAGAAATAAATATGAATACTTACTGGTAGATGAAGAAAACATGAAATTGGAAAGGAAAGTTTTCCCCTATCTAGCTACTAATAACGTTTCAATGAAATATGGCTTTCCTAGGGTCACAATGGTTCAAGACACCTGTTTTATTCTTACACAATATTCAGACATTGTTCAAAAATATCATAATAATAACATTAACCCATATCTATTAGTGAGTACTCATTTGAAACAGATTAATAAAAATACAAAATTTTCAGGTAGAAACGAAACAGGAACAATATTGGATTTCGATAGTAATTTAAAGAAAGATAATTATTCATTAGGATTAGAACAGATATTATCTACAGATGAATATTTATACCTATTATACAATAATTATCATAAAAATAAGATTTATCACATATTTAGAGATTTACAATATAACCAAAACTTTTCAATAACTTTAGATAAAGAATTTTATAAATATCCCATAGCTGACATAGTTTCTTTTGGAAACTTTAAAGCCAGTACAAATAAATATTTCGTCGCAGTTTTTATGCTAAGAGATGGTTTTAAAGAAGTTAACGAAGATATAATAAGTGAGAATGAATCAATAAAAGAGATTCGTTCGGAATTTGAGGAAGATGGTAATCCAATAATCGTATTTATCAACATACAACAAATAGTACAAGATGCAAGAAAATAAACACAAAATATATAAGTGCTTTCTAATATTATCAGTTATTTGTATTACGATTTCAGGATGTAATTCGAGAAAAACGAATGTTCTCCAAATAGAAATACCAACAGAAGTAGATTTTGGAAAAATAATTACATCTCGAAATAAAAAAAATAAGTTTGACATAGATATTCCGTTAAAAAATTTAAGTGAAAACAAAATACAGGTAGCACAAATTCAAACCAGTTGTAAGTGCCTTATCAGTAAGATTTCTAACACTCCGTTTATTTTAGAGCCTAAAGAAAGTTCTGTGATTAAATTAAATTTCACCCCAACAGAGTTGGATTACGGTTATATCGAGAGGGTGGTGTTTATATATTTTTACGGGTATGAATCTCCGATCTTAGTAACTATCAAGGGTATTGTGAGTAACGATGAAGTCAATTTTAGTATATATGGTACAAAATCTAAAAAAGAACCAGATAACGTATATTAAATCTTTTAATATATATATCATTATAGTCATATACACCTTATCTATTTTCTATAGTAACGGCTTCCATCATCCCGATGAACATTTCCAGTTAATTGAATTTGCCGGATTAAAAGCGGGATGGAATACCGGTTATGATTTGGCATGGGAATATGATTCACAAATTCGTTCGTCATTACAACCGTATATTGCTCTATGTATTTTTTACTTCTTTTCTTTATTTAATCTGAATAACCCGTATGTTTTGGCAATGATATTAAGAGGAATAACAGCAATTTTATCTGTTTTTTCCATTTCCTTTTTTATCCGTTGTTTCAGGCCTACTATAGAAAGAAGGTTCTATACGGTCTTTTCCTTTTTATCTTTTGTACTATGGTTTCTTCCCTCAATTAATGTGCGTTTCTCATCTGAAGTATGGGCTGGTTTATGTCTCTTAGTTTCTGTAGGTTTAATCCAATTAAATAGACATACCAACATTTATTTTTTTCTTATAGGCGTATTATTCGGATTAAGCTTTGAATTTCGTTTCCAGATGGGACTTTGTGTAACAGGTCTACTATTATGGTTATTATTAATTAAAAAAATCAGATTCAGGGATCTTTTCTTTGTCCTGGGTGGGCTATTTACAATTGTATTCTTATGTACCCTGTTAGATACAATTTATTATGGAGAATTTGTTTTTGCACCTTATAATTATTTTAAGGTTGATCTTATTGACAATGTAGTAAACTTTTATGGATTAGAGCCCTGGTATTATTATATTCAGAAAATTGTAACAGCGCCTACATTAATTATTGGTATTTCCATTTTGTTTTCTCTGATTTACTTATTATTTTATGATTATAAAAATATTATTCTGTGGTGCATTTTACCATATTTGGTAATTCACTCTTTCATAGGCCATAAAGAAATTCGGTATTTTTTCCCGATAATTAATTTTGCCCCCATCTTACTTATCTGGACTTATCAGAGAATAATATATAAAATCAAGAAAAGATATTTCCAAGTTATGTTCCACTCATTTATTTTCGCAGTGATAATAGTAAATGCGGGGGGATTATTTATGATCTTCAAACCCGCAGGTAGCGGGGCTGTAAATTTAGCTGAATATATCCAGAAAACTTATTATAAGGGTAATCCAATAGATATTTACAGTACCTATTATGGACCGTATTCTATCGGGAATGCCAAAGGCTGGATTCAAAGATTCTATATGGATGATGAAGTAAACCTTCATTTTATTGATACAGAGTTTCTGAATGATATACCGGATAATGCAATAGTGACTATTCCAAAAGGATATTTTCATGAACGCGAACTTCTTGAAACATCCGGATATAAAATTGAACATGAAAGTATCCCAACTTGGATGAGCTTTTTTAACAAACTATATAAAGTGTATGATGAAAATTCTGTATTGCTCTTATACACTCCCAATCCGTTTATAACAGATTACGAAAAAATCAGTTACATATTACCATGAAAACTATTTCCCAATTTCTTAAATTAATAAGGGTAGATCATTGGATTAAAAATGGAATGATATTTATTCCGGCTTTTTTTTCCGGCAGAATTTTCGATCTTCCGTTAAACACAATATATGATTTATTCATTCTTTTTTCCTCTTTTTGTTTGGCCTGCTCCATCATATATATTGTCAATGACGTTCTGGATGTTGAAAAGGATAAATACCATCCAATAAAATTCACAAGACCGCTGGCAAGCGGCTTTTTCACTAAAAAGCAAACCTTAATTATCGCTTTTATTTTATTGATCATATTCATTTCGTTATTTCCTTATCTGAAATCTTCCGGCTTATATGTAATATTATATATAGCATTAAATTTATCATATTCTGTATCGTTAAAAAAAATCCCAATCGTCGATGTATCATGCATAGGTCTTGGATACATTTTAAGAATAAAAAGCGGCGGGGTTATGAGTGACATATTTGTCAGTCATTGGATACTGATTATTGTATTTTTCCTCACCGTATCTATTGCTTTTGCCAAACGAAGAGATGATCTTATATTATCGCAAAAGTATATATACCGGGACGTACAAAAAGAATATAATATAGTTTTTATGGATGTGGCCGAAACAATCGGTTTTTCTGTCACTCTTATTACATATATCCTCTATACGGTTTCTGAGGATGTGATTGAAAGAATAGGTTCGAATAAATTATACCTTACGTCTATCCCTGTCTTTATAGGCATTATGCGTTATATACAGCTTTCCATAGTTGAAAGAAAATCGGGTTGTCCTATGAATATTCTAATGAAAGATTTATATTTAAAGATTGTAATTATTATCTGGTTTTTTATCTTTACGATTATTTTATATGGAAAAAATTTGTAATTGGGGATTATACCCTTGTATTAAAACAAACTTGATAGAGCGAAAGGATTATGACGATTTATATGAAATAATCGTCAATAGCAACAACTTGATAGCAAGAGGTAATGGGCGTTGTTATGGGGATAGTTCTCTTAATAAGGATCATATTATTTCAACTTTAAGGTTTAATAAAGTTATCTCTTTCGACTCTGAAAATGGCATTATAAAAGCAGAATCAGGTATTTTAATAAAAGACCTTTTGGAATTAATCGTACCTGAAGGTTTTTTTCTTGCTGTAACACCTGGGACTAAATACGTTACATTAGGAGGAGCCGTAGCATCAAATGTACATGGAAAGAATCATCATAAGGAAGGCGCATTTTCATCTTACATAGAGAATATAGAACTGATTAATGCAAAAGGGGAATTAATAGAATGTTCTAGAAATCGCAATACCCAATTGTTCTCAAATACAATTGGAGGAATGGGGCTGACAGGAATTATTGTATCCGTCACTTTAAAACTTAGGAAAATAGAGACAGCTTATCTAAAACAAAAATCTATAAAAATAAAAGGAGTGGATGAACTATTGGATAAATTAGAAGAATATAATTTTTATACTTATTCTGTAGCTTGGCTTAATTGCAACTCGATGAAAAATTCAACCAGAAAATCTATCCTTTTGTTGGGAGAACATGCTCTGTTAAAGGATTTACCTGTGGATAAAAAAAATAATCCATTAAAAGTACAGAGATCTAACCCGTTAATAAATGTGCCTTTCACGTTTCCTTCGTTTATATTAAATAAACAGTTTATAAGCAATTGGAACTCCATATATTATAATAAACAAATAAAGAAAGAAAGTAATTTTTTAATTCACTATAATAGTTTTTTTTATCCCTTGGATAGTATCAGCAATTGGAATAGGGTGTATGGCAAAAAAGGATTCACTCAATTCCAATTTGTAATTCCATTTACAAAGGGTAAGGAAGGCATAAAAAATATCATCGATAAAATTGTAAGTTCATCTTGTTTTTCTCCATTGGCTATTCTTAAAATTATGGGAGATAAATGCGAGTATGCAGCACCTATTTCGTTCCCAATGCCAGGCTATACATTAGCCCTTGATTTTAAATTAAATCGTCAAAATATTGATTTAATCAATCAGCTACACACACTGGTACTCAAATACGAAGGGAAAATATACTTAACAAAAGATCTTCTAATCCCAAAAAATCTGTTTAAAGAAATGTACAATACTGATTTTACTCATCCTAATAAATTTCAATCTCTCCAGTCTACAAGACTAGATATATAGAAGATACAGTAATAATATAAAATCTTTGATGAAATGGCCAATAAAACCTGTTTGATTCTTGGTTCAAATTCGGATTTGGGTGAAGCTATTGCATATAAATTTGCAAAAGAGGGATTCGACATCCAATTAGCTGCCAGAAAAATTACAGATTATCAGCAAAGATTGTCGGCTGATATTTCAATTAAAAATGATGTCAAAACTTTTAATCTCTTATTCGATGGAAATGAATTTGAGAATCACATGGAGTTTGTAAAATCACTGCCTATGTTTCCTGATGTTGTTGTTTCTGTCTTTGGATATTTAGGGGATCATAATAAAGCTTTAGGCAATTTTAACGAATCATTAGCTATAATTAATAATAACTATGTAGCTCATGTTTCCATTTTAAATATACTGGCAAATATAATGGAAGACGACCATGCTGGTACAATCATAGGAATCTCTTCTGTTGCCGGTGAAAGAGGGAGAGGGAATAATTATATTTATGGGAGTGCTAAAGCTGGATTTACAGCATATTTAAGTGGATTGAGAAATAGGCTTTCTAAATCACACGTGAATATAATAACTGTAATACCAGGATATATAGACACTAAGATGATTTCTCATTTAAAAACTCCTTCTATTTTAACAGCACAACCGTCGACAGTTGCAAAAACCATATACATTGCTTACAAAAGGAAGAAAGAAAAAATTTATGTATTAGGAATCTGGAAGATGATCACTTGTATAATAAAATTGATTCCTGAGAAAATATTTAAAAAATTAAGTTTATAATGATAATCTATGAAAGGTATTGCTGTTTTTGATATGGATGGTACTATAACTTTCAAAAATACATTTTTTGAATTTATAAAATTCTGTGAAGGTAGTCATTTTTATAAGGGAATATTGAGTTTAATACCATTTACGTTGTTATATTTTTTTAGAATATATCCTAATTTTAAATTGAAAGAACGCTTATTTTCCTTTTTTTTTAAGAATAAACCAGAATCATATTTGATTAAAAAAGGAAATGAATTTTGTGAGAAGAAGTTGCCATATATTTGTCGAAGAGATGCAATTAAACTTATAGAATGGCATAAAAAAAGGAATGATAGAATCATTATATTGACAGCATCTTCTTCGATTTGGTTGAAAAAATGGTGCGATATAAACGGGATGGAATTAATAGGAACTATATATGAAATAAAGAATGGGGTTTTCACGGGAAAGATTAAAGGAGGAAATTGTCATGGGCTGAGAAAAAAAAGGATTGTATTAGATTTAATTAAAGAGAAAAATTATACTACTAGCTTCGGATATGGAAATAGTAATTCCGATAACTATTTTTTGGAGTTATTGGAAATACATTATAATGCTAAGTTGACTACAAAGAATGTTTCACATATCTTAAAAATGAATTCCAAATATCTGGATGATGAGAAGAGTTATTCATAAATTTGTTCATCTCTTTTTAAGCATATTTTTTATTGCGATTTTAATACGGACTTTTATCGGTGAACCGTGCCGTATTTCCAGTGGTAGTATGGAACCGACTGTTATGGCGGGTGACTGGTTATGGATCGATAAGGTCAGCTATGGCGCTATACTACCTGCCCGCTGGTCTGATATTCCGCTTGTAAACATCTTCACATGGATTCCCTCACTGCGAGAAAAAGATATGGAAACGAATTGGGGATACCATCGGCTAAAGGGATTAAGAATGCCGCAGGAAAACGATCTTATTATTTTTAAAAGTCCTGAAAATAAAGAAGTATTGCTGGTGAAACGAATTTCTCAAATATTGCAAAAAGGGACGGATCTTATTATCAATCCCGATAATTTCATTGATTATAAGGAGATCATTATACGGGAGAATAATACCGTTGAATTGCAGAATAATTCCATATCAATCAATGGAAAACCAATGACTATTTATCGGGTACAAAACAACTACTATTTTGTTTTGGGGGATAATCCGCAAATTTCACGGGATAGCCGTTTCTTCGGTTATGTCAATGAAAAAGAGATCATAGGAAAAGTAAACAGAATCATCTTTTCTCAGGAAAAATGGAAAAAATCTTTTCGGACTTTGAAATAGTCAGTATTTCTGAGTTGTTACTGAAATTTTTGAAATTCGGGGCAGTAGGATTATCAGGAATGATCGTCGATTTTTTCTTTACGTGGCTATGTAAAGAGAAGTTCAAATGGAATAAGTTTCTTTCAAATTCTATCGGCTTCATACTGGCAGCCACCTCCAATTACCTGCTGAACAGAATATGGACTTTTGAAAGCGAGAATCCTGATTTACGAAGCGAGTATCTCTCTTTTATTGTAGTATCCCTGATCGGACTCGGTCTGAATAATTTTTTTCTTTATCTGCTCCACGAGAAAGGTAAGGTGAATTTCTATCTGGCAAAGATGGCTGCCATCACCCTTGTCACACTGTGGAATTTTCTGGCGAACTATTTCTTTACTTTCCGTTAAATATCACGCATTCACAATCTCGCCACCATTCGGATGCAGGCATTGCCCGGTTATGTAAGTCGAGTCGTCGGAGGCCAGAAACAAAAAGCAGGGGGCCACTTCACTGGGTTCTCCGGCTCTGCCCAGGGGCGTATCGCTACCGAATTCAGCAACCCTTTTCTCATCGAATGTCGACACAATCAGCGGCGTCCATATAGGGCCGGGCGCCACGGCATTCACCCGTATTTTTTTCGGGGCCAGACTTTGGGCAAGGCTGCGGGTGAAACTGATGATAGCGCCCTTGGTAGCGGAATAATCAATCAGCTTTCCACTTCCGCGGTAAGCTGTTACGGAACTTGTATTCACAATGGCGCTCCCTTCTTTTAAGTGTCTCAGGGCGTACTTGGTAACCCAAAAGTAAGAGAACACATTGTTAGCAAAAGTGCGCTCCAACTGATCGGTCGATATTTCCTCCAGACTTTCCGTTTCCCAATGCAAGGCTGCGTTGTTTACCAAAATGTCGAGTTTTGAAAATTTATCAATCGTTTTATCGACGGCTTTTTTGCAATTCACTTCCTTGGACAGGTCGCCTCTTATGAGCAGGCACTCCTTCCCCATTTCGCGGATCTCTTTTTGCGTAGCTTTCGCATCGTCCGTTTCGCTCAAATAGGCTATGGCGATATCGGCCCCGTTTGCCGCAAAGAGCAAGGCAGTTGCTTTCCCTATGCCGCTGTCGCCGCCGGTTATGAGGGCAACTTTTCCGTCAAGTTTATTTTGTTGTTTCACAGGTTCGGTATGGGGAACCGGTCTCATTTTCGACTCTTTTCCGGGACGGCGTTGTTTTTGCTCTGGACGTAATTTTTTTTCTTCATTTTGTTTTTGCATAATTCTTATAAGTTTCACCTGCCGGTTGATAATTAATCATCTATAAAACTGTTCCTGAAGAATATTTGTTCTCAGATGCAGACGGTATTATAATTAATTAAGCATTTGTATGGGAAGAAAATTATAATTGTGATTAACGGAAAACAAAGGGTATGCAAAAGGTTTGCTTTTCTACCTGTTCCCGATCATACCGATATCCCGCATCCATGAAAGGACGCGGTGGGGCCATTCATTCACCGTGTGACCGGTATTACGCAAGCCGTAACCATGTCCGCCGGAGGGATATAAATGCATGGCAGCCGGCACTTTCGCTTCTTTGAGCGCATAATAATAAAACAAACTACTATTGATGTAATCCTTGTCGTCCTGAGTCTGGATAAGGATAGTGGGAGGGGTATTGGCATCCACTTTCAGTTCAGGAGCAATCGAAAAATTCTCTCCGGATAAGTAGGCCGGATAGATAAGAATACAGAAATCAGGTCGTAGACTTACATCATCATAAGCGTCGACCTTCGGATAAGTAGGTTCGCCATACGCCGTACTTGCCATTGCCGAGAGATGTGCTCCGGCAGAAAAGCCCATCACCCCGATCCTGCCGGGATCGATATTCCATTCACCTGCATGGGAACGTGTATAGGCAATGGCGCGTTGCAGATCCTGTAAGGGAGCCGTATGTTTTTCCAACCCTTCGCGGCGCGGCACGCGGTACTTCACCAACACACAATTGATGCCAAAACTATTGAAACGCTTACATATCTCCGATCCTTCAAGGTTGTAGGCCAGTATATTATAACCTCCTCCGGGATTCAAAATGATGGTAGCACCGGTATTGTTTCCGGCAGGCGCAGGATAAAAAGTAAGTGTTGGTTCACTCACATTACTGATACGGAGTACAGGGCATCCGGCGACCCTGTTGCCGCTCTGGTCATCCACCTGTTTCATCTTCCGTGATTCACCCGGCGCACCGTCGGGAAACAACAGTACCGGATTATGCTGTGCCATAAGGGTTATCGTCATTACTGAAAATAAGAAAAGTGAGAAAATTGTTCGTTTCATCGTCTTTTTACATGATTTCGTTTCGAGGCAAAGATAGGGATTTTTTGATTCCGAAGATAAAACAAATTCATTTTATATTACGATGATAGAAGAAAAACGGCCGGTTGGTGCTATCTTTGCAGTCTAATTGAAACGAGCATAATAACTGTTCTCACACAAGAACGTGATTAAAAGCGAGTTCTATACGATATATTTGAAAATAAATAGTTTTAATCGTATAAAATTGCAGCAAATGGATCAAAAACAATATCTTCTGGGGATGACGCTTGCCGAGATCACCGAAAACGTTACTGAACTGGGATTACCCAAATTCACAGGGAAGCAGATTGCCGACTGGATGTATGTGAAACGGGTAAAGCGGATCGACGAGATGACCAATATCTCGCTGAAGAACCGGGAACTGCTCTCGGCGAAATTCGACATAGGCAGATCGGAACCATTGGATATACAGACATCGATCGATGGCACCCGCAAAATGCTGTTCAAAACATACAGCGGAAAATTCATAGAGACAGTGACCATCCCCGAAGAGGACCGACTCACCATCTGTGTCTCCTCGCAAGTGGGGTGCCGGATGAACTGCGATTTCTGCATGACGGGAAAGCAGGGGTTCCATGACAACCTTACCGCCACGGAAATATTGAATCAGGTCTACTCGGTACCCAGCTCGGAAGAGATCACCAACCTGGTATTTATGGGAATGGGTGAACCGCTGGATAATTATAAGAATGTAAAGAAAGCCTCGGAATTGCTTCAGGCGGAGTATGGACTGGGTTGGAGCCCCAGGCGGATCACTCTCTCCACTATCGGGTTGACATCAAACCTGAAACGGTTTCTCGAAGAGAGCAAATGCCATCTGGCGGTCAGCCTCCACAACCCGATCCCGGAAGAGCGGCTGGCTATCATGCCGATAGAAAAGTCGGCACCTTCGGCTTCGGTGATCGAAATGCTGCGCGAGTACGACTGGAGCCGACAGAGGAGGCTTTCATTCGAATACATCATGTTCGACGGGGTAAACGATTCGCCGCTTTATGCCCGCGAACTGACCAAGTTACTTGTCGGACTGGATTGCCGCATCAACCTGATCCGGTTCCACGTGATTCCGATGAGCAACCTGAAACCTTCCACCCACGAGAATATGATCAAATTCCGCGATTTCCTTACCGCAAAAGGATTCATCTGCACCATCCGCGCTTCGAGGGGAGAGGATATCTTCGCCGCCTGCGGCATGCTGTCGACAGCGAAGATCACAGATACATAAAAAGACGAGCTATACCGGCATGGGTCCTGGGCAGGAGTTTAACGATTATTTTAGCCCTATCGGTTATATTTCATACAAATAATCGTATATTTGCTTTTCAAACACAACTGACTGATTGTTCGGCCTGGTCGGTTTCCGAAGATATGGCTTGACATGGAGGTCGCTAAAGTTAAAAATGAAATACAAACCTTTTAAAACTACGTCGATATGAAACGATATGCCGTTTTACCCGTTATTCTTGCTTTATTAGCGCTGTTTATATCGTGTGACACCGGAAGTAGTTTTTTCTCCGCTTCGGGAACTACCAACGAGGTGATCGTAATAATGGACGAGAATGCCTGGGAAGGCACTGCCGGAAGGGCCCTCTTCGGCGTGCTCAACTCTAACGTGAAAGCACTACCCCAGGCCGAACCCAACTTCCGGATAATACAACTTTCCCCGGAAAATTTCACCAGCACTTTCAAGATGGCGAGAAACCTGATCATTCCCGAAATATCCAACATATACAGTTTTCCCAAACTTACCGCGGATCTCGACAAATATGCCATGGGACAGGTCATCATGAATATTCATGCTCCCGACACGGCCAGTTTTGTGGAATTCGTAACCGAGAACAAGGAGAGCATAATAGATTATTTCGTCGCCAAAGAACTGGAACGCAACGCGAGATATCTTAAAAATCAGATAAAAGAACCGGTATCACGCGTAAAACAGGTTTTTGGGATCAATATTCATCTCCCGAAAGGATTGCCTAATATTAGTGAGCATGAGAATTTCTACTGGGCGACCAACAATGCGGCGCGAGGGCGCCAGGACATCGTAATATACCAGTTTCCCTATACCACGGAGACCGTCTTCGAGAAAGATTCGCTCATCAATATTCGCAACAGGGTGTTAGGAGAATATATCACAGGATCGTTCGACTCCAGTATGACGACAGCCACAGCATATCCACCCGATTACAGGAAAATGGAAACGGATGGCCTGTTCCGGGCAGAGTTGCGCGGCCTCTGGGAAATGACCACCGACATGATGGGCGGCCCCTTCGTGATGCATGCGTTCGTCAACGAGAACACCGGTATGGTGGTAATCGTGGAAGTATTCGTGTATGCCCCGGAAATGAATAAGCGGAATCTCCTGCGTAATCTGGAATCCACATTATATACCATCAGTATCGCCGACGAAGAGGGAGAAAAAACCAAATCTTAATTGAATTATTTATCACATAGACTTTAATCGCACTTAAGCTCTTTAATCAACATACATACATGTCAGATTTAATCAAGGTGGGCATCACCCATGGCGATGTGAACGGCGTAGGATATGAAATCCTGTTAAAGGCCTTCTCCGATGCCAGAATACTTGAGTTGTTCCACCCAATCGTATACGGATCATCCAAATCGGCCTCCTATCACCGGAAGGTGTTGAACAGCGACGCGATGAATTTTCACATCATTTCCAAAGTCGAGGAATCGCATGAAGGTAAAGTCAATCTTGTCAATTGTGTCAGGGAGGAGATCAAGATAGAGTTGGGATCGGCAAGCACCGATGCGGGAGAGTCGGCTTACACGGCATTAGATGCTGCTTGTCGTGATCTGGCGAACGGCAAGATCGACCTGCTGGTCACCCTTCCCATCAATAAAGACACCATCCAGAATGACCGTTTTCAATTTCCCGGACATACCGAATTTTTAGAGGAACGTTTTGCCTCGAACGGTGAAAAGGCTTTAATGATCATGGCAACAGAAACATTGCGTGTGGCACTGGCCACCACTCATGTACCCTTGGCGGAAGTCGCCTCGAGACTTTCCAGGGAATTGATCATGGAGAAGCTGAGGACACTCGACCACACGTTGAAGCGTGACTTCAGAGTGGAGAATCCCCGTATTGCCGTATTGGGGTTAAACCCGCATGCAGGCGAAAACGGATTGCTGGGAAAAGAGGAAGCAGACATCATTGCCCCTGCCGTGAAAGAGGCACAGGACCAATGGATCCTCTGTGCCGGCCCTTTTGCTGCCGACGGATTCTTCGGCTCGGGACGCTTCAAGGAGTTCGACGCCATCCTGGCGATGTATCACGATCAGGGATTGATCCCTTTCAAGACCCTTGCCATGGATGCGGGCGTCAATTTCACGGCCGGACTACCCATCGTGCGCACCTCGCCCGATCACGGCACCGCTTACGATATCGCAGGAAAGAACTTGGCTTCCGATGAATCGTTCCGTCAGGCGATCTATATGGGTATTGATATTTTCAGGAACCGGCTGGCTTATGATCAAGCCCGTAAGAATCCTCTCAAAAAGATGTTCTTCGACCGGGGCAAGGACGATGAAAAACTCGACCTTACCGGTGAAGAAGAGATATAAACACGAAAAACGCGGTTTTAAAACCGCGTTTTTCGTATCAAGGGGTTCAATATTTACCCTCTATCTCAATTATTCTCCGGACGCAGTTTCCTTACGACGGCTCCGGTTTGCCACATCTCGCTTTCACGAAGGGCTTTCAGTTCTTTTTCCAGCTTTTCCCTGTAATCGGATTGTGAATTGCTGTCGATAGAACGTTGCGCCTCATTGCCACTGGCCACCTCTTTATAGAGTTTTTCAAATACCGGCTTGGTGGCATCATGGAACGGCCCCATCCAGTCAAGGGCGCCGCGCTGTGCGGTAGTGGAACAGTTGGCGTACATCCAGTCCATTCCTTTTTCGGCGAATAAAGGCATCAGCGATTGGGTAAGTTCTTCCACCGTCTCGTTGAATGCTTCCGAAGGCGTATGCCCGTTCTCACGCAACACCTCGTACTGTGCCAGCAACAGGCCCTGAATAGCGCCCATAAGGGTACCGCGCTCGCCGGTCAGATCGGAATATACTTCACGTTTGAAATCGGTTTCAAACAGATAACCTGAACCCACACCTATACCCAGAGCCACCACCCGATCGTATGCCTTGCCCGTGGCATCCTGATAGATAGCATAGCTGGAATTCAGTCCCCGCCCCTCCAGGAACATCTTACGCAGGCTCGTGCCCGATCCTTTGGGAGCTACCAGGATCACATCCACATCTTCGGGCGGAACAATACCGGTGCGATCTTTATAGGTAATGCCAAAGCCGTGTGAGAAATAGAGCGCCTTGCCGGGAGTCAGATGTTTCTTCACGGTGTCCCACAGGGCAATCTGTGCCGCGTCAGATAACAGGTACTGAATAATAGTTCCGCGCCGGCAGGCTTCTTCAATATCAAAGAGCGTCTCACCCGGCACCCAGCCGTCGGCCACCGCCTTATCCCAAGTCTTACTCTCTTTCCGCTGTCCTATGATCACGTTGAAACCGTTATCACGCAGGTTGAGAGATTGTCCGGGGCCTTGCACGCCGTAACCGATCACCGCGATGGTTTCATCTTTCAATACTTCCCGCGCTTTTTCAAGGGGAAATTCTTCGCGGGTGACTACATTTTCCTCAACCCCGCCAAAATTCATTTTTGCCATTTGTTCAATTTTTTATTGTCATGAGTAGGGTATTGTTAGAACTTGGAACTGAGAACTGAGAACTGAGAACTGAGAACTGAGAACTGAGAACTTGGAACTGAGAACTTGGAACTGAGAACTGAAATACCAGCTGAACTCATTGACTGTTTATTTATAATTATTTTCTGTTTTATAGATTTTGCACCAGGTTTTCCGGTTTCCCGATGCCGTTTCGTTGCTGTTCCCATTTGGCCAGCATATCGCTCAGACGTTCCACCTTCGATTTGGTAATGGCAATCCTTCCCGAACGGACGAATTGCAACACACCAATGGTGTCGGCCAGCTCTTCGAAGAGGCCCTGGGTCTCCTCATAATGACCTGCTTTCAAAAAGACCACACAGTCTTTGTTGGCCTCCAGTATGCGGATATTATATTTCCTCACCAGATACTCTATGGAGCCATGTTCCATCACCTTATCGGTGGACAACTTGTAGAGCGCCAACTCCTGATGCACAAGGTCTTCATCGGTGTTGAAATAGGCTTTCAGGATATCCACCCGTTTATCGATCAGGCGCACCAACTTTTTCATCACCTCCTCATCATCCGAAAAAGTGGTAATGGTGAATTTATGTATCCCGCGGATGGCCGAGGGTGAGACTGACAATGTCTCGATATTGAGCTGCCTGCGGGTAAAGATGGTCGCGATCTGGTTGAGCACACCTACCGTATTCTCTGAGAAAATAGTAATGGTATATAATGTTTTATTCCCGTCCATTTTAATTGGTAATTGGTAATTCGTAATTCGTAATCCGTAATTTGTAATTCGTAATTCGTAATTTGTAATTTGTAATTCGTAATTCTACAGCGTGTATCCGTTACCCAAGATAATATTGGTAATATTGCCTCCGGCAGGCACCATCGGATAAACCATCCCTTTGGTTTCCACCACCACTTCGAGCAGGTATGCCCCTTTGTGTTGGAGCATCTCCTGTATGGCGGCATCGAGTTCGGCGCGCTGTGTCACTTTCCGTCCCCTGATATTGTATGCGTCGGCAATCTTGATAAAATCAGGATTTTTAAGGTGTGTTTCCGAATAGCGTTCGTCAAAAAAGAGTTCCTGCCACTGGCGCACCATCCCCAGATAATTATTGTTCAGGAGGATGATCTTCACATCTATACCATATTCCATAATAGTGCCAAACTCCTGGATCGTCATCTGCAGTCCCCCGTCACCCACGAAGATGCAAACCGTTCTGCCGGGTGCGCCATATTTGGCACCGATACCGGCGGGCAGGCCGAATCCCATCGTCCCCAATCCGCCCGATGTAACCATACTGCGCGATTGATTGTATTTGAAATAACGGGTGGCCATCATCTGGTGTTGTCCCACGTCGGTCACGCAAATTGCCTTGTTTTGAGTGGCTTCGGTGACTTTATTCACCACTTCGCCCATCTTTATCTCTCCCCCATTTTCAGGATAGAGCTCATTTTTTATGATGCAATCGTATTCCTTCTGCTCATAGGGTTTGAATTCTTCGAGCCATTCAGGATAGGATTTATTTTCGATCAGCCTGGTTACCATCGGTAACGTCTGTTTAGCGTCGCCCAGTACTTTCACGGTGGTCTTCACGTTCTTGTCCATTTCGGCCAGATCAATATCGAAATGGATCACTTTCGCCTGTTTGGCATAAGTCTTCAGGTCGCCCGTCACCCGATCGTCAAACCGCATGCCGATAGCGATCAACACATCACATTCATTTGTCTTGATATTGGGAGCTACATTCCCGTGCATACCCAGCATACCTTGATTCAGAGGATGATCAGAGGGTATCGCCGATAGTCCCAGGATGGTAGATCCAAAGGGGATACCGCCTTTCTCCAGGAAAGCGCGCAATTCTTCTTCGGCATTCCCGAGGATTACCCCCTGCCCTATCAGGGCAAATGGCTTTTTAGCGCTGTTAATAAGGTCGGCCGCCATCTTTATTTTGTCTTCCTCCACTTCGGGCAGCGGATGATAACTCCGCAAAAAAGTGGTTTTTTGGTAGGCATAATCGCATTTCAGCACCTGTGCGTCTTTTGCGATATCGAGCACCACCGGACCGGGTCGGCCACTGGAAGCGATGTAGAACGCCCTCGATACGGCCCAGGCAATATCCTCGGCACGCCGTACCTGATAAGCCCATTTGGTGATGGGTTGCGTAACACCAATCACATCGGCCTCCTGAAAAGCGTCAGAACCGAGCAGAGTGGAATTGACCTGTCCCGCGATCACCACTAACGGCGTACTATCCATCATCGCATCGGTGATGCCGGTAATCGCGTTGGTTGCCCCCGGGCCGGATGTTACCAGGGCCACCCCCACCTTTTCCGAGACCCTCGCATATCCCTGCGCCGCATGGAGCGCACCCTGTTCATGACGCACCAGTATATGCCTGATCTTGTCTTTATGATCGTACAAAGCATCGAATACAGGCATGATCGCTCCACCGGGATAGCCGAATATGGTATCCACTCCTTCGGCCATCAGTGAGCGAATAAGCACTTCACTCCCCGGAATAGTTTCCGTCTCCACGGAAAGGGATGTAGTTAATGGAGTTTGATTATCTCTGTTCATACACTCTTCTCTTTAAACTTGAACCTAAAATTGTAACTCTTTTTCTCAAATGATTCTTACCGCTCCCAGATCGGCTGAGCTTACAAAAGCGGCGTATGCTTTTAATGCTTTCGAAATCACTCTGTCGCGTTGGGGTTTGAAGGCGTTTTCCCCTTTTTCCTCTTCTTCCCTTCTTCTTTCCTGAAGTTCTTCATCGCTAATTTTCAAGTGGATGGAACGGGCAGGGATATCTATCTCGATGATGTCCCCCTCGCATACCAGCCCGATGTTTCCGCCGGCAGCCGCTTCGGGAGAGATATGTCCGATGGAGAGACCCGAAGTGCCGCCCGAAAAACGGCCGTCGGTGATCAGGGCGCACTTAGTGCCAAGGTGTCTGGCTTTAATGTAAGACGTGGGATAAAGCATCTCCTGCATACCGGGCCCCCCCTTGGGCCCTTCGTACACGATCACCACCACATCGCCCGCCTGCACGTCGCCGTTAAGGATACCGGTACAGGCATCGTCTTGAGAATGGAATACTTTGGCTTTGCCGCTGAATTTCCAGATACGCTCATCCACGCCGGCAGTTTTCACCACACAGCCTTTTTGAGCGATATTCCCTTTCAGGACAGCCAACCCGCCATCTTTGGTATAGGCATGTTCCACGCTGCGGATACATCCCCTCTCCCTGTCGGTATCCAGCTCCTTGAACTGTGCATTCTGTGAAGCCATCACAATATTGTACCGGTTACCGGGAGCGGAAGAATAGATCCTGCATGCCTCGTCACCCGGATTTCCGTTGGTGATATCATATTCTTTTAACGCCTCTTCCAAGGTGCGCCCGTCGGCGCGGTGCACTGAGGTATTCACCAGGCCGGCCTTCGCCAGTTCGTTCATTATACCCATAATACCACCTGCGCGATTCACATCTTGGATATGGTATTTTTTCGAATTGGGTGCCACCTTGCATATACAAGGCACGCGACGCGAAAGGGCATCGATATCATCGAGGGTGAAGTCGATTCCCCCTTCATGGGCAATGGCCAGTGTGTGGAGGATGGTGTTGGTGGAGCCACCCATGGCGATATCAAGCGTCATGGCGTTGAGAAAAGAGTCGCGGGTGGCGATATTCCTTGGCAATACCGAATCATCTCCTTCGAAGTAATAGCTGTAAGCATTTTCCACGATCTGTCGGGCAGCATCGACGAACAGCTGTTTGCGGTTGACGTGCGTGGCCAAAATGGTGCCGTTACCGGGAAGCGCCAGCCCGATCGCCTCATTGAGGCAGTTCATGGAGTTGGCAGTGAACATTCCCGAGCAGGATCCGCAGGTGGGACAAGCCAGTTGTTCGAGTTGGGCTACCCGTTCATCGGAAACCGACTCGTCGGCCGACTCGATCATGGCATCGATCAGGTCGACCTGCTCCTCGCCGATCTTACCCGCCTCCATGGGTCCTCCGGAGACAAAGATAGCCGGGATATTCAAACGCATAGCGGCGATCAGCATCCCGGGCGTGATCTTGTCGCAGTTGCTGATACAGATCATCGCGTCGGCCTTGTGGGCATTGACCATATACTCTACCGAATCGGCGATCAGGTCGCGCGACGGGAGGGAATACAGCATACCGTCATGCCCCATGGCAATGCCGTCGTCCACGGCGATGGTGTTGAACTCAGCGGCAAAACAACCCAGCTTCTCGATCTCGGCCTTTACCATCTGCCCTATTCCATGCAGATGCGTATGGCCGGGGACGAACTGGGTGAAGGAGTTTACGATGGCGATGATCGGTTTCCCCATCTGCTCACGCGTCATCCCGTTGGCATGCCAGAGAGCGCGCGCGCCTGCCATACGGCGTCCCTGCGTACTGGTCGCACTGCGTAAATCGCCCTTATTTATATTTTTGTTATTCATCACTCTTTAAATTTGGGATGTGGATGTGGGATGTGGGACTCACAGTCCTCCTTTCTTCCCCGTTTCCACTCTCCACATTAATCATCAGATCTTCACATCGGCAAATCATCCAATCCACCTTTTCACAAATTGTTCAATCCACTCTCCCACTTCATAGGTTTTATATGCCTTTCCGCCGTCGGCGATATCTTCGGTGACCACTCCTGCTTGGAGGCTCGCATTGACCGCTTCGCGGATAAGCGCTCCTTCTTCCATCAGGTTGAAACCATATTCAAACATCAGGGCGGCAGACAGGATCATAGCCAGCGGGTTAGCGATGTTTTTGCCGGTCGCCTGCGGATAGGATCCGTGGATGGGCTCGAACAGCGATGTATGCAAGCCCACGGATGCCGAAGGGAGTAATCCCAGTGAGCCGGTGATCACGGAGGCTTCGTCGGTGAGGATATCTCCGAACAGGTTTTCGGTCACCATCACATCGAAGCTCCTGGGCCATTGTATGATACGCATGGCGGCATTGTCCACAAAGAGGAAATCGGTTTCAATATCAGGATATTGGGGTGCGATCTCCTGCGCAATCTGGCGCCACAGTCGGGAAGTAGCGATGACGTTGGCCTTGTCGACCACGGTCACTTTTTTACGTCGCTGTGCGGCAAACTTATAGGCCAGATGCAGTACACGTTCAATCTCTTCGCGCGTATAGACGCAGGTGTCATAAGCCGTATCACCATCTTCACTCCTTCCCTGGGGCCGTCCGAAATACATGCCACCCGTAAGCTCGCGGATACAGACAAAATCGGCACCCTCCACCAGATCGGCCCGCAGGGGTGATTTATGGATAAGGGAGGGAAAGGTCATTACGGGCCGGATATTCCCATAGAGTCCCAGTTGCTTTCGCATGCGGAGCAAACCCTGCTCGGGACGCACTTTTGCGTTGGGATCGTTATCGAATTTAGGATGACCGATAGCACCGAACAGCACCGCATCGCTCCGCATACAGAGTTCATGCGTTTCGGCCGGATAAGGGTCCCCGGTCGCATCAATGGCACAGGCGCCCACCATGGCCTCTTTGTAGGTCAAAGTATGGCCGAATTTTTCACAGACGGCCGAAGTTATATTCAACGCCTGTTTCATGATCTCCGGACCTATTCCGTCGCCCGGCAGTACAGCTATGTTTAGTCGCATCTTAATTCAATTACAAATTACAAATTACAAATTACGAATTGTTGATTACCAACACTTGTCCCGATTTACCGGGATTAATCACCTTTCCACTATTCCACTACTCCACTCTCCTACTCTCCTACTCTTCAACTATTCCGCTATTCCACTATTCCGCCTTCCTAGGGTAATCTCATATAATTCATATTGGGAATATTCCCGCTTTCTATCATATTCAACATTTTCACTGTCGCCTTGATGGCTGCTACCGTCTGGTCGATATCGAGGGCGCGGGTTTTGAATATCTTGTCTTCGAACTTCCAGGTGATCACTGTCTGCACATAAGCATTGGTTTTCCCGCCGGGCGGGATTACTACAACGTAGTCAATCAGTTCCGGTGCCGGCTTGTCAAGCTTTCTGTATATCTTGTACATCGCTTTCGAGAAAGCATGGTATTGTCCCTCTCCGGCTGCGGTTTCCTGATAGATCTCTCCTTTTATCGATATTTTCACCGTAGCGGTCGGTCTGAGCCCATCCGTCAGCGTGAGTGAATAGTTAAGCATTTTAATATCCTGATTTTCCATTCCGTTCTTCAACACATCGGAAACGATATAAGGGAGTTCATCGAGGTTGACAATCTCTTTCCTGTCACCCAGTTCGATAATTCGGGCCGTCACCTTGCGTGTCGCCTCATCGTCGAGTTCAATACCCAGGGCTTCCAGATTTTTAATGATATTGGAACGTCCTGCATTTTTCCCCAGCGCATATTCGCGGAAACGGCCGAACCGTTCGGGCATGAGGTTATTGAAATAAAGGTTTTTCTTTTTATCTCCGTCGGCATGAACACCCGCCACCTGAGTGAACACATTGTCACCAATCACCGGCTTATTATTCGGGATACGCACACCGGAGTAGCTCTCCACCACCTTGCTCACGTTGTAGAGTTTCGACTCATCGATGCCGGTACTCAAACCCATATGGTCATGGATAAGCGCCACCACGCTGGTAAGGGGCGCATTGCCGGCACGCTCGCCGAGTCCGTTCACAGTGACATGGATGCCTTTGACTCCCGCTTTGATGGCTTCGTATACATTGGCCACGGCCAGGTCGTAATCGTTGTGGGCATGGAAGTCGAAATGAAGGTCGGGATATCGTGTAATCATTTCCGAACAGAACCGGTGTGTCTCATCGGGATTGAGCACACCCAAGGTATCGGGCAGCATGAAACGGGTGACCGCCTCATCTTTCAACCCATCCATCATTTGGAATACATACTCTTTAGAGTCGCGCATACCGTTGGACCAATCCTCCAGGTAAAGGTTGACCGTCAATCCCATCCGTTGTGCCTGGGCAATAGTCTCCTTCACATCTGTCAGGTGTTCTTGCTGCGATTTAGACAACTGATAGGTGCAATGTTTCAAAGAACCTTTGCAGAGCAGATTTACCACCTTACATCCCGCATTGACAATCCATTCCAAGGAAGTATTGCCATCCACGAAGCCGAGCACCTCGAGTTGGTCGATATAGCCATGCGTTCGCGCCCATTGCGCCATTTTCTTCACGGACTGGAACTCTCCTTGGGAAACCCGCGCGGAAGCAATTTCCACACGGTCCACCTTCAGCTCTTCGAGCAAAAGGCGTACCACGCTCACCTTCTCCTGTGCGGCAAAAGAGACGCCCGAGGTCTGCTCACCATCACGAAGCGTGGTATCCATGATTTCTATTTTCTTCACTCCTCCCAAAACAACCTATATTAATGCGATGATTTGTTGATATGTTGATTTGCCGGCTCAGAATCCTAAATCCGGACTCTATTCGTACGCAAATAAACGGTTTTTCTCATATTCTTCGATTTTATTCCTGTTGGAGAGAAGGAAATCGATATCATCCAACCCCTTCATCAGACATTCTTTCTTGTAGGGATTGATCTCGAACGACTCGACCGTACCGGTTTCGTTATTCGAGATGGTCTGTTCCTCAAGGTTGACCGTCACTGTAGCCCGCGGATTACCATTCACTGATGCAAAAAGTTCGCTCAGGAATTTCTCACTCACTACTACGGGCAGGATACCGTTATTGAGGGCGTTGTTACTGAAGATATCGGCGAAGAAGCTCGACACCACCACTTTAAAGCCATAACCTGCGATGGCCCAAGCGGCGTGTTCGCGGCTACTTCCACTCCCGAAATTCTTTCCTGCCACCAACACTTCTCCCCAATAGAGAGGGTTATTCAGCACGAAATCGGATTTAGGATTTCCTTCTTTATCATAACGCCAGTCGGCGAACAGGTTGTCACCAAAACCATCCCGTGTAGTCGCCTTTAGAAAGCGGGCAGGGATGATCTGGTCGGTATCCACATTTTCTATGGGAAGCGGCACGTATGTTGATGTTATTGTTTGAAACTTTTCCATTATTTTTTCAAAATTCAAGATTTCAGATTTCAGATTCAAAATTCAAGATTCAAAATTTTGAATTCTGATTTCCATTAGCTTATTAATCTCATTGGCACATTAGCACATTGGCACATTGACTCACGGTTCGGTTATTTTTCCGTTTACCGCCGCGGCAGCAGCCACCAGGGGACCTGCCAGGATAGTCCTTGCCCCCGGGCCCTGTCGTCCTTCGAAATTGCGGTTGGAAGTAGAGACCGCATATTTACCTGCCGGCACCTTATCGTCATTCATTGCCAGACAGGCAGAACAACCCGGTTGGCGAAGTTCGAAGCCGGCCTCTTCCAGTATCTTGTCGAGTCCTTCCGCTTCAATCTGCTTGCGCACCTGCCAACTGCCGGGCACCAACCATGCTGTCACATTGCCGGCTTTCTTTTTACCCTTCACATAATGGGTAAATACCCTGAAATCCTCGATCCGGCCATTGGTGCAACTTCCCAGGAAGACATAATCGATCTGTTTTCCTTCCAACTTTTCACCAGGAGCAAATCCCATATAATTCAATGACTTCTGGAATGATAATTTTCCGGCTTCGTCTATTTCATCCAGATGTGGAATAGTACCATCGATAGGAATACCCATCCCGGGGTTGGTTCCATAAGTGATCATGGGACGGATCTTCGTCACATCGAAAGTAACCTCCTTATCGAAGAGGGCACCCTCATCACTCTTCAATGTTTTCCAGTAAGCCAGGGCTTTTTCCCATTTTTCTCCTTTAGGTGCGAACTCACGTCCTTTGATGTAATTGAATGTGGTTTCATCCGGGGCGACCAGCCCGCCGCGCGCCCCCATCTCGATACTCAGGTTGCAAAGTGTCATCCGCTCTTCCATGGTGAGATTGCGTACCGCTTCGCCGGCATACTCCACGAAATAGCCGGTAGCTCCCCCGGTGGTCAACTGTGAGATCATATACAGCGCCATATCTTTAGCGCTTACCTTTTCGCCGAGTTTGCCTTCGAAATTGATCCGCATGGTTTTGGGACGTGTCTGCAGGATGCATTGCGACGCCAGCACCATCTCCACTTCGCTGGTACCGATACCGAAAGCGATAGCTCCGAAAGCGCCATGGGTAGAAGTATGGCTATCGCCGCAGACAATAGTCATTCCCGGTTGTGTATAGCCGTTCTCCGGTCCGATCACGTGCACGATCCCGTTCTTGGGATTATTTAATCCGTAATAGGTCAGGCCGAAATCCGACGCGTTCCTGGCAAGCGTTTCCACCTGAAAACGAGAGACCGAGTCGCGAATAGGCCTGTTCTGCCCCATGGTGGGAATGTTATGGTCGGCCGTCAGTGTAGTCTGCTTTGGGCGAAACACCGTCAACCCACGTGCCCGGAGGCCCGCAAAGGCCTGGGGACTGGTCACTTCGTGACACAAATGCCTGTCGATGTATAGCTGGGTGGGACCGTCCTTTACCGTCGCCACCACATGCGCATCCCATATCTTATCAAAAAGAGTCTTCATTTATAATTGATTTGTTAATTCATTGATTTACTGATTCAAAGATGATTATGTGGCCACCTTTCCACCTTACTCCACAAACTTATTCACCGCATCGATAAATGCCTCCACGGAGGCCGCCACAATATCGGTGTTGGCCGCGAAACCATAATATACTATATTGTTGTGTTCCACCTGCATATGGACTTTACCTATGTCATCGCTGCCATGGTCGATTGCCTGGATGAGGAACTCACGGATTTTCACCTTCCTTCGGATAATATTTTTCACGGCACGGATGGCGGCATCTACCGGACCGTTGCCGCTCGCGGTAGCTTCGAAACGCTCGCCTGCAATGTTGAGGGCGATGCTGGCCACATCACGTACGCCAATACCGCACAGTACCTGCAGATATTCCACTTTGATCCTGTTGAGGCGTCCATCTTTGCCTACCAGCATCAGGATATCATCATCATTAACGCTTTTCTTCCTGTCGGCCATTTCCAGGAATTTCTGGTATACCTCATCCAGCTCTTCGTTTTCGAGTTTTACCCCGAGGATCGACAGACGGTTCTTCAGCGCGGCGCGTCCGCTACGTGCTGTCAGCACTATGGCATTGTCATCGATTCCCACATCTTTCGGATTGATGATCTCGTATGTTTGGACATTCTTGAGTACCCCATCCTGATGGATGCCCGAGGAGTGTGCAAAAGCGTTTCTCCCCACGATGGCCTTATTAGGCTGTACCGGCATATTCATCAGGCTCGACACCATCCGGCTGGCAGAATAGATATGTTGGGTATTGATATTGGTATCGAATCCGCGGTCTTTATGACTTTTCAGAGCCATCACCACCTCTTCAAGGGAAGTATTCCCGGCGCGCTCACCGATACCATTGACGGTCACTTCCACCTGACGTGCCCCATTGATCACGCCCGAAAGAGTGTTGGCAGTGGCCATTCCCAGATCCTGATGACAGTGGGTGGAGAGGATGGCACCTCTCAGGTCCACGTTATCTATAAGATACTTTATTTTCGCCCCGTATTCGTCGGGGAAGCAGTAGCCGGTCGTGTCGGGTATATTCACCACAGTGGCTCCCGCATTCACCACGGCCTGCACCACGCGGGCAAGATATTCATTGTCGGTACGTCCCGCATCTTCGGCGTAGAACTCCACATCATCCACGAAACGGCGGGCACACTTTACCGCCTTTACCGCCCGTTCGATGATCTCCTCCCGGTTGGAGTTGAACTTGTATTTAATATGCGAGTCCGATGTGCCAATACCGGTATGGATCCGCTTCCGCTTGGCATACTTCAGGGCTTCCGCAGCCACTTCGATATCTTTTTCCACCGCGCGGGTTAGCGCGCAGATAGTAGGCCAGGTGACCGCTTTAGATATCTCCACGACCGAATTGAAGTCGCCCGGGCTTGACACGGGAAAACCGGCTTCTATGACATCCACTCCCAACAATTCAAGCGTTTGAGCAATCTGTATCTTTTCAATGGTGTTCAACTGACAACCGGGGACTTGCTCGCCATCTCTTAATGTTGTATCAAACACATAAATACGTTCCATTATTATTCACGTTTTGTTAGCTTTATAAAAAAGGATAACCTTTCCCACGTGGTGAGAAAGGTTATCCCTATATTTTTTACCTAATGTAAATCACAGATATGCCAGTCTCACCCTCCGAATCTTTTCAGAAGTAGAATAGAGATGACTAGAATATCGACCTGATAATACATACGACAAATTGAAATTTTCTCTGTTTAACGGGTGCAAAGTAAAGGCAAAAATTCATACAAACAAAATATTTCCACGATTTTCTTCAAAAAAATTTCATTTTGTTGATTATTCCCATGAAAAAATATCGATTTAACCTCCACACCCTCTCAAATAACACAAAAAATCAGCATACTATCCCTGCCCCCCTTATCGGGGGTATTTGGCATCTTACAGGCTTAGCGGGTTCAGCCCCTCACGAAACATCTTTCTTCGGCTAATTGTTTATTCAGGGTCTGCTGAACATATGGTTTGCCCATACAGCCGCCGCCGATAGTGACATAGTCTTTGCTTTTTATAGTTTTTGATCTTCATAATTACAAAACTAAGCGAAACGGCATCCTCTCCAGTGGGAGAGGATGCCGTCAAATATATATGGATTCCTTCCGTGATTAACCGAAGTCGTCGAACATGATCATCTCCGGCGGGACCCCCAGGTTGTCGAGCATGCGCTGCACAGCGTTTGCCATGGGGCCGGGGCCACACATGTAGTACTCGATATCTTCGGGAGCATCGTGGTCCTTCAGATAGGTATCGTGAATGACCTGGTGAACGAATCCCGGCGTATATTTCACACCGGCGGCGTCGGCTGCCGGATCGGGCTTATCGAGTGCCAGATGGAACGAGAAGTTGGGAAATTCTCTTTCGAGTTCGTAGAAATCTTCCAGATAGAATGCTTCTATCAAAGCCCTTGCCCCGTAGAAGTAAGACATCTTCCGGTCGGTGACCTTCAACGTTTTGGTCAGATGCATGATCTGGGAACGCAGGGGAGCCATACCGGCACCACCGCCTATCCAGAGCATTTCACGCTTGCTGTTGAGTATGGGATGAAATTCCCCGTATGGGCCCGATATTTTGACTTTGTCGCCCGGAGTCAGGTTGAAGATGTAAGAAGATACAATTCCGGGATTCACCTTCATCCATGTGCCTTTGGCCCTGTCGAACGGAGGAGTCGCCACTCGCACGTTGAGGGTAATGATATTTCCCTCCGCCGGATAATTGGCCATGGAATAAGCGCGTACGGTATCTTGGTCATTGGTCACCGTAAGATCCCACATGTTGAATTTATCCCATTCGCTTTTGTACTTCTCATCGATAATAAAATCGGAATACTTTATCTGGCCGAATCGGGGTACCTTGATCTGGCTGTAGGACCCCGGTTTGAAATTGAGTTTCTCCCCTTCGGGCAGCTTCACTATAAATTCTTTGATGAACGAGGCCACGTTACGATTTGAAACCACTTCACACTCCCACTCCTTAATACCGAAAACCTCATCGGGTATAACGATCGACATGTTGTCCTTTACTTTCACCTGACAACTCAAACGCCAATCGTTCAACTGCTCCTTACGGCTGAAGTGGCCCTTCTCGGTGGGAAGTATCCCACCTCCTCCCTGGGTGACGCGACAACGGCACTCGCCACAGGTACCTCCACCCCCGCAGGCAGAAGAGAGAAATATATTCTGCGACTGTAACGTGTTCAACAGGGTACCCCCCATCGGCACGTTCAATTCTTTTTCATCATTCAGGGTAATCTTTACATTGCCGGAAGGCATCAATTTAGCTTTAGCTATCAGAATGATCACCACAAGTACCAAAATGATCAGCAGGAATGCAATGACACTCGCCCATATCGTCAACCCACCCGCGCTCAATAATACACTCATATTTCAATAAATAATTTGTTATTGTCTGTTCTCATTTAAATGTCGATCCCTGAAAAACTCATGAAGCCAATAGCCATCAATGCCGTAATAATAAAGGTGATACCCAATCCTTTCAGGGGTCTGGGAACATGGGAATACTCCAATTTCTCCCTGATGGCCGCCAACCCCACGATAGCCAGCAACCAACCGATTCCGGAACCAAATCCGTAGGCAGTAGCCATGCCCACATTGGCGAACTCGCGCTGCTGCATAAACAGCGAACCACCGAGAATCGAGCAATTCACCGCGATGAGCGGCAGAAAGATACCCAATGAGTTATAGAGAGAGGGGCTGAAACGTTCAATCACCATTTCCACTAATTGCACGAAAGAAGCGATGATGGCAATAAACACAATGAGGCTGAAGACACTCAAATCGACTCCGGCATACTCTTCTCCCAGCCATTGCAACGCGCCTGCCTTCAACACATAGTTTTCCAGCATATAATTAATAGGAAGGGTGAGGACCAATACAAATGTGACCGCAATTCCCAACCCCAGTGCTGTCTTCACATTTTTCGACACTGCCAGGAAGGAGCACATCCCCAGGAAGTAGGCGAAAATCATGTTGTCGACAAATATCGATCGTACAATCAAACTAATTGCTTCCATGTCTATATATTTTATAAATTAATAGTTAAAAGTGAAAATTGAAAAATTGATTTTCCATTGAATTGTAAAGTTTTGAATTGTGGATCTTGAACCATGAATTCTAATTTTTCACTTTTCATTCTTCATTCTTCATTCTTCATTCTTCATTCTTCATTCTTCACTCTTCACTTAATTAGTCTCTTCCTGGAGCTCTTTGTTCCTCGACCTGTGTACCCATATAATGCAAGCTACCAGCAATATCGCCATGGGCGCGAGCATCATCAAACCGTTATTTTGATACCCGGCATCATAGAGCACCTGGGGTATCACCTGATATCCCAGCAATGTGCCGGAACCCAGCAGTTCGCGGAAGAATCCCACCACTACCAGTATCCATCCATAACCCAACCCATTGCCGATACCGTCCAAGAAAGAAGGCCAGGGGCCGTTACCCAGTGCAAACGCTTCAAGGCGTCCCATCAGTATACAGTTTGTCACGATCAGTCCGACGAACACCGAAAGCTGCTTATTCACATCATATGCGAACGCTTTCAGCACTTCACTCACGATGGTCACCAGCGAGGCCACGACGACCAGTTGCACAATAATACGGATGCGATTGGGAATGCTTTTGCGCAACAGAGAGATGATCACATTGGCAAAAGCGGTCACCAACACCACGGCCACCGCCATCACGATGGAAGGTTCCAGTTTGGATGTGACCGCCAATGCGGAACAGATACCCAACACCTGCACGATAACAGGGTTATTTTTATTCAGCGGGCCTAATAAAACCGCTTTTGTCTTACTTGATAATGCCATCTTGTTTTACTTTTATCATCACCTGTCATTGATTGGCGGTGTGCAAGTTCATTAAAAAATTCCTGTATTCACCCACGCTGTTCAGCAACATGTTGTCCACCCCTTTACTAGTGATGGTGCCTCCCGAGATACCGTCGACATAGTCTCGTCGGTTATTACTCTGTCCGGGCTTTACCACAGCCACGGAGGTGAATTGATTCTCCCTGAAAAGATTTTTCCCTTGAAATTGAGTTCTGAATCCGGCAGTCTCTATTTCGGCGCCCAGCCCGGGAGTTTCTCCCGCATGCCCGAATTCGGCACCGTAGATGGTGCTCCCGTCGGCCTCAATGGCCAGGTATCCCCAAATGGGGCCCCAAAGTCCGGCACCGCTCATCGGGATAATATATTTGGTGGAACCATCTACTTCCGCTTCATATACCGGCAGTCCTTTAGCCTGGGTATCTCCCAATTCGGTTGAAAAGGCCGGATCGTCAGGGGTGATCCCTTCGCTACCTTCCACCTTCACACCTTCATCATCGACAAGATAGGCATTCTTTATCAAGCCGGTATATTTCACCTGGGCCTCGGCCGCCCTTACATCCAAGTTGAGAGAACGCAATATCTGCTGCATCTTGTCGGTATTCACGTTAGCCGTCTGCCGCTCGCTCAGCACCTGGTGTGTGAATGCCAAACCCAGGGCTACCACTACCACCATCACCGATGCATATATGATCGTATATCCACTGTTTTCTCTGTTCATATCTTTATTATTATTTATTTCAATACTGCTGCCCGTTTGACACGACGCTTAATATTGGCGTCGATCACATAGAAATCGATAAGCGGAGCGAACGCGTTCATGAACAGGATAGCCAACATCATTCCTTCAGGATATCCCGGGTTGAACACGCGGATGGCTACCGCAATCAGTCCGATCAGGAAACCGTAGATCCATTTTCCTTTTTCGGTTCTTGCCGAGGTTACCGGATCCGTGGCCATAAATACGGCTCCAAAGGCGAAACCGCCTAACAGGAAGTGGTAATGTACGGGCATCTCCATGATGGCATTTTGCGCGAAGAGATTCACCAGCAGGACGGCAACCAGACCTCCGACAAAGACTGAAAGCATGGTTTTCCAGCTTCCCACGTCGGTGGCAATCAGAATCGCGGCTCCCAACAGGATGGCAATGGTAGATACTTCACCGATAGATCCCGGAATGAAGCCGAAAAACATGTCACTGAGAGAGAGAGGCTGGCCGGTAATACCGTGGAAGGCAAATTCAGAAAAACCACCCACCTCGGTCGTCGCGATCTGTCCCAATGGGGTAGCACCGGAAAAACCGTCTATCACTGTTCCTTTACCTATTCCGAAAGTATCGGCAGTGCGGACCCATACCTGGTCACCCGACATTTTTGAAGGGTAGGAGAAGAAAAGGAATGCACGCGTGATCAACGCCACATTAAATATATTGTATCCGGTACCACCGAACACCTCTTTGGCAAATACCACGGCAAAGGCGGTGGCTACCGCGACCATCCACAGCGGGGTATCCACGGGCACGATCATCGGGATAAGCATCCCTGTGACCAGGAACCCTTCGGCCACTTCCTCCTTTTTCATCTGCGCCATGGCGAACTCGATGCCAAGTCCCACCACATATGAAACCACGATATGGGGCAGCACTGCCAGAAATCCATAGAAGAATTTGGTAAGGAATGTCACATCCTGGCCAATTGCCAGATAATGCTGTAATCCCACGTTATACATACCGACCAGCAGCGCGGGGATCAACGCGACGATCACGATGACCATCGTACGTTTCGAGTCACGCGCGTCGTGGATATGCACACCCGATTTCGATGTCGTGTTGGGCACGAAAAGGAACGTCTCAAAGGCATCGTATGTGGAATAGAGCCAGTGCAGTTTCCCGCCTTCCTCGAAATTCGGTTTGATCTTATCAAGATACTTTCTTAACGCTTTCAAAGTTCTATTATTTATAAGTTATATTATACTATCATAAACGATGTTCACTCCATCTCCTTGCGCAACATATCCAGCCCGGTGCGCACGATACGTTGCAGTTCCAGTTTGGATGTATCGACAAACTCGCACAGGGCAAAATCTTCAGGCGCCACCTCGTATATACCCAATTGCTCCATCTTGTCGATATTGAATGCGATAATGGATTTGATGAGTTGCTCGGGATAAATATCCATCGGAAACACCTTGTCATATTCGTTGGAAACGATGATAGCCCTCGGGCCGCCCAACAGACGGGCATCGAGACGGTATTTCTTGTTGTAGGTGGGATAAGTGCATCCGGCACTGTAACGCTTGGGCGACAGCGATGCCCATCCAAAAGCCTCATGTACTTCATCGCCTTCGGGAATGACGGTCACCTGCGTGTCATACGCGCGAAGCACACCGTCCGCATCGATTTTGCGACCTGTAAGCGGATTTCCACTGATATATCTCAATGAGATACCCTCCGTTACATTTCCCTTGAAAAGGGATTTCAACTGTGTGCCGATCACCATCTGAAAGTAACCGGTCTGTTTCACTTCCGATCCGGTAAGGGCGACCGTACGGGTGAGATCCACGATCCCCTGGTTGAAGAGGCGGCCAATCAGCGCCACATCCGGTGCGCTGAGCGTCCATACGGTTTCGCCCCTGTTCACCGGTTTGATATGGTTGATCTGTACACCTACATTTCCCGCGGGATGCGGCCCATCGAATTCTGTGACCACCACATTCTTCGCCTCACGTAACCCTTTATTGGTTGTTTTCGGACTGACAGAGAGATAAACCTTGCCGGTGGTCAATTTTGCCAGGGCATCGAATCCCGTCTGCAGGTCAGCCTCCAGACCGTTCAGTATAAAATCGGCGGACGGCGCCAGCGGAGCCGTGTCGAAACCGGTCACGAATATGTCGCGTGGTTCTTTGTCGGGCATAGCCACTATATCATAAGGCCGCTGCTTGACCAGGAACCAGATACCGGCATCGAGGATCGTTTTCTTCACCTCTTCGGCAGAGAGTGAATCCACCTTTTTCTTGCCGAAATCTTCGTATTGCGGGGTATTGTCAGCTTTCACCTCTATATAAAGGATACGCCGCTTCTCACCGCGTTCAATGGCTGTCACCACGCCGCTGACAGGTGACGCGAAGAACATTTCGGGATGATTTTTATCAAAGAACAAGGGCGTTCCGGCCTTCACGGCATCATCCACGTTGACGGCCAATTTGGGAGTAATGCCATGAAAATCTTCCGGGCAAATCCTCACATATTCACTCGTCACCTTGCCTCTTAGTGTCTCTTCAGCCTCACCGAGCAGCGGAATTCGCAAGCCTTTCTTAATTTTAATTCGATTAGCCATATAGTATTTATAAATAACCTTGCCTGTAATCTTCTTGAAAACTATCTCGTTAAGCAATACGAACAGAATCCAAGCTTGCTTGAATTATGCCATGGCGGGAAATAGTCTGATGAATTTGAAGGAGCACCTCCTTCCGGAAGGCAAAGATACATCATTTCCCTCCAAAAAAAGAAAAAATAAAAAGAAATTGGAGAAAAAATTCTCCAATCCACTTTCGGGTACTTTGCCGGACGCCTCTTCTGTATTGCGGGGTGATAAATTCACTTTTCAGAGATTCCCGCCATTTCAGGGTCGATCATAATGCGCCCGCAATATTCACACACGATGATCTTCTTTCCCAGCTTGATATCCATCTGTTTCTGGGGCGGTATCTTGTTAAAGCACCCACCGCAAGCACCCCGTTGGATAGGCACTACTCCCAGGCCGTTGCGGGCATTTTTGCGGATCCTTTTGAAAGCGGTCAAAAGACGGGGTTCAATGGTTGTCTCTGTCTTCTTTGCCTTCTCGCGGATTTTCTCCTCCTGTGTCTTGGTTTCCGACACGATATCGTCCAACTCCTGTTTCTTATGCTCCAGATCCGAGGTCTTGTCTTTCAGCAGTTCATTGGCGGCTTCAATCTGTTCCTTGATAGAGTCAGCTTCTTGGGCATACTCCCGGATATGTTTCTCCGAAAGCTCTATCTCAAGCGTCTCGAACTCTATCTCTTTGGAAAGATGGTCGTACTCCTTGCTGTTGCGCACGTTCTCAAGCTGCTTGTTATATTTCTCAATCTTTACCTTGCTGGTCTCGATCTTCCCCTTTTGTAATTTCGTGTTCTCATCCAGTTGTTTGAGCTCCAACTCGAAGTTGTTGATACGGGTGCCCAAGCCGGCGATCTCATCGTCGAGGTCGGCCACCTCAAGGGGTAATTCCCCGCGCAGGGTCTTGATCCGGTCGATTTCGGAGAGATAAGATTGTAATTTGTAAAGGGACTTCAGTTTATCTTCTACCGAGACTTCCTGTTCAGCGCTTTTTTTTCTTGTTGCCATAATTCATAGTTGTTTATCAATATTCATTTCATCAAGTTTTGCAAACCGTGTGGATGTAACCAAATCGCACACCCAAGACTCACAATAATCACATTATAAATCAAAAAATGTAGTAATGAACGATGATCGATCGTTTCATTACCACATTTCCCTGTAGTCGCGGGAACAAGTCGGACCGCCTTTTTACAGATACTTCACCGGATTCGAGTCGAACGCCGATTTATGTAGTGCAAAGGTAGGGAATTTTCTCGAAATAAGATCGAAAAAAATCTCTTTTGTGCAGATTTCCGACTCATAATGACCGACCACCGCCAGGAGGATACGTCCTTCCACATCGAAAAAGTGATTGTATTTTGCTTCACCGGTGATAAAAGCATCGGCACCATAAGCGATGGCCCTGGGGATAAGGAATGCGCCGGCACCGCCGCAGAGCGCCACGTCACGGATTTCCCTCCCCTGCGTTTTTGAGTGTTGTATGGTGGGTAAATTAAAAATATCTTTCAACAGATATAAAAATTCCTGCTCCGGCATCGGTTCCGGCAATACCCCCACCACGCCGCTGCCGTGTTGCGGCCAGTCGTTGGCTATGGGATAGAAATCAAACACCGGCTCTTCATAGGGATGTACTGACAGCAACGCCCGAAGCACCTCTTCCCTTTTCATGACAGGGATCACGGTTTCTATTCTCACTTCCGGCTCAAAATGAAGCCGGCCGATCTCTCCTATGTGGGGACTGGCTCCCTCCTTTGCCCGGAATGTGCCTTCTCCCGAGAGGTTATAACTGCAACTGTCGTAATTCCCGATACCCCCCGCACCGGCATTGAACAGGGCGTTCCTGACACTCTCGGCATGCTGGAGCGGCACGGTGGTCACGAATTTCAACAACGCATTTTCCAGGGGTTGCAGGATCTTCACGTTCTGCAATTCCAGCATCTCCGCCAGCTTGTAGTTTACACCTCCCCGCGCGTTATCCAGATTGGTGTGCGCGGCATAGAGCGCGATGTCGTGCCGGACAGCCTGCATCATGCACCGTTCCGTGTAATTCTTTCCGGTGAGCGACTTGAACGGCCGGAAGGCGACGGGGTGATGCGAAATGATAAGGTTACAGCCTAAAGAAAGGGCTTCATCGATCACGTCCTCGGTCACATCAATACATAACAGGATACCGGTTACTTCCCGGTTCGCGTCCCCCACCTGCAGTCCGCTGTTGTCATATCCTTCCTGTAGCGGTAGCGGGGCGACCTGTTCAATGGTCTGGATAATCTCTTTTATTCGCATGGGATAGTTATAAATTACCAATTACCAATTACAAATTACAAATTACAAAATATTTGATTATTGTTCCCATTAACCGAAGGTCAATCTTTTATGGGAAATATTTTCCGCATTGTATCGGCAAAGATGGCTCCCATACGCCGCTGGATATAACTATCCTGACCGTTTTCGGGATGCCATCCGAATTTCTCGCCGGCGATCTGCTGATTGTCGCCCGTAAAGAGCAGGCTGGTCTGTTGTCTGGTGACGGGATGGACACTATTCCTGGAGAAACCGATATATTTATCGAATTCCACTACCGGGAATCCCCATTTCTCCGCCAGCTTCCGCACGGAGGTGTTGTAAGTCACTCTTCCGTCGTGCCAGTCGGTGCAAAGCACTATTACCGCCGGCTTTCCCATACGGGTATTATAGTATTTTGAATTTTCATCGAATTTCAGATTATAACATTCCGTGAGGTAACGTTTGATCACATAGTCGAACGCGGCGGCGTAGTTGCCGCGGTCAAACGGGATATTGTAATCGGTATAATCTTCTTTCAGCGGAGAGGAACCCCACACATCCCTGTCGTGTACCTGCATGATCACCAACGCATCTATCTCTTCGAGTTCTTCTTTGGAGTAGAGTGTGCCTTCCGCCATCCGGTTGGCGGCATCGGCGATCGCTTCTCCTCCAACGGCTCTGTTCAGTGGAGTCGCGCCTGTCAATCGGCATCCCACCTCGAACCAACCGTTGTTGGGCGAGGCAAAGGATGCCCCGGTGAGCAGGAAGGTGTATTGGTTTTCACTATCCTCCTGTGGATGAGCAGGAAGAGCGGTCAAGAATGTCAATAATAAGACCGACAAGGTCAATGTTTCAATTCGCTTCATATATTGAATGTTTAGGAGTCAAGAAGTTCATACACTTAGCATAGAGATTTTTCAGTACAAGCATCACCACACTCCGGCAAATATAATGAAAGCCGAGAGAAAAGTCAAACTTGTTTGAGCTTGTCCCAGACGCATTCTTATTTTCCACAAAGATACAAAAAGTTTTACAGCTTCGGATAATCCAAGGCAGTCGGTAAACAATTCCAAATTGTGACATCAAATTGTCTGTCAAAAAATCACTATCGAGATTTTACAAGCTTTCACTCAAAATCCTTTTCATTGGAAGGAAAAACCTTTCGAGAAGCGAAATATCTTCGGTAATGATGTCGGCGCGTCCCTGCATGTGGGGAAGATAAGGCAATTCTTTTTTATAGGTAGTTGTCAGCCTATCTGGAAGTATGATATCAATGGTATAATATGCCGCACCGTTTTCGGCCGCAGCTTGTCCCGCACTAACAGGCACCAACGATATGTTTTTTACCTGCCCCTGTAAAATGCCGAATTCGTTTTCGGGAAAATTTTCCAGCCGGATATTTACTTTCTGGCCTATTTTCACTTTTCCGCTACGTGCTATGGGAAGGAGAGCTTTGCCAAAAATAAAATAGGAGGAGGATGGGGACAGGCTGCTCACCACAGAGAAAACTTCATGTCCGGCCGTAACGACCTGATTTTCGGACCAGAAACTGGTAAATGTGACCTTGCCGTCAATCGGCGATTTCAGCACAAAACTCATTTCCCATTCTTCGATGGCTACTTCCAACTGGGTTACAAGCGTCCGTAACCTTGTCTCCAGGTCGTTTAACGTTTCCGTATCCAATTGCCTTGTGTCCAATAACGTTTCTTTTAATTGTTCAATTTGTATACCCATACTATTGGTGGCCGCCTGCATACTTTCAAGTGTCAATTCCGATTGCAGGTATTGTGACCGGGATTGTTCCAGTTCTTCATCTGATACTATACCTTTTTCGTTTAATTTGACATCCCGTTGGTATTGGTTTTCCTGTAAACGTGCTTGCTCTTTTATCAATTCATATTGTCTTTGCAAGTTTTTACGCTGTTTTTCATGTTCCACTATCCGTTGTTTGGTTATTTCAAGCTTTTGCGGGTAATACAGCAGGCGCTTGTATTCATTGTATTGGAAATGTGCTGTATAATATTGTGAATATATTGATTGGATATTGCCAAGCTGTAATTCCTTGTTCAAATGATTGGTGTGTTGTAGGCCCAAGGTGTTTTTTTCTGTATCTCCTCCCGTGGAGATGGCTGAGAAGGCACGTAACGACTCTTTCAATAATCTTACGTCATTCGTATTGGCGGTATTGTCTATCACTGCGAGGTAATCACCCGATTTCACCTCTTGATTGTCTTTCACATACAGCTCTTTTATCTTGCCGGAAGCATGGGCGACGACCGACGCGGGCGGCGTTGTGCCCGTAATGGTTACCTGCGCAGAGATCACATCGGGGTATTTGAACATCGCACTCCCTATCAATAGAATCAGAACTACGATGGCCAAAAAAGTAATGCCCCATTGCAATATCCATGGGGGAACCGTTCCAAGCACTTCTTGAAATTCCTCGCTGCGCAATTCTATTTTATCTTCTTCTTTTTCCATATCCATATCACTGCCAATACAATTGCGTGGGTCATGTACCCAACTCCAGTTGGTTCTTTACCAGTGTGTAATAGGCTCCACGCATTCCGGTCAATCCGGCATGGGTGCCTTCTTCCACTATTTTTCCTTTATCCAACACGATGATTTTGTCGGCGTGTTGTACCGTGCTTAACCGATGGGCGACTATCACTACTGTTTTTCCTTTATAGAATTCCTTCAGGTTTTCCATTATTATCTTTTCATTGTTGGCATCCAACGAATTGGTAGCCTCGTCGAAAAACAAAAAATCGGGATTTTTATATACGGCACGGGCAATAAAAAGGCGTTGCCGCTGTCCCTGGCTGATACCGCTGCCTTCCATGCCGATTTTTGAGTTGTATTTCAACGGGAGCGATTCGATAAACTCACGAATATTGGCGGTTTCTACCGCATGCAACAAACGTTTTTTGTCGACTTCATCTTCCCCTACGGCAATATTGTTGGCTATCGTGTCGGAAAAGACAAACCCATCCTGCATCACCGCCCCGGTTTTTTGCCGCCATAAATGCGGATTGATTTCATCCAAAGGAATATTATCTATGCTGATTTTCCCTTTGACGGGCGGATAAAAACCCATTAAGAGTTTTATTATGGTCGTTTTCCCGCTTCCGCTAGCTCCCACAATGGCCGTCACTTTGTTTTGTGGAATTGTCAGGCTTAACTCATCCAACACATAATCACGTTCTGCCCCATCGTAGCTGAAAGAGACATTTTCCATCTTAATTGTTTTGTTTTCAGGCAAGATATTTATTTTATTTTCAATCGTTTGCTCCTCGTCCTCCTTATTGTGGATTTCATTCAGGCGTTCAAGGCTTATCTTGGCATCCTGCAACGACTGTGCAAAACCTATCACCTGCCCGATGGGACCTGAGAGTTGCCCGATTATATAACTGATGGACATCATCATGCCCAGTGTAATGTTTCCCTCCACTACTGCCTTGGCCGACAGGAACGAGATTAATAAACCGGTGGTCTGGCTGAAGAATATGGACCCTATTTGCTGGTATTGCCCTAATGCCATTCCCTGTATGCTGATTTTGAACATTTTCACCTGGATGCGTTCCCACTTCCACCGTTGTTGCTTTTCACAGTTATTGAGTTTGATTTCCTGCATGCCGGTAATTAGTTGGATTGTATTGCTCTGGTTGGCGGCCGACTGGATAAACCGCTTATAATCCAACTTCTTGCGGTAGCGCATAAACAATAAGATCCAGGTTATATAAAAGGTGTTTCCCACCAAAAAAACAAGCAGGATGGTGAAATTGTAATAGGCAAGGATAAAAGCAAAAACAAAGAAGTTTGCAAAGGAAAAGAGCGTGGACAAAGTAGTTCCGGACATGAATCCTTGGATACGCCCATGGTCGCCGATGCGTTGCATGATGTCGCCGATGTTCCTCGCGTCGAAGAAACTTACAGGCAGTTTCATCAACTTGGCCAGGAAATCTGAAATCAAAGAAATACTGACACGGGTATTGGTATGAAGGGAAATCCAGCTCTGGAGAAAACCCATGCCCATTTGGGTTATCGACAAAACAAACTGTGCAATAAGTATTAACGATATAAAACTCAGGTTACTGTTACCGATACCCTGGTCGACCACGGCTTGTGTCAGAAAAGGGAAAATCAGGGAGAGGATGCTTCCCAGCATCATTCCCACGACTATTTGGGCATATTGCGATTTGTAGGGCAACAAATAACGGAAAAAATACCCCAAGTTCTTTTCCTGTTTTTCCTTGTCGTCCTCGTAATCGTAAAAATCGGGAGTAGGATGCAACAGTAGAGCCGTTCCGGTTTCTTTTCCTTTCTCCTTGGAACTATACCAGCAACGACAGAATTCTTCCTGGTTCATTGTATATTTTTGACCAGCAGGATCAGCTATGTAGAATCTTTGCTTTCCCCCTTCCTCTCTCCATTTTGTAGCGGAGGTAATGCGGTACAACACCACAAAATGATTCTGATTCCAATGTAGGATGCAGGGTAGAGGTTCTCCTTCCGTCAATTGTTCAAGCGTGATTTTCACACCTTGCGTATGCATTCCAATGCTTTCGGCTGCATCGCTAATACCCAACATACTCACTCCTTCACGAGTGATGAAACTTCTTTCACGCAAGGTTTGTAACGTATAGCTGCGCCCGTAATGCTTGGCAATCATGCGCAGGCATGTGGGACCGCAGTCCATCGAGTCTAATTGTGTATATATAGGAAATGGTTTCTGCATTATAAAAAATTATACCCATGAGCCAAAAAAATAATGAATTGCCATGGCCTTTTCCAATTTCTTTTCTAATTTCTCTATGTCCCCTTCATGATAGATATAATGTCTTACATCTTCTGGCAACCATGGAGAAACTCTTTCTGCCGGAAAAAAATCGATAATAGCTTTATTTTCATATTTACTATAAAGAGATGTTAGCATTTTAGGCCCTGTAGAAGATAAGACATCCTGAAATTTGTTCCCGGTATAAATAAAGGGTGTTGTTTTTAAATAAGTAATAATGTGTTCAATAAACGGATGACAAGGAGGAGACATCATCAATGCATTATTGAAATATATACCGTTCTCGAATCCTTGGCAATGTTCGACCGGCTCCATTGCAAAAAAGCATTTTCCGTTATTATTAAGATAATCATCAAAAGGTTCAAAACATTCGTAATCAAAATCAGCATACATTCCCCCCATTTTATAAAGAATCAGATAACGGATTACATCCCAGCGTTGCACATCATACTTATAGTTAAAATAGACATCGGCTATTTCAGGGAAGGACGTTCTAATCAATCCCTCCATCTTTTTACCGTTCCAGAGTTCGTATTTCCAATCAGGGTGATGCTCTTTCCATGTCTCACCTAATTTTCTATGAAAATCGGGTAGTACATCCTTTCGTCCTTCCCACACCTGATGAATTATTTTTGGTATCATACGAAAAAATTATATTTATTTCAATTTAAATCTCACGCTTAACAGAAAATTTCTCGGCCGCAGGTTGTATCTATAATAATAGGTACTTAAATCCGTGTAGGAAGCCGACACATATTGTCTGACATTAAAGAGGTTGTTACACTCCAGTTCCCATTCCGCCCGTCCGCTTTTGTAACGTATTTTTGCATCAATAAAAGTCATGTTACGATTATTCACCGCACTGTTGTACCGGTAATCTCCTCTCAGGTTTATGCTGAAACTTTTGGTAGGGTTGATCCAGATAGCGGCTGTATGGTTCTGGTTGCGGATGGAGGGAAACCGTGTCGTTGACTCCTCCGAAAAACTCCAATTCTTCGACCAGCCAAAGTTATAATTCAGATCAATGAATGAAGAGGGTGACGTATTGATGGAGGCACCCGCATTGTAACCTTCCGAACGGTAGGTCAAAATTTCATCCTGTATTAAATGTTCTCCACGGCCTTGGTTGTACCCTCCTGATATACCGATCCTTGTTTTCCAAAAACCGAGGCCTTTGCTGCCGCCGAAGTTTAGGCCATAGTACTCTGACCGGGTTGGTTGGTCAATGGTCCTCTTCACCTGCATGATACCATCGTAATCAAAACCATAGAGCAGGTTGTTCCACGAGGTTCCATAATTGACACCAAAATTGAGGAAGAGCGCCCGTAAAGCATTGCGGTATTGTATGGATGCGTTTGCTCCTCCCGAACGCGACTCAAACAGACGGTTAACGGTATTGCGGAGCAGATTGCGGTAAGAATGCATGATGTACCCCGTGTAGGCATCGTCCATATTTCCATAATTTTTTCGGAAATTTCCACCGGCAGCCAAAACCAGTTCGTGCGTCAGGTCATACGAAACTTTAAGTGAAGGATTGATTATCCAGCGGTTATAACCGGTGAATGTTTCAAGATTCCGGTCATTTACCGTCAGGGCATAATTAATGACAGGAATGGCAAGGGTGACTTTGAGTTTTCCACCCTTATTGTAGGTATAATTCTGGTTTACACCCACCTGGTAGGTGTTATACCAAAGGTTATTCCTCAGTGAGTCGGCAGCGGGAACAAGTTGACCGGCAGGACCTTTTTCTCTCAGTTCGGAATCCAGCCCCTTCAGGTCCACGCTACACCACAGGCCATAATCGATGTTTACGTTTCCTTTTCTCAACCCGTAGGACGTCCTGAGCGATGATGTGAAATTATCTGTGACCACACTTTGCTCCACGGAAATCAGATTGTTGTCGCCGAAATAGTTTGCCGGACTCACCGTCAACTCGTGAGGGCTGTGGTTGTAGTCCATTGAAAATAAAATCTTGTAGCTTCTTTTCCTGATGTTCCGGATAAAATCCAGGGAGTTGCCCACCGAGAAAAAAGGCCTGGATAAATACTGCGACAGCATTTCGTCCATATCTCCCACATTACTCCTTGTAACGCCCGTTCCCCGATCATTGCCCCAACTCCCCTTGATATTCAACGAGTTGTTGAAATACTTCTCTTCCTCGTTTGAATTCAATCTAAATGACAAATCCAGATTATTGGTCCTGGTCAAACTCTTGATATTTTCCTCGATCCTTACGGAACTGCCGTCAGGCAGAAACTGCTCTGAAACCGAATAGCCTTCCTTACCCACACGGTCGTTGAAGTAAATGGCATTGAATGTCATTTCCATACCCTTTTTCATTTTAATCAACTGGTTCGCGGCAATAACATTACTTATACTGTTTAGGTATCTATTCTTACTGACCGGGGGGGAGGAAGGGGATGTAATGGAAAGCATGCCTCTGCTTCCGGAATTCGCATAGTCGTAATCGTATCCTTCGTGAGTGACAATCTCCAGATTCAAATCCTTCCCGGCGTTATTCCCCTTGTAGGTCGTCATGTTTTGCTTTCGGTGGGCAAAGTACATCGCCACCAATTCCGCGTTCCACATTGCCGGTTCGTAACCGGCTCCCGCCAAGGCATTCATCATCAGCTTCCCCTTGGCGCTCTCCTTCAATTTAAGGTTGAGTGCCGCCGCATCGACAAACATCTTGTCTGCCAACACTTTGACCGGCTGGTGATTTTCCATCACCTGGACGGTCGCCACATCCCGCGCTTCAATGTTTTTGGTTGCAATGCTATAACGACCCCGTAGAAGATCCAGGTTCTCGATATAAAATTTATTGATGGGTTTCTTATTGTAAGAAATAGTACCTGATTCATCCACATCAATACCCGGCATTTTCTTTAATACATCTTCGATGGTGCGGTCATTTTGACCGGTATACACGCCAACTGCGTAGTTGAGGGTATCTCCGGCACGGCGGATTGGTGACGCAGTGACGGTTACCCCTTTCAACTCAATGACTTTCTCCTCAATGTTGAAATCGACCTGCCCCGGGCGATTGGGCACTGTACGGCTATGTTTCCCTACTGTAAGTCCGGAGACGGTAACCACGAGGGAATCGGCTGTTCCCTTGTAAGTCACTTTGTAGTTCCCATTTTCGTCGCTTGTCGTAAACCCGGCAATCGTGTTGCTTCCCTTGGCCTGCACGGTTATGTTGGCAATCAAAGGCTCTCCCTGCCTGTTCTTGACCGTGCCGGTCAGCGTAGTCTGGGTGTACGCAAGTAAAGGGACAAGCAGTGATAAAACGCAAATAGAGAACTGTTTCATAGAAGTGTATTTTATTCCAATTCCATGGGATTGTACGGATTTAACTTTTCCTCATCTGGTGTCGTGATTGATATTCCTTGTGAATTGGGCAATGCCAATAACCGATAATAATTTTCCTGCGCTTCCCTTTTCAATTTCACATGATTGCGTCTATCTGCTTTCTTGAATTGTGTGAAGGCGTCATGCATTTGTATGGGGAACTTTTCGGGGTAGCT
>NZ_RDSD01000022.1 GCF_003712195.1 Proteiniphilum sp. X52 | reverse complement strand
CTGTTGATAGCCGCTGTAACGTATGCTCCTGATTTCAAGTCAAGAATTTACAATAGGAACTATTGCGGATAATCATTTTTATTATAATCGCTATTTGGAGACTGCTTGTAGGCGGCAGGTTCATTAGAGAGTCCCAGACTGATAAAATATCTGGAGAGTTTACCCCCACCGCGTATACTTGTATAATAACTTTGTTTATAGGTATTCCTTTTCATGATTTCTTTTTGCCAATTGACATCAGGATATAAATCAGGATCCAACTGCCGGTGAATCAGCGTTAATTCCATATCTGAATATTTGGGCAAATCGCCTCTTACCACACGGGCCTCATTGGCTAACAAAGCATAATCATATGCTCCCAGATATTCAGGCATACGGGTTATGTGCGATAATGTAAAATTAGCTCTTCCGGTAATTTGCAATTTGCCTTCTTCGCCTCTTTTAGTAGTCACCAAAACAACACCATTCGCTCCACGAACTCCGTAAACTGCTGTTGCTGAAGCATCTTTCAATATGGAAAAGCTCTCAACATCGGCGGGGTCTATTTCGCTCAAATTACCTTCAAGCCCGTCGATAAGTACCAAAGCGCTGGAACTGGCTCCAAAAGTACCGATACCACGCACCCAGAATTCAGAGATGTCATCACCAGGCTCACCACTTGTTTGAACAGAAATGATACCCGGGACACGGCCACCAAGCATATTGGTTATCGATACCCCAGGAGTTTGAAGCTCGTTCACATTCACCGATGTAATAGCTCCCACAACACTGATTTTTCTTTGAGTAGTGCCCATGCCTGTTACCACCGCTTCTTCTAAAACTACAGAGATTGGGTTAAGATTAACGCGTAAATTGGGTTCATCTTTTGTTACTAAAAATTCTTGTGTCTGATATCCTATATACGAGAAAACGATCACATCTCCTTTGGAAACCCTGATTGAAAATCTCCCGTCAACTTCGCTGGTAGTGCCTATGCCCGGCCTATCTTTAAGATAAATAGTCACTCCCGGCAATGTTTCATTTAAGTCATTATCCCACACAACTCCCGAAACGGTCAATGGTGCCTGAGAGAAAACGGGATAACTGAGTAATAATAAAAGGAATAATAGTATATTTTTATTCATTGATAATTATATTTATTGTATGGATAATTTTCTCACACACTGATTCCCATAATCTGCAATATAGACAGACCCATCTTTGGCCACAGCGACGCCCCAGGGATTATTCAACATGGCATAATCCTGAGTTCCGTCAATATAGCCAGGAGTGCCAGGAATGCCTATAACCGTAGTTACTATTCCATCAGGCGTTATTTTACGTATACAATGATTGGTTCTGTCCGCAACAAATAGATTCCCGTCTTCATCAAAATCTATTTGTATCACTTCTCTAAACAAAGCATCATTCAATCTGTCTCCATCCGCATGTCCGGGTGTGCCTCTTCTTCCTGCAAACAATTCTAATTCATCCGTAAGGAGGTTATATTTGTAAATACAATACAAGTTCCTTGCAGCCAGATACAGCATGTGCTTGTCCTTAGGATGGAACATTGCAAAATAGTTGGATTGTTGAGCTCTCAAATCACGTATTGGCTTCATTTCCCTGGTTAACGGGTTTATTTGCACAATGTATGAATCGGTGCGCGAGCCGAAATAAATCATTCCATCCAATTCGCAAGATGCAAACTGATGTTTATAACTAAAACTCCAATTACTTATTCCTATATCAGGATTGGCTACCCTAACAGGATTAATATTCCGGTAACTAAAACCTTCATCTAAAGAAAATCTAAGATACGGATTTCCACTATTAGCTGGTACAAGAATATGCCTGCCTGTGGATTTGTCAATCGTAGGCGCGTTATAAGAACCTGATTCCATAATCTTATTGACAATATTAGCCTCTTCATTGAGAAGATATAGTCCGGCTGATTCGTTAGATACATATACATTATATTCATCATCCACACATATGAATTGTGGCTTTTGAATTCTTGCCTCAGACAACGTACCGGCTCTACTTTCGTTGGCGTTTGGCACTCCGACTACTGTGGAAATAGCAATGGTAGTTGTATATTCAAAAGTATTAGGATACACTAATGAATCTTTTCCCACGACTACTGATATTGTGCATGTGTCTCCCGGCTGTCTTGGTGTGATGGCATAAATCAGGTCTCCCACAGACCTAATAACAGCTGCTCTTTTTTCATTAAAGTAAACTTTGATCAGACTTGCGTCAGTACCAAAATTAGATCCCTCCAAAAGTATTTTGGTAGCCATCCCACCAGAATCAGGATAAAAACGGGTTAATTCAACCGGTTTGCTTGGATCATAAGGCTCCCCGACAAAATCGCTTTGATTGGTTTTGTTCTCACATGAACAAAAGATGTACACGATCATTGATAAGATGAGACTGATGTTTTTTAAATTCCTCATGTTAGTTGATTTTTTTGAAACTATATTGCCCGGGTATGCTTCGGTATAGGGAATATGAACCCGGCTCTTGTCAGGCTTGTCTCCGGAAAAGAGGATGGTGTTTTTAAAAAAAGAAACTGGGCTCCGATTGTTAATTAAAGATAATGTAAAGGTGAGGGGGTATTTTGTATATGTCTGTTTGTTAGGATAATAACAGGCTTCCTTTGAGAAAAATGTACAATCAATTCGTCCTATTTTGTTATATTTTAAAAAATATTAGATTTTAAATATGTTGCAAAAATAAATCATGAATGACTTGGTCGACTGTAAAAAGTGACTTGCAAACTATGTTAAATGATTTTTTTTGTTAAAATCAATGTCTCTGGAAAGTGTTGTTTTCCGTATAAATATAAAACCGGCCCCAAAACCCGTAGTCCTTTAAAGGCGACCCTACTTGCGGACCGCTGATCGTCCAAGTTTTATGACGTGAGTTCGACCTAAACCCGTCATGGCCTAGGTCGAACTCGCGTATTTATAGTTATTCATGGCACTTTCCCTTATCGCTTAGAAGTATATTCCACGAAATATTTTCCACTTTTAAGGGAGACAGTATCGGATTGATCCGTGATCACTTCCTGATTTATCTGGGTGCTGATGGCGGATTCGGGGGAAATCAGTTTTGCGATTGAACCGACAGGCACTTCCACTTCCATAGTCATCGTTTCATTATGGAGCTCCCAATGAACACCTATTTTTCCGTACGGTGTCTCCTGTGTTGTTTTGGCCCAGGTGACCCCTTCCGGAATTTGAGGATCTACCAGAAATTCACTGTAAGCCGGTTTTCCGGGAATGGAACGAATTCCTCCTATGGCCTGATAGAACCATTGTCCTACACCGTTAAAACAGTTATGTATCCGGCTTCTATCCCCTGCCCAATGCTCCCAGGTGGTGTTGGCTCCTTGTTCCAGCATATATAAATATCCGGGATGTGTCTTCTTCTTCAGCATGGAGTATATAAAGTCGGGCTGGTTATTGATTGCCGCCCATTCCATCATGACCGGTATCCCGACCAGACCGGTATTGAGGTGCCCGCCATACTCTTTTATTGTCCGTGCAATCAAGGTATTTGTAAGACCGTCTTTTAATTCTTCGGGAGCCACTCCTGCCAGCATCGGAAAAATAAGGTCGATCTGCGATCCGGTGGCATAATAACCTTGTTGCGCGTCAAAGAAGGTTTCATCAATTATATTGTTCAACTGCGCTCTCTTACCGGAATAATATCTGGCTTCTTCGGTTTTTCCCAGTACTTCGGCTATATTCTCCATCTCACCGAGACAGACGGAAATGTAGCAATTGTTTACCAGGTCGACCGATCTCTCATCTATATGATTGGGATTGCCGACTCCTTCCGGTGTGGCCCAATCCCCCAGATACCAGTTCCTGTAGTCGGTGTCAGGCCATCTTTTTAGTAATCCGTCCACACTGTATTGATCAACATATCCCAGCCATTTTTGCATCACAGGGTAATATTTTTCCAATACCTTTCGGTCACCATACTGCCGATAGGTGTTCCACGAAGCGGAGATGATAAATCCGCACCAGTAGGGTCCTCCTCCTGCTGCGTAAGGATTAGGCGCCGTGTGAGGCATACTGCCGTCTTCACGGATCACATCTGCCCACGCCTGAAGCCAGTTGCTGTAAAGCGGAGCCAGGTTGAACATAGTTTGGGCGGTAACTGTGGACGCGTTCCCATCCCCTCCGTATCCGAGCCTTTCTATTTGAGGACAATCTACCAGATAGCCGCCAAGTCCCACGCAACGGAGCGTATAGGAAATCATGTCGTGGATACGGTTGAGATCTTCGTCCGAACATTCGAATGTGGACGCAAATTCAAAATCGGTATGAATAAGATGGGCTTTTATATCTGTTAATTGGGGTGCCTGTTTCAGGTTAGAGATTTTTACATAGCGAAAGCCATGGTAATTGAATTTATTGATGAAATATTCTGTTCCATTGCCCGATGCAATATATTTATCTGTTTGCCCTTGTTTTGCCAATCCTCCGTTATTATCCAGATGATCGGCATACTCCATGACAATTTCCTGTGATTTTTCCAGATCGGGAAAAGTTATTTCGAACCATCCGGTAAGGCACTTACCCATATCCACCAGAAAAGTAGTGTCATTGAGTTTTTCTATTTTTGCAGGCTGTATGGTTTCCATGATCCTGTTGGGTTCAACTGTCTGTGGAGTTACTTCATGCTCCGGTATTTGAGCGACCGCAATTTCCCCCCATTTCAATTCATCCGGCGCTTCAAAAACTATATGCTGTGTTTCCAGATTACCGGAAAGGGTTTCGCCTCCGTATCGTCCCGTCATCCAGTCGCTGATACGGCTATATTCGCTTTCTCTCCCCATCCAGGAAGCGTCGGTACATAGCACCGTTTCACTGGTTCCTTTGTGAACATGTTCCATCTGTGCCCTTACAACAGGGCCGTTGCCTGCAACCCCCGGCAACCCTTCGGTGTACCAGCCGCTCCCCAGCCAGATGATCAGATCGTTCTTCCCTGTTCTCACGAAAGGCGTCACATCGTATGTCACAATCAGGGAACGCTTGTCAAACTGGGAGACTGCCGGCGATAACACATCTTCGCCCACTTTCTGTCCGTTCATGAAAACTTCGTGATATCCGAGCGAATTTACATGCAAAAGGTAGGCTCCCTTTTTGTCCGTTTTATTGAGAGAAAATGTTTTTCTCAGTTGCGGACAACTATAAAAACCCTTTCCGGAAGGATATCCGATATAGGAAGCGGTCCAATCGTTCTTGTCAAGCAACCCGACACCGAACCGGGCCGGTTTGCTCCATGATGATTCGTTTCCGTTCTCGTCCCAAACACGCACTTTCCAGAACAGGAGTTGTCCGGGGTGAAGCGGTTTTCCTGCATACTCGACCCATATATTCGATGAGGAAGTTATTTTTCCGGAATTCCATACATCAGCGTCGTTTTCATTCAGCTTTTGAATATCGTCGGCCACTAAGATCTGATATGCCGTTTGAGTTGCTCCCTGGCGGTTGGAATTGTTTTTCCAGCTAAACCGGGGATGAAGCGTGTTAACCCCCAAAGGATCCTTTAAACTCTCACAGGTAAGGCAAGATATGGAAAATCTGTCCCAATGGCTACATCCCGCAGTGAGGATTAAGAGGATACTTAGAATTGCCAATGGGGAGAATTTGCGGGTTAATATCATGATTGCAAATTTTTATTGAAAGATATTCAAATGGATATGTGGTCAGATTATCTATTTCCTCGGGTCATATAGCTGCGGCAGCCAGACTTTAAAGAAAGGATAAGTCATCATGGCATTTCCTGCCGAAGCATAGTCGCACAGTTCCGTTTCTACCGGTTCAGCGCCATATTCCGCATATGATTCCGGAATAAATTTAGCTGAAAACAGCATCCAGATATCCTTGCCGGAATAATTTTTCCGGGTCAAATCGATATGTTTATCCTCATTTACAACAGGTTTGAGTATTGCCTCCAATGCCGGGCCTTTGAGTCTTTCATCTCTGGACAGCACGATCGGCCCTCTGGTGATGGCTATATAGGTTGGATTAGTGTGCATGGTGTGAATTTTTCCTTTCATTTCGAACCCGATGGAAATTTCATCGTTGTTTTTCCATGTTCTGTGGAGGATAAGATATTCGCCCGGAACAACGTTTTCCACCGGAGCACCATTCACAGTGACAATGGATTTTTCACTCCATGAGGGAATCCTGAGAGCGATATCCATTTTCTCCTCTTTTTGAAGCTGCAATTCAATGTCAATTTGTCCCGACAAGGGATAATCCGTTTTTTGGCGCAATGTGACCGGTCGGTTTGCCGGTGTCTTTAGCTCATATGAGCCATCCAGGTAGAAATTGATATAGGGTCCTTTCTCAGAATTCATCACTGCGGTTAAAGGGATGGTAAATAATCCTCTCGGCCCGCTCGCATTACAGCAATTCAAACCCATGCCACATTGTTCCGATCCTTTTAACCGTTGACCGTACAAGGGAGTGTATTTTGCCCAGTCGGACCCATCAGGGCGCATCGATCCCAAAAGCGCATTGTAAAAGGTCTGTTCGATCGCGTCGGCATATTTGGATTCCCCGGTCAGACGGAGCAATTGCTGGTTGAATTTGAGCCAGGTTACAGTAACACAGGTTTCCTGGTAATGCTCTATCGGCATTGTCTGCAGCCCTTTCCCCGAGAACCATGCTTCCATTGCGGAGCCGGAACCGGCAATATTCAGTTCCGTATCCACAATGCTTTGCCAGGTCTTCCCGGCAGCTTTTTTATATTCCTCTTTCCCCGTCAGGCGGTACAGTTCCAGTAATCCTTCGTAACAGGACATCATTTCGTATGCTTTTTGTCCCTGATCCCATCCGTACCAATTATTCCTGTCGGGTTTAGGAAACCGCTCTCCGACAGGGACTCCTGCTTTGGATATCAATTGAGGCCCGTCCGGTGTTTCCCATTCCCTGATAATTTCTTCGGCGAAATCCAGGTATTTTTTGTCTGCGGTACGAACATATAATTGGCATATGGGCTCAAGGACGGAAGACGCTGCCATACCGCGATGATTACCCAGTCTCACAATTTTCGCGTTTCTTTCGGTGAGTTCCCGGATCAGGCAATCCGCCTGTTGGGTTGCTGCCTGTAATGCCGTGCGATCTTTGAAGGTGTCGTAATAGGCGATCAGGCCGAGCAGGCAGTATTTTCTTCCCCAGATATCCCATGCTTGCAACCGGCTTTCGGGCGCATAATTTCCGATATATCCGTCGGGAGTCTGTGTTTTTATTAATTCTTCGACGGCTTCTTTCAATTTATCGGCAAGAACCGGGGTGGGGTGATATTGATAGGCGAGTAGAGCCGATGTAAGCCATTTCCCCCAGAACTCGCCCTGCCAGCAACGGTGCTCATCTCTGACGGTAAAGGGATGGACAAGCGTGTGCACATCCTGAGCAAGAATCCGGTTCTGATAGGACATGTTGAATTTCTCTCCCGCATGCCGGTTTATCTTCGCTGAAATGGCAGGGGTTAACTTGTCGTGTACGCTGCTTTTCACGGTTGTTTGGGGACAAACGAATTGAGCAGACAGAAGTAGCAGAATGGTAATTGCCTGTTTCATATTTCACCTGTTTTTGGAATGTAATTGTTCTGCCTTCATCCAACGGACACATTGGCTGAACCAATCCTCGAAGGGTGGATTACTCCCAAAACCATGTTGTCCTTTGGAATAAATATGTATTTCGGCCGGTATACTATTTTCAAGTAATTTATTATAGAAACGAAGACTATTTTCCACCGGAACAACCGTGTCGTCTCCGGCATGAAAAAGAATGGTTTTAGGGGTATCTTTATTCACTTGTAATTCGTTGGAGAAGAATTTTACCGAATCTTTCCCGGGATGTGGTCCCAGCAAATGATCTTTGGAGCCCACATGTCCGATGCCATCGCTGAAACTGATCACCGGATAGACGAGAATCATAAAATCGGGTCTTAGGTTGGTATTCCGTTTGTTCTCAACCAGTGTGGAATCAAAATGTACTCCGGCAGAGGAGGCCAGATGTCCTCCCGCCGAGAATCCCATTATCCCGACCTTGCCGGGAGCGATACCCCATTTTTTCGCATTTTCACGCACGAGCTGGATAGCACGTTGCGCATCTTTTAATGGTACGAACGATTTATCCGTTACGATTTCCTCGTCGGGCAGGCGATACTTAAGCACAAATGCCGCAATCCCCTGTCTGCTGAAAGCCTCCGCAACCCTGAATCCTTCCCGTTGGATATGCAGGGTTTGATATCCACCGCCGGGACAGATAATCACGGCCGCTCTCCCCTTATTTCCATCAGATGGTATAAAAGGTGTCAACGAAGGATTGGTTACTTTAGTGATGATCAGGTTATTTCCCCGATCATGGATATGCTCCTCCGCGATGATCTCATCTATTTTATCATACAATAGAAACTCCTGTCCCTGTTGCGGCGACAATTCCTGTCCTTTCACCATAAGGCACAACCCCCAAAAAAGAACGACAAGCAAATTCCGATAGATTGTCATAGTTACTTAATTGTTTATTGTGTTTTTGAGATAAAGCAAAATCTTTGTTGGTCATTTTTCCGGCTTCACGATCCCGTTTCACAAAAATAAGTATTTTTTCTATTCCATGACCCTGTCATAATGATATAAAACTAAGTATTTTGATATGGGTCCCAGACACCCTGGTAATAAACGGATTAAATCAATAGCCCGCAGCACATCATATGCTTTTCTCCGATGCGGGTGTGCCATGTTGCTCAATCGGTAAAAGTATGTGAAGCGCTGCAGGCTATTGATCAAACAGTATTCTCAATTATCTTTTTGTAAACCTGAACCCCCTGAGGTTATGTCCTGCTTCAAAATAATATTTGATTTTATGCCTCCCTTTGGTCAAAGTCAATGTTAACTTATCCTCGGGAGTAGAGATCAATTGGTAGTTCCCCCAACCGCCGGTAGCCGGTGTGGAGATGGTGCCGGTCACGTTTACACCGTCAACCTCCAAATGGAAGCCAGCGGGATTAGGGCTTGCCAGTAGTACATCCACTTTATATTCACCGCCATCGGAAACCTCCACCGTATAAAGCAACCATTCTCCGGGATTGGTGTAACCGATATTGCTGCCGTTGCCTTCTATTTCAACGGGAGTACTCTGTTTGTCACCGTTGTTCCGCCGATAATTGTCATTACCAATATGATTGTTGGCATCCTGATCGTGAAAAGCGTATCCTTCACCGCCCAAGTCGAAATTAGCAGCAGGAAGTTCATAAGGTGCCGCGGCGGAAAGAATGTGGGGCCCCTTGAAGGGACGGGTGTAAGCTACATCCACTACAATTTCTTTTACGATATCGCCTATCCGGTAGACAACAGTAGTTATTCCTTCGCCCACCCCTGTAATTTCACCGGTTATTTTGACAGAAGCGATATTCGGATTTTCCGAACTCCATAAATATTCCGGTATATCATTGGCATTATCCGGTATGTAGGTTAACAGTATCGTTTTTTTACCTCCCGGAATCAATTCGAGAAAAGATTCACTTACCGATACGTCTTCCAATGGAACTCTCACAACCGCAGTAAGCGGAACCTTTGTAAAAAGATCGCCGCTGCTTACAACAATATTGGTAAACCCTTCACTGATCACCTCCACTAAACCGTTCGAGGTGACGGTTGCCACCGAGGGATCTTCACTCGACCATTGATATTGGTATGTCCCGTCTGTCGGGCTTGCCGTAAGTTGAACGGTTTGGCCTATAAAGAGCGACAGCGATTGCCTGTCCACATAAATATGTTTTTCAATTATTTTTTGCTCGTAGTGATCACATCCCGATATATATCCCAACAAAAGAATGGATAAGCCGTATTTCAAAAATTCTGTTTTCATCATTCCAACTAAATTATGGTTTTACTGTTCTTCTTCTTCATCTTCATCAAATTCGAGACGAAGTTCTTCTTTCATTTCGTAAATCGAGTTTCCCGACTTGTAGTTATATCTCAATAAGAATGTCTTGTAGGTTTTAAAACCGTCATCCTCCACTTTGAAGATATTGGGAAAATCTTTATCACCGTCAACCTGGGTAACTTCCACATTCTTATAGGGAGCTATAGTGATTTTGTTGTTTTCAGCAATTTCCAATACAATAGCCAATCTATCGAACACGTTAACATCAGGCTCATACGTTTCATTGCCCGCCATAACACGGACTTTGTTCCGGGTGACGGGGTGCATCACTTTTGTACCCGGCATTTCGAGTTCACTCGTCGATCCTTGTACCTTGAGTTTTGCCCTCATATTGTAGATCGTATTGCCGTCTGCCTGAGCCCAATAATTTTTGGTTTTGACACGATAGAGAATAAAACTTTTTTCGGGATTTACCTCATAGGCTGAATATGATTTCACCCGCAATGCGATGAAGTAAGCCGAATCGGGTGACAACCCGTCGGGACGAATGCGGATAGGTAGCCTGCCGCTTATCTCTCCCGCGGGAATGGTAAACTGGTAACTCTCTATGTCGTATTTATCCTTCGGAAGGGGAAGTACATACTTTGTCACATCCACATCGTAGTTGGTCCTGTTGTAGGCATCTATCAATGAGTTATCTTCTACCATATTGACCACAATATCTCTGGAGGTAGGATTGGTCCCCCCGAGTGAAGCTGTCACATAGCCCGTTGATTCTTCACCGAGTTTGTGAAATTTCCGCGACACGTTGTCGCTTTCGCTTATCAGGGCAAATATGTTTTTGTATTGTTCTCTTTCAAATACTTCGTCTCTGTTACAAGCAATGAACATAAGCAACAGGAGTGCTATTGTCCCCGAAATTTTTATCGATCGGGAAGCGGGAAATAGACTTTTCCGGTTTTTATTATCCTTTATATACATATATAACTGTTTCATACTACTCGATTTGTTTATTTTAGTTTTCCCAACCGGGATTTTGATCTAATGAAGGAAGCAGTCTCACCTCGTCGAGTGGTATGGGCAACCAGTTCAAACGTCTGTTTACGACACGTGCGCCAATACGGGATGTGTTAGGGATAACCCGCGTGTAAAAGACTTCTTTGGTGCCCTCCACATTCATTCCCCTTATCGGCTCACTCTCTACTTCTTCATAAATACCCCATCTTCTCACATCATAATAACGGCGGTTTTCAAAAAGGAATTCAATAAAGCGTTCTTTTTGAATCTGTGTCTGCACTTCACTGACATCTTCGTTTCCCGACAAACCGGGTAACCCGGCACGGTGACGTACCTGATTGAAAGATTTTCTGATCTCCTCCATGTTTCTATCGAGTATCTGTGTTTGTCCGCCAATTTCAATACTGTGGCTACCGGTCAGATTATTGAGTGCTTCGGCATAGGAAAGCAGAATTTCCGCATAACGGATAATGGGGAATCCCTTTTCCATCCTTCTGGCGTTAGTGCCACCCCAGGCATCTGAAGGATGAATGAATTTTTTGATCACATATCCGGTTATGGGATAATCCTGCGCGGCAGTCACACCTCCTTTGCCATTAGGAGAGTCATAATAATAGGTGATGGTCTGGTTATTGTATCCCGACGAAGTGGAGGAAGTCATAGGCCAAAAACATCCGCTAAAGCCCACAGATGCATAAAACCGAGCTTCCCGATTTGAGTACATATTGCTGATACCTGCGTTCAACCGGTATCCGGAGAAGGTCTTCATCTCGCCGGTAAATCCGTTCTCACGGTAAGGGTATGTTTCACTGGATTTGCCAATGGACCGGCCGTCTACCATGGAATAGGCATCCACCACTTTTTGGGGAATGCTCATCCCGTTCCACCCATCTAACCTCTGGGGGAAAGACATTTGAGTGCTGGCTGTGAGGGCCCCGCTTCGCCGTCCCCATACATACTCGGGATTCACAGGAATAACCGATTCCCCGTTAAACATTTCGGAATAGGACCGTAACGGATCTATACCGGCTGCCCCGTCGGGCCATTCTTTGTAATAATCGGGATCGGAAGTAACACCTTCCGGTAACGCCGGTGTGTCACTGTCAGCCTGCACCGTATGTAGTCTGTACATGGATGCTCCCGAGGCCTGCATGTCAATTAGCCTCTTGGCTGCGGCTGCAGCAATCGCCCAACGTTTCTCATCATAGGTTTGGGATACATACAGCACACCGTCGGTGGAACGTTTCCAATTGCCGAAATAGGTTCGGGCCGGAGCGCCACCATTGTACAAGGGGCTGGCATGAATTAAACGTATTCGTGCAATCAAACCGTAAGCAGCGCCTCTTGTGGGAACTCCGAATTCCATCAATGAAACCGTCGAAGGTAAATATTCGGCCGCTGCTTCCAGTTCGCGGCAAATATATTCTACCGCTTCATCGTAAGTGCTGCGTGGTCTATCGTATTGGGGAAGAGACGCATTCGATTCCAGAATTTCATCACCCAACAGGATAGGAGGGCCAAAATCCATCAGGATATTGTAATAGGCGTAAGCTCTCATAAAACGGGTATATCCGATGATATTGAAGCGGTCTCTGGTTGTCATGTCTGCAGGTTCATCGATCCTGGCCAGGATGGTGTTGCACTTACGGATAATACGGTAGTAATTTCTCCATGTACTGCCGAAAGAATGCATGCTATTGGCGGTAATCTCACCCAATACAAAACGCATCCCGTTGTAGCCATGCGATGTAAGGAAACTGGTAAAGGCCTCATCGGTAGCTAATGGCCCGGGGGTATGTTGGTTTTGTAGTAAATTCCCTTCGTCGTAAAACATGGCCGCGGTGCCCCACATATAGGCTTCCACATAGCGTGTCTGTGCAAATATGGAGTCTAATTTCAGTTCATCGCTAAAGTAATTATCCACGCTGAGGAAATCTTTACAAGAGGGAAAAGAGACCAGTAGCAGGAGAAGTATTGCAAGGGAAAAACATATTGTCGGTTTGTTGTTTTCCCGATTGTTTTGGTTGCAGGCATCCGTTTGCCTGGATGTATCTATGTTCAATTGATTCATATTTCTTCAAATTACAGGTTAATATACATTTGCAAAGTGTAGGTTGTTGGGATCGGATATACTTCTCCGTTGCGGTGCGCCTGTTCGGGATCGAACAGTTTTACTTTGTCCCATAGTAACAGATGGTTGCCAACCAGTTGGAGATCGACAGACTGGATCTTTAATTTCTGCAGGAATGAGCTTTTCAGGTTATAATTAATTGTAACTTCCTGCAGACGAAGGTAACGCGCGTCACCCTTCCAAAAATCCGACAATTGAGAATTGTTCTCATTATATCCGTAAGTGAGCCTGGGGAAACGGGCATTGGGATTTTCAGCCAGCGCCGGATCAATGCCGTTGGCAATAGCATACTCTTTAGGTATCCAGCGGTTGGATGGATCATTGACGATAGTAAGTACGTTGCCATTGATACCATTATAGAAAGGTACATATCCTGTTCCATTGCCGCCATAACCTACATGGAAGTAGTCTGTTTTTCCTGTTCCCTTAAAGAGAATCCCCACAGTTAGATGCTTGTAACGGAATTCGCCCCCGAAACCATACATCAATAAAGGGGGATAGGTGGCATAGGATAATGGTACGCGGTCAGCAGAATTGATTACGCCATCCCCATTGACATCACGGTATTTGATATCGCCGGGCATTACCGTACCGAACTGAGCCGGACTGTTCCTTACATCATCCCAGTCTTTGAACAATCCCACTGATTGATACCCCCGGATGACTCCATGCGGATATCCCGAAACTTCTTGGTAAGGGTATCTGGGATTGGCTTCTTCCCAGTTCTGAACATCGTTTTTCGAGTAAGTAAAGTTCCCCCTTACGGTAAAACTCATATTCTTGCTGAAATCCTGCGTGAAACTGGCGTTCCCATCTGCCCCGTAGCTTCTCATTTTACCCACATTACCATAAGGCATGGTGATTAACCCTACATAGTCGGGAATCTGCACACGTTGCATAAAGATACCGTTACGTTGGTCATTGAACACATCTAGCACAAGTTGTGCCTTATCGTTGATGAAATTGACTTCAATCCCTAGATTGGCCTTCAGCGCTTTTTCCCATTGCAGGTTGTCTGCACCGATAATCGTTTCGCTGACACTTTCCTTGAAGGCTGATGCTCCCCATGGAAAGACATGTCCCCTGTTTACCATAGTCAGGTAAGGAAAGCGGCGGTTGGTGATCCGGTCGTTTCCTACGGTACCATAGGATCCTCTGAATTTGAGGAAACTGATCCATGGGAGATGATCTTGCATAAGAGTGTAATTCGAAGGAACCCATCCCAACGCGATCGAGGGGAAGAATCCATACTGTCTGCCGGGTTGGAAATTCTCTGATCCTGTGTATCCAAAATTGAAGTCGACCATATAGGTGTCCCGGAAGCCATAGGTCAATCGACTCGATACGCCCTGGTAACGGAGTGGAATTGCACTAAGGTTGTTATTTGAGTCTCTGACCCTTTTCTGATCGCTAATATAATAATAGACCAATCCGGATACACGGTGATCTTCTGATATTACATTCTCGTAGGTCAACGTGCTTTCAAAGTGGTATTTCCTGAATTGATCCATACCTTTAGCATAAGAAACTCCCCCTTCTTTCACCCTTTCAATGGTAATCAGTTTTCCTTGCTGATCCCGATCCACGGCCTGGTATAAAGCAGGTTGGATATACCTTCCTTCGGAGAACCAACTGTTAAGGTCATACGCTCCCTGTACTTTCAGTTTTAATCCTTCAGCAAGCATGGAGAGATTCTGGTCAGCTGCAAGGGTAAATTTCCCCCGGTATTCCTGGTCGCTGCGTCTGCCCATATGGTTAATCATCACCAGCGGAGAACGGAGGGATGCTGAACTCGCAGAGGCAGGGAGTTGCCCGTTTGAATAGGTGATAGGCAACAATAACGGATTGAGGTTTGATTGCGCATACCAAATATAGTCAGTGCTGGCTACCCCGGGATTATTATTGACGGCAAGAAAACCATCGGTTCCAAAATAAAGGGAGGTGGAGGGAGATACTTCCAGGTCGATATTAGCACGGTAGTTATAAGTATTATAACCGGTGTTGGCTGCATATACACTATTTTTGTCGTATTTATAGGCGGCTGTTTCGTTGCTAATACCCAAACTAAGGAAGTAGCGGGCCACCTGGGCTCCTCCCCGGGCGCTTACGTAATAGGTCTGTTTCAAGGAATGATCCTGAAGCACCTGATCCTGCCAGTTTACATCGGGATAAAGATCAGGATCCGAACCATCCTGTATAATGTCCAGTTCCACAGCCGAATAAATGGGAGAGTCACCCCGCACTACGCGGGCTTCGTTGGCCAATTTGGCATAATCGTATGCCCGCAAATAATTTGGTGTTCTACGCAGTTGGGAAACCGTATAGTTGGCACGTCCGGTGATATTCAGTTTCCCAGCCTCCCCTCTTTTGGTAGTGACCAGAACGACTCCGTTGGCACCTCGCACACCATACACCGCGGTGGCTGAAGCATCTTTTAATACGGAAAAACTCTCGATATCCGCCGGATCAATGGAATTGATATTTCCTTCTAACCCGTCGATCAATACTAACGCACTGGCATTTGCACCAAACGTGCCGATACCGCGTACCCAGAACTCGGCAATATTCTTCCCCGGCTCACCACTGGTTTGCATGGAGACCACACCGGCCACGCGCCCTCCCAGCAAATTGGCTACTGAGGAGGCAGGAGTTTGTAATTCTTTCACATCCACACTGCTGACAGCACCCACAGTGGAGATTTTCCGTTGACTACCTAAACCAATCACCACCAATTCATCGAGTTCCTGAGCGGTTTCAGTGAAAATGATCTTCAGATCTTTTTTCTCTTCGGTGACTAAATATTCCACCTTCTCATATCCTACAAAGGTGAAAACGAGCATATCTCCCCGGGAAGCCCGGATAGAAAATTTACCGTTTATATCGGTAATGGTTCCGACACTGATCTTGTCTCTCAGGTATACTGTTACTCCCGGTAAGGGTTCGTTCGTATCGTCATACACGGTGCCTTCCATGATGAAAGAACTTTGTTGAGCCGAAACAGGAACGCTTATCAATAATAGTATCCATATTATACATGCTATATGTTTCATTCAATTTAAATTATTTGGGTTATGATTTTCCCTCTCTTTTTTGAAGGATATCTGATGTTTTTTAATTAATGGAAAGTTTTCTGACTCTGGCATTCCCGTTATCTGCCACATAAATCGAACCGTCCGCGCTAATGCCGAGTCCCATAGGTCTGCTGAACAGCGCATCCTCTTTTCCACCGTCTTTCCACCCTGCTGTACCTGGCATTCCCAATACCGTTTCTACCATTTTTTCAGGTGTGATTCTCCTGATACAATGATTTCCAGTGTCCGCTATATAAATATTGCCATCTGCATCACTGAAAATCTGGGCAGGTGCCCTGAATTGTGCCGTTTCCAATGCTCCGTCACGATGCCCTACGCCACTGCCACTGACTTTTTTGAATGTAGTCTCGGGATTGGTCACATCGATTCTACAGATACTGTTGGCATTGACACCTGCATTGCCGACAAAAGAGATATACAGGATATTAGGCTCAAGCGGGCTAAATGTCAGTCCATAACTGTCCCCCTGTTCGGTTTTGTAAATCGTTTCCACCTCGTAGGTACGGGGATTTATCTTTACGATATGACCGAAGTAATAACGTGTATAGATATATCCGTCACTCGGGTTTACTACCATGGAGTGTTTCCATCCGTGATCTGGCCTGTCACCCGAAGGTTGCCATTTCATTTCCCTGTATCTGGGTGCCCACATTTCTTTGGGATCAAGGGTGATAAACGAACCGACTGTTGTTTCGGTAGGAAAAGAAATCACGCCGGTAACAGGATCCGCTGCCGGGGCATTAGCGATTATATCCCTGCCGATAGTAACCAGTTCATTTGCTTTTTCGTCGATACGGGTCACATGCATATTTTTACTGGCGGCACCCCCGGTGGGACCTTTACTTCTTGTCATCACAAAAATATTATCCTCTTTATCCACACAAATAAACCAGGGTTGTATGATGGATTGGGTAAGATCACCATCATTATAATCATTATGATTTCCATTTCCCGCAATAGTGGTAACGGTGACTGAGGTGAAATAACGGAACTCTTTGTCATACACTACAGAATCGTTTCCTATTGCCACCGAAATAACACAGGTGTCTCCGGGTAATCTTGGTGCAAGCACATACATCCGTGAGCCGGTAGAACCCACTACAGCGGCCCTTCTGCTATTAAACCAAACTCTGATTTGTTCAGGGTCAGTGCCGAAATTCTTTCCCGTGAGCAATACTTTTTCCAAATAGCGCCCGGAATCGGGGTAGAACGAGGTTAGTTCTATCGGTTTCTTGGGATCGTACTCTTCTCGGTTTTTTTTGTTATCATCATTTTCTCCACATGAAAACATAGCCAACATACATGCGAATAGCAATGTCCATGTGGTCTTTAAGAGATGCTTCTTGATCAATTTGTTGTTCATATATTCGGTTTTTAATGAGGGATTTTCTTTTAGGCTTATATTTGTTAAATACAAGATGGGTCTCGGGCAAGCTCAAGAAAGCCTGTCTTGCCTCTCAACTTTCATTATTTTTGTCACATTCTATTTCAATTTTTCCATGATGATTTATTCTTATATCTGATTAATTGCAGATATAAGTTATATCTCTAAAGATGGAAGGTTGAAAGAAGAGGGCGGGAATCCGCTCTTATCGGCATGGTGTGCAAATAAGAGTGAATATCGGTTATAAACACTAAATCAAAGTTTGTTAATGTTAACCGGGGTAGGGGAAAATATATAGGTTTCCTTATAATCAGAAACAAAGTTTTCTCAGAGAGAAATATAATTTTTTGTGTCATATGGGAGAATTAGGGTATAATTAAAATCAATGAATCTCCCCGTGGCAAGCGATTGGGGTATCGTAGAGGAGTAATTTTTACTTCCTGCTACAAGCAGGAGGGGAATTAAACCCTAAGAAGATTAAGAAATTTCGATGATCTACCCTTGGTTTTTTTTGATGAAATTTATACAAAATTACTTTTATTGTGTATTCTTTAGGTGTGAAAAGTGATATTTGGACTAAGCGGAATGATATATGATGTTAAGGAAGTTTTTATTTTTTCATGACACCATCATTTTTTATTTGAGCTGTATTTATTTCTGCCTTGGCTTTTTTATGATATATGGCTGTGAGTGAAGGAGATTCTAAAACTATTCCACAATCGAATGTTCCGGGAACTTCCCAGCCTGCATTCATTGTAGTTATTGCCAAATCTTCAAATTTCGAACCGGTAAGATATCCCTTTTCCTGTGCCGTTTTAAAAGCTTCCTTTATAAAAGGCAGAATATCTTTGTCGATGGTTATCCATTGTTTATCGTGTAACGTTCCCTCGAAAATATTTCGGGAAGCTACAGAGAAGATGAACTTGTTTGATGCGTCATCCTTACCAATATCCTGCGTCGCATAGAGTTCGATATTTTCATAACGGTAGTCGTAAAATGGGAGTCCGAACCAGAAAAAATCGCCATAACTTTCGGAGTCTTTGTTGTGGTCCTGGATGGTGAAGTAGTGCGAAAATTGTGCTGTGTGCAGATCTGGATTGAATTGATCTCCCATTTTGTTGCTGCAATATAGCAGTTTGCATTTTGTTTTGTAAACCAATTTATCAGTCCTGATCAATTTTAGGGGTGTATTGAAATATTGCTCGAGCAGTAAATGCGGCCACTCCTCGTTCATTTGTCTCGGATGTTCATATTCTTCTGAAGCAATCACTTCCAATGTGATCTCTACTGTTTTATTCTTATTTTTAAAAAAGGATACTTTTTTTGCTTTGTTACGGTAAATAATGGAATCATCCACAATAAGAGGGGTGGTGTTTTGCATCACAAACCTGCTTCCCCACTGTGGCAATGCCCAATGGACGGTGTCAGTTGAATATTTAAACGGATATAATGTGTCGATGGGGGCCGGGGAGGATGTGGTGTGTCCCTGTACCTTGATCCCATGGTGAAAATTCCTGTCCTGGATTATTTCCCGCGAATTTGTTGTGGTGTTACATTGGATAAATAGGGGAAAAAGCAAAAATATGAATACCCGTTGTTTTAGTGTATATTTTATTCCGTTGAACAGTTGGTATTTGGGATCTTTATTGCTACTCATAGAGTGTCTTTTATTTTAATTTGCTTTATGCTGTCTTTGCCTGATTTACTTAGCCTGATATATGTAATTAAACCGTCCCTCAGGCGCCACATCGCCGTTGATATACCAATCCATCGGATCTTCGGTTTGCATATTGTCAGACCATTTAAATTCAAAATTGAGTTCGCCTTTGGGGCCGGAAATTATTTTCAAGGGAAAACTATACAAAAGTTTGTTTCCTTCCGTTTTGACTGTGACTTTACTGATTGTCTTCCATTGTCCATTGGTATATTGTTGCAAGTTTGTTCCCGCATTGATTCTAAAGTCATATCCCATCCATCCGGTAGTGTGATCTCTGTCGCTGTTGATATAGAGCCTCATCCACTGTTCGTCATTACTATTGATAATCGGTTTGGCAGTCTCTGCAAGAAAATAGATCGTTTTTCGGTCTCTTGCTACTTTCAGTATTGTGAAATCATTTCTGCCGGTGGTGTTAGTGTATTGGATATGAGGATTGATTACTGCCGATGGATGATCTCTTTTTTCAGTGTCCTCTTTATAGTCTGTATAGACCGGGGTAACTTCTTCCCAGTCGTTCCATCCTTTGATACTCTTTTCGTTACCGGCTTTTTGTACAGGATTCATACCCTTGTATTTCCGGATGTTTGCCACCATCTGCATATAGTAGTTGTCTTTTAATCCGGCTGTCATTGTGGGTTCTATGTCTCTGCTGTATTCCGGATCAGCCTGGTCGCAGAAGTAGGAGTGCTCCGGATTTCCATCCGTGCTGCCCCATCTTCCGGCTATCCACTCGTTCCATCCGGTGATAAACACAAAAGGAACATCCTGTTGAAGGGCATAATCCCACTGTTCCTGAAAATTATATCCGTAGAGAATATCCTTTTCCGGATTACCCGGGTTGCCATTTCGATAACTACGTCCCCAATTGTTCTTGTTGCCATAAAAAGCAGAACCCCCCATTCCCGCTCCCGGATCAGGATGCTGGGATACCGACACATTGATGATTTCCCTTTCTCCCCTCAGGTTTTTATATACATGTTGCGGCCTGGTGAAATCGATCCATGGCCATCCGTTATCCTGGATGGGTTCATTGGGCCATTGTGATTCCCTAAAAGTAAAAAAGGGTTGGAACTCTTTTCCGTCGACCTCTTTCGTCCTGCCGATGATAAGGGGTTTTCCTTCCAGATAGTACCAAGTTTCAGGGTATCGGATTGGTGCGCCAGACCGATAAAACGCATCATAAATCTTTTGCATTGTTTTTCCCGATTCTGTATTGGTGTAATAGACTATTTTGGGCGGATTCCCGCCCTGTTGTTGAAGCGTTCGGATGGCCCTCATCAAGGACTCCGATTGCTCTTTATAGATGAGCGTGTTGGTAGCGTCAATGATCAGGAAGTCTACTTGCGCATCGGTCATCAACCGCATATTTCTCAGATGTACCCAGTAATCATCTCCCCTGTAGTAGCCATAAATCGGCTCTCCCCAGAAATAATAACGTCCTCTCTGAGGTGATCCCCAGTTTTCGTGATCCCCTTTTTCGAGGACTTCCGGGTGATTGGGAATGATCTTACTGAGATCCCATTTATGTTCTGCTGCTTGAGAGGCATTATCTCCCTGCCAGAGGAAATAAAAGATACCCACATTCCTGTTTTCCCTGATATCTCCCACATCCTCCGGGCCCGGAAGTATTCTGCCTAATTCATCACACCCCGCCAACGGTGGAAGTGTTTTCGAACTTTGTCCTGAAGGAACGGAAGTGTTTCCCTCAATATCATCCCTTTTGCACGAGCTGCTCATGGTGAGAATCGCGAGGAAAGACAGAAAGAAGGAGTATATCGATTGCATACGGTTGAATAAAAGTTAATTGGCACTGCCGAATACATTCCTTACTGCTTCCAGATAACCGTATCCCCAAGTGGTGTCAGGTTCCAGGTAACTTCCTTCAGACCATTCATTCCATGCATTGATGGTGATAATTTTCGGTTGAATAGCGTGCTCATCGACATAATTCCTGGCTTTTATCAGATACTTCTCAAATTTCCCGGGGGTTGAGTTATTGATATACCCTGCCTTGAAAGGGAATCGGGGATTGGCGTCCCAGCTTACGGTGATGTTGGGATAGTAAGTCATGGAGAACTGATCTTTGAATCCGCCCCACATATCAGTGGACGCATCCCCCCATGCCTGGTAATCTCCCTCCGGATTTTGAAGGTGCGCCCAACAGTAGTTTGTCAGGCTCTTGAAACCGAAATAACTCAGCACATCATCCTGACTTTTGATCGGATCACCGGGAACACCTTCAATGGTGGAGGGTAGCGCTTCCCATAAAATACTTTGTAGATGAAGTCCCGGGAACCCGGCTTCCACGGTTTTTTGCCTGAAATAGTCAAGTGCTTCTTTTGTCTTTTCCGCTCCTCCCAGTCCATTGATCAGTGTGTTCAACTCATAGATACAGAAAACCGGCTCGCCATCGATTTTGAAATAGGATGGCTCTTTGAAATAGTGGGAGATCACCCGGTCCACTATGATATCAAACTGCTCCCGGTCCACTTCTCCATCCCAGTAAACCGAGTCTACACGCGGATTATTTACGTCCCAGTAGGTGGTGGCATCGTGATTGGCCCACATGAGATAGAAGTTCATCCGGTCATTGTTGGCTTTAAGAAAACCATCGTTGATGCAACTTTCAAGAAAAGGGGCCTTTTCGAACCAATACCAGTCGAAAATAAATGTGTTTACACCGTATTCGAGTGCTGTGGAGATTTTCAAGTCCATATCTTTTGGTTTTGCTTCATCGAGATATCCCCAGAGCGGCACCTTGGGTTGTTGATGCCCTTCCTCTTTCGGGACGGCATTGCGGATGATTTCCCATTCACCGGTTTTCTCCGGGAAAAGGAATTCCGATCGCGGCTCATAATGATAGGCCGGCCAGTAAAAGGCTGCAATGGTGTAATCACTCTCTTTCACGTTTTGCTGTTTATTCTCCGAACAGGAAGGGAGAAAAACAAGTGCTGTGAACAGCATTAAAATCTGAGAAAAATGTTTCATATGATTAAAAATTAGACACAAGAACCAAGAACCAAGAACCAAGACACAAGATATTTTAATCATAGCCTTGTGTGAACTTGTATCTTATGAGTTTTATATGATTATTTTATTTTTTCCATATCAACCGGTAATTGAATCTTCTGTTAGGCGCGGTATCCCCGTTCAGGCAGAAAGAGATAGGATCTGCCAGTTCCGCCGGATTATCACTCCATTTAAAATCAATTACAAATTGATCCTGACTGATATTCAACAGGCGGCGGGGAATCTCCATCTCCATTTGGTTACCTGTGTAGTGGTAAGTGAGGTCGCCGACTTCGACCCACTGTTGACCGTCATAATTCATCAGTGTTGTCCTATTTTCACCCTTCACGTTTCGGTTAACCAGATAATCATAGCCATACCATCCCGTATTGGAGTCGTTGTCCGCATCTATCAGTAAAAGCATCCAGTTCTTATCGGTATGTGGAGAGAGAGGTTCCGCCGTTTCCACGTAGAAGTAGATATCCTCTTTTCCAACTGCGGCCTTGGCGGTAATAATATCATTCCTGCCCGAGTTGTTGACATACCTGATCCCGGCATAACCTATGGCATCTCTGTGATAAGTATCCCCCCTGGTATCCCTGAATTCATTCCTGATCTTTTTCCAGTCACTGAAATTCCCATCGATCACGATCTTATCATATCCTGTTTGTTCAGGGATAGGACGTACACCCTTATACCTCCTGATATTCTGTGCCATTTGCATGTAGTAGTTATCGGTATAACCTCCTTTCATCGGTTGAATGCCACGGTTAAATTCGGCATTGTACTGGTCTACAAAAAAGAAGGGGTTGTCTCTGCCCAGCCAGGGAATGGTCCCTCCGCCATCGGGTTGATATTTTCCGGCAGTCCATTCGTTCCAGTCGTTGATATAGAGAAATTCGGGATTGGCTTCAAGTGCTTCATCCCATCTTTCCTGAAAATAGATGCCGTAATCTGTCGGGTTTTCAACCTCTTTCCCTAACCATGGGACATAAGCCGATTTGGGCATGTCCTGTTCATTGAGTTCAGGCTGGCCAAACTCTCTGGACCATGATTTTCCTACTCCCATATTTTCATCGGTCATGGTGACGGGATGCTGTGCTGTGGTGACTGCCGCCTGTTCCCTTTTGCCGTTATGCAATGAGAGAAGTTGTTCGGGGGGAAGACTCTTTATACGCTGATCCGCCATACTGTAACCGAAACTCCAGTTGTCTTCAGTACCGATAAAACGTTTCCCGCCCCATTCATAGTATCCCCACCACATTGTCCGCAGGGTGAAAAACTCTTTCACTTCATTGGTGTAATCCTGATAAAACTCCTCCGCATAATCAGGATCCTGATAATGAGGATGGTCGGGATCGGTGGCTGCGGCAGGATCATAATGGGGATTAGGGTGCCGGATCCCTGACCTGTTCGCGTCGAGCGACGGTGATCCGTTGTAGAGCAGGAGGGGCTTGCCGTCCCAGTAAAACCAGAGATCACTGTACTTTCCCTCTTTGTAAATCCTGTCGTAGAGGTCTTGCACTACGGTGATGGACGGACCGTTAAAGGACCAGAACGCAAATTGTGGTACTTTGTTACCCTCCTTTTTCATCTCCTGCATGATACCGAAAGTGACATCCCACTCATCCCAGTATCTGACCGCGTTTGTCACATCCATAATCAGTACGTCCACTCCGGCGTCTGCGAGCATCGACATATCCTTGCGGATCACATAATTATCCTGACTCAGGAAGTAGCCCATTTCCGGTTCCCCCCAATGATAGGAGTTGGTGTACCATAGCGGGTGGTCTGCTTTGAATCGTGCGGAAGGGTCTTTCTCCAGTATCTTGGTTACATCCGCATTATAGGGCTGTTCCAGGTTTGCCAGTCCTTGGGTATGCCAGGTTATGTAAAAGATACCGACCACCCTTCTTTGATCTTTTTTTACATCGCCTACTTCCTGATGGCCGGGCATCTCCCGCCCAATAGCATCGGTGGCTACCCATGTGTCGGAAAAGAGGTCTCTGTAGTAACTCTCTTCCGAGGAGCCATCCCTGTTCTCTGGTGAAACTCCACATGATAGGAGAATTACTTGAAGCGGGAGCAGCATAGTGATAAACTTACCTGTTTGCATACAATTATACTTTTATTCTTGGTCTATAAGCGCTAAAGAACCAAGTCCGCGCGACCCTTGTTTAATGGCCTCACACTCCTGGACTAATATTTTACAGACTGAATGGTTACAGGTCCGAACAGACCGGAGGGTTGCAACGGACTCTGCGCATTATACGGATTTACAAAACACCATGTCTCTCTTTGCCCTTCAGGGAGGTTTTGATCCCCGATGAGGCGATTCATCCAGTTGTTGACCACCTCGATCACCAGTTCATTCTCTCCCGGTTTTACAAAATCAGAGATATCGAGTTTGTAGGGATATGTCCAAAGTCCGCCTGCATAAGTGCCATTTACACTCACTTTTGCCATTGCGGTGAGATTACCCAGATCGATCTCGACAGTCTCATTCTCTTTTACTTCCGGAGCGGAGAAGTGGATCCTGTAATGTGCTGTGCCCGAGTAGTATCTGATAGATTCATCCGGGGAGGTAGTCCAGTCATGAAGCGTTTCAAAGACCACCGGTTCGGCAGGACCTCTGAATGCGGGATCAAAGCTGACGTTCCATGGTCCTTTCAACTCCTCAATGACTTCGGGTATGGGGTAATTATCCAGAATATCCGTCGAGTTGCTGTTTCGAGCTTTGTGCCTGAATACAATAAAAACGCTTTCATAGGCAGCCAGCTTGATGGGTACGGAAGTTGTCCGTTCCTTTATTTCAAAAGCCGGAAGAATACGGATCGATCCGGAGGTTGCATCCCATAATTCAGGTTGTTTCCCCGTTACCCTGAATTCAGGATAAACCACTTTTTCCTCGCCTGTCTGGTTAGAGACAAAGTAAATATCGATGCCTCCCATCGACCTGTGGCCGTAATGAATGGAATGGTCTTCGGGTAATCTGCAATCGGGGGGGAGTTGGATGAGTTCAAATACCTCTTCCAGGGTAAGTCCGCTCATGATCTGTCCTTTTCCGTATTTTCTGTTTTTCACGTTTATTCCATCCACTTCATCCCAGAGTTCATCGGCCATCTCACGAACCTGTTTGTCCGCTTCCGGTTGATTTTGGAGGCTTGGTGAACGCTGGGGTGCCGGGCCGAGTACCAGGGCCCCGTCATACACCAGCTCTTTGATCTTGGCCAATAGCTCCGGACGCATGGTCCTTTGTTTTGGGAGAACCAATACCCTGTACTGAGTCCCGTGAGGGAGGGTAAGCAATCCATCTTTCACGGTCATCTCCCTTATGATTACTTCGGCATTCATATAATCGAACTGATAGCCTGTCGGAAGGGGAGGATCCGCAATCCCTGTCATTTTGGGAGCATCTTCCCCGATAAAATAGGCCACATCGGCCACATTGAGTCCTTGCTGCAACATGAAATTGGTTCTTTTCAGGTATTGTGTGAACAGATCCAGTTGGGGAAACCAGGTGTTCTTCCGGTCAAATTCATTCCCGAACCACGCGTTCACTCCCGGATTCTTATCCTCATAAGGTTGCATGATATAGACATGCAGCAGGGTATTGTTGATCCCTTCGGCAAAGAAGCGGTCGGTCCGTTGTTTCATCATCGCCGGATGGCGTGAATAAGCGGGGCCGCCCGATGTGTTGGACTCGGCGGAGATTTTTGTTTTTCCGTAGATATGCCCGGCGGAGGTGGCGGCCCGGTTTTCAATGTCACCCAGTTCTCCCTGGCTCCAGAATTCTCCTCCGATTTCGTCGGACTGTCCGCCGTACATCAGGAATTCTCCGGGGAATCCCCAATGGCCGTAGTTTTCCAGCCAGGTGGTCAACCCATGTTGATGACTTGTATCTCTCAGTCCGCCTACGTAATCATACGCCACTTTGTCTGCTATCATTCTCCTTAAATCCCATAAAAACCGGTCGGATTCCAATTGGCTGTTCACAACATATCCCCTGTAAACCGGCAAATAGGGAAGAGGATCATAGCCGTACCTCTCTTTGAATTCTGCCAGGAAGTCGTCTGTGAAGTTTTGTCCCCCTGTCTCATAGCTGTCTTGCACCACGACTTTAAAAGTTTTCCGGTCTGCTTCGGGTATTCTTCTCAATATCTCCCCGATGAACCGGTCAAAGTGCTCCGCCACCCACTTTTTACTCATTTTATCGACTTCCAGTCCGGTTGCTTCGGGTGAAGCGGGACTATTGGTTACCTGTGTGGGGGTCATTCCCATACGCAGAATGGTCCATTCCCCTTCGGGAACATCCCATGTTAAGACACCTTCGGCAGATAAATATTGTGTGATGTCGAGAATTTCATCGCCACGGATGATCAAGTTTTCGTCGCCTGTTTCCGGTTGTGATGGCCATAAATAGGCATCCCAATAGGGTAGAGGAGTGGGATGCATTTTCGCCAACGTTTTTTCACTGTACCTTTCCACCCGCGGAATGGCGCTTAATTGAACTTCTGCCAGGCCGGCCCGTGGATGTACATTGTTGAGCGTCAATCGGAATTCGGTGGCTGTTACCTCCGGGAATGAGATAGCTACCGGTGCATAGGGATCAAAACCCACGTTCAAAGCCGTGTTAGAACGGTTAATCTCGAACTTTGAGACAAGTTTGAACGCGCCATCTTCCTGCATTGCTTCCAGCAATGCTCCTGCATGAAGGGGTGCCTCGGTAATCTGAACCGTCAGGTTTCTCGCGGTAAAAGGGGATTCCGCTTTAAACATGATTTGGAATTCCCCACTACCTGGAAAAGAGATGCCGGTGGTGTTATCTCCATCGGTGATCTTCGAGAGCCCCGCGACGGAAGGAGTGGATTGTATGGACGCGTTTTGAGGGCTTAGCACCATGTTGCCATTTCCTGCGGAAGGAAAAGCAATCACTTTCACGTCTTGGAATGATTCTGTGGGTTGTTCCAGGGATTGCTCCATTTTCCGGGGACCTTTCACGGTAATCTCCGAAGAGGCGAGGTACCTCATGGACTCTTCGGGTTTGATCCATGGGCCGCCGGATTGACTCCAGCCTGGAGAATTGAAAATACCTATCTCAATGTCCAACTCTGCGGCTGTCTTCAAGGCCAGATGCAAAATTTCCCACCACTCATCACTGAACATTTTTACTTTACCGTAAGGGAGGTCGCGTATGCCGATGTTCCCGATAAACGCACGGTTGATCCCAGCCTCTTTCATGGCGTGGAGGTCTTTTACCGCTCCTTCTTTGGAGATGTTATCGGAAATCCAGTACCAATAGACGCTTGTTTGAATAGAGTCGGGTGGGGTGATGAATCTGCTTTCTAAAGCATCGGAAAGCTGTTTCGAAGTGTCATTTGACGATCGAGAACAAGAAAGGCCGATGATAAGAATCGTTATCAATAGAAAGTGTATTCTGTTTTTCATTATTCTGTTATTTTGATATCATTTGCTTGTATATACAAAGTTAAAACGTCCTCCGGGAGCCGTATCACCCTTTAGGTACCAATCCATTCATCGGTGCCAGCGAGAGAAAGCGTTGAGCATTATTATATTTCTTCTTGTCGGTATATGGAACTCGCTTTGTTCATGATCTTGTGTGATAATGATTATCATGCTTGTTTCATATGACAATACTTGTGCGCTACTTAACTGACTGATTAATATTGTTTTGCTGTATAATTTAGTTTGACATAAAAAACAGATAAGAGTCCTTATCGACTATTTTTATGGTGTTGGCAATACTATAAAGCAAAGCAATAAACAGAAAAAATTCAAAAGTAATAGTTTTTAACTTTTTACACCTTTAAATAATGATATAAACACTCCACTTTTTGCGTATGTTTGAGTTGTCTGTTGATGAATTACGAAGGCTGCTCTTTGAAAGTGCGAATGAATTAGGTCTCTTTTTTCGTCTCATATCTTTTTCATTAATTATTTAATTATATCGTATGAATAATCAGTCATTGAAACAGTTATTTAAGATTCCATCATTAATTTTTACTCGGCATAAACGAAGTTGAAGCGACCTCCCGGTGCGGTATCACCGTTGACATAGAAATCCATGATGTTTCCGTTTTCCTGCATATTGTCATTCCATTTGAACTCAAAATTAAGCGGTTTCCCATTCAGGTTGAGCGTTTTTCTGTCGATCTTTATTTCCAGGGTGTTATTTTTCACTACATAGGATGTTTTTTTCACTTCTTCCCATTCCCATCGGTTTCCGATATTTTTTTCGACCATCACTTTTTTGGCCGTGGGACTCTCACGGTTTATAATATAATCGTATCCATTCCATCCTGTTGATTTATCCCTGTCGATATCGATAAAGAGGAGCATCCAGTTCGGGTCTTTTCGTGAGGTAAGCTTTTCGGCGCTTTCCACATAGAAATAGATGAATTGATCGTCCCTGGCCACTTTGGCTTTGACAATATCGTTCCGCCCTGTATTGTTGGTATAGTAGGTATTGTTCCTGCCCGCATGGTCGCGGTGAAAAGTATTGCCCTTGTAGTGGTTATAGTCGGGTGTTACATTTTCCCACTGATCGGATCTTCCCATCTTGATGGTTTTGGGAGCTGATACCTTTGCCGGAGGTGTCATTCCTTTGAATTTCCTTACGTTATCCACCAGTTGGAGGTAATATACATCGCCCTTATCCCCCCATCCTTTATTGGGTTCAATGTCCCTGCTTCTTTTCCAGTCGAACTGGTCGACGAACGAGAAAGGATCTCCGGTCCATCCGTGTTGCGGAAGCCATTGTCCTGCGATAAACTCATTCCATCCTGTGACAAACACCAGTTCGGGATCCACTTCAAAGGCGCGATCCCACTGCTCCTGAAAATTCCAGCCATAGAGGTAGCCATCCACTCTGGGGTCGAAGCCGTTCCGTTGAGAGAAATCACGGCCTTGCGATCCCGGGAGATTGAAAGCGCTGCAATGTCCGTTGGTCTCAGGTGCGGCATTTTGGGCTACTCCCACAGATATTTGTTCAAAACCGCCTTTTTGATCGGGTATATATCCATGTTGAGGATAGTTTTCGAGCCATGCCCACTGATCCGTTCTCTGAGGACCATCCACATAATCAGGTTGTCCGGGTCGGAAAGTGAAAAATTCCGCGATCTCGCGGTCTTCGGGCGAATCGGTCAGGTTGTCAGGATAAGCCATAATTCCCGGTTTTCCTTTCCAGTTAAACCAGAGATTTTTGTATCTTCCCGGTTTGTAGACATCCCTGTATAATTGTCTTAATGATGTCAATGAATAATTGGAATAGCCAAAGGGAAGCATGAATGCGATCTTTGGAACCTTTACTCCATCTTTCTGTGCCTGATCCCAGGTCTTCATCAGCGCTTCATACGATTCAATCCAGGTAAGGCTTCCATTTGTACAGTCGAAAAAGACTACATCCACTTTTGCGTCAGCCAGCATCTCCGCGTGTTTTCTCAATACCCATGGGTCGGTTGTTTTGTAATAACCCAACAAGGGTTGTTCCCAAAAGAAGAATCCCGGTTTGGCTTTACCCCATGCCGGATGATGGTAATCTTTCATGGCTTCGGGATGCTTTCTGACGATTTCCGTTATGTTTTTGACTGTTGTTGTGGTGTCGTCCTTTCCCTGGTGCCAGGTCCAGTAAAACATTGCCACATATTTGTCCCTTTTATCTCCGGCATCGGGATATTCCCCGACTTTTCTTCCCAGCGCGTCGGTGGCCGACCATTGGTCACTGTCTACCACTTGCGCTGTAAGCAACTGGCCCGAGAAGAATAACAGGGAGATAAAAATCAGATTTTTTTGTATTGTACGTAACATAATTATAAAAATTTATTCCTTTACCGGGAGCCAGGTGCACACATGCATCCCATTATTCCAGTTATCAACCGATGCATAATCAATCATCGTAATATATTCTCGTTCCCCCACAGGCACGGAGAACTGAAGTTTGATATTGTTCTTGATGGAATCTACCTGTCTGGTTTTTATATACCCGTTTTTAGCCTGAAGTCTTATCGGTTCATAATAATTGCTATCCATATTTTCGTCTCTTGCCAGGACAATCGGTCCATAGACCACGGCCTGAAAATTATCACCTGCACGATTGCTTCCGCGGGGAGCGTCCAGAACCCTGCATCTCATATCCAACGTAAGAGTAATCTTGTCCCCTGGTTTCCATTTCCGGTTAATTTCCGTATAAGTGCCGGAAGTGGCTTCTATCTTTTCATTATTGACCCTTAGCTGTGTCCTTTCACTCCATTTGGGAATCCTGAATCGGATAGTAAAGGCTTCAGCCTTCTCCAGGATGAGATTGAATTGTACATTTCCCGAGACAGGATAGTCTGTCTCTATGGCGATTGTGCCTGAGCGTTTCCGAGGTGTTTCGAATTTAAAATCTCCCTGATTATAGAGATTGACTACCGGGCCGTTGTCCGAATTCATGACTGCCACATAAGGGATATATGCCAGTCCCATCGGGCCGTTCAGGTTACAACAGGTCACATGCAGATCGTCGAAGTGCCAACCCCATCCGTGATCATTTACCTTTGTGCCGTTAAGCAGGTTCACATAGCTGAACCCGTTTCCCGTCGGCTTCATGGCGCCAATCAGTCCGTTATAGGCATATTGCTCTATATAGTCAGCAATGGAAGGATCTCCCGTCAGGCGTAGTAATTGACTGCACAATTTCATCCAGGTAACTCCCACGCAGGTTTCCATCATACGGGTAATGTCCGGATTGGTTTGTTCCAATGCCGTATTTCCCCATGCTTCCCCGTACACATACGGATGATAAGGTTGGTCTGATCCGCCATTCCCAATGATAGTGATCTCTTTGGTACTGATATTATTAAACATGTTTATCAACATTTTTTTATATTTTGGATCTCCCGTAACCCTGTAATATTCAACCAAACCTTCAAAGAGCGACATCATTTCATACGCTTTGGGATAATGTCCTGCCATTTGGTAAGGATCCACATTATTCAGGGCATTTTCGAAAACATTGTAGTGTTTGGTTCCGCCGGCTTCAATGATATAGGTTGCAAAATCAAGATAACGCTGTTCTCCGGTCCATTTGTAGAGTCTCATAAAGGGTTCCAGCAGTGTACTGGACTCAATATGACAAGGTTCGTGGCCTATATTGGTGGCGCTCCATCCCACATCAATGATCTCGGTTTTGGGAGCGGAACCGATGATTGAGATAATATTATCAGCCTGTTTTATCAGGGCATCCAGTACTTTGGGATCAGGATTAACCCACTCATAATACTCCTGCAGTCCCAACATCACATATTTGCGTTCCCACAAATCGCTCTCTTCCGGCTGTTTATATGTATCGACGCAACTGATGCTTCCGTTTTCCCGTTGGGTAGTGAGTAAATCTCTCACGGTTTCATCCATGATTTGCTTTAGTTCAGGATCCTTTGTGTAACGGTAAAACATACTGCCTGAACGGACAGCTTTTCCCCACATCTCTCCCAATGCAAACTGAGGTCGGCCATCCCTGAAGAAGTCGACAAACCGGTCATAAGGTAGATCGCCTTTGTTCCAGTGTTCAATCGAGTTTTGGATGTACTCTTCAAAAAAACCATCCAGTTTGGCGGCCCCCGCCGGTAGCGGATAGATCTTATCTTCGATGACCTCCCTGTTTTTTTGTTCGCCGCACGACCATAGAGAGAACAATATAAAGCCGAAAATAAGTTTGAATAAGATTGTTTCTTTCATTTCAATATGTTCAATAAATTTAGTTGTTTTGAATTGCCTTCTGCTCGTATTGCTTAACAAAAACGTTGTTTATGGTGAAATAGAATGCATAATTTTACTCCAGTCAGTGATACCTATAATTGATTTATAGGGTTCAAATACCTCATCTTCCCTGTCTGTTCCCGCAGCCTGGTAGGCATACCATGCCGGCTTAGGTCCTCCCGGATCGGTTGAGTCATCGGAGAAACGCCTCCATCCGCTCCGTAGGCCCAATTCCGCTGATTTTTTGATCGTATTGATTTTCTTTTCTATTTTTCTTTATAGACAAAATTGAATCTTCCGGTAGGCGCCACGTCCCCGGAGAGATAAAAGTCCATGATATCACCCACTTTCTGAATATTATCTGTCCATTTAAATTCAAAATTAAGCTTTTTATCTTTTAATGAGAGAACTGTTCTGGGAATCATTATTTCCATATGTTTCCCTGAAACTTTGTAAGTTGCTTCTCCACATTTTTCCCACTCCCATTCCCCGTTGCTTTTTTCAACTGTGATGGTCGTTTCAGCGGGGGTGGTTCTATTCAATAAAAAATCATATCCTTCCCAACCTGTTTCCCTGTTCCGGTCTGCATCAATAAAGAGCCACATCCAGCCCGGATCACTGCATGGAGTAATGTTTTCCGCGGTTTCTATCAGGAAATAGAGATTGTCTTTGTCCCGGGCCATGCGTGACGATACGAAATCATTCCGTCCCGAAGTATTGGTAAACTGGATACCTCCCCACCCCGGGTGATTACGGTGTAGCGTATTCCCGCGTGGCGTATGGTAGACAGGTCTCACTTCTTCCCATTCATCCATCTTTCCGTCGATGGTCACCGTCAGTTCAGCGGAAGGCGGTTCTATCTTCCCAACTCCTTTAAAGCGGCGGATATTCGCCGCCAATTGGTAATAATAAGCGTCTCCATGGCCTCCTGCCATCGGCTCGATGTCACGGCTTTTTTCCTGACTGAATTCGTCAGGGAAAGCATTATACTGTTGTTGCCACATTTCATAACGACCGGCGATCCATTCATTCCAACCGGTTACAAATATGAACTGAGGATCCAATTTTAATGCTCTTTCCCATTGCTCTTGGAAATTATAGCCGTAGTTTACGGCATCTAACCCCCCTATCTGTCCCGAGTGATTGGTGTAACTCCTTCCGAAAGTGTTGGGAGCATTCATGGCTGTCAAACCTCTTTCAGCTGACCAGTTTTGCGCAACACCTACCGGCACCTGTTCGTAACCTATGCTTCTTTGTGCATAACCGTGTTGCGGATAAATCTCCAGCCAACCCCACTGGTCATCACGCGAGGGACCGGTATTGTATGTCGGTTGGCCAGGACGGAATGTAAAGTGGTTTTTTATCTCTTCGGAGAGGTTGTCCGGATATGCCATAATAAGTGGCTTGCCTTTCCACATGAAAAAGAGGTCTTTATATTTGCCGGGCTTATACAGGTCTCTGTAAATCTCTTCGATGGCCTCCTTGCTGCCCTGCGTGGGTCCAAAGGCAAGTAAAAAAGCGATCTGTGGAGTATTGACCCCGTCACTCCGCGCTTCCGAGAATACTTCACACAATGCCATATAGGATTCTTTCCATGTGTAATTGCCGTTAGTGCAGTCGAAAATAATAACGTCGACACCCGCTAATGCAAGCAGTTCGGCATGTTTGCGTAATACCCACCGGTCGGTATTGATGTAATAACCGTATAATGGCTCGCCCCAGAAGTAACTGTTGGCATCTTTTGGCCAGGCAGGATGGTGAAAATTATCAATTGCGTCGGGATACTCGCTGAGGATTTTGGTCACATCGTGCGCGGTACGTTTACCGTAGTCTGATTGTTGTGTATGCCAAGTCCAATAAAAAAGACCTACATATTTTTTCTCACGCGGATCACCAATCTCTTCCCACGAAGGTAAAGTGCGGTTGAGCCCATCTGTTGCAGTGAGGTTATTATAGATGGTATTTTCCGGTTCCGCCTCTGGTGGCTGGTCAATGGGATCTTCTACCGGTTTGCAAGCCGAAAATAACTGTAAGACGGCAAGTAACATTAAAATAATTTTCATCTCTGTAACAAATTCTCTTTACTCGTTTCTGGTAAACGCGAGAGGATATAAAAAAAGCGAAGGGAGCCATCCTCCCTCCTTACTTTGAATGTTTAATACGGAGTGATCTCTCCGAAGTAGGTCCAGGGATTTGTCCCCCATGTGGATTTAATTTCAATTTTGAGATAACGGCCGGGAGCAGGATTAGTGGTCTTATAATCAAGCTCCTTGGTGAAGTCGTTCGACATCTCCGTAACCTCGAGAACTTCAATCCACTCTTCATTGTCCTGACTGACGGAGAAGACAACATGCTTTGGTTCCATTCCGTGGTCGTCTTGTCTATGCCAAATCAGAAATCCTTTAATGCAGGTTATTATTAATTCCATCCCGGATTTTGCCAATCTGTTCCGGTATGGCTAAACATCTTGTCAATTTCGGTTTGAGGTATGGGATAAAAATAAAGTTTCGCCTTATATGAATCCCGTTCGAAGCTTATCCGCTGATAGCTGAAGCTGTCATCCGCTTTTTTTGTTATCCTCATTCCTGTAACGTAACGCTCGCATTGTTCCATGATTTTCCACCTGCGGACATCGAAATAACGATGGCCTTCGTAAGCCAATTCAACGCGGCGTTCATTCCTATACCGTTTCTCAAATTCCTCTTTCGATAATCCGGCGGGCAGGTCAGGCATACCGGCCCTGCGACGGACCACGTTCACGGCATCACGCGCGCTCATGGAGATCCCATTGCCGATATTTATTGCCGTTTCCGGATTTCCGGTAGATTGATAGGCGGCTTCTGCAAAATTGAGGTACATCTCCGCAAGGCGGAACATCCGGATCTCCCCGTCGGCGTTGTTATCGCGTCCCGATTTCCAGTTGTTGTATTTCCGCAGATAGTAACCGGTAAAGGTCGCCCTGCGATTGGTGGTTGAGATGCCGTCGATACCTCCGACAAAGCTTTCGCATGGCGCTGCGGGGACTGATTCAACCCGGACATTTATTTCCATGTCTTTGACCTGGATGATATTGCCGGCATCGGCTCCGACATCAAACCGAAGTCTGTGCCCCGGTTTTCCCCATTGCCACCAACTCTGATTGCGATAAGATGTGATATCAAGTTCGAAATCGGTCCATTCATCAGTTTTATTGAAAACGACATTCTCCGGGGTAGATTGCCCTCCTGCCGCATTGGGCTGCGCGAAGAAAAACTGCGCGTTGGTGATGTGGTTATTACTTTTGTATTTAAGTCTGACATAGATTGAACCGCTGGCGGCATCAATATCTTTACCCAATGTTGAGGTATATAGATTTGGGTCGCCTCCCAGGGTCTCAACTGTAAATTCACCTTTTTCGTTTTCCGTAACCGAAACATTGTTTCCCGAAAGATCGAGTTTCAACGGAAAGTGATCATCTCTTGCCAATCCGCCCGTAGCCCCCAAGTCACGGGCTGCTCCATTGAAATAGATTGTCGCGTAGAAACGCGGATCACGACCTTGATAGGGGTTTTCGGGATCATATCCGGAAGCAGTGTTGATGACCGGTTGCAAGTGCTGCGGATCAGTGTAGCCGGTGATGGGTTGTAAACCGGTGGCTTGCATCTCGTAACTATCCACCAATTCCTGCGTCGGACATGCTCCGGCTGTGGTTTGTCCCGGGGTTGAGGGCATACCGTGATTCCCCCAGATATTTACCCTGTTTCCGGGATAGATGGTCTCTTTGTCACGGGCGCGTTGTTCATCATGAGGAGTGATAAAATACAGTTCGTAAAGGTTTTGCGCTGCATTACCCGTAGGTTGTTCATCCCACAACTTGTAATCATTCACCAGCAGGCTGGATAATGCATTTCCTGTTATTTGTGCTGCATCACTCCAGGTATAAGTGGCGTCTGAATAGAGGGGACTGGCGGCATAGAGAATCGCTTGGGAGCGGATTGCCTGTACAACAGCCCTATTCATGATATAATTCTCACCCGTTCTCACTGTCCAGGAGAATCCCAGGGTTGAACCCGGAGTGCTCATGGCGGCATCGCAATCGTCAAGGATCTGCTTGACCACTGTGGAAACCGGCGCGCGCGCATCCTGGCTGAAATCATGTGTTATTTCATAAGGTCGGGTAATTAATGGGACGGCACCATACCGTTTTATAAGCTGCAGATAATAAAGAGCGCGCAGTGTGTGTGCTTGGGCCTTCCATGATAAGATTTCCTCTTCCAGCGAAGCCAGTTGGTCGGCAGTTACTCCTTCAATCCTGTCAAGGAATATATTGCATTTACGGATTGCCTGATAGATACTGCTCCAGGGTTGCCCGTCAACATTCCGATAGTTTGATGCCGAAAAGGCATCCACATACCAGAGAGAGGCCAAAGAGCCCTGGAAAACCATTTCCGAACTTTGAGACTCATCGGTGAGTGTTGCCTGATTGATATCAGGCATGATCCTTGCCCCGTAGCAGGAGTTCAGGTATCCTCTCACGCCATTTCTTGTGGCAAATAACTCATCCAGCGAAGAACGACCGTCATATTCAAGCTCTAAAGCATCATTACATGAAGCGGACAATACCAGCGTTATAAAGAGAACTAATATTTGAAAATATTTTTTCATCACCTTCCAGTTTTAAAAATTAATACTCAATCCGACATTATACAAGCGGTACACGGGTATTGCTTCAATACCGCCCGAAAAGTGTGCTTCGGGCCCATAAGCATTATGTTTCAGTTTGTCCCAGGTCAGGAGGTTCTGGCCACTGAAATATAATCTCATTCCATTAAAGACGTTAAAGGTGTAACCAATTTCAAGATTCTTCAAACGGAGATAAGATTTATCTTCAAGGAAGAAGTTGCTTGCTTCATGATTGGAATTCTTCTTTGCCGATAATGCCGGATATTTAATTTCTTCACCGTTGGCATAACGTTCAGGTGTCCAGGCTGATTTATGCCATTCTGTATAAACACCTTCATAAGAGTATTCCACTCGCCCCAATGACATGTCGACAGTCCAGTAATCAGCTATACCCTGAAAAAGTATGCTCATATCGAAATTTTTATATTTGAATCCTCCGTTGAAAGCATAAAAGAAATGAGGTAATGCTCCGTGTCCGAGAGGGGCTTTATCCTTATCGTTAATCTTTCCGTCAGCATTCAAATCATAATATTTCAGATAACCCGGTAAGGGCGTGCCGATTTCGTAAACAAGCCCGCTGTTATCTATTTCCTCCTGACTGTTAAAAAATCCGTTCCCATTATGGTCATCTACCAAATAACCCCAGGATTGTCCAATGGGATAACCCTCGCTGCGGATGGGATAGGCATAATCAGCGGCCCTTTGGCTTTCATCCCAGAATATGATCTTGTTCTTATTATGGGCGAGCCATCCTCCCAGTGAGATGTTCAAATCGCGGGTGATATCCTTATTATAGCCAAGGGAGATTTCATATCCCTTGTTTTCGAATATTCCGACATTTGTCTTGGGGTAGTTGTCCATGGGTACTCCCTGATATTCAGGAGTCTTGGAAGTCGCGCTTGTGACGCCGTTTTCTGTTCTTTCGTTGTAGAGATCAACAGAAAGGGAGAAGTTATTCAGCAGGGTCAGATCAATTCCGTAGTTCTTCTTGGTGATAATTTCCGGATCAAGATATGGGTTGGCGACCTGGCCTTCATTCACGTTATGGCCGCCCAGGAACCCGAAACCGCCGCCGGTGAGTGTGACATTGTCGAGATAGACATAGCGGCCGACACCCCGGTCATTGCCGGTTTTACCCCATGAGGCGCGAAGCTTAAGATAGGTCAGGACCGGGTTGTTTTCGAGAAAAGCCTCATTGGTCGCTACCCAGCCCGCTGAGAATGCCGGGAATGCCGTGAAGCGGTTCTGCCGGGAATATTGTTCAGATCCCGAATAACCCAGATCGGCCCTTACCAGATAACGATCGTCATAACCGTAGCCAATCCCAATGCCAGAATTGGACCGCTTATAAGGCAACCCTCCCCCGGCTTTGCTCAGGTGCTGATAAAAACTGTATGCCATGGCGCTGATATCGTGTACGCCGTAAAAGCGACGTTGATAGTTCAGCACTCCCTTATAATTCAGATTGTAATAAAAGCTGGCACTTGAGCGATGCTGTAAAGGTGTATTTACCTGTGTGCCGAATTTTTGGAATTCCAGTTCCTCGTAGTCTTCCGTACGGATCCACTGTTCGTAAGTCCTGTTGGTAAACAACCCTTTCACCGCATTGGTCTGATAACCGTAGCTTCCGCTGATGCTGAGTCCCGGAGTGATAAAACCCAGATCCAACTTAGGTAAAAACTGGGCATAGATATTGGTAACCGTATACTGGTCAAAACCGAGGCGGTTAATCAAAGCCCATGATGTGATCGGTTCGGTTTTGGTAACCACCACCTCTCCTCCGCCGATGTCTCCTGTTTCGGGATCTTGTACAAGCGGTGTTGTGGGACCATACACGTAGGGGGGAAGTGTGAAGAATCGGTACCATATCCTGTTTGCGAATCCATCCCAACTGCCTCCATGGCCGATTTCAACCGAATGTCCCCCGGGTGTTCTTTCCCTTTTGATGTTTCCACTCAGGTTGAGTCCGACAGACAGATATTTGGCCAGTTTTACATCCACATTTGACCGGATATTGGCCCAGACAAACTGGTTATTGGGATTATACTGAGTTGTTGCAGGGTCGATCTTCCACATACCGTCCTGGTTCAACACGTTGACATTCGTGTAGAATACGGCTTTATCATTTCCCCCTGTCAGATTCACGTTGACACGACTCATCTGGGTAATATCTTTCGCATTCATTGCTCTCCAGTTGTTGTTGGGAAAATAATCAGGATTCTCACCTGAAAGAAACCCGTCGACCGCTGTTTTACTGAAATAGGAGTACTCCCCGTTGCCATCGTTGAACCCGGCCTGATTGCGAAGTTGCACAAAATCGGCAGAGTTAATGTGCGGTGGGGTTGTTGTCCTTTGTTCCAGTGTGTGGTTTATCGCGACATCTATCTTAAGGGGCTGTTTGACTCCCCGTTTGGTGGTGATGACAATCACCCCGTTGGCCCCCTGTATCCCGTACAATGCCTGGGCTGACGCATCTTTCAATACGTTGATGGATTCCACTTCGTTGGCGGTGATGTATTCAAAAAGCTGATTGGCATTGTAGTCGTAAGGAAAACCGTCAATGACGACCATCGCCGTACCCCCGTTGGGAGACGAGTACCCTCGTACCCACAGTTGAGTATTTGTACGCGCGGGCTCAGAGTAGGTCTCACGTGTGAGAAGCCCCGGCAAGCGTCCTGCCAGCGACATGGAAAGATTGGCTACAGGTGAGCGTTCCAACTCTTTTCCCGTAACTCTGGCAATCGAACCGGTCACTTCATCTTTGCGTTGCGTGTAATTACCCAGAAAGACTTTTTCATCGAGATCGAATGTTTCGGCCCGCTTCAAAGTAACCCCCTGGGTCCCACCAAACGCTTCGCTGATATCGAGATTGTGGGAAACATAACCGGGCAAAGAGAACGTGAGGTATTTACTTTCGTCGCTGACAGTAATATCATAATCTCCGTTTTGATCGGTGATCGTAATCTCTTTACCACTTTCAGATGTGATCAAAACTCCTTGCAGGCTACGGCCGTATTCGTCTTTAACCGTCCCGTTCACTTGCGCATTGAGGGAGAGAGTCCATAATAGCATGCAAGCAAACGCCAATAGAGATCTTTTAATAGAATTATTCATACGATTAAAATTATTTATTTCAAAGGTATCGTATGGAACTCGCTTTTAATCGTGTTCACAGAAGTTAGTCGTTTTGAGTCGCCTTCGCTCCTCGATTTTCAATTCTACGCTCAACATAGTCAAAAAACAAGTTTTACCTCTGTATTCGCTTATCGAAAACGTTCTTGTGTGAGAACAATTATCATGCTCGTTTCATAGATAGATCTATTTTTTTAATGAAAGAAATGGTTACCAACCCGGATTTTGCCAGTTATCCCCCGTCAAGGCGAACATGATGTTGACATCGTTCAACGGAATTGGAAATTTTAAAAACTTGTTCTGATAGCATAAACGTTCCCTGGAAACAGGACCTCGCGCATACCTGTAGCTGCCGTCCGCGTTACGGGTGATATGGGCAGCCGTGATCCAGCGGTCTGTTTTCTCGAGATTATCACCGGGCTTGTGCCAGCGGCGCACGTCGAAATAGCGGTGCGCTTCGAAAGCCAGTTCCACCCTCCGTTCATTGCGGATGCGGAGAATAAGTTCATCTTTTGAAAGTCCCGCGGGAAGCGGCGGCATAGCTACGCGGCTTCTGATAGCGTTGACCGCCTGGTATGCTTCTTCCAAATGACCGGCTTCAGCGGCAGCTTCGGCCAGATTGAGATATACTTCCCCGAGCCGCATTACTTTGGCATAAGCATGTCCCGCTGTTACCACTTCCTGTCCTGAATTGGGATGGAGGAATTTGCGGAGGAAGTATCCGGTACGGGTTGCTTTACGCGTTGTCGGATGACGTCCTGTCTGTGGTTCGCCTCCCCAGGTAGCAATGATACGGGTACGGTAACCCTTGCTTGCCGGGAAGTTTTCCACACTCTCGGATGTTTCATCGAAAATCCAGTAACAGGTTCTTTTTGAACCGTTATAATAAACAGAGGCGTAAAAACGGGGATCCCGGTTTTCATAGGGATCTTGCGGATCGTAGAGTGTGTTATTGGGGTTATAGTTTGGCTGAAGGTGGGTTACTTCATCAATATACGGTTTTGAGAGATCAAGGACCGGTTGTCCGTCAGCGGTCTCGAAGCAATCGACAATCTCCTGTGAAGGACAGGATCCCGATTTGTACCCCATTACAGCGCCGATCCCCTCGGTATTGATCCAGTCCTGGCCGGCATTGGTCTGGTAGATAGTCTCCTTGTCAGTCGGATTGCTCTCAAACCCCATATTGTTGCTAAAATATTCATTGAACAGTTTTGCCGCGTCATTGGGGAGATGAACGTCAGGATTGTCTTTCCATGAGGAAAAATTGACTTTGTCATATAACGCGTAGCCGTTGTTCCTCAAATTGGCCAAGGCCTGTTTGCTTATCTGGTAAGCTTTCTCCCAATGGTTTTCCCCTTCGTTATAGAGAGGGCTCGCTGCATAGAGTGACATCCTTGATTTGATGGCTTCTGCAACCGCCTTGGTGAAACGGAAGCCTTCCGCGCCTGTAGTGATCCGCCAAGGGAGGTCGGGACTGGAAAGCGCCGCATCGCAGTCTTCGAGGATGAATTGCACCACATCGTGGTAGGAACCGCGTTCAGTGGTCGAGAAATCGTCGGTATAGATATAGGCAGTTCTTTCAATAGGCAGCCCACACCCGAAGAATTTGAGCAATACCATATAGTAATAGGCCCGCAACAGGTGTGCTTCCGCTTTCCAACGGGAACGGTTCGCCTCACTTCTTACATTTGCATTGTCGATATTATCCAGGAATACCGTACATTTGCGAATACCGGTCCACATACGAACCCAGTAGTTTCCATTACCGGCACCGTTATTTGCCCAATCCTCATTGAAACTGAAATGGTTTGCGGCCGATACGTTACCGCTATACAGTAATCCCGAAGTGATCCATGCTTCGGCTTCGGCATCCGTATCCCACGCTTCATCACTCCAGTCGACCGGCCCACGCATATAGAAATAATATCTCTTCCCTTCCGCCGGAATGTAATTGTAACAGGTATTCAGGTATGCCGCTGTTTTTTCATCATCTTTAAAAACCTCCTCAAGGGATATTTTTCCGTCGGGGGCCTGGTCCAATATGTCGGAACATGAAAAGAGAGACAGCATGAGCAGAAATGCCAGTCCTCCGGTTTTTATTATATTATGATTCATCATTATGTCGTCAATTTATCTGGTTAATAAACTTAGAATTTGATATTTGTGCCGAAGCTGAAGATACTGGTCTGCGGATATCCGATAGAGTCGTCGTTTTCAGGATCCAGATGTCCCGGCCTGAATTTAGGCGACCAAGTGAATACGTTTTGCCCATTCACAAAGAGCCTTAAATTGGATATACCCAATATCTTTAGGGAGTTTGCCGGGAGTGTATAACCGATTTCAAAGTTTTTCAAACGAAGCAGGTCACGGTCAAAGACAAAGAATGAATTGGCTCTGTGATTGGTCGATTCCTGCGTGTGCAGGGCGGGATAGGTGATCTCCTCTCCGTTTTCCCAGCGCTCTTTTGTCCATGCTTTCTTATGATAAGGGAAATAGGTGCCGCGGATAATGTATTCACGAGTGCCTTGTGCTGCTAAGGTTGAGTTGAATTTCGCCAAACCCTGGAAGAAAATATAGGCGTCAAAACCTTTCCATTGAGCGGATAAAGATGCCCCGTAACTGTAACGCGGGATATTCCCCACTCCGATTGGAGCCTGGTCCTTATCATTGATCACACCGTCGTTATTCAGGTCTTTGTAGACAAAATCCCCCGGTCCCGGGGTTCCAAAATCGTAAGTAACACGGTTGGGGTCTGCCAGTGTTTCTTCAGTCCAGTAACCACCATCCTGGTTCCAGTCAATGAGGTATCCCCAGTTTTGCCCCAGAGGATAACCGGTGGAACGGTATTGATAAGCATAGGTCTCATCGCGGGGGACTTCGTCCATCACGATTCGTTTATTCCTGTTGTAAGATACCTGGCCCTTTACATTAATAAACAAATCACTGTTCACCTGCTTGTTGTAACCTAATTCAATCTCATACCCCTTGTTGACTATTTCCCCCATATTTACTTTGGGGATATTTCCAACAGGTGTTCCCTGCCATGAGGGGATACTCTGTCGGGTTAAAAGGATCTGGGAACGGTTTTCACGGAAAAGCTCCAACTTACCTGTGATATCTTTCGTGATCGAGAAGTCAAGTCCGAGGTTATACTTGTCGGCAGTTTCCCAAGTCAGCATTTTGTTACCCAGCAATCCTTCGTTTATACCTTTCCCCGCGGCAAGACTCCCAGAGAAACCTTCCCCCACCGTAATGTCATCCAGATAGAGAAAACGGGCACTACCCATTTTGTCATTACCTACTTTTCCATAAGAGGCCCTGATTTTGAGAAAAGTGACGATCGGGTTGTCGACTAGAAATGCTTCGTTTGAGATAGCCCATCCGGCAGACAGGGCAGGAAAGAACCCGAATCGTTTTCCGGGAGCGAACTGTTCCGAACCGTTGTACCCAAAGTTGACTTCCGCGAAATAGCGTGAAGCATAATCATAGGTGGCACGTCCTGCAAAACCCAACACATTGAAGGGGATCTGGGCGCCCCCCGAATCCCAGTAGTCTCTTTCGGCGCGGAGCATACCACCTATGGTATGTTCACCAAAGGTGCGGTTATACAAAAGTTGTCCCTGCACGTTGATATTGTATCTTGAACCTTCGGAATAGGACATTGAGAAATTGTCCTGTTTCAATTCATGCACTGAAAAAGTGAGCTCATCGGTATTCGGGTCAACGAATGCCTGATAATCTGTTTGGAACATATTTCCCCGTGTCATGTTGTTTCCGTAAGCGTCGTAGGAGATCATTCCTTTCAGAGAGAGGCCTTTTGTGATCGCTCCCAAATCAAAATCCAGACCGAATGAAGAATTCAGGTTTGAACGGGTGTCGAGGTTATAACCATACCAGTTCATAATCATGATGGGCGAACGGTCGGCATAATGGCCTACGTTCAGATAGGTGGGATCGAGCGGACGATCGGCCGGCACGCCGAATCCGGGGATAGTGGAAGGACCCGGGGAGATCGGAAGGATTGTTTGCGCCTGATAGATCATGTCACGTACCAACCAGTTTCGGTCACCTCCATACATAACGCCCGGGTTAGGCATATTCACTTTTTCAATATAAGTGCCTAAATTAAGATAGGCATTCATCCATTTCGTCACTTTATAATCGATATTGGACCGGAAACTGTATCGGTCTAACTTGAATGACGGATCATATTTCAGGATATCTTTCGAAAGGGTGTTCATGTTCCCACCTTGGTGAAGATAACCCACGTTCATAAAGTAAGAGACCTTGTCAGTTCCGCCGCTCATATTGGTGTTGATTGTTGTTTGCGGCGACCACCGTTTGATCAGCATCCTGTACCAGTTATTGTCCGGGTACATCCATCTTCTCAGGGCAGCCTTGGATTCATAATCCGGATCATTTGGATCGAGCCCTTTAAGCGGATTCTGGAATTTTTCAATGATATCCGGTGTGAATTGAGGTTCAAATCCGTCATTTATCATCGCTTCATTACGGAGATTCATGTATTCAACCGATCCGGGCATGTCCGGTTCACGCGTGAGTTTAGAGTAACTCTGGGTAACATTCACCGATAGCTCAGGCTTGCCTTCCTCCCCGCGCTTTGTGGTAATGATCAATACACCGTTCGCACCGCGTACACCAAACACCGCTGTGGCAGAGGCGTCTTTTAACACCGAGACAGACTCAACCTCATGGATATCGAGCGTGCGGATATTATCCCGGGGAACACCATCGATAAGGATCAAAGGATTGGTCCCGTTAATGGTACTTGCTCCACGCAGATACATGGTCGCATCGTCCACACCGGGTTGTCCTCCCACACGCTGCATGGATGTCAAGCCGGCGATGCGACCTGACAACGCATTTGCGAGACTTGGAGAGGTGGAAACCCGCAAATCCGCGGTGCTGACCGTGGAGATGGCACCCGTTACTGAGACCTTTTTCTGCACTCCGTAAGCCACTACAACCACTTCCTCCAGGAGCTCCGCATCTTCATTAAGGATGATATGAATAGATGTTCTTCCCTTCACGTCTATTACCTGTTTTTCCATACCCACATAAGATACTTCGATTTTAGCATTCGGCGGAATATTGGGGAGGATATACTTTCCGTCAAAATCGGTAATCGTCCCTTTCTCGGCTTCTCCAACAACCCTGAGGGTTACACCTATGAGAGGTTCATTCTTGGTGTCCGTTACCAATCCCGTAACGGTGATATTCTGTGCAAATATTCCGATGGAATACATGCATAAAAAAAAGAACATGAGCCTTTTCCCTGCATTTACTGGAATTGTCTTTTTCATTCTTTCATTTTTTTGATTAATTGATAATTAGAATTTGTTTTAAATCAATGCGATCGTGCGGAGTTAAAAAAAACTATCTGTAATTATGAGATTGTTTAAATGGTTGATAATCGTATTTTTTTGTTCGATGTCATTATAATATTTCCTAGGATGCGAGTAAAGAGATGGATCCTTGTATTTATTTTGTGAACAGAGAAAAAGAGATGGAATTTTAGCCCTTGCTTTTTTGAAGGCATTTTCAGAGAAGAGAATAGGAGTTTACCCCTTGTCTGAATTATTTTGGGACAAGAGGAAACTTTTAGTCGAAAGAAATAGAATCTTGTTTCGTTAATTAAAGTTAACGGGGGGGGGGGGGCAGAATTGTATATCTATCCGTCTCTATAATAGGAGGAAACGGATTCCTTTTCGGAAAAAAGATACAATTCATTTGCGTCATTTCAATTTTAAACTATCTTATTGCTAAATAATCCGTCATGATATCGTTTAATAGGACAGCTATTGTGCTGGCAATGAAACCGCGCTATTAAGAGCTCTATTCGGTATTATCTCTTGTTTAAAAGTTTTTTTGTCTTTTAAACATATCACAAATATAAAGGGGTTATATTGTTTATAACTGTAGAAAATGGTATTTAACCTGCGTAAAATGGTTTTTTATGTTAAAAGGGCATGTGCGAAATTGTGTTACCTATTTGTTGATTGCAGTTACGGAGAAAAGAGGAAATAAGTGATTAATCTTTCTTTGCTCCCTTTATTGTTACAGGTCCTAAAAGTCCTGACTTTTCGAGCGGTGAGTCGGCCGAATAATGTTTATAGGTGGTAAAGGTATAGCGTTTACCGGGTCTCTCCTCCTTGCGGACAATCCAGTCAGGCCATTCTCCCTGCCGGATACCGTCGTCAGGTAAATTTTCATCACCGATCAATCTGTTTATCCATAAATTGGCCACTTTAATTTCCAAAAGGTTATTTTTACCTTTTACCAATGATGTAACATCAACTTTCCAGGGGTATGTCCAAACGGTGCCTGCATCTTTCCCGTTTAATTTTACCTGTGCCATATTTTTCACATCTCCCAGATCGATATAGTATTTGTTGAATTCTTCCGATAGTCCGGAAGGCAGATCGAATTCTATGGCGTATGTGGCAATCCCGGAGTAATATTTAATTCCATCCAATTGATGATCCGTCCAATCGGTAAGCGAATCAAATACAATTTCGGCAGGCCCTCCGAATGCAGGGTCGAATGATACGTTCCATGACCCGTTTAAAGTTGTAATAACCGATTCGGTATTAAAAAAGGAATCATATCCATTGGATTTATTCTTTTTGTCAAAAACAATAAAATAACTTTGATGAGGCTCAAACTCCAGCGTCATGGAGGTGAAATGTCGACCGCTCGCGGCATCTTTTATTTTGTACATGTTTCCGGTAATTGGGTCCCACAGCATTGGACGGGCTTTTCCCACTCTAAAGCCACAGTGAGAAGTAACGGAGCCGTCGGTTTTGTTGGATAAAAAATAGATATCCCAGTCAGGAGCAGTCCTGTGGGTATAACGGATCTCCTCTCTGTCCGAGATGAAATCTTCTGTCACATGCATTTTCTGAAGTGTTTTTGCGATGATCTCATAATGGGGATATAAATTATCCGTTTCTTTTGCAAGGATTTCCCCCCATGTTATTTTCCCCTTTCCGTAGCGTACCGTTGATAGAGTCCCCGGCAATTGATGATTTCCCCAAACTATCGCAGCCGTCTCTTTTACTTCTTTGTCGCAATCTGGATACCCGGTGAGGCTTGGGGACTGAAGAGGCGGGATTCCTATGATATGAGCCCCGTCATTTACCAGTGATTTGATTTTTTTTAATAACCGGGGTGTCATGGTCTGGACAGAAGGTAACACCAGGATACGATAAGTGGCCCCGCCCGGAAAAACGATACTGTTGTTTTCCACCCGTGCCTGGAACAATTGACCGGGTGAGACACCGTCGAAATTATACCCTCTTCTGTCGGGGATGGTGTCTGAGCCGGACATTGCTGAAAATGGAGGTTTAAAAACATGTGGCGCCCCTTCCGGGGTTAAAAATAAAATGTCCGCGACAGGTCTTCCCTGTTGTAGAAGGTATTGGCAACGGGAAACATACTCATGATAGGCATTTACCATGGGCCACCATGTCTGGCTTCGGTCCCAATGCACTCCGTAGGGTCCCATCGTTGCTCCCGGCTTAAGGGAGTCATCCAGGAATTGATTTTGAAATGTATGGTAGACAAATCGATTGATCCCATTGGCAAAAGCCCAGTCACCCTGATTTTTCATCACTCCAGGATATTGTTTCCACCCTTCACCCGGATCAGCAGTGAAAGCTTCGGCCGCAATAATGGGACTGCCGTTTATATGCCCTATGGATGTCGCTTCTATGCAGCTAAACGCCGAATTGAAGCCGAACCCTTTGCTCCAGAACTCACCCATCGGAATATCGGCAACCGCTCCCAGTTCCAGATCGGCAGTCGGATTCATATCATAGGGCTCGATGGAAAAACCCATATTATGTTCTCTGGCATATCGTTTTGCTTCCTTCGCATGATTTTCAATGATTAACTCTTGTGATGTTTGACGTAAATCCCAAAGAAACCGCTCACTGATCTCCCTGTTTTCAACGACAAGTCCCGTGAGCACAGGATAAAAGGGCAACAAGTCGTACCCCCGCCGCTTTTTAAATTCTTCCCTGAAATTTCGGCTCCAGTTTTGGGCGCCCATTTCCCAGCTATCCATATGCAGTCTTTTTAACCCTCCTTTTGAATTTTTCTCAGGTACCCCTGTTTTATTTAACAATGAGCCGATAAAATGGTGCAAATGTCTATTGAGCGCGTCCTTGTCAAATTTATCCGATTCGAATCCCAATCCGGGGAGTGGAGCGGGCCTGGTGGATGCGCCATTGTTACGGCTTACAAACCGCATGACAGTCCATTCCCCATCGGGAGCATCCCAATTCAGTTTCCCGTTTTTCTCCATTTTATCTGTCAGGTCAATAATTCCGTTTTTATCGATCCCATTTTCTTTTAATGCGGGATCAGTTATTTCGGCAATAAAATAAGGCTTCACTCCCGGTACTGAGGTGTATGGAGGCCGGTAATAAAGCGCTTTCTCGTCAATATCATCAATGGAATCTATCCTGTGTCTATTGGGAAAGGCGATTACTGCAATGTCTTCGTAATATTGGGACCACTGATCTTTCATTTCTGAAGGTACCCCGAAAAACGGTTTTTTAGGAAGTGGGACAGGTAAGGTAATATCAGTGGGTTTTCCTCCTTGTACCATAACAGAAGCCCCTACGATATGCTGCATCGATTCTTCGGGTTTTACCCATGGGCCACCACTTCCTGTCCAGCCGGGACCCAAGCCCAGTGAAATCTCAATCCCTAATCTTTCAGCTTCTTTCACTGCATGGGCGAATAAATGCTGCCACTCTTCACTGAAAAAATCTATATTTCCTCTTGGAACGCCCACATTTACCTCAAGATACATCAGGTTGCCTATCCCTGCCTGTTTCATCGATTCAAGATCTTTTGTCAAAGATTCCCTGGTGATATTTCCATCCATGAAATACCAGTATACCCCCGGTTTTGCGGAATGGGGAGGAGATTTAAATCCCTTCCCGAGCAGATCGATATTTTGCGAATTCAACCCCGACGAGCAGAGGAAAAGAAAAGAAAGCAGTAAAGAATTAAACGTTTTCATTTTTTACTTTAGTTAGGAAGAGATTATTTTTTAAAAGAACAACAGGCTACAGGTGGTAATTCGGGATATTTACTTCGTAAATCCGTCCGAGACATTGAATCGGTATTTCCCGGGTTGGAGTTTCATGATCACTTTTCCATTTTCTTCACCCACGATTTCGATATCGGTGGCTGAAGCAACCGGCTTGTCCCTTTCACTGACCTTATCAACATCTGTTGCCTGCAGGTAAAGTGTGGCAGTGGTGTTTGCCGGTATCTTGAAACGATATTGACAGAGGTCGCCCTCCACTTCCCAACCGCTCTCGATCCGTCCGTACATCGAGTCATAATGTCCTTTAGCCGAAGTCATCCGCCCTGTCGGGTCGGGTTCCGGCTGTAAGACAAAGTGTTTGAATCCGGGATGGTTTTCGTCCCGTTCTATCCCCAACGAATGATTGTACATCCATGAACCGATCGCCCCGAACGAGTAATGGTTGAATGAATTCATGGAGTTATTTCCACTGAATCCGTGCTCGCGGGTGTAGGAGTTGAGACGCTCCCAGATGGTTGTGGCACCTTGCTCCACGGAATAGAGCCACGAAGGGTAAGTGGTTTGCTGCAATATCCGGTAAGCTGTTTGGGAGTATCCCAGCTCCGACAGCACCCTGTTGATCCATGCCGTGCCGATAAAACCTGTCATCAATGAGTAAGGAGGATAAACCACATTCCCATCCCGTGGGTTTTCGTTTTCAATACATGCCATCAGTTGTCTGACAACAAGCTCTTTTATCCCCTCGTCACAAATACCGAAAGCCAAAGGCAGCACATAAGAGGTTTGTGTGCCTATCAATTCGCCTTTCCTTTCAGGTTGCCTGAACCCTGAATGAATGGTTTGTCCCGTCTCCGGATTGAAATAGGTTTTGTTGAAAAATTCTTTTCGCTCTTCGTGCAGTTTGCCAAACCAGCCGGCATCTTCTTTTTTGTTTAGCACGTTTGCCATGCGGTGCATCAATTCCAGATCGAATATAAAGTAAGCCTCCCATAATAGCGTATTGTCGTTTTTCGCCTGTTCCGGTCCAAGCCAGTCGCCAAGATTGCCCTCAGTCAATATACCTGTTTCAGGATCTATATATTCGGTTAAATAGCGGATATACGCTTTCATGGCATCATAGTGCTCCGCCAGCAGCCTTACATCGTTGTATTGCAAATAGCTTTCCCATGCCACGGTGATGCCTGCGCTACCCCACAGTATGCCGCCAAAACCGCCGCCGATGGGGGCCACATCGGCAAAGCGTCCGTCTTCGCGTTGGGTATCCCTCATGGCCAGCATATGGCGGTGAAGGAACTGAGGTATATTACCCAGGTAGGTGGCTGTCCGGGAGAAGACCGATATATCGCCGCTCCATCCCATCCGTTCGTTGCGTTGCGGACAGTCGGTGGGAATGGACAGGAAGTTGGCCAGTGTCGACCAGGTAATGTTTTCCCACAGTTTGTTTACTTTGGGATTGGAGGTTTCGTATCGTGACGCCAGTTCATGGATGGAACTCAGGACATCGCCCTTTACCGCCTCCAACGGAAGAGGTTTGTCTATCCCCGTTATCTCTATAAAACGATAACCGTGGAAAGTGAACCGCGGAAGGATGACTTCGTTGCCACCCTTCGTGACATAAATATCCTGGGCCATCGCCCCACGGATATTTTCGAGCATGATCATCCCCTCATTGGCCTTGAATTCAGGTAAATCGGGGTATTTTACTTCGGCAAAACGTAATTTGATCTCCTTACCGGGCTGTTCTCCCTTCAGGGTGATTCTTGGTACGCCTGCCATGTTTTGTCCCATATCATACACATAGACACCGGGTCTGACCTCCTCCATCGAAATGGCGGTAAGCTCTTTGATCTTTTTGACGGTTTGACCATACTGGCCTACCAGTTTCATTCCTAAAAAATCATTCACTGCGGGCATCCTGTTGGCTTCTAGGGTTTTATCCTCGACGATCGCTTTTTCCTGATTGACTTCCACCGCCTTTTTCCAGGTTGAAGCATTATATGAGGCTTCTGTCCAACCTTCTATCAATGCTTCTTTCCGGGCATCATATACTTCGCCCTGGAAGAAGCTGGCGTATATGACGGGGCCGTTGTCAAAATATAGCCATGTGTCGGGATTGCTCACAATCGTTTCTTTCGTGCCATCGGCATAAGTAATCACCAGTTTGGCGAGGAGTGATTGCCTGTCACCAAACAGATTCCACAGGTATCCCATATAGGTGATCGCTCCGCTCCACCATCCCTCGCCCATGACCACTCCGAGGGCATTATCGCCCGTTTTGACATGGTTGGTGACGTCGTAAGTCTGATAGAGATGGTGCTTGTTATATTGAGTCAGGCCGGGATTGAAATAATCATCTCCTATTTTTTCCCCGTTTATATATGCTTCGTATATCCCTCTTGATGTAATATAGAGACGCGCATGGGTGACTTTCGTTTTTTTTGATGAGAAAGTTGTCCTGAGCATTGGCATCGATTTTTTGCGGATATCAGCGGTGATCAACGTTCCGGAGCCGGATCCGTTTACCCGGTAAGAATTGTTATCGATTGTCAGGTTTTTCTTGTCTGCAAAAATACTCCTCACGCCGGGTTTCTCCAATTTTTCGGAAAAGAGGATATTGTTCGGCACGCGGTAGTTACGTATTGCCACATCCGAGAAACTTGCCGATTGTCCAGGTTCTACTGCGAAACCAATTTCACAAAGTAACGGAAAACAGATATAGTCCCAGTTGTTTCCGATGGGGTTGATCGTTACAGTTCCTATCTTGTCCGATTCCTCTTCACCGCCGATATAGAAGTCGGTGCGGCTATACATGGTTTTAAGGTGGACGGTATGCTTGCCGTATTGATTCCCTTTATTGATCGTGGAAATGGGAACGGTCAGACTTTGCAGCGGGGTTTCCTTATTGTCCCCGGGCGCATACCCTACTCGATAAATGTGTAAGAAGGCATTTCCTCCTGCATCTACCCGCGAAATATCCAGCTCCACTTCAACGTAAGATTCATCCCTTTCATTTTGCAGGTGATAGATATTCATGTTTTTATCCATCAGTCGGGGGTCGTTGGCCCCGAAGAGAAATCCTGCTTTGGTTGTACCGTTTTCCTTGTCCAACTGCAGGGTATAATTGATATTGTAGGCAGGCAGGTAATCAGGGTAAAGGATCAGGTCCTCATCTCCACCGCCGATCCACTTAGCGCCTTCCCATGCATCGACCGAGGGATTCATCAATCCCGTCTCAAACCATGATTGAGCGGATAACGGGCTGTTATCCTGATTCCATACTTGTACTTTCCAGTGGTATCTGGCGCAGGGCTGCAAAGGTTTTCCCGCATATTCAATGTTCAGGGAGATGCCGCTTTCAATTTTCCCGGTATTCCATACTTCTTCTCCTTCCTGGTCGGTGACGGTAATCTGATAGGCGGATTGCGATTGTCCCCGCTTGTCGGAGGCCATCTGCCAGCTGAAACGCGGCTTTTCAGCATCGATTCCCAGAGGGGTCTCCTCGTATTCTACCATTAGAGAAGAGAGTGTCGTGCCTGAGCAGGCAGTGAACAGTAATGATAAGGAGAGGAATAGAATAATTTTGGGTTTAATAAAAATGATGTTCATGATCGTTATCGTATATCCATGTTGGAGTGGCCCATAAGCATGCCCGAAACTTCACCTTATGATAAAAGTCCATGGAAACACCCGGGTGTCCGTGATGTGCGATGGTGTTTAGTTGTGAGGGCGATTGCCAAAGAATGAAGGTGTCGTCTTGCCGGGAGAATGAGGGTTGTTGATTGAAATAACCCCATTTACGCCACCGGCGTTCGGTGTTTTTCACCCGCCGGTAAAAATCCCGGTAATCCTTGTCGGCTGCCTTTGTCCAACCGCATTCCGCATAAGCGGCGAGACGGGGAAAGGTTTGATAATATACACGTGTTGAATCCGGCGTAAATTCTCCCCACATCTGGCATCCGATACCGAGTATTTTGGATTCTTTTGGTTTTTCCAGCCCTTCGGGTATGGGATCAAATGAATAAGCTTTTTCGAGAGGTGTCACTTCGTAGGGATAGTCGAGGTAGCTAAAATGTCGGTTTGAATTCACCACATCATACCCTTTCTCTATGGCTTTGTTCACAAGGGTGATGTCGCCATCCCAAAAATGGATGATGGTGCCTTTTGCCAGCTTTTCCGACTGGCTCTCCTGGACATGTGCTTCATTACGGATATTATCTCCCGTAATCTCATTCCAGCCCATCATTTTCACATCTTTCGATGCCAGGTATCCGGAGAACCGGTTGATCGACCAAACCTGCAGATCAGCAAATGTGGGAATGCCATTCTCTTCCATGAAGCTCGCGACCTGAGGGTCGTTACGCCAGTGCCCGTAATCAGCTTCATCCCCGCCGATATGTATAATTTTTGAGGGAAACAATCCAATCACCTCATCCAGGACATCATGCAGAAAAGCTTCAACCTGTGGATCGGTCACATTGTAAAGATCGCCCCAGATACCTTTGCCTTCTTTTCGGCTACTTGTGCCAAGCCAGGGATAGGCGGCTATGGATGCGGAAGCGTGTCCAGGGACTTCAATTTCAGGTATGATTTTGATTCCTCTGTCGGCAGCATATTGTACGATTTCACGAATTTCTGATTGAGTATAAAACATTTTTTTGTCGGGAAATGTCTGGTCCCATTTTTCGGTTGTGAGATCTTTATGGGAGAAATCTCGCTTGGACCCGATTTTGGTGAGTTCGGGATATTTCTTGATCTCGATTCTCCAGCCCGGATCGTCGACCAAATGCCAATGGAAAATGTTCATCTTTAAGCGAGCCATCTCGTCGAGTAATCGTTTTACTGTTTCCATCCCATGGAAATGACGGCTTTCATCGAGCATAAACGCGCGCCAGGGAAATGCCGGTTCGTCCGAGATTTTACAGACAGGCAATGTGACTCTACTATGGTCCGTTTGCACTATCTGGTTCAAGGTCTGGAATGCATATAAAACCCCGTTTTCAGATGAGGCGGATATAGTTATTTTACCTTTATCGGTGATTTCAAGATGATAGGCCTCAGGATTTTCCGACAGTTTTTTATTCACATTTACCACGATCTGCGCTTTAGCTTTTCCGGAATTTACCATCTCAATGCCAAACTCATTGAATAAAGAAGAAAGGTATTCCCCGTGTATGTCAAATGCAGAAGGAATATAAACACTCCACTTTTTCTGTAGGGAAACCTGTTTACCCGAAGTGTATTCGTGAGCCGGTTTGGGGACAATCGGCAAAGAAGTATTTGATTGTGCTGCCGGAAAAATAGTTAAACAGAAAAACATTGTCAGAAGCAGGTGTTTCATCTTTAATCTCTTAGGGTTTGATTCCCCGCTGTTTGCAGCGGGGGGGTATAAATTATTCCTCCATGAAACCCCGCCCGCTGGCGGCCGGGGAGATTCATTGTACAAATATAAAACTCATCACGTTCTGCTCTACTATGTAATATGATAAAAAGTAAAAGAGTAATGACAATCTGAGCCATTCTGTATGTCATTATTCTTCCAATACCTTTATTTTTGTAATCAGAATAAACCTGCACGGACTTTTACGGTGCTTTTTGATTTCTCTTTTTCGGCCTGACAAAATTGTGTGCATCGAATTTCATGGAGGGAATGAACGGTTGTTTTGTTGGACAAGGAGAGATGATTGAAGTGGAGAAATCAAGCTAAAGTGAAAAATTCTCTCAAAAAATAATCGAAATAATTTGGTGTTTTATCCTCTTTTTATAATTTTGGAAATCAAAATAAAAGAGAGATTTTGAAACAAATACCATTCATATTAATCGTCGTGCTGATTGTTTCCTTTGGTTGTATCAAGACGTATGGCCAAGATACATCAAGGTTTGCAACGTTGGATGAAGTTGTGAATGTTCTGTCCTTAAAATCATCTGCAGCTCAAATTGAAAAACTCAATTATCAAAACAAACTGCTTCAATTCGAAAATCACAAAAAGAGTTTTCTCCCTTCATTTTCGTTGAATTTCAATCCCATAAACTTAAATAATAATCACTCCGTGCGATTACTTCAGCAACCCGTTGACGGAGGTTACACATATGTGGAAGATTACTCCAATAACAGTAGTACGGGAATTTCTATTAGACAAAAAGTGACTTTTATCGGGGGTGAAGTCAACATTGTTAGCAATATCAATTATATCAATGAATTTTCCCGCAAAATAAACAGTTTTAGCGCGACCCCTCTTTCAATCGGCTGTTCCCAACAATTGTGGGGTGGAGGAAAGCACTATCGGTTTGAAAAAGAGATAGAGTCTGCTGAGAATAACACGGCGATAAAACAGTACTGCACCCAACTATCCCAAAAATGATTCCTTTTAAAGGTTTAGTAGAAGTATTTCAAAAAACATTATACTTAAACAAAAGTAGGCTGCTATCATTCTAATTGATAACTATTTATTAATTTTAAAATTCACTTTATATGACAAGAAAGAAACTGACAAAATCGAGTTTGGACGAATTGACAAAAAGAATGCCAATATTAAGTGAAGCATTACAAATGACCTATATTGGAGGTTATGATAATAACGATTGTTGGTGGAGTTGTATTGCATATTTAAAAAGCTAGATCATGCATAGAATCCTGATTTTAACACTGCTCGCCATTCATTCATTCGATTTGGAGCTATACGCACAGGATATCCATGAGAAAAATTCTATGCATAGACTCATAAAAGAAAATCATATTTCAAAATTGAAGTATGAGAAATTCTGGGATATTCTGGAAAAAAACCATATCACATATCACCCTAAAGAACAATGGTCTGTAGTATCGGATACGTTAGCCTACGTATTCGGTAATGATTCATGCCCTATGCGAAATGAGATGAACATGAGAAGTGGAATATTATCTCATAAGGATGGAAAATGCAAAGTGGCCATTGATCCTGCTTTTAATCCAATGGAAGGAAAAAAATTACCTATTCCATATAAAAGTGAAGTCGCACATGAATATATATTCTCTCGTATAGCCGCCAGATTTGAAATGGGCAAAAAGTTCCGTTCTCGTACAAAACAAGAAATGAAAGATGCAGAAATGCTGGTTACATATTACCCTGTTGATACGGCAAAATCTTTTTTTAATGGAGTGTCTATGTTCGTATACCCATTAAACTTCAAAGGCGAGTATTGCCAAAATATATATCGTTACGGCAAAGGGGTTGTAATACTTGGAAAATATAATATTCCTCTGTATCTCTACTTCTTTATGACAGAAGAAAGCATCGTAGACTTTGACAAATATCTTTCCGAATTAAAAGGAATGTTTATATTTCAAGAAATAGATCTAACAGATAAAAAAGGAAATTTATAGCAATAGCAAATTTGAATAATCTTGTAGCTCCAGTGCGGCTTGTTTTCCACTCCCCGGTGCTTGCGAATATTGGCGTTGAAAGTTCTGGCATCATCCCTTGCGCTGCTGAGGTAGTATATATATAAATGTTTTGAGTAATCCATTATATATTGGCATTTTAAATAAATAACATAAAGATGCATTTGACAATAAAAACTCATATTTCAGCTCTGTTTTTTTTGTTTTTTTATACCACATCGTGTGCGGCACAATCAACGGAGCGAACATATGCAGATGTATATGATTTACATTTCACTATGCATCCTGATTCTATTGTAGTTTACCAATGGCGTGAGAATGCGGCATTTAGCAACTATTCCATTCCTGTTTACTTGGAAGACTCGAATCGTAAATTATTCGCGAAAAAATTCACCAAAGGCTTTCCTTTTTCTAATCAGTTAAGAACCGAATACGAACAGAGGATATTGCTTCCCAGCGACAAAATAGAACAAGCAGTGGTTGAGTTTGAGGGTAAAGGACAAAATGTAGAACTTGTTTCTATTACCTTGGATGTTATAGGCGGAGAGGAAAACGTTCTTTTTTCCGATACCATATATTGGTAGTGTATATTATTATCAGTAAAATGAAAATTAACTATAGCTATCCATTTCATACATAGTCTTTTGGAAAGGATAGCTTAGTTTTATATTCTCATAATTTATATTGAGTATGATATTTTTTAAATCAAGAAAATTAAGAGTATATTTTTTTTGCTCTATTTCATTTTTTATTTTTGTATCAGTAATTTATTATAATATTTATATATATGCGTATAATCCTCTATTGTTATTATTGATTAGTATTTTATTTTGGGGCATATTCGGATATACTTATAAAAGTTTTAGACTTATGTTCTTTAACATAATGCTATTTTGCTACTCTATTTTCAAATTACTGTTAATATTATACCCATCGCTTTATTATAAAATTCAGTTATATTTATGTTGAAAAATAAGGACAATATCAAACTTCCCTTATTTATCCTTTTGTGCATGGTTTCGGCGGGGGTATGTGTTTTTTTTATTGGAAATAGTAATTTAAAGAGAGAGAGTAAATATAATATGGAATATCAACTTATTAGCATCAAAGATGAGATATCTGGAAAACTAACCTTTACTCGCCCCTCCCGTATCAGAAGCTACAATAGCATTTGTATCGTTAACGAAACGTTACGAATACAACTCCCCTGGGCAGAGAATTGGGCATATGCTCATAAACATTTAGTTCAATTTTTGCAGCAAAATGATTCTATTTATAAGCCAGAGAATTCTGATACTTTATTTATCTTTAGAAATAATAAAGAATATTATTTTATACTAGAAAAAAGAATTAATTACATGACATTATTTGGCAACTAAATTCTAATTAGATGGATTGGATTAATAATTTTGAAATACTTGGCAAACTCTTTCGGAAAGGTCTATCAAAAAGTATCATCGAAAAATTGTCTTATCGTGCCATCTTGATATTATTTCCATTAGTTTTTTGCGGTCAATTAGGTCATGATTGGTTTGGTAAAAATATAAAGACAATTAAGATGAGACCTTTATTTGCACTTTTGCTGTTTTTTTTGTTTTTGACACAGTGTCACCCCCACACAAAGCAACCAAATAATAGTCTCTTAACCTATAATTGGGTCATGAGCAAAAAACATTCTTTTCTTAAATCAAAGATTGACAGCACAACTACACCTTATTCCCTCTTTTTAGAGACTGCTCGTGATAACCAAGGTATTTTGGGTTTTTCCATACCTCTTTTTCAAAAAAGGGATTCTCGTCCGGAAGTTTTAATTAAAATCAACTATAAAATAGAAGGCGGTAGTGAATTGTACCTGAAATTAATCACTATTGGCGATTGCGAAAAAATACAATCAATAGATACTCTTTGTCTTTCATTAAATGAGAAATGGACTGCGGAAACTCTATCGGTAGATTTAACGGAAGCAGCGTTCCTTAATTTATCAATAGAGGCAAAAGGAAATACAAAAAACAATGCGACAATATGGATAAATAAATTGGATGTTTTTATAAATGGGGAAAATATAAGGGAACATGAGACTGCAAACAAAGGAATTAAAATGCCATTGCAGAAAGAGGATATCACGCCTGTTGATGACAAAAACCGAAAGCGTCTTCCTTTTATGAATAAAAAAATATTAGCCATAGGGGAGACTATTCACGGTACTGAAACAATGAATGATATAGCCATTGAAATAATTAAAGACCGAATTATTCACAATAATTGTAAATTGGTCCTGTTAGAGATACCTTTTGAGAATTCGTTCCATATAAACAGATATATACGGGGGGATTTCAAATTCAAACTGGACAGTGTTTCTACTTTTTTTGACCGTTCGTTATTCTCAAGCTCTTTCTTATCGTTAATAGAGTGGATAAAGAAGCATAATTCACGCTCAGATGAGAATGTCTATTTCTGGGGGATTGACGTGAATTTTATCCAGCTACAAAGTAAGTTAGAATTGTTCAATTTCTTTTATACCCTTAATAAAACTGAGCAAGACGAAGAATTAAAAAAAATGTGTAAATTATTGGTAAATACTAACCCTTCGTTGGACGAAGTTATCGCCACATTTGATGCCAACAAGGGTTTTAAGAATATACTAACAGAAGAAGAATCTGAGCTGATGCGACATTGCTTGATCTTGTTGAATAATAAATCAAATAGTTACTCCAACTTAATAAATCGGGATGAAACGATGTATCAAAACACAGAATTTATTCGCAATAATCTGTTGAAATCAGATGAAACTGCCACTTTATTCTGCCATTTCGGACACGTAGCCTATCAAGGCTCCATAGAAAGAACTCTAAATATTAAAAATCACACATTGGGATATTATATGAAACGCAGACACAAAGATGATTACAGTTGTATTGCTTTGATAGCCGGCAAAGGAGATTTTTTGACATCGATTTCAGATTCACCATTTCATTTTAAAGTAAAATCATTGCAGCCTCCAACACAAGGCAGCTTGGAGTATTTAATGAATGAACTCAATGAGAGCTCCTCTTTTTTATCCACAGAAAAAATGAATTGTGCTGACATATTTAAAATCCGATATATTGGAAATATGAGTATTCAAGACCAATTCAAATTTATGATGCCCAAAGCAAGAATGGACGGAGCTATTTTTATTAAACAAGTATATCCCATAAAGAAAAAAGATTCAATTCTTGAATCCGAATTAAATACGAATGCAATAATAATGGATTCTTACCAAGAGGCATTAGAAAAAACAAACAACAAATAGTAGGAGATGTAGCTATTTTTAATAGCTATAGTCATATTGGAATCGTAATAGACGTTGATGGAGACTATGTAATAGTTGTACATGGTAATTCAGGGAAAGATAATGTAAAATCTAGCAGAATGCATAAAAGTAATTTTACTTTTAGAACCCGTTAAATTTGATGTTTTTACTAAGCCAACTCCACCTTATTAGGGAGTTGGCTTAGTCGGCTCAAAAAAGGAATACGATATTAAAATCAACCATATACCTGCATGAAGAAATTATTCATTTTATTAGTTCTTGCCTATTTCATAATATTCTTTCATATAGACTATGCCAGAGGGCAGACGTATGAAGATAAATACAACCTTAATTTTAGGATTGTCAATAATATTTTTCATGGGTGGACTTTTGATGCAAATAATTCAGACATACGCTTCAATACCGATACTACGGATATAAATAAACCCATTAAATTTTTGCAAACTGAAAGATGGGGGTTTAGAGAGAAAATGAATTTAAACATGTATAGTTCGAAGAATATTTTACTTCCTACACTCTCAGACAGTTTGCTGAAAGTGAAGATATTCTACAAAAGCAACAATATTAAATCGGGAAAATTATTTGTTTATTCCCTGAACAAACGAATGGAAATATCCAGAACCGACAGTATCTGCCTGCAAAACAACGATAATTTTCGGGAAGATTCTTTGGAAATGAAATCTAAAGATACTCGTTTTTTATTCTTCAGACTGCAAGTTGTCGGAATAGACAGCACTTATACGGAGAATAAAATAAGTAAAATAAAGACAACTATTCCACATGAATTTTCAATTAATCGGATAGAATTAGAAATCGGACGTAGAAACGTTAATAGCCTTCCATTTGAAGATATTACAGCTTTAAATTTAGATAACGCGAAAATTCTTACTTTACCCCCTGACATATTATTGACAGAAAAACAACTTTCTCGCATATTCGGAAAAATTACAGCCCTCGGCGAAACAGTGCATGGAAGTGAAAAAATAGGTTGGGCTACCACCGAAATTATTAAGTCGAGTGTTCTGAATAATCACACAAATTTAATTTTGTTTGAACAACCTCTATTGATGATGCTTTTTTTCAATAAGTACATTCAGGGAAGTGACGCTATAGATGACAGCCTAATAGAGGAACTTGCGAAAATGATTATAGGCGAAGCAGAGCCCATCATAGAATTGACGAAGTGGCTTAGGGAGTACAACAAGACCGCTCGCGAAAAAGTGAATCTCGGGGGAATGGACTGCCAGTATGAAAAAAATGAATTGGCACTGTTTTTAAAAGATTATTTACGAATTATCAATAAAGAGGCGCATTCTTCGGCTGTGGATTCAATCATATCCGTTTTGGATATATCGGATGTGGAGAAAATCAAAAATATGGCAAAAACAACTCTTCATATCATTGAAAAAAAACGGCAAGAACTAACCTGTGTTTTAGGCAAAGACATGGATTTTATTGCTTTCTATTTGAACAATTTAATAGAAGCTGAGGTGACAAATAAAAACAGCTATTACGAAAGAGATTGGCGCATGTTCAAAAACACATCTTTTTTTACAGACTACCTTTGCAAGCCAAATCAAACAGTTGTCATCTCCTGCCATTTTGGTCACGCAAATTATCAGAACATCAACATCCCGTTTTACAAATCGTTTGGATATTATATGAAAAAAAAATACGGGAATGATTATGTGTGTGTTGCACAAACGGTATATCAAGACACGGTAAAGGCTCAAGTGAACAAAGAACTTGAAAGAAAAATGTTACCATTGCCTTCATCTAATAGTTTAGAGGCTGTTTTTTCAAAGTCAGGTGTAAAGTATGGGTACATTGATGCAAAAGAAATGGATGAGATTGTCAAATTGCGCATGCAAGGATCGCATCACATTTCGACTTCAGAAATGGAAAAATACATCAATCCTCGAAGTCAGGTACAGGGTGTGATATTTATTAATCAGTGAAATTATGTTTGTTTTCTATCAGTATGATTCTGTTATCAACATAGGAACGAATAATATCTCTTGTAGTATTACAAATCTTAGATGGATAAAGAATCTATGTATTCCGGGATTCCGGTGATCTTCACACAGTGGTTACTTATGCCTGCATCTGCGTAGAAACCAGATTGTAATACTGTCCTTTCTTCTCCATCAACGAGTCATGGTTGCCGACTTCCACCACAAAGCCCCTGTCCAGCACCACGATCTGGTCGGCATTGCGGATGGTGCTCAACCTGTGTGCGACAACAATCACCGTCCGGTCTTTAAAGGCGCCGTTCAGGGCATCCACGATCTTGCGTTCATTGATCACGTCCAGCGAATTGGTGGCCTCGTCCAGGAAAAGCAGTTTCGGGTTCCGGTAAAGCGCCCGGGCGATAAGCAGCCGCTGTTTCTGCCCGCCGCTCAATCCTCTGCCGTTCTCTCCGATCACCGTCTCGAAGCCTTTCGGCATCTCGTTGATCTCCGTTTCGATCTGTGCGACGCGGCATACCTCCCGTAACCTTTCATAATCGATACGCTCATCATCCAGCACGATATTGTTCAGTACGGTATCGTTGAATGTCTTCCCGTCCTGCATCACCACCCCGCACATCTCACGCCATTGGCGCAGGTTGACAAGGTTGACGTTCATCCCGCCCATCCTTATTTCCCCGTAAGTGGGTTTATACAACCGCACAAGCAGTTTCAGCAGGGTGGACTTCCCGCTGCCGCTGCCCCCGACAATGGCCGTCACTTTATTTTCAGGTATCGTGAGGTAAACATTCCGTAATACCGGGGGACTGTTCACCGTGTATTGGAAGTGGACGTTCTGTAGCGTGATGGTCTTGTCCTCGGGGAGGATTGTCGTGTTCGCGCCGATGGTCAACAGCTCGTCCTCGTCTTCCAGCTGGCGGATCTCGTTGATGCGCAGGAAGCTGATCCGGGCATATTGTCCCGACACGATGAAGTTGATGAACTGCACCAAAGGACCGTTCAGCATACCGATGATGAATTGGGTTGAAATCATAACCCCAAAGGTTATTTCCCCCTTAATTACTGCCATGGCGCAAAAAAAGACAACAGCCATATTTTTCAGGCTTTCTATGAATTGGGCGCCTAAGTTCTGGGCGTTTGTGACGGTGAGCACCCTCTTGTTGACATGGTAAAGCCGCGCCTGTATCTCTTCCCATTTCCACCGGCGGAATTTCTCGTAATTGTATGTCTTGATGTCCTGTATGGCCGACACCGTCTCCACCCAGTAGCTTTGGTTCCTGGAAATCAGCTCGAAATATTCCCAGTCCAGTTTCTTGCGGATGCTCAGGAACAGCAGCACCCAAACCACATACAATATGGAGCCGGCCAGGAATATATAAAAAATGACGGCGTTATACACCAGCAGGATAATGGTAAACAGGACAAACGTGAAGCTCGAGAAGATAAGGGCAAGCGAATTGTTCATGATGAAACTGCGGATACGCTCATGGTCCTGCGCCCGCTGCAGGATATCCCCCAACAGTTTGTTCTCGAAAAAGGTGACCGGGAGTTTCATCAATTTTATCAGGTAGTCGGATATCAGGGCGATGTTCACGCGCGAGGTGACATGCATCAGTATCCAGTCGCGCAGCACGTTGAAGACCATCACACTGAGCAGGATGGCGATATTTCCCACAAGCACCATGTTGATGAAGTTCACGTCGGAGGTCTTGATCCCCACGTCGATCACCGCCTTGGATATGAACGGCAACACTCCCTGCAGCAGGGTCACCCCCAGCATGATGACAAAGACAAGCGCAAAATTGTTCTTGTAAGGCAGGAAATATTTCAGGATACCCGAAAAGCTGTTTTTCCGCTGTGCTTTCTGCGCCTCCGAATCCTTGAAATCAGCAGCCGGTTCCACGGCAAGCAGCACCCCCTGTTTTTCATCTTTTTGGCACCAGCCTTTCCTGAATTGCTCAAGGGTATATTTGACGCGCCCTTTCGCCGGGTCGGAAACCCAAACATGTCTCTTGTCCGCCGCGTACACCACCACGAAATGGTTGTTGTTCCAAAAGACAATGGCGGGGAAAGGGATGCTGTTCACCACATCGTCGACCGTGCATTTGATGGCCAGGGTGCGCAGGCCGATGCTTTCGGCGCCGGTGCTCAGGTCGAGCAACGAGACGCCTTCTTTGGTGATCCCGCAACGGTCGCGCAGGTACTGTAACGAGTAGAACCTCCCGAAATGCTTGGCGATGATCTTCAATGACGCGGGGCCGCAATCCTGCGAGTCCATCTGGTATTCCACGGGGAAACGGTTGAATAACATATCCTTGCCTTCTTATCGTTTATTATTTGTTGTTTATTTCTCAGTCTTCGCTTTCAGGTTGTCGAACAGCCGTTCGACAAGGCGTTTGCGTTTGGTGATGATCTCCACCGTCCCTTTCGACTCGAAATCGAGCGGGAGGAATTTCCCGAAGTTGGTGGTTGTCCCCCCGGGGAAATCGATCACCACCAGGTAGGCGTCGCTTGCTCCATTGGCCGTCTCTATCTTTTTGGTAATGCGCGAAACCGATTTCACAACACCTTTGAGCAACCCGTATTCGTCGTAGGGGTAATTGTTGATCTTCACGTTTGCCGTCTGCCCCGCTTCCACTTTCCCGGCTCCGAAGGAGGGTATCACCACTTCCCCCAGGATGTTGTTCCTGTCGGGGATCACCGTGAACAGTTCCTGCCCCGACTGCACGAAGCTGTTGTCGCGCCAGAAGCCGAGGTATTCCAGTTCCCCCTCCACCGGGCTGTATTGCAGGTAACGCTCCTTCCAGAGGCTCACGGCGTTGGACAGGGCATTTTTCTGGGTGACGAATTCGGAGTGGGCTTTTTCCCGGGTTTCAACCTCTTCGAGCCGGATGCGTTGGATCTCCATCAGGTTGCGGCTGATTTCCGATTGCTTCAATAAACGGCTGCTTTGCAGGTTCAGGAGGGATTCCTTTAACGACAGGTGGGATGCCCGTTGTTGTTGGTAATCCTGCTCGCTGATCACTTTTTTCTCCAACAGGATGCTGTCTTGCCTCAAGCGGTATTCGGAGTCTTCCAGTATATGGGCTTTCAGTTTCAATTCCCCCTCAAGGTTTTCAATGACAAGCCTGTCGGAATTGACCTGGTGCCGCAGGTTTTTCCGCATGGTGGCGTAAATGTCGGAATTCAACAGCCGGTCGTATTGCAGGAAAGAAAGCATGAAGGCATTGTATGCGGAACTCGCGTCGCCCAGCAGCAGCGAGTCGGGTAACGAGCAACTCCCTTTTTCCAACAGGGCAGGGTCGTTCAACAGGGAATCCACCCACAGGACATGCCGGTAGTCGGCCCCGCTTTCGACATAGGAGATCACGGTTCCTTCCCCTATTTGTGTCTTATCCGGCTGTAAAAGGATCAGCCGCCCGCTGGTGTTGGCCACCAGCCGTACCGGTGCCGTGACGGCCGTTACCGATACCTGCCCGTCCACCGTGTCGGGATATTTTATAAGGAAGCCCAGTAAAATGACAACTCCCATCAAAACACCCACACAAAGGGCTACCCATCTGGTCCAGTAGGTGGGCATCCGCTCGATGATGGACTGCACTTCTTCGGATCTTTCAGACATGGAGTCCGGTTGCCTGGGGATTACTGCGGACAGATTCGGGGTCTCCTTGTCATTCGTATTACGTACAGTATTCTCTTTCATGCCCATGACGTCATTTTCATGTTTCTGCTTTTATTTCTAACGGTCTCGTTTATACTCTTTACTGCCGGATAATAATCCCCGTTGTTGCTTATCCTTTAATTGCATAAGCCCATTCGTATAAAAAGTCGGGAACGGTTCTATATCGCGTAATTGGGAATTATCACGTATAAAGACCAGCCCGTTGAATCGTTTTTTTACCGAACAGAGAAAAATTGATTTGAATTTTTACGTTCTCTCGTGACGATCCTTATATTGGAAATACCCTCTGGCAATTTATCGGTGGGATAATAGAAATATGGGTTATCAACCTTCAGGGCCGAATACTCGAAACTGGCAGGGATAGGTGTTTGCAGGGTATCCGTAACGGTTTTGCTGAAAAACCCCGTATCGTCCTGGGTGTATGACCCTTCGCCCGCCTGAAACCCGATTGAAAAATACTTATCCCCGTATTTACTGTAGATATAATTGCCCATGGATGGTTTCTCGACGACATCAAAGAAAAAATCACTCATTTTATTGGTATGTGAAGTATGGGCATGGATGACAGCCTTGTCACCCGCTTTCAGGTAGAGTTGGATGATTTTGTCCGCCCTACGCCCCATATCGATTTCCCTATCCATGTTTTCCTCAAAAACTGTTTCTGTCCGGGCCGATTCTTCCAGTAGGAACAACAAATAATCAAAGCCTCTTGTTTCGGCCTCTATGTCCCGCATTATTTCTTCGGGAACTATCCCGTTCACGTATAAGTCCCATTTCAAACACATATTGGGGGCGTTGGTAGTGTTACATTCAGTGTGTCTCCAGTCTAGTTTCTTTATCAGTCTTGAAACAAAATTATTCATTTTTTCTTTTTCAACCAATCCTTGATCACTATTTTTTAATTCCGATACTTGCACAAGGATTACCGGCGTGGCCTGTGACTTGCTTGTCCTTGTGCAAGGTAAGAGGAATTAAAGACCTTGTTCAGCCGCTCCATCCAGTTTGTGGTGTGGATCATTGACTTCTTACAAAGTGCCGTCCAGTTTTCCCGGGCATCTTCCCGGGTGTGATGCTTTTGGCCCCTGTAACCCATTTTCACGCCCTGAATGTTTGGCTATTACTCTTTCATGTTAAATTTCATTCATATATATCTGAATATTAATCAGTTGTAAAATATTTGCCGAAGTATTGTATTTATTAAAGTTGTCTTTATTGATATTTATTTAATCGCTTTTTTATTTCATGAAGAAGTTCTTCACGTTCTTTTACGCGATTATTAGCTTCTCCATATATTTTGTTGAAAAGTCTGTCCATTTCTTTGGGATCAGGATCCTGGCTTTGAACCAGGCTGTCTATTTTATTTTTTAACCTGATAACGTCTTCTTTACCGGACTTTTCAGTACATTCTTTAATAAAAACCACGCCTGCATGGCGTTGATAAAAGTTGTAGGGAAAAAACTCCTGGGGAACATGGCGATTCCCTTTATTACGACTTAACATCAAGATATTAAAGTTTTTGTTTAACGGGAGATATACAACATTTTCGGTGTATGAATTCAAGAAGCTTTCCATGCTTCCTTCAGGTGGCGACATTAGTCCCTTTTCTTCTAAAACACCTGTAATACCTGTGGCTTCGGCAAATCCCTTACCTATAGTGAAGAGTAAAGAGGAATAATCTTCCTTGTACCATTTTCTCAGATAATATCCTAAGGGCTGGCAAGGTATAGACGGATAGGTAGATACCGGATTGAGGTGGCAGGTGTGTCCGTATATTATGGCCTGTTTGTCTGCGGGACAGAAATTGTCCATAATAAAACGTGTATTCAGATACATTACAGAATCCCGCATGTAATTTCGTTCGTTGTTATTTTCTCCAAGTCCGCATGAAAGATTAAGAATATGCGAAATACATTTGTAATCTTCCCTGGATAAATGCTCTTCAAGTAATTCCCTGTTTTTTTTAAGATAAGACAAAATAACCGCCGGTTCTGTATAATCTGCTAATAGTAACGCAAATTCATCAAGAAGTTTTATCTTACTTTTTTTATTCCGGTTGCTGATGTAATCAAATATTGTGATGGCTGAGTTTTCCGCCGCATTCGACCTGTATACATAATCCATTCCGAAAAGCAATACCCTGTCTTCCGGCTCTTTTGTCAAGTTATATTCCCTTAACTGCTCCAAAAGCCCCGTGAAGGGAGAACTATGTAAATCATCCAACGTTGCCCCGGCATCTTTATGCTGTATGTAATAATTGTAATGCAGTACCTTTTCCATAGGCTGCTCAAGAATAACAAGCCTGCATTCTCCTTCCCTCACCCGATGCATTATTAGTTGGCTTATCATCTCTATTACACACATGTTATGATGAACCGATTCACCGAAACCTACAATTTTCTTGCTTTTTAAGGCTTCAATCCGGTCAATACTGTTACGATCGTTCCCGTTAATAGGAATCGTTAACGTTTTTCCTGCGGAAAAAGGGAATGACAGCTTTCTTACCGGATATTGATCTATATGCTTCTTGCCAATAAATATATCTAGAGAGGATACTTCCAATTTAGGATAATAAGGGGTCGCATTTTTACCTTTTTCCTCCCCTCGTACAAAAATTTTCAAATCCATTAATTCCGCTTGCTGTAAATGGATTTTCCTTGAAAGAGATACGATATTAGTGTCGGGAATAAGATGAAGGGTATCGGAATACAGTATTTGCTCCTGCTTGTCAATTCCGGCCATAACCATGTATGCGGATTCAATGTTTTTTGATTTATATGATAGCTTCACCATACCATCTTTTTCATTATGCAGGGGCAATAATATCCGCTGTGCTATTTCGGATTGAAGTTGGTCTGCCGGAGAGTAACCTGTGCTATAGTACTGAATGGAAGGGGGGGTGTTCTCTACCCCCCAAAAAAAGGTATAAGGATTGGCATAATAGCGGGGATTTATACGCCACTGATATAAAGTGGAAGAGTCTGTCGGGTTTCTAAGATTTAAATTATATATTTCCGTATATGTTTCTTTATTATGGGATGAACAATGTATGCAGAGAAATATAAAAAGGATTAATAGACCAAAGTATCTTTTCATATGTGCCAATTTGAAATCAGTTTAAACAATTTATATTTGTATTTTACTGATAATATGAATATTAATGGAGATAATAATTAAAACTATTTAGTGTTCAGTATTTATGTTTAAAACAGTTCATATGGAACTCTTTTTCAATCATATTCTTGTGTGAGAACAATTATCTTGCCCGTTTCATACAACTTTTATTAATCAAAGAACCCTTAATTATCATTTCCGTTGCTCGCTCCGTAAGCTTTTCGGCCATCTATAAATCCTTGCCATGTACCTAAATTGATGGCCTGCATGCCGGGATCATTCCCGTTGAATTCTCCATATGGATTCATTACAATTCCACTTAATATCCCATATCCTATCGTTCTTATCGCGTTCCAAGTTTCACCCGACGCAGCGTTAGCAAAAGCAGCATCATAGGCTCCTTGGTATAGAGCCTCTTGCCCTGGATAAGGATTTGGATTGTAATATCCAGAAGGAGCTCCCGTAATAACTATATCAGCAGATACATATCCGAGCCCCTCAACAAATCCTCCAGTCCAGTCCCCCTCCCAATTAAAAAATTGAGATAGGGTGTAATAACCGGAATTATTATTTCCATCGCCATAAACCCCTCCACCAATAAAAGTTCTTTGTTGATTTTCACTTATCACCTGCATTTCTTTTGCCAGTTCATCTAAAATTGAAATTTTTTTCAGTACCTTTTTCATAGCTTCCAAATTTAAAATTGCTTGTAATTTGTGTTAATTAGCCCCTATACGGGGTTGTATGTTATTTTTCTGTTTTCGCCTCGTCCAGACGGATTTGCGAGTCCTCATGGAGGAGAGGAGTTAAAACTATATCAGCTCTATCCATGTCAAATGGCTTTTGTCCAACATACAGAGAAGCGACAGGCCGAGTCCGGAAAGACCGGTTAACAAACCCGCATCTCCTTTCGCCTCTGCCTGTTCCATAGCTCCCTGTACCGTGATCGGTTCAACTTCTTTCCCCGTTACGACATGCCAGCGAATGCGTTCTGCGTCCGTTTGAAACAGCCCATTTGACATAAT
>NZ_RDSD01000021.1 GCF_003712195.1 Proteiniphilum sp. X52 | reverse complement strand
GACGGCAAAACCGACATCTGCCTGATCAATGACAACGGCACGTATATTTACACGTTCGATGTCACGGGTTCCACCTATTCTGTAAGGCAGGTCTCCTCATACGCCGCACTTAAAAAATCGACCCTTGAAGGCAGGGAGTTATTAATAGGAGAGTTCAATGGCGATGGCAAGCCCGACTTCCTGTTGACGACCAAGTCGGCAATATCTGACTGGGCAATCTATTACGCGACGGGCGATGGACAGTTTGAAAGGGTTTCCACGTCGATCACCTCCAAAGGCGGTTCGGATCAGATCATATTGCAGGATGTGAACAGCGATGGACTCACGGATGTGATCATCACTTCAGGGAAATCGGGGTTTTTCACCTATTTGACAAGACCCGGCGCCTCCTACACAACCGACTCCTACACATCGTTCAATCATATTGGTTCCGTTTTGGTGCCCACGGATATCAACAGCCGCAACTATTTCCACCAATTGGTCGCCTTGAAGGACGGCAAAGTCACGCGGTTTTCTTACCCCCGCAACGACACGAAGGAGAAACAACTCACCGGATCGGTGAACAGCCTGGGTGTGGTGAGCAAGAACCATTACCGGATGCTTAACGAGGCGGATTACTATTATGCCAAAGGTTCCGGTGCGGTTTACCCCTATGAGAACTTCCAGGGTCCCTTCTCCGTGCCGGTCGGCAGGGAGCAGTACGTGAACGGGATTCGTACTGAAAATATGGAATACCGCTATGAGAATGCCGTCATCCACAAGCAGGGGCGCGGTTTCTGCGGGTTCGGAAGGGTTTTCACGATAGACAACATCCGTGAACGTTCCTACATGCGGGAATACGACCCGTACAATTTTGGCATTTTAAAGGTGGATGAGTCACCCACCGCCAAAATCACCCACACATGGTCGGTAAGCGTGCAATACAACAAGATCGCCAAGGTCCGGCTTACGAACAGTTCCTCTTTGGACAAGCTCACCAACCAGACCGTGACTTCCGCTTATGCGCATGACACATACGGGAACGTCACAAAGGAGACCGTCAATTATGGTGGAGGGATAACCAGGGTTACCGACCAGACTTACTACAACTCCACTTCCGGTAGCATCTACCTGATTGGTCAACCTGTAGCCAAAACGGTAACCAACACGCGCGGAGGCTCGTCGTGGATCAACAAGGAGACCTACACTTACAACGAAGTCCGGCTACCTCTTTCTCTAATTACCTATATAGGGACGAGTGGGACCAATAAAACAAGTGAAACACGTTGGACTTATGACGCCAACTGGAATATCAGTTCTAAAAAATCAGCTCCATATTACGTAACCACGTTTATAGGCCAAACGTATACCTATGATGCGTCTGGAAAATATATTGCATCAGTGACTAATGATCTGTCACAAACAACCACTTATTCCGACTATAATCCCTACGGTAATCCCGGAATCGTCAAGGACTACAAGAACAGAGCCACTACAAACAGTTATGACCCATGGGGACGGGTGACCTCCATTGCGCACCCCGAGGGGGTGACTGAAACCACGGCTTTCGCATGGGGTGGCAAGGGATTGTACACCCTTTCCAATACTTCAACCGGCAAACCGGATGAGATCATCCATTACGATGCTCTTGGCCGCGAAATACGTACCGGCAACCGGCGGTTCGACGGGCAGTGGCAGTATGTGGACACCGAATACAATACACAAGGACAAGTCAGCAGGACTTCACTTCCTTTCAGGGGTACCTCAGCCGAGCGGTGGAACAGCTATACTTATGATGGGTACGACCGTCCGACAAGGCTGACCCAGGCTTCCGGGAAAATCACCACATGGAGCTATTCCGGGTTGAGTTCAACTGAAACGAAGAACGGCATTGCTATCACAAGAACAATGGATGCCTCGGGAGCAATGGCAAGTGTGTCGGATCCGGGAGGCACGATCACATATACCCTGCGTGCCGACGGTCAACCCTCGGCCATCACAGCGCCGGGAGGCGTGGTCACCTCATTCGAGTATGACGCTTTCGGAAGACAGACAGCGCTTGCGGACCCGAGTGCGGGACGACATACATCTTACTATGATTACGCATCAGATGGAGTATTGACAATTACCGAGACCAACCCCAAGGGGACGACCATATCTGTATTTGACAAGTACGACCGTATTACCGGTATGCAACATACAGGGGAATTTACCACCACATATGCGTATAATGCCGATGGATTGTTGGCAAACGCGACCTCGACAAACGGCACTTCCAAAGCGTACACTTACGATGCTTATGACAGGATACTGACGGAAAAGGAGACCGTTCCCGACGGCAAGTGGTTGCAAAAGACATATGCCTACAGTGGCGGTAATGTGACCGCGATTCAATATTCGGCACAGAGTGGCGCGCTGGGAACCGAATATTTCATGTATGCCCACGGGCATAACACGGAAATAAAGCTCAATGGTTCAACCACCATCTGGAAACTGACCGCCGAGAATGCGCTGGGACAACCCACAGGAGCGGCCACGGGAAGCATGAGCAGGAGTTATTCATATGACGCCTTCGGAATCCCTACCGGCAGGACGGCCGGCAGTATCCAGAACTTCACCTACAACTTCGATGTGGAAAAAGGTAATCTGTTAAGCAGGGCAGATAACAAGTACAGCAAAACTGAAAATTTCTCCTATGACAACCTGAACCGTCTGACAAGCGCCGCCGGAAAGTCAATCACCTATGCGGCAAACGGCAACATAACGCGGATAGAGGGTGTCGGCACCATGACCTACGGCAACACCGCCAAGCCATACCAGCTAACCATGCTCAGTCCGGAAGGAACAGCAGTGCCGTTGCGCAACCAGAGCGTGGCGTACACCTCGTTCCATCGCCCGTCACGAATAGATGAGAATGGCTTGAGCGCCTCGTTCACATACAATGCGGAGGGAGGCCGGGTGAAAATGTACGTGGCCAACGGGACCACGCCCGTTCTGACACGTTATTACATAGGGGGACAGTATGAGCTGGATGCACCCTCGAACACCGAAAGGCTGTACCTGGGTGGTGATGCTTATTCCGCGCCTGCTGTATATGTAAAAGAAGCCGGTGTGTGGAAAATTTATTATATTTGCAGGGACTATTTGGGCAGTATCACCCATATAGCCAATGCGGATGGTTCTTTGAAACAGGAATTGAGTTACGACGCCTGGGGGCGGCTCAGGGATCCCTCTACGCAGGCGGTTTACGCTCCGGGAAGCGAGCCGGCGCTGTTCCTTGGGCGGGGCTACACCGGCCATGAGCACCTGCCCTGGTTCGGCTTAATCAACATGAACGCCCGGTTGTATGATCCGGCTCTTGGACGTTTTTTAAGTCCTGATCCGTATGTACAGGCCCCAGATTTCACGCAGAATTTCAACCGTTACAGCTATGCCTTGAACAATCCTTTGATGTATGTAGATCAAGATGGGGAATTTATCCATCTTATTATCGGAGCTATTGTAGGAGGTACAATTAATTTGCTTTCCAATTGGAAAAATATAGATGGAAACTTCTGGAAAGGACTAGGATACTTTGGCGTTGGGGCTGGTGTTGGAGCATTGTCAGCTGCAGGAGGAGCATGGGCCGCCGCTACTTTTAAGGCGGTTGGAGTCGCAGCAGGAGCTGGAATTGGAGCATTATCCGGATCTGTACTTGGTGCAGGTAGCAGTTTTCTCCTAAATGGTGGAAATAATCTAATGAGTGGAAATAATTTCCTCAACAACTGGAAATCAAGTACAATCTCCGGGGCCATAAATGGTGCTATTACCGGTGCAATTGGAGGAGGTATTGCCAGTGGAAAGGAAGCACTCAAGCAAGGAAAGAATGTCTGGTGGGGTAATGATGTCAAACACGGGAGAGGACAATGGTCATTTATCAATGCCGAGAAACCTCATACTGTAGTCGATTTTAAAACTCCAAGAGCTGGGTCCAGTAATTTGAATGACTGCGTCCCTACAACGATGGCAGAACTTGACAAGCATTTTGAAGGAAACCTTTCTTATGATGAATACGTAAAGTGTACTAACTATATTGACAATCGGGGTGTTACAATGAAATTAGGTGAATATGACAACTTGATAAATGATAATCTTTATGCAAAAAGATTCAATCCTGCACAACTTGAAAATTCTAGTGCTATGCAATCTATTAATGATTCTGGTAATATGGTGACAGTCCATATGAAACATGGAAGTTTGTACCACTCGGATAATATTCGTTCTATAAAATACTATTCCAACAAAGTAGTAGTACAATTGAGAATAGGAAGTTATAAATACATAGATCTTGTAAAAACCAATTATTTCAAAACATGGGAAGTTAGCGGAATGAAGTAACTCTATATTAATAAATAATCATGGAAAAATTAAAATTTATAATATCATTTTTATTAGTTGTATGTACTTTTCAATATATGAAAGCTCAATCGCATCTTCCATTAATTGAAGAGAAGTATGATCAATTGGATTCACTAAAGTATCTAAACAATTTGAAAGATGCCGTTATTCGGTCTTCAATACATGCCTATGGTGAACCTATTGATGAGGAGATTAATAGGGAATATAACATAATAAAAAATGGAATAAAAGATCAGAATATTAGGTTTGTCTTGAATGTCGATATAGATACGACTAAACTATATACCGATAATTATTTATTGGTAGAAGGCTTCGAATACGATTTTAATATTTATTGTCATGATAGAAAGTTCAATCCCACATACTATGTATTTTTCACAGAAGATAGATTGGATATATACGGCGATGTTTATCCGACTTTTTCAAAAAAATTTTCAAAAAAAATAAAAAATGCGATCAAAAGTATTTTGAAAAAAAGGCCAAAATATATGTTACATTGTCAACATTTACCCAATACTGTTTTATACGTCAAAGATGACAAGATATTCGTATATAGAGTCCTGCAAAGTGAAGAATATGAATTGAATGATTATGTGGCAAAATTTAAAAACACTGAAGGTTTTTATCATTGACAAGACTCGTTAAGGGTAAAGTTATACCAATTAAATATTTAGATGTTTTTGATTCTTTTGCTAATAAATAGTCTCTCGGAAGCATTCACTTCCGGGAGATTGACTGAGAGTAGAGTCATGTACATGTGGAATTTTGTACCATGCGAATAATATTCGTTCTATAAATATTATTCCAATAAAGTAGTTGTTCAACTGAGAATAGGAAGTTTTAAATACACAAATCTTGAGAATAGATCTCATTTTGTTATTTGGCGCGTTTATGGAATGAAGTTACCGTAAATTGATAAAAAGTTATGAAAAAAATAAAATTTATAATATCATTTCTATTAATTATGTTGACTTTTCATTTTGTGAAAGCCCAATCGCATCTCACATTAATTGAAGAGAAGTATAACCAATTGGATTCCGTAAGTTATATTGATAACATTAAAGATCCTATTGTTCGATATTCAATGCATGCATTTGGGCAGTTGAGCGATGATACAATTGAAAGAAGGTATAAGGTAATAAAAGAAGGGATTAAAAACCAGAATATGAGGTTTGTTCTTAATGTCGGTATAGATACGACTAAACTAGATACCGATAATTATTTATTGGTGGAAGATTTCGAGTACGATTTTAACATTTATTGTCATGATAAAAAGTTTAATCCGACATTTTATGTCTTTTTCTCTGAAGATAGATTGGATATAGTTGGCAGATTTTATCCTTCTTATTCGAGAAAATATACAAAAAAAGCAACTATTGCAATCAAACGTGTCTTGGAAAAAAAACCAAAATACATATTATCTTGTACCCTTTTGACAAATACAGTTTTATATGTCAAAGGTGAAAAAATATTCGTATATCGAATCCTGCAAGGCGAAGAATATGAATTAAAGGATTATGTAACAAAATTTAAAAACACAATGGGATTATAGTTCAGGAAAGACGTGGGGATACATGCTCGGTGGAGCTGTTGACATGCACGAATTTATGTTAGTTAGATTAAGTGATAAAACAGAAAAAGATACCAGATTATGCAGGATAGAATTAAAGACCCGAACTGGCAGGGATGGCAAAAAATAGAACATTATCATTTGGATTTGAACACCAATAAAAATATTACCATTCATTATTGGCATAATCCAAGAACCAATGTAAATACAGGATTTAAATTTAAATAGAGATGAGAGTAAAATGCGTATATAACACGGGGAAATACACTCCGAAAGATTTCTTTGTTCAATATAATTGGAATGAAGAGATGAAATTTGCTGAACTGACTATTGGAAAAGAGTACACGGTGTATGCTGTTTTTATTCTGTTCAATCATCCGTGTTATCTAATTTGTAGTGATATCTATGATGGGGTGTCTTATCAACATCCCATGTTTTACCCGGCTACTTTATTTGAAGTAACGGATGATATGCCGTCAAAATATTGGATAAAACGGAAAATAAATTTCAACAATGAGTGTGACATGAATGACGTTGGATTTCCCGATATTTTGAATGATGAGTATTTTTACGGGGGAGTTGTTGAAGGCTATGAAAAGGAAGTTCAAATTTTTCAAAGATGGAAAAGATTGATCGATAGAGAGGCTGAACACCACTCTTTATAACGATAGATGCCAGATATAATTCCCGTTTATGATCCAAAACTTCAATTGATATACTTACGCGATGAACAACCTGTTGGTATATATTGATCAGAATGGGGAGTTACCGTGGCTTATAGTTGGGATTATTGTAGGTTTTACATATTTAAAAGTAGCTCATGACAATACACCAAAAGAAAATCAGGGAAATCCATTAAAATGGAACTGGCTGCCTTGGAAATGGGGTAAACCGGACGAATTTGTTGCCCATTTTGGCTCAAATACGGATGGATCGGGAATGTATGGTGGTATATCAGCCGGAAAAGCAGGTCAACCACAACCGATGGTTGGTTATGGCAAAGATAAAGGACCGGGTATGGGGTACCATCATAGTGGGAAATCGAACATGTATTATCCACAATATGATTATAGTAAGCCGGAGAAAGGGGTGGAAAATGCGATTATTCAGGTTAGGAATGAATATAATTCAAAAAAATCAATTAAAAATTGGATGAAAGATCACTTTTACACATCAGCTCAAGGCGAGATTTCCTATGGAGTACAAATAGCAGTTTCTTTAGATAAAGGTATTGGAATAAATATTTCACCGGTTCATGATATTTTAATAGAAGGCAATCTCAGTAATAAAGAAGCGCCTAATTTTTATTTTGAAGGAGATGGAAGTATAAGGAAATTGTTGGATTTGGGGGCAAGTTACTATGCCGGAGTTAATTATAGTCAATCTATTGATTTGTCTTCTCTCCAATATCCATTTAAAACTCATACAATTGAAGTTGGAGCATTTGGAATATTCGGAGCAACCTTTAACTTTTATGATGATTGGAGTTTTAGAAGTGGATTTTTTGGCTTAGATCTTTCCGGAAAAATTGCTTTGGGATGGGGTGCTTCTGGATCTCTAAAATTAGGTTTTATATACTAATTATAATCTTATGTATTGCAATGAAAAGACTTTCAAGCAGAGTTACTTTCTTATATAAATATATTTTGCCGTTGTTCAATATATGTATTATTATCGTATGTTGTATAGGAGTAATAATAAATATGGTTAACGTAGAGAAAATGATGCCTTTTTTAGTGGGATTTATTTTTTTTCTAATTATACAGATTATTCTTCTTCCATTACTAAAACTACGGGATGTTTTTTATAATGAAGAAATAACAATAATACAAGATTGTAGAAAAAGGAAAGTATTCAAGAATTCTGAGATAAAAAGGATAAAAAGACATTTCTTTTATTTCTATATCATTGAGATTTTAAATGACGAATTGAAAAAAGTTTTGTTCTTTCCTCATATCTCAGGGGTCTTCTTAAAATTTGGATTCAAACCGAAAAGTATCAAGCATTATGAAGAATTATTAAAGCAAATTTATTTAGAAAGTAATACTCCCAATCAAAATAATGCTCCTAATGGCAAATAAAAAGAAAAACAAAGAGCTATCCCGTAGTGGCGGGGTAGTTTTTCCACCCGTCTGACCGCTTTGGGCGGTCAGACGGATTACAAGCGTACCAATAGCATTTCGTAAAATATAAGTACTGTACATTTACGTATAATGCCGACGGCTCTTTGAAATGCCGAACGAGTGAGCGCAGAGTCAAGCTTGCTTGAGCTATGCCGAACGAGGAGGAATTCTGCAAAATTGCGAAACAGGAATTGAGTTACGACGCCTGGGGGCGGCTTAGGGATCCCGCCACTCAGGCGGCTTACGCTCCGGGAAGCGAACCGGCGCTGTTCCTTGGGCGGGGCTACACCGGCCATGAGCACATGTCCTTGTTCGGCTTAATCAACATGAACGCCCGGTTGTATGACCCTGCTCTGGGCAGATTCTTATCGCCCGACCCGTATGTGCAGATGCCGGATTTCACGCAGAACTTCAACCGTATAGTTATTGTTTGAACAATCCGCTGGTGTATGTGGATGAGGATGGGGAGTTTATATTTTCATTTTTCTTACCCGGAATCGGAACACTAATTGATGCTGCTTTGTGGGGAGGGACAATCAATCTTATTTCCAATTGGAATAACATCAATAACTTTGCCGAAGGTTTAGCTGCTTTTGGTGTTGGCGCAGGATCAGGTGCTTTAATGATCGTGAACCCCGCCTTAGGAATAACCGTTGGAGGAGCATTAACAGGAGCAGCAAACTCTGCGATTAAACAATTAGATGGCACTAACGGACTGAAAGATTTAAGTTGGAGTGCAATAGGTAAAGAGGCTTTACTTGGTGTAGCTACAAGTACCGTTTCATATGGAACTTTCAAAGGACTGAATGCTAGTGGATTTTCAGATAAAATAACCACGAACCTTGGAATAAAGGGAAATTGGGGTAAAGCTATTTCAAACATATCTATTAATAGCGGTATAAGTGGGGCTGCTTCAGGATTAACTGAAGGATTGGGTAAAGGTATTTTATATGGAGAATGGAATCAAATACTTAATAGGACATTGACAGGAGGAGCCTTTGGTACACTCGGTGGTCTAACTTATGGTCTGTCTCAATATGCCGGATTCAAGATGTATACGGGAATAGCAGAGAAAAATATGATGAAAGCCATTGATAATTTAGGCACAAATTTAGGCGAGAGTGTACATGATATTGGAACAAATTTAAACTCATTATCCAGTCAAGATATGGCAGGTAGTTCTATGGGTGATTTTTCAAATGGATATGATTTAAATTCAATAAATGTTTATGCCCACAAAAACGGGGTCGTATCAGTTTATACCCATATACCTAATCCCATTAATGGAGCAAAACCTATTACAAACTTTTACCACTATATGGATTATGGTCGATTATACAATATACTCAAAAGGCTAAAGTTTTAACTAGATGGAAGAATTCGATTACAAAAAAAAGAAAAAACGTGAGCGTTACTACATAAAGTTCAGTTTTTACGGATTATTGATATGTGGAATTATAATTATTATCTGGGGATTATATCATTCTAATCATCAGGTTAAAATCTTACAATATGGAGAAAATGCAATAGGTCTTATTATTGGAAAAGGATATGGCAAAACCTCAAAAAAGTCTGCATCCTCATCTTATTATGTTCGGTTTGAATGTCTTATAGATTCAGTAAGATATAATATGATAGAAAACATCTCGAAAGAAGGGTATGACACAATTCAAATAGGACAAACATATATTGTCAAGTATTTATCTGGCAAAAATCCAGTAAATAATTCAAAAATTTTGTTTAATAGACCTATAAAAGGTAATGCTCCAAATCGGATGCCATAATTATAATAAACTGATAAACAGCAATAAATTTTAAAGCAAATCTTTTAAAAACAACGATATGAAAACGATACCGGATAGTTCATAACCAAGCAAGTAAAAATAATCAGCTATCCCGCGGCGGCGGGGTAGCTTTCTGGTCTCCCATATCACTGTCTTTCAAGATGTTGAAAGATTTTTATTCATCCAATAAACACTTTTAAAAACAACTATTTTATGAAACAATTTTATTTTATGGCACTTGCGGCCGCCTTTATTTGCGCATCGGCCGTTTCGTCCGCAACAGCACAGCAGGCAACACCTTATGAAGTGGAGCACCAAACTCCGGGTAATTACAAGGATTTCCGCTTTGCCATTGGCGGGGGGTATGCTTACCGGTTGGGGAAAGTTGCCAAAACCGGCGATTCCAAAATCGACGACATGAACAAGAAGCTCCGTCACGGTTTCACCATCGATGCCGATGGCCAATACTTCTTCAAGGAGAGTTGGGGACTTGGACTGAATGCCAATTATTGTTCGGCAAACACTTCGGGCGACAACATCACCCTTCTGGGAATAGACCGGAGCGTGAATTACAAGGAAACACAGAGCTTTCTTTATGTAGGCCCTTCGTTTGTCGCGCGCAATGAATCGGAAAAGTTTCTGTTGGTAACCCATTTCGGCATCGGCCCGCTTTTCTTCAACAGTGATATGAACCTCAGCGGAGTAAACGTAAACGGCCGCAAAACAACCGTTGGAATAAACGCCGGAATAGCGGGCGAATATAAGTTAAGTGCCAAAACAGGTGTAGGGCTTAAGCTTTCGTATGTCATGGGGACAATCGAGAGCCTGAACGTGGAAGGACAAAACTACAAATCGGATGAGAAAATCAGCGTTTCGAACCTGATGGCCACGGTGTTCGTCAGTTTCAGAAGTTGGTGATTTTATAAAACTTGGATAATGAAAAGAAGAATGATGTATATCCTTGAGAACTAAATTAGTAGTACAATAGAGAATAATAGGAAATTATAAGTACACAGATCTTATGAAAATTAATTATTAGCAAACCTGTCCAGTTAGTTAATTCAAGAAAAAATGCTAAACTGGAAAAGCCAATTAAGTGCAGCTACCCTGCCGGTGGTGATGGTGATATCGGTATTGATATTGCTTGTTGTCCTCTTTGTGTATTCATTGTGGGACATGAATTTCCTCCACTATTCATCCTACCATTACAAAAAGCAACAACGGGAGAACCTGAATTCGGCCGTTGTCCTGTATAGTAATGACAGCACTTTTATAACGGAGTATAACAAAGAGAAAACATTCCAATTATACGAAACAGACAGTGCGTCTACCGTCAGTTTTTTTTCACAACAATGGGGATTCTACGAATCTTTGCGTGTGTCTTCCCATAACGGTAATTTTTCCTCGACACGACTATTAGGGAAAAAACAGGAGTGCGATCACCGGGCTGCCCTTTGGCTGTGCGACAGGAACAGGGCATTGTCCCTCTCCGGGGAAACCGAAATCAGGGGTAAGATATTTATTCCACTTAACGGGATTAATTATACCGAAATAGATGGGGAATACTATAAAGGGGAAGAAATTCCCTATACCCGTCTTGATATTGCCGGAGCACAATTGCCTCCCATCGATTCAACCACCCTGGTATTTCCGGAGAGCCTGAAAGGATACCGGGACCGGTCTAATGAACTTCCTGCAATTACCCAAACTTACTACAGTTTCCATGAATCGACTCATTATTTTAATATTTCAGAAAACAGGGACGAAATTGTACTTCGGGGAAATGCGGTTCTGTTTGCCGATGAATTAAAAATAACGGCTTCTTCAAAAATTAATGAAGCGATTATCATCGCACGGAAAGTGACTATCGAAGAAGGGTTTACAGGAAGCATGCAGGTCTTTTGCAGCGATTCGGTACTGGTTGGAGAGAATGTCACCCTCCAGTATCCTTCGGGTATATACCTGGATGCGGAAATTGACTATCCCTATGTGTCGTTGTCCGATAACAGTGAAATTAACGGGTATGTAATCATTCTGGGAAGGATAAGGGACGAGGAGTTGCTGTTTCCCAGTTACAGGCAGTCGGGAAAATCCCTTCTAAGGGGATTGTTGTATGTGGACGGCACGACCAATTTCCGCGGGGAAATTTCGGGCGCCGTCTACCTGAAAGATTGCTTTTTCACATCCAACCGGAATGTATACGCGGGAACATTGTACAATACCCGAATATCCCGTAATGACAATATAGCCTACCCGATTTTTCTATCGGGAGAGTACACGCGTAAAGAAATAAAATCGATTTATTAATGATAAAGGAAATACAGCTATGAGGACAAAATTAATTTTATATTGTTTACTTTTTTGCCTTTTCCTTGCCGGATGCGAGGATATTTTCCTGAAAGACATATCCGGTGAACAGGTGGCAGTAATATCACCGGTTACCGGGACATTTTTTGAGGGGGAAAAAGTCCTTTTCGCATGGGACCGGATGGAGGGAGCAGAGAAATATCATATTGAAGTCGCATCGCCTTCTTTTGACGGGGGCTCATCCCTGTACGATACAATTACGGATACTACCCGGGTTGAGTTATCCTTGTCCGGAGGTAAGTACCAATGGTCGATTTATGGTTATAACTACGGCTACAAATCAAAAAAAATAACCCGTTCATTTGAAATTAAGAAAGATGAAAAATAAAAAGATCGCGACATACCTGTTGTTTGCCACAGCCATAATAATCTGGGGAACCATCACTTGGAGGCTGGTTAAAGCCTTTAAAAAAGAAGAAATCGTGGCTCAAACAACACGCCCCCTGCCTGTTGTCCATAAACCGGATAGTGTGGTGTTGTTGCTAAACTATGACGATCCTTTTTTGAAAGATACCGTAGGGAAGAACGTGTCCGGGGAAGAAGAGTCCGGCAACCCCGGTATTGAGTTTTACCCGCAGGAACCCGAACTGGTGCAGGGTCCCGCCTTTAAATTCAAAGGCATTTTAAAGGCGGGAAAGAAATCTTACGGCCTATTGGATCTGGCAGGAGAGACAATAATGGTGAGCGCAAGGGAAAGGGTCGGTGATTTCTATGTTGTGAGCATTACAGCGGACAAGATTGTCGTGCGCCGGCAGGGGTTGGACATGGAACTGTTCGCGGAATAAACATGCCGCCATGAAACAATTGAATCGGAAACTGCAGGCCACCTCGTTGCTGGAGACGATTGTCTCGTCCATTGTCTTTATGATCATATTTATCATAGCCATGCATTCCATGACCAATCTCCTCGTATATGAAAACAGGCAACCGAATTATCTCATTATCGAGAATGACATGAAAAAGTGCCAGCGCATGATTGAAAAAGAAGGTATTGATGCAAATGTACATGAAAAACACTATTCTTTCCCGTGGGGCAAGGTAAGAGTCTCCGTCTCTCCCTATAAAGGCGATGTTTTTATAATTTATATGGTTTCTGAAATTGAAAACGGACAATCGGTAGGGTACCATTTCCTATATGCAAACGAATAGGTTTATGGGTAAAGGTGGAAACATATTGAGGAAACGGATAAAAGCAAGTACATTGGTGGAGCTTTTGCTTACCATGATTATTTCCGGCATCATTTTCCTGTTGGTGTTCGACGGGGTCGATATCATAAAGAGATTCAGTAATATTGTAAATAACCGTATCTCGGCCAACCAGACCGTGCTCTACAGCCACCGGTTCATGGAGCACCTTGTGGAAAATGCGGACAGTATAATCAAAAGAGGTGACCAACTTCTTTTTTATCGGGAAAGTAGGGTATCTGACTCGGTAACTATCGGTGCTACTTTTTTTCTGTTGAAATCTCAGAGGATGACAGATACTTTGTTTGCAGGCTATATTGATTGCCATACCTCTCCATTGTTGGAGAATGGAGATCATATAGATTCCCTTTTTATAAATTGTGTAGTAAATGCCAGGGATACCGTTTGGTTGGAGTATGGCTTGCCCTCCAATCGTTACGCTTACTTGAACAGTGATGATGACCATGAAGATTTCCGGTAAAATAGATCGTTTTTCGGACAAGAAAAAATATCTTTTTTTCTCCCAGTTGTACTCCCTGCTGAAATCAGGATTGAGTTTCAGCCGGTCTTTCGAGTTGCTTATAGAAAATGGAAGTGAGGACGAATCCAAAATATTACGACGCGTGTATAATGACATCGTATCCGGCAATGAACTTTGGGTTGCTATAAAGAAAAGCGGGAGTTTTTCAGACCTTGATTGCGGGGTTATCAGGATCGGGGAAGAAACCGGCAGGCTCGACCAATCCCTGGAGTTTCTGAATAGCTATTACAAAAAGAAAAACGAGCAGCGGAGGATACTCACAGGCGCGTTGAGTTATCCCCTGATTATCATGGTGGTGGCTGTACTTGTGGTTACATTTATGATCCTCGTCGTGGTCCCGATGTTCGAACAGGTATACTCCCGTATGGGGGGCGAATTGCCAGGGATCACCCGTTTTATTATCACATTGTCCAGTTCAACTCCTGCCTTTTTTGCCATTATAGCCATCATTATCATCCTGTTTTTTGCACTCAGGCATTTTTATGGGAAAAGTCAAAAGTACCGGCAAATCACTGCTAAGGTATTACTTAGTCTACCTTTTGCCGGGGATCTTATAAGAATGTATTACCAGTCGCAATTTTGCCAGCTTACGCACCTGTTGATCAGCTCCAATATTCCCTTATTGAGGTCACTGCAGATGCTTGAGGATATCATCCGTTTTTATCCTTTCAGCGTGTCGTTTGGCAATATTGCCGGAAAAATAATAGAGGGAGGTTCCTTCGGCGAGAACCTTGGCAGGTATGAAGATATCTACGGCAAAAAACTGGTTGCATTGATAAAAGTGGGAGAAGAAACCAATACGTTGGACAAGATGCTTTTTCACCAAGCCGCCGATATCACCATGGAACTTGAGTATAAGCTGAAGCAACTGGGCAATGTGTTGGAACCACTACTGATATTGGGTATCGGAATACTCGTGGCCTTCATCCTTATCGCGATGTATGTGCCGATGTTCAAACTCGGTCAGACAATACATTGAGACTTCCGCAATCCTTTGCTCTCCAAAGAGTTCAGTTTTTTTGAATTTCTATTTTTTTTTGTATTTTGCACTCAAATCTTCAATTGTATGAAAACTGCACTGTATGCCTCATGTATTTTGTTATTGGGAATCATCACGATTTGCTGTGATGATTCCCAATCCCATGCCTCTATATTGCTGGTAAAAGCGGAACAACTGATGAATGATCATCCCGATAAAGCTATGGTTTTGATCGACTCTATTTTATATCCGGAGAGAAGTTTCAATGATGAAGATTATATGCGTTATTGCGTGGTACGGGTACAGGCACGATATAAAAACTATTTACCGATAAACGAGGATACACTTATCTTTAAGGCGAGAGACTACTTTACTATGCGTGCCAAAAAAAACGAACTGGCAGCATTGGCCTCTTTTTACAGTGGTTGCGTTTACCGGGAACAAGGCAATCTCAATCAAGCTATGTTGAATTATAAAGATGCAGGAACGTTTGCCGCTCTGACCAATGATACAGCTCTAAAAGGATTGATAATGTATAATACCGGTGAATTGTTATCGGAACACGGTTTATATGCCAAAGCTTTGTATAATTACCAACAAGCAAAAAATTTCTATGGCCAGTTCCCCGAAGATATGAAAAACCAGCAAACTCATTGTTTTAGCGCAATAGGACAAATGTTTATGTTATTAGGGGAGCAGGACAGTGCATTCATCTACTTTTTTAGAGGACTGGAAATAGCCGAATCAATAAATGACAGACAGCTTCAAAGCTTATTGGCTCAAAATCTGAGTGTCGCATATTCTGAAACAAACCAAAATAAAGAAGCTGGTGAATTTCTACACCGATCTATCAGACTTAGCCTTAATGACAACGATCTGCCTCACTATTACTTAAATTTATCAAAACTATACCGAGATACAGGCCAATTGGATTCACTCGCATTTTTTATAAACAAATTAAAACAGACAGTGGATACCTCAACCGATCTGTACTTTAAGGCAAGCGCGTATAATTTATTGGCCGGAGATGCCAAAACCAACCACAGATATGAGATGGCTTTTGATTATCAGCAAAAAAGAAACGAAATAGTTGAGAAAATCAACGAGGAAAGATTTCAGCAATCCATCTATGAGGTGCAACAAAAATACGACTATATAAAGCAACGAAACTTGTATGACCTCCTGTTGCTGCAACGGCAGCGTATTATAATTATTATATTATCACTTTTTTTGCTACTCAGTCTTCTTAGTGTTTTTCTGCTACGACAAGTAGTGAGGCAGAAAAACCAAATGATAAGCTTACAAAATGCCATGCAAACATTAAATAAAACGACAAATGATCTTCAAAAACGTGAAACCTCAGTATCAAGGCATGAAAAACAACTCAGGGAAACTTTACTATGGAAATTTAATGTTCTTCTCAAATCATTTTTACTAAAGTCGGAATTGGAACCTTTTGAAATGATGGATACAAAAATAACAATGGCCAAATTCGAGGAAATCGTGTACGGAAAAAATAACAGGTCACTATGGAATTCGTTAGTAGAAATAATAGACGAACTGTATCCCGGTTTATCCCATTTTATAAGAAATAGCTACCCACAATTTTCTGACACCGAATTAAAAGTATGCCTGTTGTCATATGCCGGATTACCCAGTAAGATAATCGCACCTCTTATTAACCAAAGCGTGAATACCGTGAATATGTCGCGTACCCGCATTCGGCAAAAAATGGGTTTACAAAAGCCTGGTGCTGATTTTTGTTTGTTTCTGAAACATCTTTATGATAAAAATCGTGGGTTGCGAGTTCTGAAACATCTTAATTAATTCCTGTTAAACTTATATCTCTTTTTTGTAAATAGCAGCATATGAGCTGTTTAATATTTTGCAAAAGTTAAACGACTTATATGCCTTTCCAGCTTATTGGCCAGTCTTTTTATTTCCTTTAGATTTGTGGGGAAATTTCAAACAAACTGAAAAATTTTATCACGATGAAACATTCATTTTTTTTATTGGTGTTTGCCGGGATATTATTTATTCCCGTCTCCTTAGGGACAACCTCTCATGCGGTAGACAATGAAATAACCGCGACGCAGAGTAGTAGTTCCATTGATTTATATGGTAGTTTTATAAAAAGGGGGCTTCGTTCGGGCACTGATCCGATTATTGTTGAGCTGCAGGATAAGATCCTTACCGTTCTTTTTCAGAATGATGTGGGTGTATTATATCTGACTATTAGGGGCTCACAAGGGATTGTATATGACACCTCGGTAGATACTTCCACTCCATCCACACTTACCATTTCCCTTGTAAATTTACCATCAGGAATTTATACAATAGTATTCAGCAACCCATCTGGAACAATGCAAGGGAATATTACAATTTAATATAGCCGGCGAAGAGATAACGAATGACCCATAAATTCGATTGTGCTATGAGAAAATTATTCAACTCACGTCTTAATGCCAAAAGGTTGAATGCTTTTTCCATGCCTGAGCTTTTGGTGGTTTTGGTAATTATCGGCATTCTGGTATTGATTGCCCTGCCAAACCTTATGCCCCTTATCTCGAAGGCAAAGAGTGTGGAAGCTCAGCAGCAACTGGTGTTTTTACATTCGTTGCAACAAAGCTATTTTTATATGCATTCAAAATACTCGCTCTCCCTCGATGAGCTGGGATTTGAGCAACAACGGCTTGTCACTGAGGAGGGCACAGCCAACTACAGGATTGAAATTATTGAGGCTAATGAGAATGGGTATAGAGCACAGGCAATTGCCGTGGTAGATTTCGACAGGGACGGTAAATTCAATGTGTGGGAGATCGACCAGGACAAACACCTGAGAGAGATAGAAAAGGACTGAATATGCAAGTGGTTATCCTGATACCATTGGTGCTGATGATCCTGTCTGATTATAAAAGCAGAACCGTTGTTTTGTGGCAACTGTTGTTGTTTGGAGCAACCATGCTGATAATCAGCTTGACAGAAAACGGATTAAGGCCGACATGCGTAAACCTTGCAATAAATATATTCTTATCCCTGTGGATCGGACTGGGTGTCTATTCATACTTTTTGTTGAAATATAAATCGGTTCAGTCCGTCATGGGAAAAGGCGACATTCTCTTTGTCCTGTTTTTGACACCATTTTTCACACCCCGGTCATTTCTCATTTTCATGCTGGTTTCTTGCCTCGCTACCTTATTGATGTGGGGCATTTATATCTTCCTTCGCAAAGGTAATTCCAATGTCCCCTTGATTTCAGGCATAGGTGTATGCCTTTGCGTCCTGTTTATCTATCAACAGTTAATCCGGAATTTATGGTAAACTCCCGTATTCCAACCGAACTTATTCAGTTATTCTCCAGCAAGGAGGCAACGAATTACCGGATCATCCCCTTTGAAATGCAGCAGAATAACATCCTGAAATGTTATGGGGATGAGAATAGGGATTATCAAAAAACGATACAGGAGATTGCCATCATTTATGACTTGAATGTGGTAATCGATCCTGTCGGCGCGCAGGAACTGGATAAAGCGTTGAGTTTTTATTACCGGCAGGACCGTACATTTTCTTCAAATGCCCAGTCTCTGAATATTGGCAACTCTGACTTTGTGAGCAGACTGATCGAGGAAGCCGATGCATTAAAGTCGAGTGATATCCATTTTGAGGCGTATGAGAAAGAATGCCGTGTCCGTTTCAGGATAGACGGGAAATTGATAGAACGGTATATCATCAATAAAACAGATTATCCGGCATTGATAAACCGGATTAAGATACTCTCCAACCTTGATATCTCCGAAAAACGGTTACCCCAGGACGGAAGGATCCTGTTTGAAAGGAACAACCTCAAGTTTGATGTGCGTGTTTCAGTGATGCCAACCATTTACGGCGAAAAGATCGTCCTCAGGTTGCTGTCTAAAGACCAGGGCCTGCTTTCGTTGAGCCGGTTGGGATTTAATGAAAAACAATATGCCGACTACCATAGGGCAATCATGCAACCTAACGGGCTTATCCTGATAAGCGGACCTACCGGATCGGGAAAAAGCACCACATTATATGCCACGTTAGGTATATTGAACCGGCAGGATAACAATATCCTTACCATTGAAGACCCGGTAGAGTATATCCTTCCCGGAATTAACCAGATGCAATTGAAAGAGGAGATCGGGCTGACTTTCGGAAGCGCCTTGCGTACATTTCTCCGGCAGGATCCCGATATCATCATGTTAGGGGAGATCCGCGACCAGGATACGGCGCAGATGGCCATACGCAGCTCTCTGACAGGACACCTCTTGTTATCCACTATCCACACTAACAGCGCATGGGGAAGCATAACCCGCCTGATAGACATGGGGGTACATCCCTACCTGATCTCCGAAACCCTGATAGCTTGTGTTGCACAAAGATTAATTCGCCTGTTGTGCCCCCACTGTAAAAAAACGTTCCATCCCGATGCATCTTTTACCGCCGGGTATAAGCTGGATTCCAACAACATCTACTATGAAAAAACGGGATGTGAAAAATGCTATTACACCGGCTATTTGGGAAGGAAGGCAATTTATGAAGTGATCCTGATCGACAAGTATCTGTCACAATTGATAAGAAAAAATGAAACCGATATCGGTGAATATTTGCAACGGCATGATATCAAAACATTAAAAGACGCAGCCTTGGAAATGTTTGGTAAAGGAGAAACTTCTCTGGAAGAGATTTTGCCAATTGTAAGTGAAACGATATGAGTGCACAATGAAGGATTCATACACTACAAAGAAAGAATGACCGTATGAAGAGGTATCTTACTTTTTTAATTCTGTTGATAGGAATATCCGTAAGCTTGCCGGCTCAATCCCATGAAGACCCACGGTTGGCACAACTAAAAAGCAAACTGCAACGCCTCTCGTATGCCGATAGCCGTTATGCTGAGAAAGTGGATGTCTCTGTGACCAATTTTCCGGTTTCGGAACTGATCAGGAGTCTGGCCAAAGCACAAAACTTAAGTATAAATGTTGCTTTCGGCCCGGACAAGCTCATCAATTGTAATCTCCAACAGGTTCCGGTGATCGATATCCTCTTCTTTATCTGCAAGGAGAAAAGTCTGGAGATAGAAGTCATGGATAACATACTCTCCGTAATCCCATATGACGAACCGGAAATAGATCCGCCTGTCCATCTCGCCTACGATCCGTTAAGGGAACAGGTGACTTTTGACTTTTCCGACTGCAAATTGGAACAGGTTACCAAAAAGTTCATGGAAGCCACGGGAAGCAATATCATCATACCCCAATCACTTTATGGACAACGTGTTTCGGCCTATGGCATGAACATGGGAATGGATGAAGCGGTACGGACCATCGCGGCAGTGAATGGCTTGCAATATGCGCGACAGTCGGATAGGTCGTGGTCACTATACATAATTGAAGGGGAAGGGGCGGAACCGGCGCGTAATATTTTCAGTTTTGATGAGATCATTGTGGACAGTTTAGGGTTGATCACGGCAAAGATCACCGCGGGGAATGTGCGCGATATCATCCCTGATGTGTTTCACCGGTTGGGAGTAAATTATTTTTTATCCAACGAATTCGAACATGCCACCAATATCAATGTGGAGGAGGTGGACCTGCGCACTTTCCTGAATGTCCTCTTTACCGGAACAAACGTCACATGGCGGATCGACAATGGCGTCTATATCATAGGAAGCCATACCGAAGGGGAGCCCTTATCCACTGTCCAGGTTTTTCCGATGAAATACCGGACGGTAGACAAGGTGTCGGAATATATACCTGCCGAACTAAAAGCAAATGTGGAAATCATTACTTTTCCCGATTTAAACAGTCTGGTCATCAACGGAGACCAGCGCTCGGTGATAAGGATCATGAATTTCCTGAATGAAATCGACAGGAGTGTCCCCTTGATTTCCTTTGACGTAATCATTGTAGACGCCACCGATAAAACATCGCAGTCCATCGGTTTATCCATGGGGGTTGGAAATGAACCATCGGTGGGCAGGGGAACAATAAGCCCCGGGATTGATTTCTCGATGAGCGCGTCCTCCGTGAACAGGATCATCAACTCGTTTAACGGTTTCGGATCGATCAATCTGGGTAGGGTCACTCCCAATTTCTATGCGGACCTGAAATTCCTGGAGGATGCCGGGAAGATTGTTTTAAGGTCAACTCCCAGATTATCGACCTTGAACGGGCATAAAGCGGTGTTGAAAAGCGGGGAAGTCAAATACTATAAAGAGAGCCAGATCAACATCATAGGCACACAAAACCCGCTCCAGTCGGAGTCATACCTGTGGAAAAATGTGGAAGCCAATTTTGTGCTGGAAATCACACCCTATGTCAGCCTTGACAGTGTAATCACCCTTCAAATCAATTTAGACCAGGCCGAATTTACCGTCCGTGAGAGCAGTGATGAAAACGCTCCTCCCGGGATGACAAAGAGAGGGTTTAATTCCATTATAAAAGTAAGAGATCAAGAGATGGTGTTGTTGGGGGGAATTGAGAAAAACCTTACCGACACCTCAACTCGAGGATTACCTTTCCTTGCACGGGTTCCGGTTTTACGGCTGCTTTTTGGCAACACCACCAAAGTCAGGTCATCGGAGAAACTGAACGTTTTTATCAGACCCATAATCATTCAATAGCATGAACTTACTTACCCCCATATTGAGTGAAATTTTAGTCTTTGAACTCAATGCAAGCGGTGGCGTTACCTCTGCTAAAACAAGCACGGCCAGATATTCATTAAAGGATTCCGCGATTATCCTGCGGGAAATCGACAAAGAAAAATTCGACTGGACGAAGAAAAAAAATGGGATTGCCCTAGTTTTTATTACCGGGAGTGACGTGGGTTCAAAGGAGTATGAAGCTTCCGGTAACGATGCCATCTCAAAAATAGTTGAAAATGAAAATCTCTTATGGACGACACATGAGGTAGGGGGAAATAGAAGAATTGATTTCATACGTAAATCAACACTGGGGGGCGACCTTGACGAGACGGAAGCCAAAGGCCTTTATATTGCCGGCACTACAGTTTCGAGGCAAACGGATATCGATATGTATGTCGCGCTGCAGGAATTCTATGAAAAGAAAGTGAGTTTTGACCTCATAAAGAAGTCAAGAGAATTCCGGGCATTTTTCTTTGACAGCCTATTCGAGAAGATCAAACTGCCAATGTTGCTCTTTTTCTTCGCGCTCCTTTTTGCCAATTATGTGGTATTTTCCAATATAAAGGAAAAATATGACATCAGCGAAACAACTTATAATATCCGGCTTCAGAAAAATAAGATAGAGACGGAAAACCGTGAAAAGACCAACCGTTTGTTCAGTGAGTACAATAAGATCCAGTCATATCCCCTCGCATTGATATCAGACCGGATTGCGTCCTATATGCCAAAGGATATCCGTTTGTCGTCGATGGTCTTTTTCCCTGAAAAGACACCTGCGGCGAGAGGAAAAACCGGGAGTAACACCACCAATGTGATTGTCATCAGGGGGAAAGCGGGAATCGCCGGCACGGTTCTGCTGTTCGCGCAATATTTGCAGGAAGACAAGCTGTTCAGTAAAGTTGACATCATCAATATCAACAACCTGAAGGATACCGGATCGTATGATTTTGAAATAGATATAATACTATGAAATACTACATCGGAATAATCAAGGTGGCGGCATTGATCATACTTTTGCCCATCATACTGGGGAAAAGTACATTTTCCAAAACCATCCAATTGCATAAAGATTACAAACACATCCAGACTCTGGAAGAACAACTGGAACAGGCCGCGTCGGAAAAACCGGTGTCAACACCGGCGCCGGTGCATAATCAAAACCTTGTCAGCAATGGACGGTTGGTTGAATTGATCAGCCGGGCATGTGAAGGGAACAATGTCTCGGTAAAACAGTATGAGCCCGCACTGTTGGATATGGAGGGAGATTATAAGCTATATGCGGCTATCTTGATCTTATCGGGGAATTATGTCGACCTGGTGAAAACCCTGAAATACTGCGAAGACAACATACCATCAGTTAAAATATCAACCATTCAATATGAATATGATGAAAAGAAGATGAAAGACAGAAAAGTGGAGATGTCGTTGTCGATCAGACAAATTGAGGAGTAATTGATTCTCGCTTTATAATATAAAAGCCTGAATTACAAGTTGATCTTTTGCTACATTGCGAATATACCGAAATAAAATAATCATATCAAAATATCAACTGTACCGGACAATACAAACAAACTCTATGATACGATAAGCCAAATCTTCGAAGAAACGCAATACCGTTTGCCGATGGGAAGGATTTGTTCGCGGGGCATTTCCCTATTTGAATATTCTTTTCTTTAAGAGCTTGATCAGGTTGACAATCATCGATTTCTCTTCTTGTGCCATGGTGACATATACTATAATGACAAATGAAATGGTGGTCATTCCGGTGACAAACAGTAAACGGGGAAAGGATTCTTGCAACCAATAAACAAGTGTGGCTCCTGTCATCAACATGCCTATGGTGGGAATCACAGAGGGATAGAACACCTTATGCATGAAATCGGAAATCTTAAGCCCGCATTTCAGCTTCGCAAAATAAACGCAAACGCCGCCACTTATGACGCCTCCTACCAAAATCCAGATAACATATAAGTAGTACGGTGGAAAACCAAGAGAGAAAAACAGATATGTTAAGACAATGGGCAATATATTCAGGAACGATTGCAACGCGAAATAAACTTTTATGTCTCCTTGCACCTCCACGGATCTGCCAACCATGAGCGTTAGCTGCTCGACCAATAAAAGAATTAATTGTAGCCTGACAAACAGCACAGCCCAATCAGGAACTTCCTCCAGCCATATATCGAGGATATAGGGGGTCTCCAATAAAAAGGGCACGGCGAAAATGGCGAATAATAAATAACCGTATTTGGCAGATAGCAACGACGCATTCAGCATTTTATCTCTCTCTCCCGCACCCTCGCTTTTTGCAATGGCAGGGGAGACTGCCTTTATCATCGTGTTGGAAAAGGCCATCAACTGACCGGATATCTGATTGGCAATACCTTGCGCTGCATTAAGAATGGCCCCGAAAAAATTGTTTAACACAACACTTAGCCCGTATTGCGAAATCATCCTGCTGGCATTGTTCAACAGATTCCACCCGGCAAATCGGGTCATTTGTCTCATGAGAAACCTGTCCCAATAGCGTTGGGGCGCAATGGTGCATTCCTCATAGTTTCGGTGACAGTAGATGCACATGACCGCCATGATCAGCAGCGAAATTACCGTCATCAACACACCGTATACGATCAGCTTGTCCTGGAGGGCATACACTACGACAAAAGCCACCGCCAGCTTTAAAAAGGATTCTATGACACCTATGATGGCATAATAGAGCATGTTCTCATGAGAGTTCAGCACGGCCTCATAGGGAACGGTCATCACGGTAAACATTGTGCTGACAACCATACTGGCATACACTACCTTGGCAGCAAACACCCTGTCGTCGGGAATATTTAAGATGCCATTGAAGAAAAAGTAGCCTGCTATCAGTAGTATTATTCCAAGTAGAATGGCAATAAGCACATGCAATACCACGCTGAGATTGAAAATAATTTTCTTTTTCTCCGGCTTGCCTTCTCCTTCGGCAATGCTCATGAAGCGTTGGGTCGCGCCGGCCATGGCCGCATTCAAAAAACCCAACATGGCAATGGCACCACCCACCACATTAAAAATACCGAAGTCGGAAGCTCCCAATGAACTGAGTAATAACCGTGTGGTATAGAGTGACACAAACATGGTTATCCCCATCTTGGCATACAGGAAACCGGTATTTTTTATGACCCTGTTGGCAGCATCCACTCTTTTATTGAATTAATATATCGCACTTTCCAGAAATGTCTGAAAAGAGCTAGAAGGGAAAAGTAATGTTTTTAAGTCTCTGTGATTTTATACTATATTGGCATCCACCAAGGTTTTGTCATTGTTCCGGATTGTTGTCCCACCAGGATTCGAACCTAGACTGGCTGAACCAAAATCAGATGTGCTACCATTACACCATGGGACAATCCTTAACTGCTTCGTGAAAAGCAGTGCAAAAGTAGTATATTATTTGGAACGTTCCAAATAATTCCGGCTATTTTTCAATTGAATCGGTAATCACTTTGTCGGTTTATAGAGAACGTTTTCTCTAAATCACCTTGCCTTCAACGACTCACCTTTCAGAGAACCCGCACACCGGCACTATTCCGCAATCAACAGGAAGTAGTTCTTTTTTCCCCGTTGGGCAAGAATATATCTGTCACCGATAAGGTGGGAGAGATCGATAGTTTCGTCGAATGATTCCAACTTCTCCTTATTGATCATCACACCTCCCGACTGTACGGTCTTGCGCATCTCGCCTTTAGAGGGAAAAACAGCGGCTTCTTCGGTAAGCAGATCCACTGCTTTGATCCCTTGTGCCAGTTTCTCATGTGAAAGAATGAATTGGGGGACTCCTTCAAATACCTGTAAGAAGGTCTCTTCATCGATGGCACGGAGCGTTTGTGAAGTAGATCTGCCGAACAGTATCTCCGAAGCATTGACAGCCATCTCATAATCTTCGCGCGAATGGACCATCACAGTGATCTCTTCGGCCAACCGTTTTTGTAATGGACGAAGATGGGGGGTTGTTTGCTGTGCTGCCACCAATGCCTCTATTTCCTCCTTCGGGAGGGAAGTGAAGATCTTGATATATTTTTCCGCGTCGGCATCGCTTACATTAAGCCAGAACTGGTAGAATTTATAAGGTGAAGTATAACGACGGTCGAGCCACACATTGCCACTCTCGGTCTTGCCGAACTTACCCCCGTCGGCCTTGGTGATAAGCGGACATACCAATGCATAGGCCTCACCCCCCTCTACACGGCGGATCAACTCCGTGCCGGTAGTGATATTGCCCCACTGGTCCGAACCTCCCAACTGGAGGCGGCATCCCTTCTCCCGGTAGAGATGGAGGTAGTCGTATCCTTGCAGCAGCTGATAAGAGAACTCGGTGAACGACATGCCCTCGCTCGATTCTCCGCTCAGCCTCTTCTTGACAGAGTCTTTGGCCATCATATAATTGACGGTGAGATGCTTGCCGATATCACGGATGAAATTCAGAAAAGAATAGTCTTTCATCCAGTCGTAGTTATTCACCAAGATGGCTCTGTTGGGGATTTCACTTTCGAAGTCGAGGAATTTCGCCAGTTGTTTTTTTATGGCTTCCTGGTTATGGCGCAATGTCGCTTCGTCCAGCAGATTACGTTCGGCCGATTTCATCGATGGATCGCCGATCATTCCGGTGGCACCGCCCACCAGTGCGATAGGAGTGTGGCCTGCGCGTTGAAAATGCTTCAGCATCATTACGCCCACCAAGTGGCCGATATGTAACGAATCGGCTGTGGGGTCGATCCCCAGGTATCCCGCTGTCCGCTCTCTCAATAACTGTTCTTCCGTTCCGGGCATTATTTCGTGTATCATGCCACGCCAACGGAGTTCTTCCACAAAATTCATCATTTGATTAAGTCTATATATATCGATTTTTTAAGTACGCAAAGGTACTATTTTTTATTCAACTTTATTGCTATTCGCTCATTGAGCGAGTGTGATTTGGCTACGCCGTTATTACCGAATAACTGCTGAATAACTATCTCATAGAATCTTATGTCTTGTGTCTTGTGTCTTGGTTCTTGGTTCTAATCTTTCCTGCACAGCAATAAGAAAAGAGCGAATACGTTCATAATTTCCAGACGTCCCAACAACATGTTGACTGAAAGTATGTATTTGGCCGCGTCAGGGAGCAGGCCGTAATTGCCGAATGAACCCACATCCCCGAAACCCGGACCCACGTTTCCGATGGTGGCGATGGAAGCCGACAAAGAAGTCATTCCATCTATGCCCATGGTTGTAAGCAGCAGGATTGTGGTCATCATCGTGATAAGATAAGCGACGATAAAGATCATAACCTGTAACTCAAGGTTGTGATCGATGATTTTTTTATCCATTTTCACGACATACATTCCTTCGGGATGAATGATCGATTTGAATTGCTTTTTCGCGGATGCGAAGAAGAGATAGATCCGGTCGAATTTAATACCGCCGGCTGTAGAGCCCACCATCCCACACTGTATGGAATAATACAGAAGCAGGATGATAGAGAACAAGGGCCATTTCGCCGTATCCACAGTCGAAAGACCGGTAGTGCTTACCAGTGAAATCACCTGGAAAGACGCGTACCGAAGGGATTCCCCCAGTCCATATACTTTTTCCTGTGCCAGTTGAAAAGTTATCAGAAGAATGCCGATGAATATGACAACCATATATATGCGTGTGGGACGGGAAGTGAAAATAGTTGTCTTCCGGTTCGTCATGGTACCATACACCAGACCGAAATGCATACTGCTGATCAACATGAAAAACATCACGACCAGTTCTATCCAGATATTGTCATAAGCGGCAATACTCAGGTTTTTCGTGGAAAAACCTGCTGTCGCCACCGTGGAAAATGAATGACAAATGGCATCGAAAAAAGGCATGCCCAGCAGTTTCAACAGGATTGTCTCCACCACGATTAACGTGAAATAGACGGTGGCTATCATGCGGATGATATATCGGGAGCGGGCCCGGAAATTCATTTTCGACAGGTCCGATACTTCCGAGCGATAAAAGCTGGCTTGTACCCCTTTCTTTTCCGGTAGAACCAGCAGCACAAAAAGAATAATACCCACACCCCCGATAAATGTGGTGGAAGAACGCCAGAATAACAATCCTTTCGGAAGCGCCTCCACATCACTCAAGATGCTTGCCCCGGTTGTGGTATAGCCTGAGACGCTCTCGAAAAGCGCATTCACCAGGCTGAATTCCCCTCCCCAGATGTAATAGGGGATCATGCCGACGATACAGGTAATGATCCAACCCATCACACTGATGGCCAATCCCTCGTGAAAAGATATCTCTTCTATCTTTTCGACAAAAATTTGCGGGAAAGCTCCCAACACCGCGGTTAACAAGGCGCTGAAAAGGAGCGCGCTCGCCGAGTCCTCATCATTGGCAAAGGAAATCACTGCCGAAATGGACAGGAATAAAGCATTGAACAGTAGTATGTAACCCAGATATTTGATGATTACCCTTGTTCGTATCATTGATCTAATGCTTATGTTGAGTTTTTAGTCCGCCGCAGACGGTATATCAACAGGTTGATTTCTTCTTCCAGTTTCTTAAACTCATCCTCGGATACTATTCCGGTGGACAATCGGCCTTTCTCCGGATAGTATTCCCTTATACTGTTGATCAGTTGTCTGACGGGCCGGATAAAATAAGTGCCGATAAAAAAGTAAAGCAATAGCGCGAAGATGATGGCGGCCGCGATAGAGACGATGGCAGGCATCATGGCCCGGCGCGATTGCTCTTTCACGATCGCCGACTGCCGGTACATCTGATCTTGATTCAACACCATCAGTCTGTTAATGGCCTCTTTTGTTTTGAAGAAAAGCGAATCCGTTCTGCCATAGTATATCAGTTTGGACTCTTCGGTATCATATCCGCCTTTCAATATTGTCATTACGGACGAATAATATTGCTCATACTCGTCCATAATAGCCCTTGCATACTGTGCCTCGTTGGTTTCGGTGATGTTTTCCTCTATATCCACGATTGCTTTCCTGATTATGGAGTCGGAGCACGAAACGGTTTCGATTCCCGAATCTTTATTCCCTATCAGCCATAACAATATACCACTATCTTCCCTTTCCACAGCATCGAGCATCTTCTTCGCTGATTCAATGGATTGGTAATTGTTTTTCAACACCACATCTACTGAATTTCCTATTTTTTTGAAATCCAGAATAGATATGACGCCGGCGGCCATCAACATAAGGATCAGCAGGGAGAGGCTGAGCACAATCTTTATTTTGAGTGATTTTATCATCTTGATTTCATTTCATGATGGGAGATCATTTACTGTTCGGCAAAGTTAGGTGTTTTTAGCTTCGTTCATTTCATTTGAATGGGGTTTTCACAAAAAAGAGAGACTGCCTCTTTGAAGTCAATCTTCATTTTGAGACGGCCTCTCTGTCTTATAAACCTTGTAAGGGGTAATGAGAACTATTCTTTCAGTGGTGGGATTTTATCTGACGATTGACATAAATTCCTGGTTAGCGCGATACTTCGCGAATTCCAGATCGTTCAGAGCCTTGGCGGCGACACTTCTGTCCCTGCCGATGGCGGTACGCAGATTGGATGCCACCTCGTTGAAGTTATTGGTTCTGGAGGCGATCACGGCAAGCAGGTAAGCCGTTGTCGCGTCGGGATTTTCCACTGCCTCAAGCGTTTGTTTTGCCCTGTTATAGTCTCTCACCAATAATTGCGCCAAGCCTGCATTGTTGCTTTTGCTTTGTCCATAAGCACCCACAGCCTGGTTGTAATTCCCCTGAAACAGGTTGAGGAGCCCCATGGCCTCATCAAGTCCGGCGGCACCGGCAGACCGTCCCAACAGTTCGTTGGCGGAGTTCAGGTCATTGTCCATTATAGCCAACAGGGCTTTGTTCATATTTACTTCCGGGGCGGAAGGATTCACCTGCGCCGCATGATCGAATGATTGTTTAGCTTTGGCATAATCCCCGCGTTTAAAGAACATGGTTCCGATATTGTTCCATCCCCTGTAGTCGTTGGAGAAATTCGCAGTCGCATATTGATAAATACTCTCTTTCAGGGTCTCGTCGCTGGTGAGCGTGGAGGCGTACAATAATTCTTCCACCGATAGTTCTTTCGGGTTTTGCTTCCATGCGGTCATGATTTCATCATCCGACTTGCCGATGATCTCGATATTGGCGATGATCCGTGAACGGCGCAGTTGAGGCAGGATGGTGCCTGCCAGCTCCTCGAACACATAAGAGATATTCTTGATTTCCCTTTCGCGGGTCTCGGAATCGGGATACATCTCCAGTACACGCAGGATCAGTTCTTTGTCCTGCAGATTGGAGGCGGAAACCAGTTGACGGAATCCTTCCCAGTCCTGGGCTGTGTAATGCGCATAGACATCGGTGTCGATTTTCCTTCTGCCCAGTTCACTTTCCAGATATTGGGATGTGTTGCGTTCCCGCTCAGCGGCCAGTCTTTCGTTAAGGGAGAGGCCTCCATCGGGTGACGCGTAGGCGGACACCTCCACGTTCACCTTCTGGCGGGGATCGTTGAACGCTTCTTCCACACGACGTTTCCATTCTGCCATATCCCGTTTGTTCAACTCACTCTGGCGCAAATTGGCTTGCTGGATGACGAACATGATATTGGCTTCCTGGGCGTCCTGAATGATACGCTGAAATCCATCAGGCGCCACGGAAGGGGTGGTGGTTGCCACATCGGCAAGGGCTGATGTGGCGATCACTCCGTCAGCCACTTTCAGATCAGGCAGATTCGCGCGTTTGTGCTTAATTCTTCCGTCGAACCTGAGGTAGAGCTCTGAGGATTGCATCTCGGGGGTGTAAGGGAATGAGCTGTTCATCGAGAAATTACCCCCCCTGTTTTGAGAAATGGTGATCCTGTTACCGGAGATATTCTCTCCCTGATAACTGTAAGGAGTGCCGGCAATTTCACCGCCGGCATACTTCAGAATGGGGGTGATGGTCACCGTGGCATTCTTGTTAAACCATTTTTCGGGGAAGGTGCCATTGATGGTCACAGGGATTTGGTTCCCTACTGTTTCGAGCGGGGAAGGTGTCACGTTGAAGTTGTTCTGCGTGAGCGGCTTTAATTTGCTGCTGCACGAAGTCGAGAAAATGGCGACTCCGACAATGAGCAGAAGGGACAAAATGGAAGATTTTCTTTTCATGTGTGAAATTTATTAATTTGTTTGCATTGATCAATTTTCCAAGAGTTCGCGAAAGACAAAAATACCCAATTCTACCCAATTAAAAAACAGGTTAATCTATATTTTTGCTATTTTATCAATCTTTTTGTATTGGGTTTATACACATCTCTGCCCCGATCGTCTTACATTATACTTTTTCAGCATATTGAGAAACTGTTTTGAATTTTACGAGTAATTATTTCACGCTTATTTTTCCACTCTTTCATATTGTTTTTTGCCCTTTTTCGCGCCTTTGAACTTTCATTTCTTTTAAGTGGCCCGCCACATTTCAATCAATGAAAATCCAAATCCATCAAAAAATGGCTAAAAAACAATGGATGAAAAAATTCAAAACAGCTTCTTAAAAAGTAAAGAGCAACTCCAGGGTGAATTTATCGGAATCCATCTCGTCATTTGCTGAAAAGATATCCATTCCATGCTTCACCATATACCATTCATAATCGAGCCGGAGAATAGAGGAAAAACGCTCATTATTAAATCCGAAACCGACACCTGTTGTCAACCGGTTGACGTCGGAACCGCCTACGTCGGGTTGCCCGTCAATGGCATCCCATCGAAGGGCTGGCCTGACAAATTCAAACATCTTCGTCCGCAGGGGTATCGTGTAGGCACCTTGCAGGTAATAAGAAAGCAAATCGCCATGAAACTCAGTTTTACTCTCTCTCTTCATGACTTCAGTCTCTACTTTCCAGTTACTTTGCTCGTAACGCAGGTCGGCACCATAGAAAAGAAAATGGGTGGTTTCGTCATTGGGATAGTCGTATATTTTTGCGGTCATGCGAAACCCCTGCATATTACCCAATTCCATTCTTCCTCCGTAAGACATGTTTTTTTTCCAGACCGGATGGTTGATCGCATTTCCATTAAACAGGCCAAACTCAAACTTCGAGGGAATGGTGCCGAGAAGAAAATCATATTTAGCCACAAAACCCAAATCACGGGTACTTAAAAAATATTTCCCCAGGAAAGCGCGGTTGGCAAACATCATTGAACCGGGAGTGACAATATAACTGTTGAATAAAGGTATACTGGTTTGTCCTAATGTGAGAGACAGGCCTTCGACAGGTTCCAGTGTCCCGCTCAGGTCCAGTACACTGAATTTGCCTTCGTTGCTGAGTTCCAGTTGTACCCTGTAGGCCGAATAGGAATTGATGTTCCCTGCCACACCGATACGGGAGTTACGGACAGAGAAACGGAACATGCCAGTCTCGGAGGCATGCTCGAATTTGTTTTTCAATGTTCCATCGATTTTAAAATTGGGGTATGCAGGTGTCCTGGCTTCTTGGGCAGGAAGAGAAAAAGAAGAGAATATAAGCCATATCGATAATGCTATGGATAGCTTTCCATTCTTTTTTAGTGCAGGCATTTTATTACACATCATCTTTTTTCACAAAAAACTGTTCAAAACCTTCAGAATGCTCTATGCCGAATGATCCGTCGGGTTTTTCATAAATGAAATAATAGTGCAACCCAGGTATTTGTTTGGCTGTTTCCACCGATTGCTTTAACCCCATGGCCATAAAAGCGGTGGCGTAAGCGTCGGCGCTCATACAATCGTCGGCAATTACGGTGGCTCCCAAAATATCGAGTTCCGCGGGATATCCGGTATGTGGATCGATGGTATGGGCGTATTTCTTACCTTCTTTTACATAGTAGTTGCGGTAATTCCCCGATGTGGCGAGTGATTTATTGCAGAGCGAAAGTATTGCTTGCAGGCTGTGTAACACGCCTGTGACATCGTCGATGGGTTTATCTATCCCGATACGCCAGCAGTTTCCCTTGTCGTTCACCCCTTTGGCCGCAATCTCTCCGCCAATTTCCACCATATAATTCTCTATGCCATAGCTTTCCAGCAGGTGGGCAATTACGTCGCACGCATATCCTTTGGCTATGGCGGAAGTGTTTATCTGCACCCGCGGGTCGGTTTTGACGATATTTCCCGCGGCATCGACCGATATTTTTTCATAGCCCACAAAATCTTTCAGGCTATCGATAATTTCCGGGGTGATGGTGTCCATATTCTGAAAACCGAAACCCCATGCATTGATAAGCGGAGAGACGGTTATGTCGAATTTCCCGCCTGTCGCGCGCGAGATCTCTTCCGATTTACGGAACACCTTCAGGAAGAAAGAGTCGAGTTCCACCGGTTCATTTCGATTTACTTTCGTAATGATAGAGTTCTCTTTGAAAGGGTTCAACGACCTATCAAACCTGTTGAGTTCCGCCACGATCTCCTCCTTCAGTGAGCGGTTGTAGGCATACTTGATATTATACCCGGTCGTGAATATCTCTCCCTGATCCTGAAAATAAAGGTCGTCGCGCTTGCTTCCCGAGGTGCTGCAGGACAGCACAAGAACCAAGAACAGGAAGAGATTGTATTGATGTTTCATTTGCATATATTTTAGAACTTAGAACTTAGAACTTGGAACTTGGAACTTAGAACTTAGAACTGGGAACTGGGAACTGGGAACTGAGAAGTGAAAGTTAGTTGCGGTTTAGCAGGTTGACCATCACATTGTTCGATTATTAAATCAACCAATTCTCAAAACTCCTCGTCTATCCGATAATGATTTCTTTCAGGCGCATTCCTTGATACCAGTTCACCCAGGAATCCGGCTAGGAAGAGCAGGGTACCCAGGATCATCATGGTAAGGGAAATATAGAAATAGGGTGATTCCGTCACCAACCGGTAAGGATTCCCGTGATGCATGTCATACAGTTTAATGACTCCCACAAGAATGATGGCAATCAACCCCAGCAGGAACATCAGGCTGCCCCATAGTCCGAAGATATGCATCGGTTTCTTGCCGAACCGGCTTAAAAACCAAAGCGTCATCAGATCGAGATAACCATTGACAAAACGGTTTGCCCCGAATTTGCTTTTGCCGTATTTCCTCGGACTGTGACGGACCACTTTCTCGCCTATACGGGTAAAACCGGCATTCTTGGCTAACACGGGGATCCAACGGTGCATGTCATTATAGACCTCGATACTTTTGGCCAGCGACTTACGGTAGGCTTTCAGTCCACAGTTAAAATCGTGGAGTTTGATGCCTGAAACCTTTCTGGCGGTAGCGTTGAAGAGTTTCGAAGGTAAGTTTTTGGTCAGTTTGTCATCATATCTTTTCTTTTTCCAGCCTGAAACCAGATCGTATTCCTCTTCCTTGATCATCCGGTAAAGTTCGGGTATCTCATCAGGGCTATCCTGAAGGTCGGCGTCCATAGTGATGATTACGTCACCTCGCGCTTTCTGGAAAGCACAATGCAAGGCCGGCGATTTCCCGTAATTCCGGCGGAATTTAATCGCCTTTACAGTATCATCTCTGTTTTTCAACTCTTTAATGATTTCCCATGACCCGTCGTTACTCCCATCATCCACGAAAATAACCTCGTATGATAGCTGGTGTTCGAGCATCACGCGCCGGATCCAATCGTGCAATTCCGTGAGCGACTCCTCCTCGTTGTAAAGCGGTATGACAACAGATATATCCATGTTTTCGTTTTATGGTGCAAATATACGAGATAAAAGTGAGATTTTATGCGCAAAAAAGAGACTAACGAGACTGAAAAGATAATCATCTATATGGAATGGCATGCATAAAAATAGAGGATCCATAAAAAATTTCGATGGGGAGATGTATGTCATTTGTTCAGGAATGGTTGAGGCATCACACGGAAAATTCACAGTAGAAGGATGTTTTGTTAAAAATTATTTGTATCATTGCAGCATGAAATCTTCTTTCAGGTTATTACTGCATCTTGGGGGTGCATTGAATGGTTTAATATATAGTTTTTTATTGCTTTCTCTCTTGGGTGTGGATGATTCAATCTGAAGTTTCTACGATATAACAGTATTTGCAAAAATCGACTTTCAAATGAATAAAAAAAGAAGAATACTTTGGTTTAGCTCCTTGCAATTTGCCACCGAAAAAATCAAAACCACAGGCACGTGGTTAATTGCCATGGGAAACGCTCTCGCAAAAAGTCCGGGCATTGAACTTTATAATGTAAGCTACGGAGATGTGAAGTCCATTACGCAAAATAACGTCAGTAATATAACTCAATGGATTATACCGGAGAAAGAAAGGGAAAAGTGCCATGAGGGTACCCGAGAGGTAATCTCGTTCATTAGAGAAATCAATCAGGAAATAAAGCCCGATTTAATTCAGGTTTGGGGAACGGAAAGCGGTTTGGGCTTTTCAATAATTAAGGCGAAACTTCAGACGCCCATAGTATTGGATATACAGGGTTTGTTATTCACTATTCCAAAAAATTATTACGGAGGACTATCCCGGAATGATCTGCTGGGATGTATCGGCCTGAAAGAAATACTTCGACCTCAAAATCATCCTTATTTCATCCGCAAAGAATTTGAAAAAAATGGAAAAGATGAATGGCGCTTGATTCAACAGATGGAGAATATATCTGTGCAATCGGATTGGGTAAACTCAATTGTTCAGCACGTAAGTCCCAAAAGCCATATCTTCCACACCGGGATCATGCTAAGGGCGGAATTTTACGAAACGCCTATTTGGGAATATCAAAATAACAGCGAAACGATAAACATCTTCACATCATGCTCCGGCGCTATCCCTTATAAGGGTTTGCAAGTTCTTTTTGAAGCGATTGTCCTGCTTAAAGATAAGTATCCCAATATAAAACTGAATATCGGTGGCGATATTCAAATTAATAAAAAACATTTTGGATTGATTCGGGATGGTTATACCAGTTGGTTGCTTAAGAGAGTGAAGAAGTTAGGTATTGCAGATTCAATTTCCTGGTTGGGAAAGATGGACGTAGATGCGATGATAGCTGAAATACACAGGTCATCCCTGGTAGTAATTCCTTCTTTTGTGGAAACATACAGCCTGTTTATGGCAGAATGCATGATGGTGGGCGCGCCTATTGCCGCGTCGTTTGCCGGAGCGATGCCTGAGTTGGCTGAACATAATAAGTCCGCTCTCTATTTTCCAACAGGAGACCATTGGGCATGCGCGCGGCAAATAGAGAAGATTATCACTGACCAGGAACTGGCCAAAAAGTTGTCCGCCGAAGCCCGGAAGACAGCATTGCAAAGAAATGACCAGACAAAAGTTCTTCAAATCCAGTTGGATATTTATGACAAAATAATCGATGCGACATGCTGACAATGAATAATTTAAAATATAGAAGACAGTTTTTATTTTCCCCTGTGGAGTGTAAGCGGCTTGAAACCTGGCAAATGGAAAAGAATGATAAATATTTCATATACGTTCACCCGGATTGTCCATTTGAGAAATCATCAGGATTGTATGATCTCTATTTAATCGGTTACATTTTAAATCCACATGCTCCCGGGGAAACATCAAAACAAATACTCGACGATCTTTCGAATCTGAAAGATATAAATGATTTTCCAAAAAGATTATATAGTTTGACCGGTCGATTCGTGTTAATCATTAAGACAGGAGACGACTTCATCTTCTTTCATGATGCTTGTGGTTTGAGGACAGTTTACTATACAAAAGAGGAGGATCATTTTTATGCGGCTTCTCAGCCATTATTGATCAATGAAGTTATCCCTCTGAAAAAAACAAGGGCATATGAGGAATATTTTAATTCTGAGTATGTTGCCACTGTCAGAGAGCATTATCTGCCGAGTGGTGTGACTTTGTATGAAAACGTTTTTCACCTGGTTCCCAATCATTATGTCAAGGTTTCCGAATTTGAACAAAAACGTTACTATCCCTTTCAGGAATTAAAAAGAAGAGATTATTCCGAAGGAGTAATAGAGTTTTCCACACTATTAAAAAAGATAATTTCGGTCGCGCACAACCATATGGATTTAGCCTTCAGTTTGACTGCGGGATGGGATTCCAGGATTATTTTAAGTGGTTGTAAAGATATTGCTCCCGATATTGGTTTTTATACGTTGAAATACAGGAATATGAGTGACAAGCATATGGATATAAGAATACCCATCTCCCTGTCCAAATCGCTAAACTTGAATTTTAATATTTGGGATTGTCAAAAAAGTATTACTCCCGAATTTGCCGAAATATATCGAGGCAATACCGATATGGCCCACATGAATGACTGGGGTGAGATTGCTTTTGGAATGTCGAAAATTTATCCACCCGGAAAAGTGGCCGTGAAAGGCAGTTGTTCGGAAATTGGTCGATGTGCTTGCTACCCGGATGGAAAGCATAAAGCCCATTTGACAGAAAATGATTTTTTACAAATGGAAAAAGGTTGGGAGGAATTGGATTTTATAAGAGAAGAAATAAGAAAATGGCGGGAATCAATAAAAGGAAATAGTTTTAATTACCTCCTGTTAGATTTGTTTTATTGGGAGCATCGTATGGGAGGTTGGCAGGCTCAGAGCCAGTTAGAATGGGATATAGTACAAGAAGTCTTCACCCCGTTCAATTCCAGAGAGTTGTTTGATATAATGTTGGGTATTGATCCGTTAAAAAGGAAATGCGAAAAACCTTCTTTGTACATAGATACAATGAAATATTTATGGAGTGATGTGCTGGCTGAACCGGTCAACCCTTACACTTTCAAACGGAGAGTTCGAATTTTTGTCTATGATATCATGTCGTACACAGGCCTCTTGAAAATGCATCAGGCGGCAAAGAAAAAGAAGAATGAAGCAAAGGGGAAAATTGTTTGTGACGGGAAATTAACCCTAAGAAAACCAATAGGGGGTAAATGCCCGTGAGATATGGAAAGTTTGACAAGGATGTCAAAAAACGAGGTGTGGAAAAATAGTGTGGAAAAGTGTGGAATTAATATTCATAACACAAAAAAATGTAAATTTACTTAACTGCGTTTGGATCAATCCTATACGGAGGATTATTTTTGATTTTTTATATTCTTAACATTTTTTTCTTGGTTAACTACTGTTTAAATATCGACCATATGTTATATATTTGCGACAACAATTAAAATCACAGTAAAATGCGAACCCAAGAAATTGAGGTGGGAATTGGTAATGAATATCCATTGAACGGCAAAATTGTAATTGACATCAATCAGATTCCCAGTCCCACTGCCATCTATATTCCTCTCAAGGGGGAAGTCGTATTAAACAAGCGCGCTTATGAAACGTTGGGAATGCAAGAGGGAGCCATTTTCGACCTGACGACATGGAGGAAGATCAATCCCTATTTGGGAGACTGTTCCCGAAAACTTAAGGATGACATGGTGAACGATCAGAAGGTGCATATAATTCTTCTGAATGGCAAGCACGAAATAATGAAATATTCTTTAAGTTGCATACACAATCCTTTGTTAGGAAAAGTGTATATCATTTACTTCTCAAAGGCATCGGAGAAATATTCGGTGGCCTCTATCTCATCGCTCTATTCGGTAAAAGAGGAGATTGCCAAATTGAAACCCTATTTGAACAGAACAGGAAAGAGCATGCACGAGAGTTTGATGAAGAAATATTTCAGGGAGGAGAACCAGCAACTGACCCTGGATGATCTGGTTTATTATGAAAGGGAATTACGCATTATCCAGAAAGCATATCCCTCACTGTCCCACCGTGAAGTGATCCTTTGCGGATTACTTGTAAACAACATGAGCAGCAAGGATATCGCCTCAATTACCAACAGGACCCTAGACGCGGTGTTCGTGACCATACATCGTATCAACAGGAAACTGGATATACTTAACAAAAAACAATTGATAGATACCCTCAAGGAGTTGGTGAACAAGCGCGATGAGGAGCAGCCCGCCAACACCGAGGTTTCCGCCATTGCAGGGATATAATCTTATTGGCTGATTCGATGTCCTTTTAACTGGAAAGTGTTCTTGTAAGGAGTCTCATCGTCCTCGAACTGTATCTCGAAGTAAATACTATCTGAATTCATTATCTTTCCATTCGAAATTTTGATTCCGATAGCTGCTTTACTCACCTCGCAATGAGATAGCTCTGTTTGGAAAGTGCCATTCTTTTCATCGACAAATGCCTTGGTTTGGAATTTCCAGAATTCAATCTCCGTATCTTGAATAGTGATCGAATCACTTATAGTGGAAGGATCTTTCAGCGTGATCACCTTGAATGGTCCCGATACAAAGGTGGAATCATTGTAGGCGGTTACTTCCCATTGCCCGATGATGTTGACCGGCTTGGATACATCACCTGTTGCACCGTTATCCGCTTCTTTTTCACAAGAAGCAATGATCCCCAATGTGAGGAATCCCAGTAAATATATTATTTTCTTCATACGATAGTTTTAGGATTAGATGGATAGAAACTCACTTGAGTCACTATTGTTAAGTGATGGATAATAAGCTCGTTATGATGTGATTTCTCCATCAGGGAACATACAGCGTTTTTAGGTGTGCCTTATCCCCGTTCTTTACCAGGATGGTGTAATTGCCCGGGGCGGGTCTGTCAGGCAGCACGGTATGGAAACGCGTTAACGGGACCAGTAATTTGTTGTCGCCTTCAATAATTTCGGCTGTAGGTGATATCAAAGTTCCCACCACGTTCACACAAACCCGGTTGTAGCTGTCCAGATAAATCTGGATGGAAGAGTCCTCAGGGAGGAGGGTCGTTTCTTCTCCGGGATTAGATGGTGGAGCAGGTGAAGTTGACCCGGCCCTTCCGATAATTTTAGTCGGAAGGATAGATGCGGTTAGATTCTTGTCATATTTGTTAGTTTCTATACCCGCAACCGGTTTCATGTTGTCACCTATCCACCAGGATTGTCCGTTTACTCCGTGACTGTTCGTATAATTGACGATGTTATTTTCCATCCTGATAGTATGGGATTTGCCAAATTCCTTCTCATAATAATTTGTGGCGTAAAGAGCCACATTGGTGAAATATTGTTTTTTGGCATATATCTTGTTATTTCTCACAGTCATGTTATGGCCTCCTGCAATTCCAATTCCGTATTGCCCGGGATCGACAAGGATATTGTCCTCCGCAATTTGATAAGAACCACCGATATCTCCTAACAGAATCCCTCCACCGTTTGGCGATGGACCACCGCCTCTGATCCAATTTCCTTTCACCATGATGGGGCTTTGTGGTGTCCCGTCGGATTGATTCACGTTGATGATATCACCGGGAGAACTATCTCCAAAAATGTTTTCGATGGCATTGTAACTGATACTGTTTCCACTTCCGGTTACCTTATCAAACAATGCGGCGAAGCCGTTAACGGTATTATCTGATAATGCCAAAAGGCCACCGACATTCAAAACGTCATTGTAGTCAAATTTCACAGTTTCTGACCTATGGGCTCTCAGCGCAGTACGTACATTGTCGAAAGCGTTATCCGTGATTGTGATGTTTTTACAATCAGTAAGATAAATGCCGATGTTGTTTGAAGAGAGAAACTTGTTGTTTCTGATGATTACATTTTCACAAGCATATAGAGAGATAATATCGCCTTGGGTACCTGAAAACTCTAATCCTTCAATTACAAAATTGGATTGACGTGTGTGTTGAATCACGCCAGATTTCTTGTATGATCCTGTATATCTTGATCCTTGACCGTGAGACAATTGTATTGGGAGGCATAATAATGTCAATCCCATGATGATAATGTAGTTGTTTGGTTTCATCTTTTTTTCTTTCTTGGATAGTGTGTTTGAAATTTAAGCCCGATTGATGCGTGTTATTTTCAGCTAAAAACCCAATAACGATTTCCTAAGAGTAACTTCTACCGAAAGTAATCGGTTCAATATAGCGTGTTGTTTGATTGCAGTGCAAATATAAGTGCTTTTTTTTAATCATCATGTTAAGAGACAAGTCGATAGATGTGAAAAATATTCAAATTAATAAGAATTAGAACCCATTAACGGAAAAAAATAAGTGTAATATAAATTCTCGCAAAATTGAACAGTTTCTTGGAACAAGAGGGAAAAATGAAAATGTTTAAAATAAATGCCACAACCGTTTATATAAAAAGTGTCCTTATTTTGTAATGTTATGTAAGCTTTTTTTTATGGATAATGACAGATACACTCCTTACATTTGCACCACTTAACTAATTTAGTTAAGAATATAGAGGTCGACAAAGTTAAAATGTTGTCATTGTGTAGAAATTAAAAATCACAGTTACTGGTTGTTGCATGTTTTTGTCCATATTTTGTCATAATATGGCTAAAATATGCAATTATCCCAAAAGAAAATTCAAAAAATGAAAAAGATTATTTATCTGCTGGCCTTTGCTTGCATGGGGGCTTCCTGTGTACAAGTAAAAGATATTGCCTACATTCAGCAAACCGGTCAAGGGCAGACCATCCCCAACAGTGAAAAATATGATGCCCAAATCAAACCCCGTGACATCCTTTCAATAGCCGTGGTGAGTAGTGAGCCCGCGGCCGCGAGTAGATTCAACCTCGTTGCGCCACAAATTGACGGGACGATGAGCTCTATCGTCTCCACGCCCGTATTACAAAATTACCTGGTGGACAATGAAGGACAAATCAATTTTCCTTCTCTGGGAAAGCTAAAGGTTGCCGGATTAACTACCAGGCAGCTGGAAGAGCATATCGGCAAGCAATTGGAGCCCTTTTTCTCTGAAGAGATGCCGGTGATAACCGCCAGAATTATGAATTACAGCGTGAATATACTGGGAGAAGTGCAGCGACCCGGGAAATTTGAGACCTCTAACGGCCGGATAACCATTTTTGAGGGGTTGGCCATGGCGGGAGATATGACCATATATGGCAAACGGAACAATGTGAAAGTCGTGCGCGAGAATGAGGATGGAGAAAAAGTAATTTACACATTGAATCTCAACGATAAGAATGTATTTGATTCTCCGGCATTTTTCCTGGAACAAAATGATGTGGTTTATGTGGAACCCAATCAGACAAGAGCCAATTCATCCAGATTTGGGGAAGCGGATAATTTCCGGAACTCCACTATATCAGTATTGGTTTCGTTAGCCACATTGGGGGTCAGCATTTATACTTTGACACGCCGGTGAATATCTCAAAAAGGAAAATTATGAATAACTACATGGGGGTAGAAGAAGAGTTTATGGAGTTATCAGAGAAAAAGATTGATGTGACAGCCATTCTGATGAAGTATCTCTCTTACTGGAAATGGTTTGTCTTCTCCATCGTCTTTTTTCTTGGTATTGCGGCAGCCTATATCTATTTTACATTGCCAAAATACCAGATAACTACTTCCATCCTATTCAAAGACGATCAGAAGGGAGGTACTACCGAACTGAATATGCAACATAACATGGGAGTCGTCTTCAGACGGAATAACGTTGAAAATGAAATAGAGATTCTGAAGATGTCGCCGGTGGGTGAAGAGGTCGTCAGGAAAAACCATTTGTATGCCACCTATATTGAAATGAGTCCTCTGCTTGGTCTGGATAAAATTATCCCCAACATTCCCAAACGAAAGACCGCCGTATTATATGGAAACGAGTTGCCTGTTAAGGTTATGTTATCGGAAGAACAGCTAAACGCCTTGGGAAAAAATGGCATAACGTTCGATCTGACAGCCTATCCCGATGGTGATTATCTGTTGGATGGAAAATTTGACGGGCAAAAGTACCAGGTAAAAGCTTCCGGAAATGATTCCACTATACAATTGCCCTTTGGCCTGCTCAAGGTGTCGAAAGGCAAGGTGTTGCCGACAGAAGAAAGATGGATCAGGGTAATTATTCAGCATCCACTGAGTGTCGCCAATGGATTAAAGGGGTCTTTGGATGTGAAGCTAACCTCAAGAAACTCCACGGTGGCAAATATCACGATGACCGCCCCCAATAGGGAATTGGGGGTGAATTTCCTCAGAGACTATATTGAAGCTTATAATCAACAGGGGATTAGTGATCAATTAGAATTGGCTGAAAAAACAGCACAGGTGATTGATGAGCATCTTGCTAATCTGAGTAATGAATTAAGTAGTGTGGAAGATCAGGCGCAGCAGTTCAGGCAATCACAGGGTCTGACGGATATTTCTTCCCAGGCCAACCTCTATACCTCGCAACTGGCGAGTGTCCGCCAACGAAAAATGGATGTGGAGACACAATTGGAAATTGTCTCAAGCTTGTTAAGTTCTGTGCGCCAAATGAGCGGCCACACCCAACTTATCCCGGCCAATACCGGTATTCAAAGCAGCGTGTTGAATTCCCAGATCACGGCCTACAATGATTTGGTGTTGGAGCGAAACAGGCTGTCGCGAATTGCCTCCAGTAGCAACCAATCGATGATCAATCTGAATAATCAGCTGGCGTCCACTTTCAGTTCTGTTGTTTCCGGTTTGCAAGGAGAAAAAAATACGCTGGAGATCCAATTGAGGGATATCAATGATGAATATTCCCGTAATAACGCCATGGTCATGGCTATTCCACGACAGGAAAGGGCTTTGTCCGATATTAAACGTCAGCAGAATATCAAAGAAGATTTGTTTCTCTATCTGCTTCAGAAGAAAGAAGAACGTTACATGAACATGACGGCCGTACAGCCCAATTCTAAATTGGTGGACAATATACGGGTGGCCGGTGTGGCATGGCCAAAGAAAATATTCATTCTGTTTTTCTTCCTTCTCCTTGGACTGGTATTACCTGTAATAGGCATTTATATAAGAGATTTATTCCGTTTTCAATTGGAGAATAAAGAGGAGCTGGAGAAAATCTCCTCCATCCCGTTGTTGGGAGAGATACCTAAGACCGCACAAACGGAAACAGTTATGGTGAAACAGGACAATAACGACAGCTTTAACGAAATGTTAAGACTCCTGCGGGCCAACCTTATGTTTGTGGTTGACGGTAAAGGTAAAAAAGTGGTCAATATACTCTCGAGTGTCAGCGGTGAAGGTAAATCGTTTGTTTCCGTTAACTTGGGTATGAGTCTGGCACTCCTCGAGAAAAAGGTGTTATTGGTGGAACTGGATATCAGAAAACCGAAACTGGCCAAACTGTTGGGATTGGATAGCAGGCAGGGTATGACACTCTACCTCTCGGGCTATATGGATAAGGAGGAGCTGATAAGGCCATCGGGCATTCATCCCAACTTATCCGTCATCACTGCGGGATCCGTCCCTCCCAATCCGAATGAGTTATTGGCTAAGCCGGAGCTGGATGAATTGATCAGTGCTCTCAAATGTGAATATGATTTTATCATTATCGACACAGCACCCATAGGAATGGTTTCCGACGGCTTTTTACTGAACCGCATTGCCGATGTGAATCTGTTTGTCACCCGCGCCGGTGTCACTCCGAAAAAGTTCGTGGAAGACGCTGACAGGTATTTTAATGAGAACAAACTCAAGAGGATGTATTTCATACTCAATTCTGTGGATCTAAATAAAGCGTCCTACCGGTATAGCCTTTATAAGAAATATGGGTATGGATATGCATGATTGGCTTGCAATTGACGAGGGAGCGATGTCCTTTTTTTAAAATGTGTTGTCTTTTTTTTGTTGTGTGAATGGTGGATGTTTAACATGTGTTTTAAAGGAGTTGCAAGATGATATTCAATGAAGCGGAAATTATTCAACTTCCCAAGAATTTTGACAGAAGAGGAAATCTCTCTGTCATTGAACAGAACAATCATATTCCATTCAAAATTGAACGTACTTATTGGATTTATGATGTGCCGGGGGGGGAGGTGAGAGGCGGTCATGCCTACAGAAACACACAGGAGTTTATTGTGGCATTATCCGGAAGTTTCGAAGTGTTGATGGATGACGGCAAATCGAGAAAACTATTCTCCCTGAACCGCTCCTATTATGGATTGTATGTTCCTAAAGGAGTATGGAGACAGATGCAGAATTTTTCCACCAATTCGGTGGCCTTGGTGCTGGCATCCACAAAATTCGACTTGTCGGATTATATTTATGATTACAAATCATTTAAAGAAAATCCGCAATGAATAAACCGACTATTTATGATTGCTCTATCATTGAAATAGGCAAGCATCAACACGAAAAAGGTAATATCAGTGTGATTGAAAATGGAAAATCCATCCCGTTCGAGGTCAATCGTGTTTTTTATCTTTACGACATACCCGGAGGCGAGGATCGGGGAGCGCACGCGCACAAAGAGTGCCATCAGTTCCTGGTGGCGGTGAGCGGCGCATTCGATATCATCCTCGATGACGGAAAGACAAAACGAACCGTGACTCTGAACCGGCCCTATCTCGGGCTATATATTCCGCCTGGCATATGGGCCGGGGAGATCGGATTTTCATCGGGATCGGTATGTCTGGTGCTGGCATCGCACTTATACGATGCCGGTGATTATATCAGGGACTACAATCAATTTTTAGCGTACAAGAATGGAGATGATAAAATTTCTTGATATACAAAAAATAACGCGACAATACGCTCCGGAAATCCATGATGCCGTGTCACGTGTGATTGATGCCGGCTGGTATTTGTTGGGAGAAGAGGTGAAGCGGTTCGAGAAAAGCTACGCCGAATATACCGGAACCGATTACTGCGTGGGGGTAGCCAACGGGCTGGATGCCTTGCGGATTATTTTGCGCTCTTACATGGAATTAGGGGTAATGCATCCGGGTGATGAGATCATTGTCCCTGCCAATACCTATATCGCTTCTATTCTTGCCATTTCTGATAACGGGTTGGTGCCTGTGCTGGTGGAACCGGATATGACTACCTACCAGATCGACGACCGAAAAATCGAGGCAGCAATTACTTCAAAGACAAAAGGGATCATGATCGTCCATCTCTATGGACAATGTGCTTATACTGATAAGATCGGTAACCTTTGTGAACAATATGGTTTAAAACTCATTGAGGACAATGCTCAAGCACATGGTTGTGAATTTAACGGGAAGAAAACCGGCGCATTGGGCGATGCCGCGGGACACAGTTTTTATCCGGGTAAAAACCTGGGAGCACTGGGTGATGCCGGAGCCGTCACCACCAATGACAAGGTACTTGGCGAAGTAGTGAGAAACCTTGCCAACTATGGCTCATCAGTGAAATACCGATTCGATTATCAAGGATATAACAGTCGGCTGGATGAATTGCAAGCTGCCGTGCTGGATGTGAAATTGGCACATCTCGATAGTGAAACAGCCCGCAGGAGAGAGGTGGCTTCCTATTATCTGGAACATATCACCCATCCCGATATCACATTGCCGGTGGTCAATGATTGGAACGCGCATGTGTTTCATCTGTTTATCATTCGCTCGGCAAGACGAGACGAATTGCAGCGCTACCTCCGGGAAAAGGGAATACAGACACTGATCCATTATCCGATCCCACCTCATAAACAAAAGGCATATAGTGACTGGAACAATTTTTCATTCCCGATTACAGAGAAGATACATGCAGAGGTGTTGAGTTTGCCAATAAGTGCGGTGATCACCGACGAAGAAGTAAAAACAATTGTGGATGCTGTGAACGCTTTTTGTTGACGCATTCGTATAAAAAAATGACAGGAAAGAAAGATTCATACCGGCAGATCATGAAGGCTACTTCAGTTTTTGGTGGAGTACAGGTCTTCCAGATATTGATTTCGATCATACGTTCCAAGTTTGTGGCGGTATTATTGGGGCCGACCGGCATGGGGGTTGTGGGATTACTTACCACCACAACCGGTTTGGTGAACGGACTGACCAATTTTGGACTGGGCACGATCGCCGTCAAAAGTATTTCCGAGGCGGCTAATACCGGTGATGAGAAACGTATTTCCACCGTTGTCACCGTTTTACGTCGTATGGTATGGATCTCAGGAATGCTGGGCGCGTTGGTCACGTTGGTCTTTTCTCCTTGGTTGAGCGAGGTCACCTTCGGAAATAGGGAATACACGCTCTCTTTTATCTGGATCTCCGTCACATTGCTCCTGAATCAATTGGCTACAGGGGAATTGGTGACGCTGCAAGCATTGCGTCGGATACAGCATCTGGCAAAGGCCAATCTGTACGGAAGCCTGGTGGGGTTGTTTGTGACTGTTCCATTGTACTATCTGTTTGGAATGGATGGGATTGTGCCTGTTATTATTATCACGGCATTCCTTACATTCTTTTTCGCATGGTATTTCGCCCGGAAGATCAAACTGGAGAAAGTAACAGTCTCGGGGGAGAAAACCATTGCTGAGGGGAAAAGTATGATGGGAACCGGTTTTATAATCAGCCTGAGCGGATTGGTTGCCTTGATCACCGGCTATTTGGTCAGGATCTATATCAATCATGCCGGTGGTGTGGATGATGTGGGTTTTTATACTGCCGGTTTTACCTTGATCAACACTTATGTGGGGATGGTCTTCACAGCAATGGGAACCGATTACTTTCCCGGTTTGTCGCGAGTTGCCACAGATAACGCCCTATGCAGGGAGAGCATCAACCAGCAATCCGAAATAGCACTGCTCCTTTTGGCTCCTATCCTCATTGTTTTTCTGGTATTTGTGAATTTAGCAGTTTTGATCTTGTATTCCTCGGAGTTTTTGGTCATCTCCGGCATGATTTACTGGGCGGCACTGGGGGTTTTTTTCAAAGCTGTCAGCTGGGCTATCGCCTTTGTGTTTCTGGCCAAAGGTGAGGGAAAACTGTACTTCTGGAATGAATTGGGAGGCAGTTTGTATATGCTGGTCTTTGGCGTTCTTGGTTTTCGCCGGGGAGGATTGGATGGGTTGGGATTTGCGTTTATGGTTTCCTATATGGTTTATCTTATACAGGTATTCATCATTGCGAAAGTGAAATATAATTTCTCGTTTGATTCTGTTTTCAAAAAGATTTTTACAATACAATTCCTTTTGGCTTTACTCACTTTTGTGGTGGTGAATTTTATCGGACGTCCTTATAGTTATTTGATGGGCATATGGCTAATTGCCATCTCCTCGTGGTACTCATTCCGCGAACTGGAGAAAAGGATAGGGATAAAGGATCTCGCTCAAAATTTTATACGAAAAATCAAAAGAAAATAAATAGTTATGAAAGTAACGGACAATCCATTGGTATCGGTGATCATTATCACATACAACAGCGCAAGGTATGTAATCGAGGCTCTCGAAAGCGTGAAAGCGCAAACCTGGGGGAATCTTGAGCTGATAGTGAGTGATGACGGATCCCGGGATCAAACTGTTCAGCTTTGCGCGGATTGGATAGTGCAAAATAAGGATCGTTTTTCGACGACAAAATTGATCACCGTACCGCGTAATACCGGCATTTCGGCTAACTGTAACAGGGGAGTCCGCGCGTCGGTGGGTGACTGGATCAAAGTGATCTCCGGAGACGATATCCTTATTGATAGTGCGATTGACGATAATCTAACCTATACAAGGCAATTTCCAGAGGCTTCCTTCATAGCCTCCGATGTCAGAGAAATTGATGAAAACGGTGTCTTGATCAGGGATAAGGTGCTTAACGAGGGGTTGATCCACTTTTCAAGTCTGTCCACGGCCCAAAAACAGATGAAGACCTACTCCCGATGGCCGGTCTTTTTGAATACTCCCACTTTCTTTTGCAAGAGGGAAATGATCGTGAAAGGGATGTTCCTGGATGAGGAATTCAAGATATACGAGGATATGGTCATGGTGATAAGAGCATTGGAAGAGGGGTACAGGCTGCATTATATGGAGAAGCCCACAGTAGCCTACAGGGTGCATGGCAATGCAACTTCCAGAAGCACGAAGTTGGAAGAGATCAGAAAAAAGGAGGGTTTTAGGGTTTTCAAAAAATACCTGACCCGTCACTTAAATGTTTTCAATCCACTTGACTTGTCGGGCTATTATGAGAATTGGTTGAGATTCCGCTATAAGGGGATAAAAGGTTATAACGGCAGACGATTTTTACGAAAGTTGAGTCTCAATTACTGGTATATGAAAGCCAACGGTGTAAAGGACTATTGACACTGTGAAATGGCTGGTACAATTATGGAGGTGGATGTGGTAACATCCAATAAGCGATAGAATGTTGAAAGCATTTTTTTAAAAGAAAACCAATGAATAGGGTAAATAAACAGATTCTCAGCCATTTTCTCCCGGTTACAATTTTATTGTTGGCGGTCTATTCTGTAGTTCCTTTTCTTAAACCGGGAGTACCAATGGCGGGAATCTTAGATAATACAACGGTTTGGTGGGCTGTTTCCTTCCTGATCCTGTTAGCTTTCTTCCTTTCCCGTCGTTATTTCTTCGATAAAAGAAACCAGGACAATATGCTTGTTGTATGGATCTATTTGATATGGAATCTGGTTTGCATCATAAGAGGAATGTTTGCCGCTGAAATTTATTGGGACTGGAAAGGGTTAATCGGAAATGCCATGGCGTTGATGTTACCGGTGGTGATATTTGCATCAACCAATAAAATGATCGTGCAGTCGTTACTTTCATTTTTCATGAAATATGCCTTGCCATTATTTGTGGTGTTCGCGGTGATCGTCAGGACAGATGCTTATGGATTTTACCTGATCCCGGTCAGTTTCCTGATCCTGTTTTTACCGGTATTTACCACGCGACAGAAAGTGATTTTGTTGGTTGTCACAGTGTTCACTATCCTGGTTGATTTTGGAGCCCGGAGTAATGTGATAAAATTCGGCATTCCCTTCTTTGTCCTGTTACTTTATTATTTCAGAAAAAGTATTTCGGTGAAGATGATGGAATGGATACGTGTCGCGTTATTTGTGATTCCTCTCACTCTTTTTGGCTTGGGTGTTTCCGGCATATTCAATGTCTTTAATACGGAAGACTATGTCAAAGGTGAGTATACAGGTAAAGGTGTTGATGCGCAAGGGAACCGTGTGGATGAAGATTTGATGGCAGATACCCGCACCTTTCTCTATGAGGAGGTGCTGGAATCCGCGATCCTTAATGACTACTGGCTGCTGGGACGTACTCCCGCCCGGGGAAATGACTCTTACACCTTTGGCATACGTGAAGCGGAATTGACCGGGAGATACGAACGGCTTACCAACGAAATAGGCCTCGCCAATGTCTTTACCTGGACAGGTATCGTGGGGGTAATTCTTTACTCATTTATCTTTTTCAGGGCGTCGTATCTGGCGGTCAACCGATCCCGGAATATTTATGCCAAGATGCTGGGAATCTATGTGGCATTCCGCTGGCTCTATTCCTGGATAGAAGATGTGAATAGCTTTACCCTCAACTATTTTATGCTGATGGTGATGCTGGGACTTTGTTTTTCAGAATCATTCAGGAGTATGTCCGTGAGAGACGTGACGATTTGGTCGCGTGGAATCTTTGATGTCCGGTATGTACACCTTCAACAATATTTATTTAAAAAGGAGAAATATGCAAAAACAGAATATAGCAGTCTTGCTAACGTGCCACAACCGGAAAATTAAGACGATCGACTGTCTTTCCTCCTTCTTTAAGGCAACAATCCCGACGGAATATGAACTCGACATGTTCCTCACGGACGATGGTTCTTCCGATGGAACCGGAGAGGCCGTAAAATCACTCTTCCCCCAGGTGAAAGTGCTGAAAGGTGATGGAAACCTTTTCTGGGCAGGAGGAATGCGCCTGGCATGGAAAACGGCCATGGATGAAAAGTCATATGACGCTTATTTACTCATCAATGACGATGTGGTGTTGTGTCCCGATTTTTTTGTCCACCTGTTGGAAACCGAGGCCTATTCGCTTGCACACACGGGAAAGAGGGGAATCTATTCCGGTGCCACAACGGATGATGAGGGTAGGGTGAGTTACGGAGGCTCGGTTATTAAAAAAAACCATTTTATAATGACCGCACAGAAACTGGAGCCGGCAAGTCAACCCCAAAGGTGTGAATTCACCAACGCGAATGTGTTGTGGATCAGCGCTGATGTGGTGGATGAAATTGGCATATTCTCGGAAAAATATACCCATGCCATTGCTGACTTCGACTATTCCCTGCAAGCGGTCAAAAAGCAAATACCGGTATGGCTGGCCCCCCATGTTTGCGGTGTGTGTAATTATGATCACGGAAAAAAATGGAAAGACAGCGCCGTCCCCTTGAAAGAGCGGATTGCCTGGATGAAAAGCCCCAAAGGACTTGCCTATAATGAGTATATGTATTATATCAGGAAGCATTTTCCAATGTATCTGCCTTACTCATTCTTCTTGATGTGGATGAAGGTGTTTTTTCCTTTTATTTGGGAGCGTTTCAAAAAATAATGTCCCAACGGGCTTGTGAATGACATGTGTGAAAATGATTGAATTTTATTTCCGGATATCTTCCTATGATGATGCGCGCACTTGGGCAGACAGGATTCAACGCCGGTTGTTTGGTCCGGTGTTGCGTGAGCAAATGGGGAAATGGCAGAACGAAATAAACGAAATGAGGGGGAAATTTCGCGCTCCCTGTTTTGAGCAAAAATACCAGATATATTATTACAGGAAGTTATTAATAAATAGAAGAAATGCTTGTAGCAGTATCACAAGAAGAGTACAGAAGACGTTTCACTTCCGATCCGCATCTGTTTATATCGGAAACGTTTATCGGGATGGTGGAGAACAAATGTGACCGAGTGGTTAGGTTGATAAAAGAGGATGATTCATCCATGGGTTTGATCGCGGGTATAAAGGATGGTATCCTTAAATCGCCTTTTTCCGCGCCTTTCGGCGGATTTCATTATTCGCACGAACATCAGTTTTATTATACGATATCCAATTTTCTTACCGACCTGAAAGAGTATGTCAGAAAAGAAGGATTGGAGAAGGTGTCTGTCACATTGCCCCCCGACCTTTACCAGACCAATATGAATGCCAAGCTGGTCAATGCGTTTATCAAAATCGGATTTACCATGGCCACACCCGATATCTGTAATTGGGCTGACTTAAAGAATTTTGACGGCAAATGGGCCAAGTATGTGGTGGAACAAAATTGCCGCAAGGCACTCAAGCATGGTCTCTCCTGGTCGATGGTGACCGATAGGGGTTCGATGGAAGAAGGGTATAGGGTGATTCTCCGCAACCGTGAGGAGCAGGGACGTAAAATACACATGTCATTGGATGACCTGCTGGAGATGAATCGCATTGTGCCTGTGGACTTCTTCTGCGTGAAGGACAGTGACGGCCATGTCTTAGGAGCCGGCGTTTTTTATCGTGGACATGAAAAGATCGTTCAGGGAATCTTTATGGGCGATGATATGGAAAAAAGAAATTTGGGCGTCATGAATCTTATGTACAAACATTGTTTCTACCATTACAAAGATATGGGGTTCGATTACATGGATCTGGGCACTTCCAGTTTCGAAGGAGAACCGAATATAGGCCTGATTCGCTTTAAAGAACTTCATAATTGTCTCACCTCATTGAGATACACTTTTTCTTGGACTCCTTAACCGGGAGCCATAAGTGTCGTTTACAGTATGTTTGAATGTTTTTAAAAATCACAGAATTATGTTACAGCAATTTGAACTGTTCAGTGGGTCTTTACAGGAAATAACTTCTTCCAAAAAGTTGATCACCACGTTGAATGCCCATTCATATAATACGGTTAAAAAAGACCCCGTTTTCCGTGAGGCGCTTCAGGCCAGCGATATATTATTGCCTGACGGCATCAGTGTGGTGCTGGCCACTCGGTTGCTACAAGGTAAAAAAATAAGAAAAATAGCCGGTGACGACATATTCCGTTATGAAATGGAAAGGGTGCATGCGGCACAGGGCAAATGTTTTTTCCTTGGCAGCTCGAAAGCTACCTTGAAGCTGATCAAGAAAAGAGCGGAGAAGGAGTTTCCCGGCCTGGAGGTATATAGCTACTCTCCCCCCTATAAACCGGAGTTCACGGAAGATGAAAACCAGGTCATGATTGACGCGGTGAATCAAGTTGAACCGGATGTGCTCTTTGTGGGGATGACCGCGCCCAAACAGGAGAAATGGGCATTTGACCATTTCGATCGATTGAATGCCGGCCATATCTGCTGCATTGGAGCTGTATTCGACTTTTACGCGGGTACCGTGCAACGCGCGCCGGCCTGGATGGTAAACGCCGGAATGGAGTGGTTTTACCGGTTGGTGCGTGAACCACGCCGTATGTGGAGGAGATATCTGGTGGGAAATACTTTGTTTGTCTCCCAAATCCTCAAGGAAAAATTTAAAAATACGGCCAAACATCCTGCTGAAAATCCACCGTTTACTGCTTTGCAATCGCAAACTGTGAAACGAAACGGCACTAAATCATAGAGGGAATTGTTTTTCTATCCTTTGACCCAAAGAGCCTTTGTTTAATGTACATTATGTTCTTTTATAATCATAACTTATGAAGACAGATCATCCAGGAGTGAGATTCCTCTATCTTCTCTTCGATTTATTACTTTTAAATATATCGGTTTATATGGTGTTTTACAATAGCCCCATGTATAATTATATTGATCTTCCGGGAAGAAACCTCTATATCTTGCACGCCAATGTTTCGGAATTGTTGGCCTACATTATCTATTCGAACAGAAATTACTTTTTTACCGATAGTTATACTGAAAGAGTAAAAACTTTCAGCATACGGTTTCTCATCCTTCTTGCCATTCTCTTTCTCTTGGCCGAGATTTTTCTCCCCACTGGATATCACAAGGGATTCCTGGTGGAATATACGGGATTTTTCTTTGTGTTCAAGGTGGTTGTTTTTTATCTCGTTTACAAAGTGCAACAGTACAGGTATAAAAACGGGCATGCATGCCAGAGGGTAGCTATTCTTGGGGCGGGGAACTCGGATCTGGTGTTGGGTAAGTTGCTCAATGATAATCCCTCTTTGGGCTTTAAACTGGCAGGCTATCTTTCAAGTAAAGGACTACAGTCCGATTTTGCCACATTGGGTAATTTGGACGATTTGCCCGCTCTGTCCGAAAAATACAAATTGAACATGCTCTTTGTAACTGATCCATCCTATTTCACCAAAGAAAACACCAGAGTGTTACTCTCCAAATGTAATGAAACGGGGTTGCGCGTAAGGTATGTGCTTACAAAAGGATATTGGAATGACAATAATCGGGTGGGCAGAATAAAAGAATCGGCTCGTTATTTTGAAATATTTAATCCACAGGAGATTCCATTGGACAGTTTGACATTACGCACAGAGAAACGTGTTTTTGATATTCTGTTTTCAGCTGCCGTGATTGTGTGTATGTGCAGTTGGTTATTTCCCATCATGGGCCTATTGATAAAATTAAATTCAAAAGGCCCGGTGTTTTTCAAACAACAACGCACAGGTATCAATAACAAAACTTTTTGGTGTTATAAATTCAGGACAATGACCGTGAATAGTGAATCCGATAGCAAACAGGCACAAGTGAATGATTCTCGTATCACCTCAATAGGTCACTTTATGAGAAAAACCAATATCGACGAATTACCGCAATTCATTAACGTATTTCTCGGTAACATGTCGGTGGTGGGCCCCCGTCCACACATGTTGAAACATACCGAACAATATTCCGAACTGATCCGCCATTACAAGGTGCGCCATTTCGTTAAACCCGGTATCACCGGTTGGGCGCAGGTCAACGGATTCAGAGGTCTCACGGACGAACTTTGGAAAATGGAGAAAAGGGTGGAGTATGATATGGAGTATCTCGAAAAATGGAATTTCATTTGGGATATAAGAATAATTTTTATGACGCTGTTTGGTAATAAAGCTTATGAAAATGCCGGATAGATACAGGATGATAGAACTAAGATTTTGAAAATTAAAAAGGAAATAATATGACAAAAGTAGCGCTGATAACAGGTATTACAGGACAGGACGGATCCTTTCTGGCAGAATTATTGATTGAAAAAGGATATGAGGTACATGGGATAATACGCCGCTCTTCCTCTTTCAATACAGGTCGTATAGAACATCTGTATTTTGACGAGTGGGTAAGGGATATGCGGCGTGACAGGCTTGTCAATCTTCATTATGCGGATATGACTGATTCCAGTTCATTGATCCGCGTCATCCAAACGACAAAACCGGATGAAATTTATAATCTGGCGGCACAAAGCCACGTAAAAGTAAGTTTCGATGTGCCTGAATATACGGCCGAGACAGATGCCGTGGGTACGCTCCGTCTTTTGGAAGCAGTCCGTATTCTTGGGCTGGAGAAAAAAACAAAAATATACCAGGCATCCACATCGGAACTCTACGGATTGGTCCAGGAGGTGCCTCAGAAAGAGACGACACCCTTTTATCCCCGTAGCCCGTATGGAGTGGCAAAACTATATGGTTACTGGATCACGAAAAATTACAGGGAATCATATAATATGTTCGCCGTGAATGGCATCCTCTTTAATCACGAGAGTGAGCGCAGGGGGGAGACCTTTGTCACCAGAAAAATAACCATTGCCGTGGCTCGTATCGCACTGGGAGAACAGGATAAACTCTACCTGGGCAACCTGAATGCCTTAAGAGATTGGGGTTATGCCAAAGACTATGTGGAATGTATGTGGCTGATGCTACAACATGACAAACCCGAAGATTTTGTAATCGCTACCGGCGAGATGCACACCGTGCGCGAATTTTGCACGCACGCTTTTGCCGAAGCCGGCATCCAACTTCGTTGGGAAGGGGAAGGCATAGATGAAAAAGGAATAGATACCGCCACCGGCAGGATATTGGTGGAGGTTGATCCCAAATATTTTCGTCCTGCTGAAGTGGAACAGCTTCTGGGTGATCCTACCAAGGCCAGGACATTGCTGGGGTGGAATCCCCGTAAAACCTCTTTCGAAGAACTGGTCAGGTTAATGGTCAGGCATGATATGAAATTTGTGAAAAAATTGAAAATAAGAGAGATAATCAACAATGAATGAAAATAGCAAAATATACATCGCCGGGCACAAGGGTTTGGTAGGATCTGCTATCTGGAAAAATCTGTTGTCGAAAGGCTACACCAACCTTGTGGGCCGCTCTCACAGCGAGTTGGATTTAATGGATGGTGTCGCTGTCAAAAGATTTTTCGACGAAGAGAAACCGGATTATGTGTTCCTGGCAGCGGCTTATGTGGGAGGAATTGTCGCGAACAATACCTTTCGTGCCGATTTTATCTATCGTAATCTTCAGATACAGAACAATGTGATAGGAGAAAGCTACCGCCACGGCGTGCGGAAGTTGTTATTCCTGGGAAGCAGCTGCATCTATCCGAAAGAGGCTCCGCAACCTATCCGGGAGGAAGATCTGCTTACTTCGCCGCTTGAATACACCAATGAACCTTATGCGATTGCCAAAATTGCCGGGCTTAAGATGTGTGAAAGCTTCAATATCCAGTACGGCACGAACTATATAGCCGTGATGCCTACTAACTTGTATGGGCCGAATGATAATTTCAATCTGGAAAAAAGCCATGTGCTTCCGGCGTTAATACGAAAAATGCATCTGGCCAAATGTATGAAAGAGAATAACTGGAGCGGCATACAAAAAGACCTCAGGCGCAGATCCCTCGAGGGGATTGACGGACAAAGCACTATGGACGATTTTGTCTTCACCCTCAATAAGATCGGTATATTTTCAAACCATCTGGAGCTATGGGGTACGGGTAAACCTATGAGAGAGTTCCTCTGGAGTGAGGATCTGGCTGACGCCTGCGTATTTATCATGGAGAATGTGAACTTCAGAGACCTGAGAGGAGATAACCAAGAGATCCGTAATTGCCATATCAATATAGGAACCGGTAAAGAGATCAGTATAAAAGAGTTGGCCCTTCTCACAGCCGATATTGTGGGGTATACCGGAAAAATCAAGTTCAATCCTTCCAAGCCCGATGGAACAATGAGAAAATTGACCGACGTTTCCAAACTGGAATCATTGGGTTGGAGATACAAGGTGGAACTCGAAGAGGGAATCCGACGGATGTATCACTGGTATCTTTCAGATCAGGTGGAAAATGCGTGGAATCGCTCTAATCCTATTAATATCGCGTGAGACGTACAATGAGACAACAGCTTGAAACAATAATAAACCTATGGGTATGATAAGGGAAAATGAAATTATTCCGGCTCCTTCGCAAAGAATGACGGTTATAGACGCTTTAAGAGGTTTTGCGTTATTAGGGGTGATTCTTATGCATATGCTGGATCATTTCGGCTACGCCACCGGCAATATGCCGGATACCGCTTTTTCCACCAGGTGGGACGGTGTCGTTCAATGGTTCACCAATACGATGATCCGGGGTAAGTTTATAAGCATCTTCTCTTTCCTCTTTGGCCTCAGTTTTTATATTCAAATGGATAGAGCATCGAAGAAAGGTGTTGATTTTCGTAAACGTTTTTTATGGCGAATGTTATTGCTCTTTTTCATTGGTTTGGTCGGCACTGCTTTTGCTTACGTTGATATCCTTACCATTTACGCGGTTTTCGGCGTGGTGCTGGTATTCCTGTTTCCGTTGAAGAATTGGGTGCTCATGGTTTTGGTGTGTTTGCTGTTGACAGGTGTTCCAAATTGGTTTATAGTCGGTTTTGACAATACACGTTTTGATGATGTGATCATTGAACAGCCTTCAGCGACCGTTTCCGGAGACATACCGGAACGACCGGCCGGGAACACCTCTCCCGAAAGTAGAACCTTCTTTCAATCAGCCAAGGAGAACCTGACTGTTAAAACACTGGATAAACTGAAATTTCAATTCATGTATAGTAATACAGGATACATGATCCTGGCATTGTTTATCATGGGATTTATCGTAGGGCGGCTTCGTTTTTTTGAGCATGTGCATGCCAGAAAGAAGAAAAATGTCCGGTTGTTTTTTTTATTCCTGCTGGGTAGTTTTGCCATTTTCATGGCCATCAAATTCATGCCGGATGTGCCATCCAACTTGTCAAGATTGGGAGTGGAGGGGGACACCATTCCGTTTAACACGCTTCTGATCTCGGCTTTGAGCACCATCGGCACTGTCACCCTGTCAGCAACATTGGCGATGGGATTTATCACTCTTTACCAAGTGGACAGTATCAGGAAATATTTGAATTTGCTAACTCCATATGGCCGTATGGGACTTACCAATTATGAAATGCAAAATATGACAGGTGCGATTCTTTTCTCGGCGTGGGGGTTTGGATCGGTATTCGGCAATATGGGAGCGGCCGCGCTTTTCGCCTTGGGACTGATAATATACACATGGCAGATCATCCTCAGCCGGTACTGGGTCAAAAGCTTCCTCTATGGTCCCCTTGAATGGCTTTGGCGTTCGGGAACCTATCTGAAATGGCAGCCATTCAAAAGAGCACAAAAGCGTCAATTCATATTTGCAATAAAAAAATAAAATATATTATGGAATACAGGAGAATTATTGATGTGGATATCAGGGAATTTGATCGTAAGACTTTTGAAAAGTCTTTGGAATGGTTGAGTGATCCGGAAATCAGGGCACTTACGCTGACTCCCGAATCAGACCGCGAATCGAAAGAAAAATGGTTTGAGAACCTCAAGGACAGAGAGGATTATTATATTCGTTCTGTATGGCGTGATGAAGACCCAATCGGGGTATTGGGCATCAAGCATATCACTGATTCAGATGGCGAGGCATGGGCCTATATCGGAGAAAAGAAGTATTGGGGAAAGGCGATTGGCATGGAAATGTTTCAATATCTGATCGATTATGCCGTGTCAATACATTTAGAGTCACTATACATCAAATTTATCAAATCAAATCATTTTTCTTATAAGATAGGGAAAAGATTCGGCTTTGAAGTGGAGGAGGACAAATCGAATGGTGATTTGATAACCATGCGACGCTTTTTATGAAAAGAGATAAATGACATGCCGAATCATTGATGGGTCATCATTACAATAAAAGGAATTTGTTAAAAATGTTTTATGATAACGATAAAGTTTTTTGCGGACATAGCACCTCATTATAGGAGACCGATATGGAATATTTTGATCAACCATCCCGGTTGGGATATGCATTTTTTCTTTGGAGACAGTGAGAATGGGGTTGAAGCGATCGATTTTGAAAAGGAAGGATTTTTATCGCACAAACATCGGCTGCATAAAGTGAGAAATTATTGGTGGAAAAGGGAAACCCTCCTTTGGCAGACAAAAGTCATACGCGAATGCTGCGGCTCTAAATTTGATTACGCCATTTTCACCTCGGAAATGTCCCGCCCATCCACCTGGATAGCTGCCGCAATCTGTCGGCTCCGTGGCATCAAGGTCTTTTTCTGGGCACATGGATTGTACGGACGTGAGAAAGGATTCAAGTTGAGGTTGAAAAAGATTTTTTTTCGACTTGGACACAAGATGCTACTTTACGAAAGACGATCGAAAAAATTCCATATCGAACATGGATTTAACCCCGATAATTTATATGTCGTTTTCAATTCGCTGGACTACGATGCCCATAAATTGTTGAATCAGAAACTGAAAGGATTGGAAAAGAACGAGGTGTTTCCTTTTTTCGGGAATCCTTCTTTGCCTGTTGTCATTTTTATTGGAAGGTTGACCAAAGTGAAAAAATTGGATATGCTGTTGAAAGCGATCCATCAGATAAATAATGAGGAACCCAGGGCTAATCTTGTGGTGATGGGAGACGGTCCCGAAAGAGGGATACTGGAGGAGATGGGAAAAAAAGGTCTCGAGGAAAAATGGTTGTACTTTACGGGTGCATGCTACGATGAAGAGGTGATAGGCAAATTTCTATCTATGTCCGACCTGTGTGTGTCCCCCGGAAATGTGGGATTGACGGGGATTCATTCCCTGAGTTTCGGCACGCCTGTGGGCACACACGATAATATGGTGAATCAAATGCCTGAAGCCGAAGCCATAGAAGATGGATATAATGGCTTCTTCTTTAAGGAAAATGACGTGAACGATCTCAGAGTTAAAATTGAGAAATGGATAAATAACATGGATAGGAACCTCTTGAGGGAAAGATCACACGAAATAATCGATAAGTATTATAACCCTTATTATCAGCTGAGTGTGTTCGAAAGAGCATTTGCAGAGGAAAAGCCTGAGTTGTGAGAAATATTAAAAAACAGATTGCGCTGTTGGATATTATTAAATAAAAAAGTGAAATAATCGTATGAATATAGCTATTATTGGCACGGGGTATGTGGGACTTGTTTCCGGAGCGTGTTTTGCAGAGATGGGAGTAGATGTGACTTGTGTGGACATCGACTCAAAAAAAATAGAGGATTTGAAACGGGGAATCATTCCTATCTACGAGCCGGGATTAAAAAACATTGTTATTCGCAATACTGAAGCGAATCGTTTGCATTTTACCACGGATCTGGCCTCGGTGATAAACGATATGGAAATAGTTTTTATCGCCGTGGGCACTCCCTCTGATGAGAAAGGGACAGCCGACCTGTCTTACGTGATGACTGTGGCCGAGAATATCGCCGACAACATGACAAAACCACTGCTGATTGTTACCAAAAGTACTGTTCCGGTAGGCACTTCATTTCGTATAAAGGAGTTGGTGAGAAACCGTCTCGATAGCCGTGGAATGCGGAATTTGAAGTTCGATGTGGCATCCAATCCCGAATTTCTGAAAGAAGGCGCTGCCGTTAACGATTTTATGAGTCCCGACCGCGTGATAGTCGGTGTGGAATCCGAGACGGCAGAGGAATTGATGACACGTCTTTACCGTCCGTTTGTGATAAATAATTTCAGGGTGATTTTCATGGATATTTTATCGTCCGAAATGACCAAATATGCTGCCAATGCCATGCTTGCCACCCGTATCAGTTTTATGAATGACGTGGCCAATCTTTGTGAATTGGTGGGGGCAGATGTCAATATGGTACGTCGTGGTATAGGAAGCGATAGCCGTATCGGCCGTAGTTTCCTCTATCCCGGATGCGGATATGGTGGCAGCTGCTTTCCGAAAGATGTCCGGGCATTTATAAAGGTGGGAGAAGCTTTTGGTTACGAAATGAAACTTTTAAAAGCGGTGGAGGCCGTCAATAATAACCAGAAAAGTATTCTTTTCCGCAAATTCAGTCAATATTTTAACGGGGAAATAAAGAATAAAACTGTTGCTGTGTGGGGATTGTCATTCAAACCTGAAACCGACGACATGCGTGAAGCGCCTTCACTCACACTTATAGACAGCCTGCTGAAGGCCGGTGTGAGGGTAAGAGCTTATGACCCTGCCGCGATGAACGAGGCGCGTAAATACCTCAACAATGGGATTTATTACGCCGCCGATATTTATGATGCGGTACAGGGGGCTCACGCTCTCATCATTCCTACTGAGTGGAAAGAGTTCCGCCTGCCAGATTGGAACAGATTGAAAAAAAGCATGGATGATTACCTGGTGGTTGACGGACGCAATATCTATCATAAAGAAGAATTGGCATCTCACGGTTTTACATATAGTGGGATAGGATAACAAGAGGCTTTGGAGCTCTTTTTCCTTTCCGAAAACATTGCCCTGCGGATTATTGATTCAATATTAAACGAAAACTTGTCAAACAATAAAGAAATGAGAAAATTAAACGTCCTCATCAATGCTTATGCTTGTTCTCCAATGAGGGGCAGTGAACCCGGCACAGGATGGAACATGTGCGCCCATTTAGCGAAACATTGCAGCGTGCATGTCATCACGGAAGGTGAATTTCGGGATGAAATAGAAGCTGTTCTTGTCACTTTGCCCCAAAGGGATAATATGCGTTTTTATTATAATCCGGTTTCGGAGAGAGTCAGAAAGATGGCTTGGAATCAGGGTGATTGGAGATTCTATGCCCACTATAAAAAATGGCAGAAGAAAACATTGGAAATGGCAAAGCTGATTGTTGCCGATCACAAAATAGATATCCTGCACCAACTCAATATGATTGGTTACCGGGAACCGGGCAATCTGTGGGAAATAGAGGACATTCCTTTTGTTTGGGGACCCATCGGAGGCCTGAAACAATTTCCGGCAGCTTATCTGCAGGGTGCGGATTTAAAGTTGCAACTTTTTAATCGTCTCAAAAACAGCATAAATCTATTACAGTTAAAGTATGATTATCGGGTCAACCAGGCGTTCAAAAGAGCAAGTTTGCTGATGAGTTCAATCCCTGTTTCATACGAGGCAATAAAAAAATACAAGAAAAGAGAGTCTGTGCTGCTTTCCGAAACAGGATTGTTTGTAAAGAGCGATGTGCCCATGGAAAGATTCTATAACGACGGCTTTCATGTGATGTGGGTGGGGAAATTCGATTTTCGCAAGCAATTACCATTGGCCTTGAAGGCATTGGCGGCTACCCACAATAAACAAATTATTTTAGATGTGTATGGTCAGGGCAACCAAGCGCAGGAAAAGGAAGCAAAACAGCTCGCGGCTGATTTGAAAATCTCCGACCAAATAGTGTGGCATGGTAACAGACCCCTTGCCGAGGTACATCAGGCAATGCGCGAAGCGCAACTTTTTTTCTTCACAAGCGTGAGTGAAGATAACCCTAACGTTGTATTGGAGGCGCTAAGTAATCGACTTCCTGTATTGTGCTTCGACACCTGTGGCTTTGGTGCCACAGTCAATGATAAAGTCGGTCGTAAAATTCCGCTTACAAATCCTGAAAGATCCATTATTGATTTTGCTGAACATTTAAATAGGTTTTATGAGAACCGGCCATTGCTGGAAGAATTATCGCTGAATTGCAAGTTACTTCAGGAACAGCTCTCATGGGACGAGAAAGCAAAAAAAGTGGTGGATTTATACCATCAGGTGTTGTCTGACTTTGTCCTGGTCGAGAAAGGCAAAAGATAATTTGTGGCGAGATTTTGAATAACATGATGAGGAAGAATTACATAGACATTCTAAAAGGCATTGGTATTTTTTTCGTGGTGCTCGGACACGTGACACGAATACCTGAGTTACGTGTCTTTATCTGGAATTTTCACATGCCATTGTTTTTTTTGATATCGGGTTTTCTGTATAATCCGGATAAATATCCTGATTTTAAAGGATTCTTCAAATCAAAATTTAAGTCTGTTTATATACCTTATGTGCTGTTTTTCCTGGTGACTTTTTTATATTGGGTGGTCATAGAGAGAAGGTTTAGAGGTGGTGAATATGGTATTTTTCACCAATTTGTCGGGCTCTTTTACGGAACTTTGGAAGGAAACCACTTATATTTTAATGGGCCATTGTGGTTTTTACCTTGTTTGTTTGCGACGGAATTGATTTTTTATTTTATCTCAAAGATTAAAGACAAAATAGGAATATTATCAGTCTTAATCATATCTTTCACAATCGGCACCTTGGTGCGACTGTATGATCTGAATGTTTTCCCTTTTGGCTTGCATACGGCCTTTTTTGGTTTAGTTTTTTATGGAACAGGGTTTATCTTGAAAGAACGGGAAGGGAGCTTTACGAATCTTGCATTGGTTTTTAAAATCTTACTATTAGTCGGCTGTATGCACGTTCAAATTATGGCTGTTCAAAATGGATACAGCGGCGATATTGAGACATCTCCCATTTATTTTATTCCAATAGCATTATGCGGCATTCTGTTCTGGGCTGTATTGTCAAAACTGGTCAATAAGAATAGAACGCTTGAGTATATGGGGGTTAATTCGTTGATCATTATGAGTGTGCACGAGCCCATTTATCGGTTTCTAATTGGCGGGTTCAGTAAGTTGTCAGGTATGGAAGTCAATATGATAAGAACCAATCTGACTTATTCTGTTTTGATTTCAATTACCTGTATAATAGCCATTATTCCAATAATATACGTCTACAATAAATATGTGAGAAAGAGGATAAGCACTTTATCTTTATTTTGATCCATGTAAAGCATATCCTTCCCCGCTAGGTTACCCCGGCCTACTCGGTTGAAGTGGGCTCCCACTTTTTAAAAGCGACCCTGACATCCATGTGCTCCTTGACATTTTCAAAGGTTTGATCTGGCGCAACCGAACGGATCATTTCTCCGTTTATTTTCCAGTATTTGATTTCCCACGACTTGGAATGGGTCGCTTTAAAGACAACGGTTTTTCCTTTTTCAATTTCGGATCGCGAGTCAATTTTCACACCGTCCACGGTTGCCTCAAGGGTGCCTTCTCCCCAATCAACGCCAAACATAATTATTATCTTTTCGGGTTTTTCGGGTTGTGGTAAAGGGGTATCGTCTTTGCTGCAAGAAGAAAAAGCCAATGACAAACCGATAAGAAGTAACAATGTGGAAAATAATCGGAAGCCCTCCTTCTGATTATTCGATTTAAATTGTAATGTCTCCATAGCACGTTTTTTTTGTTTCCTATATTAAAAAGATGGGAAAGTCAAAAAAGTTGCATGGAGGGATGTTAAAAAACGTTAATTATTCTGCGGTCAGAAGTCCGGAGCCAATCGCCGGTGTATTTTTTTACCGGTGATTCCGTATATCGGCAATGATTAATATCACCAGCATAAATACAATAGTTCCCACAATATAGAGCGTGGTCGATAAGTCCCATTTGCGGTACAATTCACGGTTCCTGTCGAAATGATGGAAAATGTCCACATGTTTCTTTTTTCTGTAGAGAAGTAAATAATTCAACAAAGCCAATAAAAACATAAGGAGTAATGCGTTGTATTTACTGTCGAAGTACGAGAGAGGCCAAAGAAAATCAATCATTGCCAATATTATAAAAATATTTAAGAACAATAGAGTTATACAGGCAAAAAAAGAGGCTATAGCAGGAGTGCTGTCTTTTCTTCTCTGATAAAACTTGTAAATTCTATAATTCAAATAATAAAACCAGTTCATATCCGCTTTTCATTGTTCATTCCAAAAATCGTTTCCTGTAGCTTCGAGCAGAAACTTTCCGCCGAAATAGATGCCTGCGGCAGCCCATCCCCAACCCGGAACAAAACCGACAAAACCCATAATTAAATCCACTCCGCCTTCACCAACTAATTCTTTATGACCCTCTTTTATTTCCAGAAATGTCATGCCAACTCCTATTAGTCCGAGAGTATTCCCTCCAATTTTCAACGCACTCGACGATCCTTTCACAACTCCCGTAGGTATATACATATTCCCTCCGGGAAGTTTAAACATTACCTGGGAAGCTTTTGTCGCCGAATTTGAATAGGTATAGGCAAGCGTTCTGTCCAAAGCCCTTCCGGTAGAATGCGCCAGGCCTCTGGCAACAAAAGCAGCACCGTTGAGGCCATGTCCGAAATCCTTCCATGTGTCACTTCCTGCAAAGTCCGTTAATTCATTCAAAAACCCCTCCATTCCCACCGCATGTTCTATAAACCCTTTTCCGGGAATCCAGGTCAACTGGCTGACAAGTGAACCGCCCACACCATAGTTGTCGAGGAACCACAACTGCCCGGTTTTTGAATTATAGTTCAATCCGGCGGAATAGGCTTCCCCGTTTCTAAATTCAAGCATGGGAAAACCCATGCTTGAATTTAAAACAGCACATCTCTCCTATACCGTATAGGTAGGCGTAGGCGAAACGGAAGGTGTGGAGGTAGGGGGGTAAGACGCTCCACAATGCCGAACCGTACTCCATGAGTTGCATTCCAAAATTCCGACACTTATGGGCGGAATTATATACCGGAATGACGATGCTTATTATTTTTTCTTTTATACCCATCGTTTAAAAACTTGCTTCCGTTTTTGTCCCGTCGTAGGCCACCGCATACACTTTGGTGTGGGCCGTGGCCGGATTATCCAGGGTAAACGAGGCGCGGTTGGAAACAAATACCAGGCTCTCCCCCTCATATACTTCGTAGGCCACCGCGTTTTTCCAGCCGGTCATGGTTATTGTTTTACCGCTTTTTGTCGTGGATCCTGCCTTTACCGGCAGCCGGTTTTTGAACACCTCCCAATTGGAGTCGCAGATATACTCCACTTTTTCGGACAAGAGGGGATAATTTTTCGCTTTTATATCTGCCACAGTCCGGTCTATTTGGCTTTGGGTGATAAGTATGCGGGCGTTGCCGTAATCGTCGATCGTTTGGTCGAAAGGCGACAGGTATCCCCATTTGCGGAAAAAACCGGTCAAATCGGTGCGGGTGACGTCGCACATCATTTTCACAAACTCCAGTTGTTGTTCTCCGGCATTGGGTTTGTCGGGCGAGGTGCGTACTTTCTCATAGAGATCTTTGTAGGTATCTTCTTGTCCGCGGGCGTTGGAGAAATAGAGCTGTAACTGCCACAGCGAGACCAATTTGCAAAACACATCATTTTCGCCCGGATGAGGCGTGTTTTTCACGAAAGAGTTGTGGAAGGCTTTCTCGTACCGGTTGTTATAGCGTCCCTGATTTTCTTGTTCTATCCGCGAGGGATTTCCCCATTGCGTCTGCACCCAAAGGGAGTGGACGTTGTTGGACACTTCGGTCATGCCGTGCCATTTGAATCCGGGGCGGGTTTGAAACGTGTGTCCCTGCTCGTGCGCCGGCCCCCAGGGAGATTTCTTTAATTCGTTTACGTTCAGAAGTACTCTTCTTTCATTTTCTCCGGTAATATTGTATGCGGTGCGGTACGCGGTAGAGTAAAAATAAGAATGATACATCGCATGAAAATAGGCGCGGTTCACTGTCGGGCGGTTGTATTTCATCAATCCCATGAACTCTTTTTCCAATCGCACCAACTCATCGTAAGCATCGATCAATTGATTGCCGTTGTTGGCCGCATATGTTTTAAAATGGGCGGTGGGGAATGTGAGATGAGCGTGTTCGCCCATTACATCGAAATAATCGTCCACGGCGGCATTGACCAGGCGGGTCCAGTCGGCGGCGTTATGTTTCCGCGAATCGAAGTAGCCGTTTACTTTTCCGGTGGCAAAATGGATGGTTACGGGAGGAGCGGTTTGATAATCGGGCGTGTGGTAGAAGACGTAAGCCAATCCTTTGTTGCGTGCCTTGAATTTGTTTATTCCTTTCGACAAGGGGTAATAAGAAGCGTTTCCGTAGCCGTCACCGCCGGGTTTGTCGAGATTCTGCACTTTGAGGTTTAACGGATAACCTCCTGTCTCGCCCACGAAAACAACCATCTCTTCGCCTTCGGCAATACTTATTCCGGTGGGGTTATCGAGCAGGCTGAGCGTTGAAGTTTTGTTTGCGTGCGCCCAATCGTCGGGATGCGGCCAGGCCTTGTAGTGCTGAATGCGGAACTCTTTCGGATAGATGTCGTTAAAAAGGTAGAGGGCGATATTGCGGTAGAGGTTGTTGGATATTTTGACAATATCTTCCGCCGTGACACCGGGTTTGAGTTCCGAACAGGTAAGGTCGGTGAAAAGCGTCAAGGGGTCGAAGTTGTCGGGATTCTTGCGGTAAAACTCCATCTCGGCACAGGCGGCGAATCCCTGTCCATCGCCATGTCCGGAACGGATGATGAATTTCACCGACTTGGGTTTCACCAACGGTTTTTGGAACGACACTCTGGCTGCGATGGACGCGCCTTTGAAGTCATGATCCATCACTTTCTCGTGGGTCGGCTTCTCTTCCGTCGCCACCCATATCTCCACCTCCTTGAAATGACCGTTGTGCCCTTGCTGACGGGGATAATAAAGGAGATAATCGATACTCTCTTGGTTCTCAAAGAAATATTCGAGGGTGATGGGGAAGTAATTGGGTCCACTGTTGTTCCATGAGGAGTGATAGATGGAGCTGTAATCGCCGTCGAACGATTTTTCGATTTCGCCGCCCGGCTGGAATGAACTGGCCGTTGCGCGGCTCACGGGAACTTTGATATCGTCCTTGATGTCGTTTTCGGAAATGCCTTCATAGTTTCCCCGTGCTTTCTGGTGAACCTGTGCTTTCTTCTCGAGCGTGCCGTTTTTTTGGCGGATGGTGATTTCGGTTTGCCGTTCGCCCGGTTGCAGGTTCCATTCCACTTCGAAGGAAAAATTCTTTTTCACCATGTCGTTGGCGCGGGTTCCCGATTTTATTTTAATCCATGTTGCCTCGTCGGGAATCACGATGTCGTAATCTATATTGGAGGTGACTTCCAATTCCATGGTGCCGCCGTCGGCCGACAGCGAGAACGTTTCGGCAGAGAGCAAAATGGCCGGATCTTTTCCCAACTGTTCCACGACAATGGTGCCGTTCAGGTTTCCGGCAGTGATGATGATTTCTCCTTTCCGCACATCCAGATCTTTATTCTCATCGGCGCTGATACGCAGCAATCGGCTTTGCGGGGTTGCCTTGAGCCATGATATGGCATTTTCCGAGACGGTCGCCTTCCAATCGTCGGTATGGCATTTGACCGTGACCTCGCGCGAGGAAGGAGTGTTGTTAAAAGAGACCGTTTTGTTTCCTATTTCAAGAAAAGGGGGTATGTTTTCCGTTTTTTCCGAACATGCCGTAAAAAACAAAAATGAGATGACGAGCATCCCAAGATAAAAGAAGGGGTGATACCGTTTCATGATGGTTTAATTTTGGAGGGATTCTATGCTGTCGTTGAGGTTGTTCAGTATTCGGGATATATCGTCTTCCAGAATCTGTTTTTCAATCATTTTGATTTGGGTGATCAGTGCGCGCGGTTTGACCCGCCGGCTCATTTCCACTTCCAACAGACGGTTTGGAAACCGTTTCCGGATGGCGACGATGTCGGACATATAGAGCGAATCTTCTCCCTGGTAGAGGGAATAAGCCGCCTGTTGCAGGATGAATGCGCCCAGACTGTCGGGATACCGTTTTAAAACGGCATTCAGATAGTCGTTGCTGCGTTTGAAGCTGCGGGATGCCGCTTCGGGTTTTTCGGCTACTGCTTGCAGCAGACCGAGTTGGAACAGGTATGTTCCGTCAATGGCGCCGATGGAGTCGGCGTAACATTGTACGGAGAGTGCCTCACCGGGATATCCCATTTCGGTAAGCAATCTGGCTTTTACCCCGTAGTAATCGGGGTTTAGGCTGTCGATGGCAATGGCCCGGTCGAGCAGGTGTATACATTCTTGGGCAGAATCAAGTTCATGGCTTGATTCCGCCAATCTCAACGCTTGCCGGTAGATAATGTCCGCTTCCCGGTTAACGGGATGCGGGGTAATATCGACCGGGCGGGAAAAGCGACAAGCGGTAAAAAGCGTATAACAGATTGCAACGGTAAAAAACAATTTTTTCATCGACTCTCCACTGTTGAAAAGGATAAGAGGCGGATAGCGCCTCCTATCCTTTTGATTAAAGGCTCTTATTCGCTGAAGGTGTAGAGGTAAAGTTCTCCCATGTTCCACCAACCGTTGGAAGTGTTGGAAGCATCGAGGGGATCTTTGTTTCTCCTCGCTTCCGGAACAAAACGGATGTATTGACAGGGGGTATCGAATACGGCTACCTGGTCGGATTGAACGGTAACGGCTCTTCCCGAGGGAAGCGGAAAAGTGACGGTGGCTGCCTTGAACCATTCACTATCCACATCTTTTCCGCTTTCACTGACCCATATTCCGGCGCGGGTAACGTCTCCCCCCCCGTCGCCGTTGTGTCTTGAACTGTACGCAATCCGGAGGTATTGAACCGGCTCGTTCAGGTTCATCTGTACAAAATGAGGCTTTCCTCCGGGAGATACCTTGCTCCAGAGCGTATGGTAAAACGTGTTTTTGACGCCGTCCACCAGACCGGGAAGTCCGTGTCCGTCATTTTCCTGAGTGGCATTTGCGGACAGCATGTCGGATGTCAACGGAATTTGAACCCATACTTTCGGATCCTGCGCGATGGAGAACGAAGCCTTTTGGTTCACATACTCGGACGATTGTACCGTAACGGTCGCGGTTCGTTCCTGATCCGAAAAAGAGGTGTCAATTTGCAGGGTGATGATCTGTTCGTTGCCGCTTCCTTGCTCAATCTTGATGAGTTTTATCCAGGTGTTCTCAAAATCCGGTGTGACATAATCGATGTTCATTTCTGAGGATGCCGTCACGCTGACGACACCTCCCTTGTCGGTTACATTGATTACCGTTCCTTCCGTTTTACCCTCGATCGTGATGGAGGGTACCCCCGTGTTGCCCGATTGCGACACTTCGATGGTATATTCCTGATGTCCGTAGGCGATGGAGATTTTTGCCGTACGTGTCATATACAAGTTGTTTGTTGTGGCCGAAACCGTGACTTTATCCGCATTTTTTTCCACCCGGCACCATTCCGCATTGGAGCGAGCATTCCATTTTTCGACCGGCAGATTGGTCTTTACGGGAATTTCTTTTTCACCGCCGTTGACGGGAAAAGAGATGATACCGCGGTCGTGGTAGTCGACAAGTAGCTCTTTCACTTCGAAATCGGTTTCATAGTCCGGTTTACAGGAAATAATCCCCATGAAACAGAGAGCACCGATAAGTAATGTTGTAAATAAAGTATTTTTTTTCATGTTGATTTCTTTTGTTTTAACGGTTCGCATTATAACAGATCGGCTCTCGGATTGTATTCTTGGCGCAGAATCGCCTGTACCTCGCGATAGGGATCGGTTGCGGTCAAGCGGTATTTGTAGTGCAATCTGAACTCCTTGTAATAGTTGGCCCGGCCGTCGGGGGTGGAAACGACGTTAATCCTGAATGTGTTGTCGTATTCTCCCGTGGGGGGCATCGTCTGCACGTCGATGGTGCGATAGGGCGAAATCGTCACTTTCCGGGCATTCGGATTCTGCGGTGTTTTTTCACCCACTTGAAGCACGATGCTTCGTTGGTTGATTTTTTCCAATGCCGATTTGTATTCGCCGAAGGTTTCATCTCCTGCCATCAGGCGTACGGAATTCACACCCAGGGGGAATACCTGGTTGGAACTGGTCGGACGTCTGGGTGTTTCGCTTCCTGTGTAGATATAGGAAGAGGTGTAGTTGTAGAACGTGTTTGTTTTTGTCGTGGCAAATTCATTCTTTTTGTAAATTCTGAAAAGCACCTCTTTCTTGTTGTCGTTGAAAGCATCCGTGCCCACCGGGTCAATCCGGTAGTTCAGGAAATAGATGCTGTCCGGAGAGAGTTCTTCCAAGTCTTTCAGGATAACCGGAAATTTCACCTGAAATTCGCCTGGTTTGATCACGTTGGATGTTTCGGGGATGGAATAAAACTTTTTCGGGAGCAACTTGGCGAAGCGGGCGTGGTCGATATCGAAATTGGATTTGTTATATGCCTTCAGCAGCGAATCGGCCTCCATGATGGAGACCTTCATCGATTTCCCGGATGGCTGGGAACCGCTCAGCCCGGCAACCAGGTACAATGTGTCGCCTTCGCCCTTCAAATCGGCCACCTGGCGGTCGTAAATCAGGGAGCTGTTGCTCAGCAAATTGATTTCATTTCTGTATTGTTCTTGTTCAAAGTCGTAAGAATTACAGGCATGCAGTGCCAGTAGGGCGAGAGTGACAAGAATGACGGATATATTATTCTTCATAATTTGTATAGGATAAAAATATTCAACCTCATCTGTTCCATCCCGGATTCTGGTCCATGGCAGGAACTTTTAATAACTCATCGTGCGGAATGGGAAGAAACATCATTTTCGGTTCGGCAATCCGGTCCCGGATATTTTGCAGATTGATCGTGACAATATTCCAGAATCCACCGTTGTTGTTGGCATCGGTTCGTTCTTTTTCCACATCCAGCCCGCGCCAGTTAGACGAATTGGCGTCTTCGTCCAGGTAGATTCCCCAACGGCGGGTGTCAAAATAGCGGTATCCCTCGTTGAAGAGTTCCACTTGGCGTTCATTCATCAGGATTTTCCCGAAGGTGTTCTTGTCGGCCAACTCAGCGTCGGTAACGCCGGCCACTCCCCCCCTATAGCGGATCATATTGAAATAATACTTCATCTCGTTTGTGTTGCGTGTCACGGTAACGGTGGTCGTATCGCCTATGGCGTTCAGCACTTTCACCGAAGGAGAACCTTCCACATTGTTCAGCGCTTCCACATACTCCAACAGCACCTCCGCGTAACGGATAATGGGGAAAGGTTTCGGTGAGGTGCGGAAGTTCGCTTTTACGTTCCCCTTTCCGTCCGCCCATGAGTCATCCGGATGGATGTATTTTACAGGTACGTACCCTGTTACGCAATAGTCGTTGATGTTGCTGCCGGCGCCGGTAATCCCGGAGGGGTCGTCCTTGGAGAACCACATCTGTCTTTTGGAGTAGGTGAGGTCTTGGGAGGCGGAGTTCATCGGCCAGTAACTTCCCGGGAATCCGATGGAGGCGTAAAACCGGGCTTCCCGATTACCGTACATCTTGGGCACGTTCCCTTTTAAGAGGTATGCGCCCAGCATTTTATCATTACCGATGGTTTTTGTCAAATCAGGTTCATAGGGATACTCTTCGGAGGCGTTATGGATATCGCGGCCATCGGCCATCAGGTAGCAATCGATTACTCGCTGCGGCACGGACATGCCGCCCCAGCCTCCGTAATAAACGGGGAAGCAGTGTTTGGTGTAGTTTGTGACATTACTCGACTCGTGAGCCCAGATAAACTCCTTGTTGGTCTGAATCACCCCCTCGCCGTTAAACATGTGGCTGTAGGAGTAGTAGGGGTCGATTCCGCCGGCGCCGAGGGGAAACGGGGCGGTCGGCACATTCTCCGCCAGGGGATAGGGATTTTTGGTATCCATCTCCACTGTGTGCAGTTCATACAACTGCATGTCAATCACTGATTTGGCGGCGGCAGCTGCTACCGCCCAGCGGTCGGGATCATATACTTGGTTTACATAGAATTTATCATCGCTTTTTCTTTTCCATGTGCCGAAACAACGCTTGGCGGCATCACCTCCGTTAAAGAGCGGAGAGGCTTGATAGAGACGCAACCGGGAAATCAACGCCAACGCTGCGCCCTTGGTGGGGCGGGCGAAATAGTTGATCGATTGCTGGGCGGAGGTGGGCAATACCTTTGCCGCTTTGCCGAACTCCCCGCAGATATAATCGACGCTTTCATCGTAGGTGGCCCGTTCCCGGTCGTAAAATTCGGCCGATTCGGAGTTGGGGATGACATCGTCTCCCACAATCAAACAGGGGCCCCAGTTCATCAACAGGTGGTAATAGGCATAACCTCTGAGGAAATGCACATATCCCCGATATTTTTGTTTGTCGAGCGTGTTCATGTCTTCCACCTTGTCCACATTGGCCAGCATAATGTTGCAACGCCGGATTACGGAGTACATGGAATACCAGATATTCATACGTGAAGGCACATTTCGTTCGTTGATTTCACCCACGGTAAAGCGTATGCCCGAGAATTCGGTGGTACGCCAACGGGCGGTCAGTTCATCGGAAGCAAACTGTCCCGGAGTCCAGGAATTACCCCAGATCGCGCCGGGATCGGGAAACCGTGTGGGTGTGTTCCAGAGATATCCCTCCGCATTTGCCTGGCTGTGAAAAATGGAGTCTTGCTGGAAGGTGGCTTCAAAATAGCTATCCACATCCAGGAAGTTGCAGGAGGTGAACCACGCGCTCAACAGGATGCCGCACAGTACTATTGTTTTTGAAAATATTTTCATAACTTTCGTGTTTTTAAAAATTAAGATAGAGTTGGAACGTATAGGATGTCGGTATCGGGTAGGCTCCTCCGTTATAGTGTGCCTGCTCCGGATCAAAAAATTTCACCTTGTCGATGGTAAACAGGTTGTTGGCCACCAGTTCCAGATCGATGGAGTTTAGTCCGGCGGTTTGCAACCATTTGTGGTTTTTCAGTTTGTATCTTACACTGACTTCCTGCAGACGGATGTAAGAGCCGTCGCGCTTCCAGAACGTGGAAAGTTGTTCGTTGTTCTGGTTGTTGCCGTAGGAGAGGCGCGGGAATTCGGCATCGGGATTCTCCGTGGCGGGGTCGCCCGAGTACCAGGCAGGTGTCCATCGGTTTTTCGGATTGTTCACCAATTTCAGCACATTGCCCAAGTCGCCGTTGTAGAAGGGTATCCATCCCGGCGCGTTAGGCCCGTAATACTGGATGTCGATACCCGAACGGTAATATTCCACTTTGGCGGCCCCCTTGAAAAGGAAGGCGAGAGTAAGGTTTTTCCAGCGGAAATCGGCACCCGCACCGTACATCATGCGCGGGACCTGATTCCCGTAAGAAAGAGGAACTTTGTCATCTTCGTTGATGCGGCCATCGCCGTTCACGTCGCGGTATTTGATGTCGCCCGGGCGGACACGGCCGAAAGCGGACTGGTCGGGGCTGGTTTCAATCTCTTCGCGGCTGGCAAAGAGCCCCTCCGCGATATAACCCCTTAAAACGCCATACGGTTTACCGGTAACGCTCAGGTAGTCGTACGGCAGTTTGTTCTCTTCGTAATAGTCGATGATGTTTTGCGAGAAGGTGTAGTTGGCGCGTACCGTAAAGCCCATATCCTTGTTGATGGTGTGGTTGTATTCGATATTGCCGTCGGATCCGTAGCTGTGCATTCGTCCCACATTGGAAAAGGGCAGGTTCACCAATCCCAGGTAAGAGGGTAACGTCACGCGCGGCATAAAGATATCGTCACGCTGGTCGCGGAACACGTCGGCCACAATTTTCAAGCGGTCGTTCATAAAATTAACCTCGACTCCGGCATTGGCTTTCTTGGATACCTCCCATCTCAAGTTGTCCGCACCGACCTGTGTTTCGGTGATACCAAAGCCTCTGTATCCCCAAGTTGTGCCTGCGTTGTTACTGATCAGGGTGAGGTAGGGAAAACGTATGGCTCCGGCCAACTGGTCGTTTCCCGATAACCCGTAGGAGCCGCGCAGCTTGAGGAAACTGATCCAGGGTAGATTTTCCTGGACCCATTCATAACCTGTGGGAATCCACGATAGCGCGACGGAAGGGAAAAAACCGAAGCGCTGCCCTTTTTTGAACTGCGAGGAGCCGGTGTATCCGAAATTGGCATCAATGAAGTAGGTGTTGTTGTAACCGTAGGAGAGGCGTCCGGAGAGGTTTTGGCGGCGGGCCGGAATGGACTGGATGCCGAAAGCTCCTATATCCCACCGTCCGTCCTGTACATCTTCCATATAATAAAAGAGCAGGGCTCCTACGTCATGCGCGTCAAACGACCTATTGTAATCCGCTTTGGCCTGGAAATAGTATTTTCTCCAGTGGTTGCTGCCTTTGAGATATTGCAGGTTTTCTTCTTTCCGGGTAAGCGATTTGATAAGCTTTCCTTTCGAGTCGCGGCCGGTGGCGCGGTACATGTTGGGTCCCAGTGTCCGCGATTCGGTCACAAAGGTTTGCAGATGGGATTGTACCTGTGCCGAGAGTTTCAGCCCCTCCAAAAATCCTTTTAGCTCCTGTTTCACTTCCAGGGTCAGCATGTTGCTGTTGTTGTTTGTCTGGCTGTATCCGGTATAATTGAGGTTGGCATACGGGGAAGACAAGTCAGAAGTCCCGTAAGTGGGCAATGTCCCGTCGGAATAGGTTACCGGAAACATGAGCGGCGTAAGCATCCGTGCCGCATTCCAGAGTTGGTTGGTGTTGGCAAATCCCGGCTTGATCTGATTGGTGATATGCCCGTCCGTTCCGAAATAGAGCGAGGTGGAGGGAGTCAGGTTCATGTCGATGTTGGCGCGGTAGGTGATCTTGTTATAAGACATCGGCTTTTTGAACCGCACTTCCGCCTGGTTGTAGGCTGCATTTTCAAATTGCGCTCCCATCGACACGAAATAGCGGGCCATTTCTCCTCCGCCCTTGGCGCTTAGATAATAGTTGTGTTTAAGGGAGGTTTTTTTTATAATCTCATCCATCCAGTTCACATTGGGGAATAAGTCAGGGTCGAGCCCCGATTTGATGACATCCAGTTGAAGGGGGGTATAAATGTCGGACTCACCGGACAAAGCGCGGGCTTCGTTGGCCAGTTTGGCATAATCATAAGCTTCCAAGTATTCGGGTAACCGCTTGAGTTGGTTTACCTGAAAGGTGCCTCTCCCCTGTATCTGCAATTTGCCCGACTGTCCCCGCTTGGTGGTTATCAACACCACGCCGTTGGCGCCGCGCACACCATAGACGGCTGTAGCGGCCGCGTCCTTGAGCACGGAGAAAGATTCCACGTCGTCAGGGTCGATATTGTCCAGGCTGCCTTCCAGTCCGTCGATCAACACAAGGGCGCCGGCGTTTGCGCCGAAGGTGCCGATGCCGCGCACCCAGAAGTTGGAGATGTTCTGTCCGGGTTCTCCCGAGGTCAGGCTGGTCATGATGCCGGCTACGCGGCCCCCCAGCATGTTGTTCAAAGATGTGGCCGGCGTCTTCAGCTCCGCGACGTCCACCGTGGTGATGGCTCCGGCTATGGATACTTTTTTCTGGGAAGTCAACCCGGTGATTACAACCTCATCGAGGACTTGCGTGTCTTCTTTCATTTCAATAATGATGTTGGTCTCGTTATTTTGTACCAACCTTTCAACGGTTTGCATGCCGATCATTTGAAAAACGACGATTTCGTTTTTTGCCGCGCTGATTTTAAACCGGCCGTTGGCATCGGTGTTGGTTCCCACACCCGGCGCATTTTTGATAAAAATGGAAACTCCCGGCAGCGGTTCATTGAGTGTGGCATCCATCACCACCCCCGATATTTCCAGATTCCGGTTTTGCGCCGGCACAAGGGTTACGTGCAAACAGCACAGGATGGCGATACAAGTTATTATTTTTTTCATACTCTTCTTGGGTTTAATTATTCAATGGAAAGTTTGCGGATCACGTGGTTCATTTTGTCCGCGACATAGATTTCGCTTCCGTCACTGTTTACCGCCACGCCGATGGGAAAGTGAAATTTGGCGAATTCCGGTCCTCCGTCTTGGAAACCGGCTGATTGCGGCAATCCGATGGCGGTGTTGACCGTTGCTTTCTCTTTGGGCACTGTGGTGTCGATGATACGGATGCAGTGGTTCCCCGTATCGGCAATGTAAAGTTTGCCGTCTGAGGTGAAAGCCACCTGCTTGGGTGAGAAGAATTTGGCATTCTGCAGCAGGCCGTCTTCCCAGCCGCGTCCGTTGACAGGCCCGTCGATCATGGTGAGACCGGCATAGTCTTCTCCCCGGTAGGTCGTTTTATCTTTGTCTCCCAAATCGGAAACATCTAACCGCTTGATCAGATTGTAGTCTTCCAACACCATATACAGCATATCGGGCTCAATGGGTGAAAAAGCTATCCAGGTGTTGGCGCCGCGTTTCCCGTTCCGGGCATTCACGTATTCCGGCATGATGTTGTCGAGCAGGATTTCCACATTGCGGGTCACGGGATGGATGCGGACCAGTTGACCGTTATAAAGCACCGAATAGATTTGGTGATCATTTTTGTTCACCACGAAAGAGTACCACCAGTTATTTTGAAAGATATTTCCCGTACCGGTGGTAATCACCTGCCGGCGCCGGGGGGCATAGCTCAAACTCTTCAGCAACTGGTAAAAGCCCCCTGCCTGGTCTTCGGGCAGATAGACCGCTTCATTGTTGGTTTCGCCGGAAAAAGCGGGAGAGTTGAGGTTGGCTGAACCATATCTCAAAACAATCAGCGACTGGTTTTTTTGGTCGGCCATCAGCAGGTTGCCATTCACACCTTCGTTCTTGTCGTTGCGGGCTCCTTGTCCTCCGTTAAGACCTTGTCCGTCAAAGGTTCGCTCGGTAATGAAGATGTTATCCTCATCATCGAGGCAGATACCGAAAGGTGCGGACAGGGAAGAGTTGGTCAGGTCGCCTCCGAGGGTCGGCACGTTGTTTTCTCCAGGCATCGGTTTTCCCACCACCGTGCTGACGGCCGTCTGCGTCTTGTAGAAAAAATTGCGCGCTCCGGTGCCGGAAACCACTTTGCCATCGCCCGTAGTCCGTTCCACAATAATGTCCATTTTGCGCAGGAAGGTCAGTTTGGGCACCATCGCGTAAATCTTCCTGCCGTTGGAGCCTACCAAACCCGCCTCATGCTTCACATTCAACGTGTCCACAAAGTAGACCTTCATTCCCGTGGTATCCGAACCGAAATTTTCACCCTCAATAATTATGGGGGTGGCAATACCTCCCGAATCGGGATAAAATCCCGTCACTTTAATCTCTTTCGATGGGTCGAAAGGTTGAAAGTTCACCGGCTTATCTTCCTTACAGGATAAAAATATGCCTGCAAGAAGTAAAAACGGCAAACCGAAAGAAATGATTTTTTTCATCTTGATTTGTTGTTTTTTAATGAATGGTGTTGAATTGTTATCGATTAAATGAAAGTATTGAAATTAAATAATTTCCTTATGGATGATCAAAAATAATCAGACAGATGGTTAAAATCCTGACATATACGATGTTGCTGTCTTTCTCTCCTTTTTTGTATACCGATGCTTCCTTCTGAATAGATAGATGTTTCCTCTTCTCACAATTGGGAGGAAATGGGATAAAAGGGTGATAACTATCCGGCGTAAACGGCCAAAAAAATGTATGCCGGATTTCCGGCAATATGAGGTAAGTCAGGCAAAAACCGCGAAACGCATATTTCGTTTTGGGAAATAGTGTGGTGGATTTTACAAGTTTTCGGTTCCTTGAGAAAAAAAAGATGAGCGTTTGCCCCGGTCTTTTGCAGAAAAGATGGCGTGTGGGTTTTATTCCCTTTTTTCCACAAGGGATGAATATAGGTAAGTGTCTGTTAATCAGTGTTAACGGGGGGGGGGGGGGGGGGGAAAAAAAAAAAATTTTGAAAAAAATTTTTTTAAAATTTTTTTTATTGGTTTTTGGGTTTTAATGGGGGCTTTTTTTTTTTTTTTT
>NZ_RDSD01000020.1 GCF_003712195.1 Proteiniphilum sp. X52 | reverse complement strand
TACAAACATCTGATTGAACCCACAAATGACGGTCTGAATGTGATGTTGAAATCGGGGAAACATACAGCACTGGAAGGAACCTTTACAAAAAGGAACGTAAGCGACCGGTAAACCACGTATTTCGTCTCTCATCAGGGAGCTGTACCTTTGTATTCAAAACAGAAAAAGCAGTATGTTATGACACAAGAAGAGGTGGCGTCGGTGATTCACTATTGCAAAGAGAGCGGCATCACCTACAAAACGCGGCTAGCCGAGTTGGGTATTCCCGAATGGAGGTTTTATAGTAGTAAGGCCCGTTATGCGAAAGCTCGATCGGGAGAGATTGCCGGAGAATTTATTCAGCTGACAGGCGGAGGCCCCCTGGTTCCCATGCCCTGTTTTTCGGCCAGGCATGGGCGAGAGAGCAAAGCGAAGAAAGCCGGGCATCCCTCCGGGGAGATGAGTGTGGAGTTGCGCACTCCCACCGGAACGCTGATCCATATCCGGGGTGAGATGAGCGAGTCTATTCTTGCGTCCATCATCCGGGCATCAAGCGGCCATGTTTAACCTGAACGACGGCCTGCGGTACCTTTTGTACAACCGTGCCACCGACATGCGCAAAAGTTTCCATACCCTGAGCGGGATTGTGACCGACGCGATGGGAGCCGACCCTTGCAACGGGGATGTCTATATTTTCATGAACAAGGCCCGCAACAGGATCAAGCTGTTGCATTGGGAGGCCGGCGGCATGGCGCTCTACTCCAAACTGCTTGAGGCCGGCACCTTTGGCCAACCATCCCATATGGAGAAAGAGGCCATAAGCGGCGGCATCGAATGGCGTGACCTGGTCCTTATCGTTGAAGGTGTCGTTGAAAAACCTGACAGTCGCAGACAGCGTCCCGAGAGCTTGAAAAAATTGCGGAAATAATACTGAAAAATCCTCTGAAAGCTTGTCCGCGTCATGGTTTTTTGCTATCTTTAAGCATTGAAAATCAATCAGGGGATGACAGTGGAGCAGCAGTTAAGGGCAGCAATGGAGGAAGTCACGCGCCCGCGTGAAATGGTTGCCGTGAGGGATGAAAAGATCACCTTTCTGGACACCACGGCCACCTCCCAGGCCGCCACCATAACTGCCCAGATTGCCTCCATCTCCAAATTGGACGCCGCTGTCAGGGATCTTCAAAACCAGCTGGCCTGGCTTCGAAAGAAAGTCTTCGGGAAGATGAGCGAGAAGCACCTTCCCCTTGATCCTGCCCAATTGAAGCTGTTTGACCAGAACCCATTGATGAGTGAGGAAGAAAAAGCCGGATTGGCCAAATCGGTGGAGGAATCCGCAGAGGAAATAACCAGAATGATTACCGTGAAATCAAAGCCCTCACGAAAGCCGCTTGACATCACGAAACTGCCCGTGGAGGTGGAGAATATCTATCCGGAAGGCGTGACCGACGAAAATGGGAATCTCAGGACGGGATACGTGGAGATCGGCACCGAGGAGACCTCCCGGCTTGAAAGGATACCGGCAAGGGTATATATTGTACGTGCTGTACGTCATAAAGTAATCAGCAAATCAGACATCACGGGCAAGCATCCGGAGGAAAGGGTGCTCCTCACCCCCGCGCTTCCCCTTGCCCCTGCAAGCAAATGTATCGCGGGAGCCTCCGTGCTGGCCGACATCATCACGGGCAAGTTCATGTGCCATCTCCCCTTCTACCGGCAGATACAACAATACAGGGAGGCCGGGATAACCATCAGCGACTCCACGATGGGCGGCTGGTATGAGGCGGCGGTGGAGAAACTCAAATTATTATACGACCTGCTGCGCAAACAGATCCTCTCGAGTGAATACATACAAATAGATGAAAGCGTGATACCGGTCATAGACAACGAAAAGCACCGGGCACGCAAGGGTTATGAGTGGCGCGTGCGTGACGCCATCACGGGAGACGTCATGTTCCATTATGACCGTGGAAGCCGCGGGAGCCACGTGGCCCGGGAACTGCTCGGCGGTTTCCGCGGATGCGTGCAGAGTGACGGTTATGATGCCTGCGACCAATTCGAGAAAGTGGAGGGCATCACGCTATATGGTTGTTGGGCCCACGCAAGAAGAAAATATTGTGACGCCTTAGAAGAAAACAAATCGCTGGCCACCGAAGCCGTCTGCTATATCCGCAAGCCCTACAAGGTGGAGGAGGAAGCCGGCAGGGCCGCCCTCACCCCTGAACAGCGATGTGAAAAAAGACAGAAAGAATCTTATCCGGTCATCCTGACTTTTGAAAAATGGATGATGGAGCATTATCGGGAAGTACTTCCCCAAAGCAGGACCGGGAAGGCCATAGCCTACACCCACACCTTATTGCCGAGGTTATCCAGGTATGTGAATGATGGCAGGATAAATATAGATAACAATCCCATAGAAAACAATATTAGGCCCCTCGCCCTGGGAAGAAAAAACTTTTTATTCTGTGGCAATGACGCTTCGGCATACAGGGCCGCAATCGTATACTCTCTGATCGGCACATGTAAAGCTGCCGCAGTGGAACCCCGGGTGTGGCTGGAAGACGTGCTTAAGAAGATACCGTACTATCTGCGCGAGGGAAGGGATATGACAGAGCTGCTTCCGCGAACTTGGGACAACTTGACAACTACTCGCAACTAATTGCTCCAACTTGTAACTACTTGCCCCCAATAGCAGGCTACTTGAGCCTACTCGGGCCTGGTTATATCAATTTGTGACGAATCGAAAAGACGTGCTTCACCGGTCGCTTACGTTGTTCTTCACCCTGTATGATTTGGTGAGGGAGAAATTCGAGATCGATTCCGTTTCATTCGATGGCAAGGCCTACAAACATCTGATTGAACCCACAAATGACGGTCTGAATGTGATGTTGAAATCGGGGAAACATACAGCACTGGAAGGAACCTTTACAAAAAGGAACCGGGATCTACGCATCAAGTTTTCCTATAACAGGACCTTCAAGGGCGGGGTGGATTATCAGGACAAGCATAGCGGAAGCTGGACCGCTCCTCTCAGGCCTGACTATACCTTGAGCATCTGGCCCAAAATCTTTTCCGGGAAAGAGGCGGAAGAGAACGAATCGATTGTCCATATCCACTTCGACGCAAAATACAAGGTCGACAATTTCTACCAGACGGTTCAACCCGATCTGGAAGGCGCGGAACTAGAACATGCTCTTGACCAGACGGAGATCGACGAACGAAGAGGTACCTACAAGAATGTGGATCTCCTTAAGATGCACGCCTATAAGGATGCCATCCGCCGTTCGGGAGGAGCCTATATCCTATATCCGGGAGCAACCGATGAAACCTTCAGGGGATTTCACGAAATCATTCCCGGATTAGGGGCCTTTTCGGTGAATCCCTCTCCCGACACTGTGGATATAAAAGGGTTGTCGGATTTTATCGACCTGGTGATCGACCACTTGCTCGACAGGACTTCCCAGCGTGAAAAGTTATCGGACGAAACCTACCATATCTTCAAGGAGCCAAAAGAGGATGACAATGTCCTGCACGAACGCATGCCCGAGTACATAGACAAGGAGAAGGTTTTTGCAGATGAAGTAGCTGTCCTGATCGGATTCTACAAGAACGAGGAACATCTGGAGTGGATATTAAAAAACCATCTCTACAACTTCCGTACCGGCACCGACAAGGGGTCGCTTTCCCTATCCGGCATGCACCTTCGCGCAAAATACCTGATCCTTCACGGAAAAGATGAACTGGAGACAGACAGGATTTTCAAGCTCACGTCCAAAGGCCCGAGAATCTTCTCCAGAAATGATTTACTGAAAAAGGGCTACCCTGAACCCCAAGGTGAGCTGTATGTCGTTTTTCAACTGGAGAGAGAGGCATCCGACGATTTCGGAAAAATAAGAATCGATGTAAGGCGATTGACCCGGTTTGAGACATACAGAAATTCGGCCAGACCGTTTTCAGCGACTTTATCGGAAGTGCTTCAATCCAGAATTGTTGAGTTGCATCAGTGATTTTCGCTAACAGGATCTAGTGTCATGTTAAGCCTGTTTCGTCAATTGGTTCGTAAGAATCTGTCTTACGGTTCGTGGGATATGAATGGAGAGGTATGTCATTTTAACATTAACATGGCGGTAATGGTCATGAATTAAATGAAAAAGGGGGCTTTTTCACATTAATCCCCACATCGGTTAGAAGTTGAATTGGTATTGTCCAAAAATTTTGTTCTTATTAAAAAATGCGATCAACTTGTTGAATCGTTCAAAAATGCCTATTTTTGATTTGCCAATGGAAAAGAACTTAAAATAAATTATGCGGATGGCGGAGACGAAAAATATGGTTGAAGAACCCCAGTTAAGCATTCAGGATGCGGAGCCGAAACTCGAAGCTTTGGAGAAGAAAGAAGAAGACACGCTGAATGTCCTCTCCTTGTTTTCGGGATGCGGAGGTATGGATTTAGGCTTTGAGGGAGGTTTTTCCGTTTTGGAATCATCAATCAACGAATCGATCACTCCCCATTTTATAGGCAAGAGACAAGAAAATGGTTTTATTCAACTGAAAAAAACAAGGTTTAGAACCGTCTTCGCCAATGATATTTTACCTGATGCCAGAAACGCCTGGATAAACTATTTTTCAAAACGAGGACACAGCATTGACGATTTTTATACCGAGAGCATTGTTGATTTGGTGAAAATGCATAAAGGAGGAGTAAGGATTTTTCCTGACAATGTGGATATCGTGACGGGAGGGTTTCCTTGTCAAGATTTCAGTGTCGCGGGAAAAAGGAACGGTTTTAATTCGCACAAAAACCACAAGGGAGAATTAATTCAAAACAAAAACACACCCACGGTTGAAACAAGAGGACAACTCTACATGTGGATGAAAGAGGTCATTGAAATAACCCGGCCGAAGATTTTTATCGCTGAAAACGTGAAAGGGCTTGTGAATCTCTCCAACGTGAAAGAAATAATCCAAAATGATTTTTCTTCCGCCAATGAAAACGGATATATTGTCTTAAATCCCCAAGTCTTGCACTCGGCGGATTACGGAGTTCCGCAGTCGCGTGAACGTGTGATATTTATCGGGATCAGAAAAAACGCGCTGAATAAATCCGCGTTAAAAGAACTTCAAAAAGAAGTTGTCTCCGAGAAATATGATCCATATCCGAAGCCAACCCATGCTTACACAAACGTGGGTGATAATCTTAAGCATTTTGTTCAACTTAAAGAAGTTTTCAGCCACCTGAGAGAACCTGACAAAACGAATGATTTGTCCCAAAAGTTTTATTCCAAGGCGAAGTTTATGGGCAAGCATTGTCAAGGACAGACAGAAATAAAGCTTGCGGGAATCGGACCGACTATCCGCGCGGAACACCATGGAAATATAGAATTCAGAAGATTATCGAGGAAAAACGGTGGCAAAATTGAGTCTGAACTGGAAAAGGGGTTAATCGAAAGAAGATTGACGCCCAGAGAATGCGCGTTAATACAAACATTTCCGCCTGATTACGAATTCGTGATTGAAAATAAGAACAGGAAAGGATCTTATATTGTAAGTCCCTCGCAAGCATATAAAATTATCGGAAACGCGGTTCCTCCCCTTTTAGCGTATAATTTGGCAAAAAGGATAGAAGCGGTTTGGGACTTATATTTTAAAAACGACAGCGATGATAGTATCCGTTAATTCAACCCCCGACAGCGGTGAATTTGGCCTCTTGCTAAGTTCAACGATTTCAGAACTGAATGCACAAGCGCAAAAATCCTCTCAAAAGATATCCACGCTTTTAGGGAGAAGCCTTGAACCTTATGTCAGGGATGTGATGACTGATTTAGCCATCGGGACTCCTTTTGAAAACTCCATAGAGTTGATAGGTGGACAGAAATTCCCTGACATCGTGGCGAAAAAATATTACGGGATTGAAGTGAAAACGACCACCCAAAATCATTGGCGAACAACGGGAAATAGTGTTTTGGAAACGACAAGGGTGGAAAGTGTTGAAAGAATCTTCATGCTTTTCGCAAAGCTGGCTGATCCGATGGAATTCCGTTGCCGACCTTACGAGGAAGTGCTATCCGAAGTCGTGGTGACGCATTCACCCCGGTATTTGATTGATATGAATTTGAAACAGGGGGAAACTATTTTCGATAAAATACAAATGCCCTACGATACCCTGCGTAAAAAAGACAATCCGATAAAACCCATTGTGGAGTACTACAAGAGCAAGCTAAATGAGGGCGAGGAATTATGGTGGATAGGACAAGAGGATAACGGTAAAGCCAGTAATATAATTGTTAGAATTTGGAATAATCTCCCTTTTGAAGACAGGCACATTTTAAGAATAAAGGCAATGGCTTATTTTCCTGAATTATTCGGGAGCGACAATGATAAATTCGGGAGATTGGCGCTTTGGTTAATAACCAGTGAATCCATTGTTTGTCCGAATGTCCGGGATTTGTTTTCCGCGGGAGGAAGAGGGGTCGTCCCTGTTAACGGGAAGACTTACCGGAATGTTCCCCGCATATTTTTAAACCTCTTTGAGAATATACCTCAAATTGTGGAAACAATCATTTCAACACCAGCCACGGATCTTTCTGATTATTGGAAAACACCCACGAGTGAAAAAAGAAAACTGATGGACTGGATTGAGCTGGTGAATGATCAAGCGGAAAAAGGTCGAAATGTCACGCATTTGAATATAAAACAAATGCTGAGAGAATTAATCATTAAATGACCCCAAAATAACGACGGCGGAACAGCATCACCCGAATAAAAAACAAAGATTGAACAATGGATATCTGGGATAAAAAAAAGCGTTCTTCCGTCATGGCGAAAATTAAAAGTCGTGACACGAAACCGGAATGGATTGTACGCCGCTATTTGTACTCCCGGGGTTATCGGTATCGGAAAAACGTGAAAGAACTCCCCGGGACCCCCGATATCGTGTTGCGCAAATATGGTGTGGTTGTCTTTATCCATGGATGTTTTTGGCACGGGCATAACATTGATGGACGTATCCCCCACTCCAACAGCAAGTTTTGGCGCGAGAAGATAAAGAATAACCAATTGAGGGATGAACAAAACAAAAAGAAGTTGCTGACAATGGGATGGGCTGTCATCACAATATGGGAGTGCCAACTGAAACCAGCCGTACGGAAACAGACGCTGTCAGAGTTAGAATATTATATCAATAAAAATTATTTAGACCGGCATGGGTTGCGGAAATCATATTATTTGGGTGATAACGAGGAAGACCGGCTGGTCGCGGAAGAACAAGCGGAATACAAGAAGAACTTGGATAGTGTCGAACCTTACGATGGGCTCAATGATGATAACGCTCAAAACAAGGAAACCACTAAATAAATCATCTTGAGTGCTTTTAAAACAGGATCTGTGATTTCATCTCAATAAATTCCACCTAATTTCAATACCCAAAATGCCGCATACATAAATGTTTCAAGGGATGCCGGATTCCAACAACCGGCGAATGGTCAGATGAAGTAACGCGGATTTGCCGCAACGCCTTGCACGCCCTGCCCGCACGAGTTTTTTTAACGTAGCCGACGCATTAATCAATGTCGGAATAATACTTATGCTTCTGCAATGGAAAGAGTTCAGAGCGGTTTTTGATGCCCTATTAAGTCCGAATTGACAGCTTGCAAGAAACGTAAAATTATTACTTTTGCAGCATGATTTTTCACCAACTAGAACTCGTCTTACGGCTGAAACTTACGATTTTGGCACGCACGGCGCGCGAAATTCCCATCGTGTACCTTGTTGTCTTGCTCGTCTTCGCGCTTTCTACAGGCTGGTTTCTTTTAAAAGCGGATATTGCCGTAACGGGGAAATCCCTTTCCGTGGCGGCGATGCTCCAACTGCTCGTTTGCACGCGCCTGAAATACCCGGACAACAAAAAAGAGTTGCTGAGCCAATATCCGAAACTCTATCCGACCATATTCGCACTGCCGCCTGCCGCATTGATGCTGCCGCTGTTCCCTTCGGAATGGCCGGCAATCGCGTTGTCGTTCCTGTCTATCCTGCTGGTCAGCCTGAATGTATTGTGGATAAAATACATTTTTTACCCGTCGATGGTGTTGGCGTCGTTGTTCTTTTTCGTGGGAATAGCTGTCCAAGCCGCATTAGCCATCTCGCAATATGGCTTGGCGTTAATTCCTTTATATCACCTTGGGCTTTACCATTTCTTCAAGAGAAGAACCTACCACTGTTTTACCGAAAATGAGAGAACTGATTATTGAATCGTTAAGCAAGAAATACGGCGATGTCCCGGTGTTGGAAAACGGAAAGGCTTATTTCAGAACCGAATCGCTATCGGATATCGAAAAAGAGTATCAGCGGGAAGCCGAAGAAAGGGTAAAAAACCTGTTCTCCGGAACTTAGATACCCGACGAGTCAAAAACGGCGAGCATTTTGAAAAAAAACGGCCGACCGGTGTAAGGTTTTTTCCCGATTCCCGTCTATATATGTGTATGAACGCTCAACAATTCCAACATCAGATCCTGTGCTATTCCGATAAGCTGTATCGCATGGCACGCTCGGTATTGAAAGACGAAAGCCTTTCGCGGGATGCCTATCAGGAGTTGATGACGCGGCTGTGGGAAAAACGCGGGCAGCTGGAAATGATTGAAAACCGGCAGGCCTTTGTGCTGGCATCGATGCGAAACTTGTGCATTGATTGGCTGCGAAAACAGCAACCCAACGGGGAAATTCCCGCCAACGCGACATACCCTGCGCCCGGCCCGCATCAGCTGGCGGAGGAGGCCGACACGGTGAACACCATCGGCAGGATGATTGACGTGCTGCCCGAGATGCAACGGGCCATTGTCCGGATGAAGGACGTGGAGGAGATGGAGGTCAAGGAAATTGCCGAAATCATGTCGATAACGGAGAATGCCGTTACCGTAAACCTGTCGCGGGCCCGGAAAAAACTCCGCGAAATGATTCTGACTCATCAACAACAGGAGAAACTGCTTTATGAACACCATAGACAACATACTGGATAATTATTTCGAAGGCACGACATTGCCCGAAGAGGAAAGCAGGCTGAAGGAATACTTCCGGGGCAACGCCGTCTTGCCCCGGCACGAAATATATAAACCTTTGTTTGCCGCTTTCGACAAGGAAAAACAAATTGCCGCTCCCGTTTTTGAAATCCCGGCAGAAAAGAACCGTAAAAAACCGTTTCCAATCCGGAAATCATGGATTGCCGCGGCAAGTATCGCCGCGGTTACCCTTCTGCTGGTTACTTTGGTTCCATTCAAAAACAAAACCGGAACACCATCCGGCGATTACACGGTTTTCATCCACGGGAAAGCGATAACCAACCCCAAAAAAGCGCGACAGTACGCCGACAAAATGTTTATGCAGGCCGATGAAATCATCCGCACCAGCTATGAACCGGTGGTTGAAGCAAACGCGATACAAACCGAAATGGACCCCGGTAGGATCTTTGACGATTTATCCCGGGAAATCAACCATATGCAATCAATAAATCAATAACTTATAAACCCTGACAATATGAAAAGAATTCTTTCAATCTTATTTCTGGCAACCGCTTTTGTTGCCGGGGCATCGGCCCAACAACTCGAGAAACTGTTCGACAAATACATGGAGGACGAGCGTTTCAACTACGTGTACCAGAAAAAAGCGAGTACATATGATAGATTGAGCGATATGGGCGGAAATGTTGATATTATGATGTTCGACAGATCGAAGGCAAGTCTCGGACGTCAGATGCTGACATTGAATTCCGCCGATAAATCGTTACAAGAGAGTTTTACCCGGGAAGTTGACAATGCGCTCAAAGCCGATAAATACGAACAGGTTTCGATCGTGAGAAACGGGAAAAACCGGGTGGAATCGTACGAAAAAGTTACCCCCAAAAGCACGGCTAAAGTCAGTTTTATAAAAAATCCCGGCAACATCGTGGTTACATTGAATTTGTACGCACCCAAAAAATGAACCTCCTGGCGGTTAAAACAAAACCCGAGCGTGTGGGGTAACGCCACACTTTCTTTTTCATTTGTTCACGCATTTTAACTTCGCCCGCTTAAACTTTCGGTAACCCCAAGGCTCTTATATAATGGCAATTCTTGAAAAATTTAAGTTATGAAAAAGAATCTATTAAAAGTTATGGCTGTGACAATGACAATGGCATTGCCGTTTGCCTTTATGGGTTGTGAAAGCGACGACACATTGAAAGGCTCTGACTTTGAAAAAGTAACCGTCCAATTCCGGGCTACGGATGGGCCAATCACCAAAAGTGCCCCCCAGGCTGAAACCCGCGCATTGGTGTTTGACGATGTGGTAAGTATCACCAGTTTTATGGTTAATGTGGGAGAAATCGAATTCGATTTTGACGATGACCATAAATGGGCTTACCAGTATGGAGGCAAATATTCTTACGCTGACGACATCAAGTTGAAGGGCCCGTTTGAAGTTGATTTAATCGCCGATGGAGTTTTGCAGGTTAAAACACTGCTTGCCGGTCTGGAGCTTCCTAAAGCCAGGTTCGAGGAAATCGAATTCGAGATGAAGAAAAACAGGAATACAAATTCGCTCATGTACAACCAGACCATTCGGATTGAAGGCGAAATCATGGGAATCCCGTTTATTTTCGCCTCCGATAAGGAATTCGATTTTGAAGTGGAATTTGACAAGCCATTTATCCCGGGTGAGAATTTGGGGGTTGTGGTCGATTTCCACGTAAACCGTTTATTCTCACACTCATTGAGCGGAATCGACTTCCGCAAGGCCATCGACTACAACAACAACGGCATCATCGAAATTTATTACACCGACGACGATGATCAGTCTCCCAATTATTGGTTAGGCAAGAAAATCTGGGAATGGTTGGACGATATTATCGATTGTGATTTCGATGATGATGACGACGATTGACCCTTTTTTCTGACGAAAGACCATCAGGGAAGAAGCTGTCTCTACATTCAAACGAGGCAGCTTCTTTTTTTCGGCGGGGCCAAATGACGGCAACCCGGTAATGCCGTCGGACTATCTTTCAGGAAAGAGGAATGGAAAATTGGACAACCATTGCAAAATATGCAACAGTTCAAAAAAACAGCTCCGTATCTCAATGAGTCCGGAACCGCCCTGAATTTGTTGATTTACACATTAATCAATTACTGTGATAAACTCTTCTTTGGGTGTGCGCACTTTTTTGAGGTTCACGAGCCAATCCCCTTGTTCGTCCCTGTAGCCGACAGGCAGGATAACAACACTCTTGAGCCCTAATGCTTCAAGTCCGAGAATTTCGTCCAGCTTAGCCGAGTCGAAACCCTCCATAGGCGTGGCATCGACCCGCTGCTCTGCCGCCGCCGCGATAGCTAATCCGAATGATATATAGGCTTGCTTGGCAGTATGGTTTTTATGCCATTCCTCGCCCAATAGCTGATAGTTAGACCAAAGCGACCGGCCATACTCTTCCGATGCATTATCCGGCAATCCGCGTTCCCTTGACGTCCTTACCATTACCTCTCCTATCTTTTCAGGTGAATAGCTGTCCCAGGCAGCCCAGACGATTAAATGGGAACAGTCTGTTATCTGGCTTTGGTTGAAAGCCGCCTCTTTTACTTTTTCAAGCACCTTCCTGTCGCTGATTACGAAAACCCTGTAGGGCTGCAATCCTGATGAAGAAGGCGCAAGTCTTGCTGCTTCCAGAATATAATCCAGTTTCTCTCTCGGAACGGTCTGTCCGTTCATTTTCTTTGTGGCGTAACGCCAGTTCAAGTGGTTTATTAATGACATATTCTTTTATTTGATGATATAATATACTTTCTCAAAAGCTATAATTTTATTGACAAAATAATTTTTGAGAATGCAAAATTAGCTATTTTTGCCATATAATAGTAACCACCATACTCATGTATATCAGTATACTTTGGTATATCTTCAACAAAATCAGTTATATATGAATACGCATATGGAAGAGCAGGTTCTTCACTTCCTGGTGAAGGGCGCATGCCTCATCATCCCCGTGCTGGCTCCACTGATGTAAAAAAGAGTTCCATCTGACTTACAACCACTTATAGAAAAAGGTCGTCTGCTTATCATCTACCTCCAATAGTCCCCGCCAGTCAAGCGCCACACCTGGTCCGTAACCACTATATCTGCGAAAATGCTGATAAAATTATTCTCATAGGAGCAGATTGTGGAAGTAGCCTATCCAATTGCATACTGAATTCAGTTGTAAAACAATACCGTTGTACCCTCAAAACTTCAGTATCGCGTACAATGATGGTTTTGAGAATGTTTTCAGATTTCATTTGTTTTGTCTATGCTTATTATGGAAAGTGAAAAGCAAACGCATGCGGATTAAAATGCAAATAAATACAAAAATATACATATTTAAAGCTTTCGTAAGTTAATTAAAGGTAAAATAAAAAGAAAAAGAAACTTTTATTTGTTTGTTTTGATTTTGTTCACTTACCTTTGCTTTCGAGTCCTATCTAAATAATTATTGTTATTACTATGAGCCTATTAAAAAAGAAAATCTACCTTTTAGCTTTGGCTACATGGTTTCTGATTCCCGTTGGTGCATGGGGACAAGGGAGCATGAGAAGTATCACCGGTGTTGTGACGGCTGCGGAGACAGGCGAGGCATTGGTTGGAGCCACGGTGTTCGCACCCAAAAGTGGTATGGGGGCGGTTACGGATTTGGATGGAAGATATACGATAAATGTGTCTTCTAACGACAACGTCCTACGGGTATCTTACGTAGGATATGCTTCTAAGGATATCATTATAAAAGATGAAAAGATTGTAAATGTGGCTTTGGTGGAAGAAGACAAGTCGCTGAGTGAAATCGTTGTCGTCGGATATGGCACGCAGAAGAAGAGCGACCTGACGGGATCTATCTCTGTGGTAGACATGAAAGAGGTAGGCAAGTTCTCCGCATCTTCTTTGAGTCACGCGTTGCAGGGTCAGGTAGCCGGTGTGGATGTGACAAGCGTCTCAGGATCACCTGGTTCTGGCGTGATGGTTCGTATTCGTGGAATCGGCACGTTGAACAATTCCGACCCACTCTACGTCGTTGACGGAATGATGGTAGGCGACATTAATTTCATCAACATGAGTGATGTCGAGTCGGTCCAAGTGCTGAAAGACGCCTCCGCAACCGCCATCTATGGTGCCCGTGGTGCGAATGGTGTTATTATCATTACCACTAAGAAAGGTGCGGAAGGAAGAGCGGAGGTTAATGCTTCCGCCTATTATGGAATTCAGAATGTGTGGCGTTCTAATAATGTATGTGACGGTCCAACTTGGGGATTCCTCAGAAACGAGATGTCTGTGGGACTTGGCGGGAATATTCTGATAGAGGATACTCGCACCTTGCCGACGGTGGATTATTTCGATGCGATTTTGAATAAGGACGCTCCTGTCAGTAATATTGACGTCTCTGTGTCAGGCGGTACAGATAAGGCTACCTATTTTTTCAGTCTGAACAATTATAATCAGGAAGGTATTGTCAAGAAGACGGAGTTTGACCGAGTGACGTTTCGGGCTAATTCTGATTTCCAAGCAAAGCCCTGGCTTAAAATAGGGGAGAATATCACGTTGATTAAAACCAATCATAAAGGTGGCATAGAGAACGATGAATGGACCAGTCCTATCATGACAACCTTTACCCGTGACCCTATTACGCCTGTCAGAAACGAAGACGGCTCCTACTCGAAATCCACTTTCAGCGACATTTGGAATCCCGTAGCCGTCATCGATTACAACAATCCATGTAATCAGCTCTACCGTGTTTTGGCAAATTTCTATGCGGAAATTGACTTCCTGAAATATTTCAAGTTCCGCTCAAGCTATTCTACGGAGTATTCCAACAATGAGTTTTCTAATTACGTACCTGTTTATTACGTGTTTTCCGCTCAACAGAATCCAAATGTCAACTCGTTGACCAATAGCACTTATAGTACCTATATGAAGCAATTTGCCAACACGTTGACATTTGTCAGGAAAATCAAGGAACACAACTTTTCAGCCATGATGGGCATGGAGTCTTATGCCGTCAAGTACAAAAGTCTGCAAGCTACGGTGAGGGATATTCCCAGTGATGATCCGAAAGTCATCTTTATTGATAACGCAAAGACGAAAGACAATGCAGCAGCAGCCCGTGGTATTACGACGGAGAACAAACTGTTTTCCGGTTTTTCAAGACTAAACTATAATTATATGGAAAGGTACTTGTTCACTGCGAACATCCGTGTTGACGGGTCTTCTAAGTTTGTGCGAGGGAACCGATGGGGTACCTTCCCGTCGCTCTCCATGGGTTGGAGAATCACAGAGGAGCCGTTTATGAAAGCGATTACAGCTGAGGATGCTGTCAATAACCTGAAACTGCGTGTCGGTTGGGGGCAGATTGGTAATGAGAGAAGTGTATCCTCCTATTCATACGCCACCTTCGCCTCATCAGGGGCAAACTATTCGTTTGGCGGCGTGTTTACTCCCGGTTTTAGTTTCAATAGTACCGGTAACTCCGAGTTAAAATGGGAGAGGACTACCACGACAAACATTGGTGTGGACTTTGTGCTTTTCAAAAATAAACTAAGCGGCTCTATCGACTATTTCAATAAGCTGACCAGCGATATGCTGCTTCGTGTTCCCGTGCCGGGGCAGGCAGGAATCCAAGAGCCTCCTTTTCAGAATGCCGGCAAAATGCGTAACCGAGGGTTTGAGTTTTCATTGCAATACAGAGACTATGACCATCCGGTGATTTATTCCATAGGTGCGAATCTGACGGCAATCAAGAATGTCGTGGTAGATTTAGGAGCCAATAATGCTTTCATTGACGGAGCGTTATTTATGGATACGGCGAATCTTACCCGTACCATACGGGGGAAACCTATAGCCCAATTCTATGGCCTTAAAACAGATGGATTGTTCCAGAACTGGGATGAGGTGAACGCACAAACAGCTCAGAAAAACGTGGCTCCGGGAGATGTTAAGTATTTGACTGTCAATAAGGATGATTTGTTTAGCAGCGAGAACTATATGTTTCTCGGCAGTCCTTTACCAGACTTTACCTATTCTATTCACGGAATGGTGGGTTATAAGGGCTTAGACCTGAGCGTTACCTTGCAGGGCGTTCATGGTAATAAGGTCTATAATGGTCCCTCTACTTATACCCGATCAACACAAAATCTTTCATATAATTATTCTCGTGATATGACGAAGAGATGGCAAGGCGAGGGAACTCAGAATGATCCGAAGTTCCCGAGGTTGGGCGGACTGGATGCGAACAACTCCATCCTCCAATCTGACCGCTATATCGAAGACGGCTCTTATCTGAGAATCAAACAAGTGCAATTGGGGTATAACATTCCGGAAAGTCTCATCAATAAACTTGGAATCATGGCTGTACGGCTCTATGTGAATGCCCAGAATCTCTACACGTTTACTAAATATACAGGTCTTGATCCGGAAATAGGAATGAGAGGCGGGACAGATCCGTTGGATATCGGAGTGGACCGTGGTTTCTATCCCACACCAAGACTCTATAGTATGGGAATCAATGTAACTTTCTAATTTGGAGACAATATGTCAATAGAAGTGAATTTTTCATTAAATAAAAAAGTAACAAAAATGAAACGGCATTTTACATATACAATATCTCTGTTATTGATAATAGGGCTTACGTACTGTAATCCAGAGAATTTCTTAGACGTCGATGTGCCCAGTATCGATCAGAAAACCTATTTCTCCAGTGATGAGACAGCTTATAACGCTGTGGTAGGGGTTTATGATCCGGCAGGTTGGATGGAGTATATCCAATATTTAGACTGGGCTATCGGTGATGTGGTTTCTGATGATGCCATCAAAGGCGGTGGCGGCGATAGTGATCAGGCGAATATATACGATATGGAGCATTTCAGGGCGACTCCCGAAACTTCTACTCTTGCCACTGTCTGGGAACAAAACTATGAGGGTATCAATAGAGCCAATCGTGTGATAGAAGGCGTTAAGGACAATTCAAACATTTCCCTTGAAAGTCAACAGCGGTTTATCGCGGAAGCCACGTTCATGCGCGCCTATTATTATTTCTGCCTGATAAAAGTCTTCGGAGCGTTTCCCATTGTCGACCATGTGTTAGAACCATCTGAATATACGGCTCCTCGCAATACGCTGGAACAATGTTGGGAATTTATAGAGCAAGACTTACAAGACGCCATGGCTGTTTTACCTCATAAGAAAGACATGCCTTCTTCTGAATTGGGACGCGCCACATGGGGAGCTGCCGCCGCATTCTTGACGAAAGCCTATATTTTCCAAGAAAAATGGGAAAAGGCGGAGGAACTCTCCAAGCAAATCGTTGATTCAGGAGAATACGACTTGCAACCAAACTATGGAGATCTTTTCACGATTGAGACGGACAACGGTATAGAGTCGGTCTTCGATATTCAATTGAAAGATTTCGGAATGTCTCAGTGGGGCGACGAGAATGAAGGCAGTATGGTAGAGATCTACCATCGTAGCCGTGACGACCGAAACGGCGGATGGGGATTCGACCAGCCCACACAGAACTTGTACGATGAGTTCGAGAGTGGGGATATACGCAGGGAATGGACGATTATCAAACATGGAGATGTGCTATGGGAAGGGACACCCGACGAAGAGGTTATTTACACCAACTATGACCCTGTGCACAATCCGGACGCTCCCACCATCGGTTATTGCAAACGTAAAGGCACCCTTCCTAAAAGTCAGCGACCTGACATGACGGATGCCGCCAGTTTGAATATCCGTGTGATTCGTTTTGCGGACGTTTTACTTTGGCAGGCGGAAGCTGCCGTCCACAACGGTAGTGACTGGCAAACGCCGTTGAACAGGGTCCGTGCCCGTGTCGGTCTGGGAGAAAGTCCTTACAAATCAAATCCATTACAAGCTGTCTATCATGAGCGACGGGTGGAACTTGCGATGGAAAGTCATCGTTATTGGGATCTTGTCCGTACGGGACGGGGCTCGCTGATGGAGGGATATACCGACAATAAGAGATATTTGCCGATTCCCCAGATACAGATTTCTCTGAATCCCAATCTGGCACAGAACCCATATTAGAACTTCAAATGTTGAAATCCAGCTGATTATGAAAAAAGAAATTTATATTTTACAAGTGATTGCGATAGTCTTAGTTCTGACAGCGTGCGATCCGGAAAAGATGTCTACCGGAACGATTGGCGTTGGTCCCACAAACCCAAAGCTGACGGTCACTTCCGAAGACCCGCATAATCCCGTGTTTACGGCTTCCGCTGACCATGGATATATCTTTCATTGGGATATGGGCAACGGCCAGAAAATTGCTCCGGGAAGCAATACGGTGACTTCTTACTATCCATTTGCAGGAACCTATACGGTGGATGTGACGATTTACGGCGACGCGGCACAGTCTGTTTCAATTGACACTGCCTATGTAGTATCCTCCACAGATTTGTCCGTATCGGAAAGACCGGTATGGAAAGAGCTCACGGGTGGCGGAGCAGGGCGGACTTGGGTCTATAACACAGACCCATCGACGGGTCTCCCAGATTATTGTTACCAGACAACAGGAGATTTGGTGAACTATCCGGACAACTGGATGCCGTCGGCAAGTTGGGGACAATGCGTGCGCTTGACACCGGATATCAACGGCGAAATGACTTTCGATCTTGATGGAGGTGTCAACTATACATACCATCAGGTCGCTGGTGACGCAGGCGTTAAAGGTACATTTATCTTGGATGTGGACAATATGACCATAACGATTAAGGATCCATATATCTTAGACCACAATGTAGATTGTACAAACTCGTCCGTTACCTCCTCTGGTGTATATAGGATTATGAAACTTACGGATGATGAAATGGTGCTTTGGCAAATGCAGAATGAGCCGACCGCCGCACCCGGCAGTGGTGTAGGATGGGGGTGGAGTTTTAAGAGAAAATAATCGTGTGACGCTCTGTTTTATGAGGTTCTGCTTGAAGCGGAGTAATAATTTAGTCTTTATTTTAATAAAAATGAAACGAAACGCAAGGAAAATAAAGAAGATATCGTAAATTTGCTTTCGTTAATTCATGATATTAAATAGTAAAGATATGGAAAAACAGAGTGGAAACAATGGAGATATTATCTTCCAAGAAGAACGATTGAACAAAATACAAATGCTACTTGAGCGGGATAACCGCCTTGTGACGACAGAGTTGGCGAAAGAGTTGAACGCTACTTCCGTTACCATCAGAAAGGATTTGCTGATTTTGGAGAAGCGAGGACTATTACGGCGTACACATGGCGGTGCCATCAAAGTGAATCGGTTGTATCACGGTTTGCCTTTGAACGAGAAAGAAAAGATAAATCTGGAAGAGAAAATGCGGATTGTCAAAAAAGCAGTCAGTCTTATTTCAGAAGGCGATACCATTATCTTGGATTCCGGCTCAACAACCAGTTTGCTGGCAAAAGAAATCAAGCACTTTAAAAACCTTGTCGTCATAACAAATGCCATCAATATCGTCAATGAGCTTCTGGATACGGATATAGAAGTCATTATAGTCGGAGGAAACCTGATGAAGAAGGCGGCGACAACGATGGGAGCCCTTGCAGACGAGACATTGAAGAGACTTTCGGCAGACAAGCTCTTTTTAAGTGTTGATGGAATAGACCTTAAAATAGGACTGATGACGCCTAATATCAGTGAGGCGCAAACCAGTCGGGTCATGATGGACATCTCCAATGAGGTGGTTCTATTGGTAGATACCTCAAAATTCGGAAGAAGAAGTTTGGGTGTTATCTCAGATGTAAAGAGAGTAGATAAACTGATTACGACGAAAAAACTTTCAGATGAAGAACAAAAGAGGTTTGGCGCGGACAGAGTAGAGGTTTTGATGGTGTAGGGCATACTTGACGTGGACTCATACGAGTACTGTTAAATGTGTATGCTTTTATCCTAATAGATGGTATCGGCGCTTGTCTGATAAGTGAATGGAACCAATATTAAAATATTAACAAAAAACAAGAAAGTATGAGAACGATTAAAAAAGCTATTTTTGTGTTCAGCTTGTGCGTAGTATTCCACACCACAGTCTTTGGACAGAGTAACCGGTATCCTGAAATTGTAGATGACCAGTTGGTTATCCAAGGAGATAAATGCGGTTGGGATGTCGACGCAGTCCACACATTCTCCATCGTTGAGGCCAACAAAGACGGCTATAAATATTGGGGATATTATGGTCTTGACCACTATCAGAATGATGTTCATCTGCGTAAGGCTGGTATTGCCAGGAGTAATAACCTGTTAGACTGGGATAAGTATGAGGGAAATCCAATTATCGCGACCAATTGCCGTTGGCCGACTGTCATTCTTTACAATAATAAATTTTATATGTTCTATGCCGAGTATAAAAAGGCAAACGGAGATAGCCGTATCGTCATGGCGGAGAGTGATAATGGAATAGATTTTGAGAACAAGCGTGTCGTTGTGCCTTATGCTGACGGACACCAGAACCAAAATCCTTTTATTTACTTCAATAAGAATGATGGATATTATTATCTTTTCTACTATAATGGGACCGAGCAGGCGAAGGTAAATCCCCGTTGGAATATCCATGTGAAGAAATGTAAGGATCTTGCCGACATGCCTGTACAGCAGTCCTATGAAGTTCTTTCATCCAGTAAAACCTTAGCAGCTCCTTCTGTGGCTTATTATAACGGAACGTATTATCTATTAGTAGAGGAGTTTGCCGATGATACACATCAAAGCTGGGTTACGAACGCTTTCTCTTCAATGAGCATAGACAAAGGATATGAGCGGGTAGCGAATAATCCTATTCTCTATAAGAATGACGCTTGCGCTTTCCAATATGTCTTAGACGGTCACCTGTATGTCACTTATTCTCATTGCCTGAACATCAATAAAGGCAATTGGGTCATGCGGATGATGAAAGCAAAATAATCCAAATACTTTTGTAAATATAGTATCATAAAAAAGACAAAACTTGTACTAACGATATGAACAAATTTCTTTCTGAGATAATGGAACAACCCGTTGCCATTAGCAATCTTGTGGATTTCTATTCTTCTGAAGAGGGTGTGCGACTTCTCAAACAGATCAAAGAGGCGCTTTCCCTCCGTAAGACAGAGCAGGTTATTTTCACTGGAATGGGCAGTTCTTTCTTTATTTCTTTTGCGGCAGCCAATCTTTTCAATCAGTTTGGTATTCCTTCCATGTATATCAATACGAGTGAATTACTTCATTATAACCTTTCTTTATTTGAGAAACGTACGTTGTTAGTATGTATTTCCCAATCCGGAGAGAGTTATGAGATACGTGAGATTCTTGAAAGACTGCCAGATACAGTCTTTTGTGTGGGATTAGTTAATGAGGAGGAAAGCACATTGGCCCGCAAGGCCGATGTCGCTTTACTTTGTAAAGGTGGAAAGGAGGAGATGACTTCCACAAAGACTTACGTTGTGACTTCATTGGCAGCCTACATCTTGGGAACTTATCTGGCGGGAGAGTGGAACAATGGCAATCTTATGGCACTGCGACAGTTGCAGGCACATTTCAAACAATCTTTGTTAGGGTATGACCATTGGCTTCAAAAAGCCATCGACTTCTTAGGCGATATCAATACGTTGCAGATTATTGCGCGGGGCCCTTCATACTCAACGGCAAGCCAGAGCGCGCTTATGTTTAAGGAAGCGACCCACATTGCGGCAACAGGTATCTTAGGCGGTGAGTTCCGTCACGGACCGATGGAAATGGTGAGAAACGGGTTCAAGGCAATTCTTTTCGCCTCGGAAGGCAAGACGCTTGAACAGAGTTTGAAAATGGCGGAAGACATTGTGGAGTTTGGAGGAAAAATATGGTTAATCACCAATTCCCGGATAGACCATCATCATCCAAACATCCTTCCGGTCTATATAGACGAGACCGATGAGTTCCTTTTCTCTGTCCATAGTATTATTCCAGTGCAGCTGTTTATTGACGAATATGCCAAAAGACATGGTTTTGCAGCCGGTAGTTTCTCTCGTGGGGCAAAAGTAACGATGATAGAATAGGAAGAGTATGATGGACACGAATAAAAAAAGATATCCGTTCTTTTGTTTATCACAATTCTGATATATCTGATATTCGGGTTTTTCGTGGAAGGTCATTCATTTGCCGATAGCCTTTCTCAATGGGGGTAAAGAAAACTTTTTGTCTTTCATAGTGACTGTACCGTTGTCGCCTTGTTATTTGCCATTCTTGGCGATGAGACGACGGCTTTGGTCTCGTTTGCCGTATTAGGAAAAGTCAGCTTGGATGTAAAAAGTAATTAAAACAGATAGATATGAGTGCTAATATAATAATAGGTGTAGATCTCGGAGGAACTAAAATTCTTACCGGTGCCATAAACTTACAAGGTGAGATTGTTGGGACACCCGTGAAGGTACCGACGGAAAGCACATTGTCTGGTGAGTTGATATTTGAGAAAATCACCCGTTCTGTACAGCAGGTGATGAAGGAAAACAGCATCAAACCAGAGAGTTTGCGTGGTATCGGTATTGGCTCCACTGGACCGGTGGATGCGGACAAAGGTATCATTCTCGAATGTCCGCAGTTGCCGACCATGCATTATTTCCCTTTGCGTGGTGAGCTTGAAAAACATTTCAGCGTTCCTGTACATGTGAACAATGACGCCAATTGCCTGATTCTGGCGGAAGCCATGTTTGGTGCAGGGAAAAGTTGTAGCAGTATTGTCGGTTTCACGTTAGGGACAGGTTTGGGATGTGCGCTCGTTTTCAACGGAAAATTATGGGAAGGTGCCACTGGTACAGCCGCTGAGATATGGCCGTCTCCTTATAGACAGGGGCATATAGAGGATTTTATATCGGGTCATGGCGTTTCGGAAATCTACTATTCCATCGCGCATAAAAGCCTATCGTCACTGCAAATATTCCAATTGGCTGAACAGGGAGATATCAGTGCCTTGCAGACTTGGCGGCTATTTGGCAAGCATCTGTCCGTCCCATTGGCATGGAGTATTAACCTCATAGACCCCGAAAAGGTCATATTGGGAGGCTCCATCGCACATGCGTATAAGTATTTTAAAGATACGATGGAAGAATATTTGCATAAGAATATCTGTCCTGTTCCTGCTCGTCGAACGGCAGTCGTGCCCTCTTTATTGGGCGATGATGCCGGCTTTATCGGAGCTGCTTGCTTGCTCTTGTAAGTGGCTCCCGTCCCTCATAGATAACTATAAGATATACTGCCACATAAGCGAAAAATAAACCTATATGAAAATTATCTTTATGATGAAAATTATCCCTATTATCATCTTTATTTTCGTAAGTATAACTGCCTCCGCCAGTCATCCGGGCGGGAAGCAAATGCTGACAGAATGGGAAATGATATCCTCCACACAGGTATCTCAAACGGGAGATATTCTCTCTTCCCGTCGTTATGAGCCTCAGAAATGGATAAAGACCACGGTTCCGACCACTGTGCTTGGGACACTTGTGAAGGCAGGCATCTATCCGGATCCGCACTTTGACCTAAATGATTTAAGGATACCTGACGCCTCTGATGATTTGAATCAAAGGCTTGGACTGAGTAAATACAGCTATCTGGACGGTGTGGATAATCCGTTCAAAGACCCCTATTGGTTCAGGACAACGTTTACTATTCCTGCCAGCCAGAAAGGAAGGCGCACGTGGTTGAACTTCGATGGAATTAATTACAGGGCAGATGTCTGGGTCAACGGCAGGCAAATCGTTTCCGCCAAGGAAATGGCTGGTATGTTTCTGCGCTTTCAATACGACATATCGCAATATGTCGACTATCAGAAAGAAAATGTGATAGCGGTCAGAATCCATCAGGTAGACAATGTTGGCACCCCCTCTCCGGGCTATATGTTTGAGCCTTTTGGACCCGGACGAGGACAAGGAGAGGAGATATTCCGTGATGTCACGCTTAAATTTATGGCAGGCTGGGACTGCGCCCCTGTGGTGCGGGACCGGAATATGGGCATGTATCAGGACGTTTATCTTACTTATACAGGTGATGTGAAGATAGAGAATCCCTACATTGTTACAGACTTACACTTGCCTGATACGACCAATGCCTATATTACCGTATCCGCCGAGCTTCGGAACACGACCCATTCAACTCAAAAAGGCATCCTGAGGGGAACAATAGACTTGTTAAAAGAAATTGACTTCTACACCTATAAGAAACAGATGCCGGGCGACATGCGGACCATTGTATTTGAGAAAGAGGTGGAAATTCCGGCGGGACAGAATATCGAGATAGCATTCACTCCCCAAGATTTCGAGCAACTCCATATTCGTAATCCCTATCTATGGTGGCCCAATGGTTATGGGAGACAATATCTGCATACGCTGAACCTGACGTTTGAGACGAAAGGAAAGGAGTCTGACACTTTTAATACTACCTTTGGAATCCGTAAGATTACCTCGACACTCAAAGAAATCGATGGCGAATTTGGACGGATATTCTGGGTGAATGGCAAGCGGATTTTCTCTCGTGGGGGTTTCATACAGCCAGATATGATGCTTGATATGAACAAGAAGCGGATGTATGACGAGGCTCGTTTGTTAGCTCTTTCGGGTGTGAACATGATTGCCAACGAAGACATGCCCTCGCCCCCAGAGCATGTCATGGAAACGTATGACAAATATGGATTGCTCGTTTGGGAAGTCTTCTTCCAGTGCTGGACGAGTTATCCGGGTATGGAGACATTCAACAATCCCGTTGACACGGAACTGGCGTTGCGGAACATGTATGACGTGGTGAGACGCTACCGCAATCATCCCAGCCTTGTATTGTGGTGTATGCAGATAGAAACCATTGTCAGAGAAGAGCTTTATGTGCCTTTACGTGAGTATATCAGACATCAAGACCCGACGCGTCCTTTCATCGCGACGTCCAGTCATGGATGGGATATAGACAAACTCACACCTTACATGAAGCCCGATTTGCCTACGGGTATGACGGACGAGAACGAGCCGGACTATACATGGTATCCACATGCATACTATTATGAGAAGGTGTTGGAGGTGAAAGATCAGATGTTTCGGAATGAGATGGGCGTGCCTGCCGTCTCCACTCTCGCCAGCATGAAGAAATACATCAACGATTTGGGAAAGGGTGAGCGGACCGCCATTTATCCCTTGGACAGGACATGGGCTTATCACGATGCTTGGGATACCATCTATACACCGTCATTGAGTTACGCCTATAAGCCTTATGATATAGCCATCAGGAAACAGTTCGGACAACCGGAAAGTGCGGAAGACTACATTCGTTGGGCACAATATATCAATGCGGGCAGCTATCGGGCGATGTACGAGGCGGCGAATCACCGAATGTGGGACATCACCTCGGGGGTGATGCTCTGGAAACTGAATGCCACATGGCCCCAAGTGCTTTGGCAAATCTACGACTGGTTTCTGAACCCCAATGCGGGATTCTACTATGCGAAGAAGGCTTTGGAGCCATTACACATACAAATGAACGAGCACAACCGGATGATTTCTGTGATTAACACCATCCATACCCCGCAAACAGGATTAAACGCTGATGTCAAGGTATACGATTTCGGGATGAATATTGTATGGCAGAAACAACAATCTCTCTCTATCGGAGAGGATTGCTTCCAAGAACTGTATACGGTTCCCCAGCCCCCACACATCACGCCCGTTTACTTTGTGCGCTTGCTTCTGACGGACAAGGACGGTAAAATCGTTTCAGAGAATATATATTGGCTTTCCGCAGATGGGGAAAATGATTTCAGAGCCATTGCCCAAATGCCGAAAGTAGATCTGAACCTGACCTATCATGTCCTGACGAAAGACGACGATGTGATCATCAAAGCCAAAGTGAGGAATCCGACAGACAGGTTGGCTTTCATGCACCGCCTGATGATCACCAAAGGCTCAACGGGCGAGGAAGTATGGCCTACATTCTGGTCGGATAATTTCCTCACACTCTTTCCGGGTGACGAACGGGAGGTCACGGCTATTGTCTCCCGCCAAGACCTTGACGGGACGGAACCTTTCCTGCGGCTTGATACAGACCAATGAGTGACTACGATGTAAGTCTTATTGATAATTTATAATTGATAATGAAAATGATGAAGAAAATCTATTTACTGATGGTCGCCCTCTCACCCCTCCTCCTATCAGGTTGCGGAGACGATGACGCCGAGAACCAGACACAGCCACTGACAAGTCTGTCTTCCTCAGAGTATATTACCGTAGACGCTCAACGGGCGTTGACCGGCTCTTTTGTAACGTTTTGGGACAAGGGAGACTGGACACAATACCAGTGGAACGGTCTGTTTGAGGGAATGCGGAAGATAGGCATGAATATCGTCATCATCCAGTTTACCGCCTATGAGCAAAACGCCTGGTATGACACATCCAACACCTTCTCTACCAACATCTTTAAATTTGCGCTTACCCGATTGCTCAATGCGGCGGAGCTGAAAGGGATGGAAGTCTATATAGGGCTTTATTTCCATAACGAGTATTGGAGTAACCAGACCAATGCCGACTGGTTGCGGCTCCATGCCGACCGCTGCATCAGCGTCGCCCGTGAGATATATCAGCGGTATGGCACCTCCACCGCGTTTAAAGGCTGGTATCTGCCCCATGAGCCCGAACCCTATGCCTATCATTCCACAGAGCTATTGGCATCGTTCCGTGACAACTTTGTGAATCGCGTCTCCGACAGCTTACACCAGCTCTGCGACAAGCCCGTCGCCATTGCCGCCTTTTGGAACAGCAACCTGACATCTCCCATACAGCTGCAACATTTCATGGCAGAGCTGGGACGATGCAACTTGCAAGTCATCATGTTGCAAGATGGTGTTGGCGTGGGACATGTCAGTCTCGACCGCTTAGAGGATTACTACCAGAGCGCGGCAATAGGACTCTATGAGGAAAACACAAACTATCAGGGAGAATTCTGGACAGACATGGAGACCTTCGAAAGCTCCGGGGAACCAGCCGGTATAGACCGTATCAAGCAGCAGTTGGCTATCGAATTAGCCGTGCAGCACATCAGTCGTGCGGTCTCATATCTTTATGAGGAGAACATGTGTCCCACAGGCCCTTACGGGGCAGCCGCCTTAAAGCTCCGAAACAACTATACGAGCTTTATTACCTCAGGATATCAGTAACGCCAAGGTCCCCTTCCTTGTACCCCTCTCCTTTTGAAGGAGGAGGGAACATCGGAAAAATATAGTGGGAAAAGCAGTGTAAATCCGATAAAGCGGTTACTTATTGCGCTTGCTATCCCCAAAACTGATTAATATACCACTGAAAAATCATTATTTTAGGGTATTGCACAATTAACCGAAGAGGAGTAATTTTAATTTTTAATTGGGAGCTCCCCTGGGAGACAGCTGTTTAAGTCAGATCAAATAAAAATTGCAGTGATGGTCAGTTATTCAAATTCAGCATGCGATAATTGCATGAAACATTCCGAACATGAAACAAGGCTATATTGTGTGAACGTGGCGGAACGGGAAGTTTTTGACATTTTCAGGATTTTAGGTGTCCCCATGAATGAACAGGATATTCTGGTTGAGACAATCAACAAGGAAAACACCTGCTGGTATAATTTAAAGATGTTACTGGATACGCTTGTCCGCAATAAATAGCATAATAATTAATAAACGTTTTAAAAAATCACAGTTATGTATGTAATGTCACGTAATATGAAGGTGGCGAAGAACCTCACACACGCAGTCCTTGAGGATTTATCGCTCCCTTCCAGGTCTAGTAAAGCAGAAGGTTTTATTCGCCGCGATATATTGGTCAACAGGGAGGCGGACGATTTTGATATAATAAAAGTGCTTATTTACTGGAAAGACAAGGAATCCCGGGAGAAATGGCACGCCAGCAAAGAGCACTCTCTGTCGCATATCGACAAGCATAAGTTAAGGAAAGAAATGGGGCAAGAACCCATAAACCGTAAAGACCTGAATATGACTTTTGAAGAATTTGAGTTGATCTCAACATTCGCCGCTGAACAGTAATAAAACAACTTGTGAGTATCCGTATTATTGGAACGGAAGTCACATCAAAACCCCTGAATCTTTCAGCTCCTTTTTCCGGCTTTTTCTGGCAGTGATATGGAGATGAGAGTTGAAGATTTTTTCATGATGTATAATATACCCTACTCGCAACAACTTCTTACATTTGCACAATGAAAAAATATCTTTTTATTTTCTTATCATGCTGTGGATATGTCAATGCCCAGACGCTGGATCCCTCGTCGTCCACCAAGTATCGTCTGTTTCCATACCTCATCCGATGCGACAAGGGTGTTCATGGATAACGGGGAGACGTATCCGTACAGGAAAACGCTCTGGCTATCCTTTAATCCGTAATGACAATATTCACGGCATTCATCCCTTTTTTGCCGCGTTCCAGCTCGAAGGTAACCTTATCTCCCTCATCGATAGAAGCCGGTGCGCCGCTGATATGGAAGAAGTATTTATCCATATTGGCCGCATTCTTGATAAAGCCGTATCCTTTGTCGGGATTGAAATATTCCACACGCCCTTTGAGTGGAGGCTCGTCGATTTCTTCTTTTTTAGGTGTGGAAACTACGATATTGTCAATGTCGATTTCCTGCTTTTTTACCGGATCCGGTGGAGTGTCGGTGATCACCCCGTTTTCATCCACATACGCGATCATATCATCCAATGAGCCGGAGCCTGCGTTAGCTTTACGTTCCTCTTTACGTTTTTGTTTTTCCAAACGTTTTTCCTGTTTTTTCTTTTCTATGTTTCTTTTGTTATACGAAACTGATTTAGCCATATTTATACCTGAAATATCTTTATTTATTTTTTGTTTATTGAATTGTTGTTTAGCTTGCCACCACAAGGGTTTTTCCCGTCAATTTCTGGATATCTTTTAACATATCCCTCTCTTCATCGGCACAGAACGTCAACGCTGTACCTGTGTTCCCTGCCCTACCCGTGCGGCCGATGCGATGCACATAGGTTTCGGCCACATCCGGAAGATCGTAGTTGATGACCAGTTCCAGATTGTTGATATCGATTCCCCTGGCTGCAATATCGGTCGCGATAAGGGTCTGTATTTTATGCGATTTAAAATCGGACAGGGCCTTTTGTCTGGCATTTTGTGATTTATTCCCGTGAATGGCGGCACTATCTATTCCGGACTTGCTGAGTACCCGCGCGATCTTATCCGCTCCGTGTTTGGTGCGGGAAAATATCAATACCGATTTCCTCTTGTCTTTCTTCAGCAGGCTGATCAGCAGATTTTTCTTTTCCGGCTTTTCCACAAAATAGATATATTGCTCTATGGTGTCCACTACCGAGGATACCGGCGCCACCTCTACCCTGACCGGCTTGTGCAGGATAGAACGTGAGAGATCAGCTATGGAAGCCGGCATGGTGGCCGAAAAGAGGAGGGTTTGCCTCACCCTGGGGAGTTGTGGCAACAACCGTTTGATATCGTGGATAAATCCCATGTCCAGCATCCGGTCGGCCTCATCCAGCACAAAATGGCGGACAGAATGGAGACTGATGATCTTCTGGTTCATTAAATCGAGCAGACGTCCCGGAGTAGCGACCAATATATCTATCCCCTGTTTCAACGCGTTTACCTGTGCATTTTGTTTCACTCCACCATAAATGACACAGTGACGGAGACCCGTATAGCGGATATAATCACTCAGGCATTCATTGATCTGTATGGCCAGCTCACGCGTAGGTGTTAAAATTAACGCCTTGATCTCTCTTTTCCTTCCATAAGATTTATCCAAATACAATTGTTGTATGATGGGGAGTACAAAAGCTGCGGTCTTGCCTGTTCCGGTTTGTGCCAGTCCCAAGATATCACGGTTGTCGAGTGCCGGGGCAATAGCCTGTTGTTGTATTGGCGTGGGAGTTGTATGTCCTTTTTCGTTCAGAGCCCTCAATACCGGCTCTACAATAGTCAATTCTTTAAATGTCATGTTTTAATATTAAACAAGATGTACCACGTTAAATTGTATGGGCACATTCTTGCAACTGATTGATAACTTAAACAAATAAGTTGATTTTGATGTCGATTTCGACGATGGGAAGACCCGCGATAAACAGCGGAGCAAAACATTGATGAAGAAAGATCCAATATGAACTTAATTGCTAATGGGTGCAAAGATACGAAAATAAATCGGTTTATCAGCTATTATTCAATTTACGGTGAAATTATATACCCAATTAATCGTCTTAACATATCCATAATTTTTCTTATCTTTTCTCTTGGAATTATAATGAAGGTATCATATTTTTTTATATTTTTGCGGTCCGAACTGTTAGCTCAGCTGGTTTAGAGCGCTGCCTTGACAGGGCAGAGGTCGCCGGTTCGAACCCGGCACAGTTCACGGTATAAATATCAAGGTATTAAGGAGTTTTCGCTTCGGCGCGGACTCCTTTCGTCGTATTATTACTATCGTTTATGTCCAATTTTAGACACAAAAACTCATCTAAAACTTACCTTTTAAAATATGGTAACTTTGAAACTTATAATTGTGCCGGCAAAAGTGGTTAAAGATGCAAAGCACAAGATACGGATTGCGGTATCACACAAATCGACAAAAGAAAAGCCAAGCCCGCAGAAGAAAATCGCATATCCAAGGCGCCAGCGCCTTATACCCGCAAAATGGTGGGCAGGATTCGGGCATTGAAACAGAATAATCAAAAAACAAGCCTCCGGGGGGAAACGATCCGTTTCAGCGCCGATGGCGTGTGTATCTTTACCGGCTAAATCCCCAATGCGGACTTCCTGAAAGGCAAAGAGAAACCGCACCAATCGGGGAAGGATACAGCATGGCGCGCTCCCTGCCGGATTCATTCATAGCGAACAAGATTTTAGGGATTTAATCTTTTTCTATCTATTCAAAATTCAGGAATTTTTGAAGAACACTTTAACAATTATTTCTGATTTTGATGACAAAAAACTACTTTTGTGAATAATTAAACAATCATTTTATATGATACCGACCTGTTCAAAATAATCATTAGCAGGGGAATGAATATTTCCGTTAAGCTAAATGAGAAAAGGACAAACTTGTTTGGACTATGCGGTATCGAGGAATTGCTAATCGAGGTGCGGAGGCGACTCAATTAGCTAACTCTATTGAAAATAAAAATATTAGCCATATGAAGAAATATAAAAACATTCAATACTGCTTAATTGCATTTCTACTCTCCTTCCTTCTTTCCTCTTGTGATAACACATTGGATCAAAATCCCGCAGACTCATTCCATGAAGGGTCGCTCTTTCAGAATATAGATGTCGCAGAAGCATTCCTATACAATGTTACGATTGGATGGGCGGAGACAGGGAAGCTTACTCCCGATACAAGGGAGACCTGGGCGGGGTGAAGTGAGTATACAGAGAGAGGAGACGAGGAATGAACGGAAAAGACGCAAGGTATGAAAACCTGTTCCGAAAAGCTGCCTTTCAGGACGACGAGCAGGCCTTCAAAGAACTTTTTATCGAGTTTTACCCGGCCCTGTGCGTGTTTGCCATGCGGTATATCCTTTCCCCCGCGACGTGCGAGGATATCGTGCAGGACACTTTCTATCGGCTATGGAAAAACCGGAAAAAGATCGAAATCACCTCTTCCTTCCGGAACCTCCTGATCACCAGCGTGAAGAACCATTGCACGGACTATCTCCGGAAACAGTCCGTCCGGAAAGGAGATGCCGAATGGCAATCCGCTTCGGCTATCGCCGGCGCCCCCGATACGCCGGAGACGATTTATACCATCAACGAACTGGAGGAGATGCTCCACCGCGCCTTGGGCCGGTTGCCGGAAAATGTCCGGAGGGTGTTCGAACTGAGCCGGTTCGAAAAGATGACTTATCGCCAGATCGCGGAGGAGATGTCCGTCTCTCCCAAAACGGTAGAAGCTTATATCAGCAAGGCATTAAGCGCCCTGAGGGATGAGTTGGGCGATTACCTCCCCTTGCTGCCGCTCATATATGGAATGGCTTACATTTGATCCGGTGCAAAAACAGAATAACCCGGGTTTTGCGGGGAAAAATATCCATCTCTTAAAATATTTATTTTACCTTTGTGTCGAGAAAGTCACCGTTATTCATCCCAATGTGATCATCCGTTATGAAAAAGAAAAAGAAGCCGTCTCCGCAGATCCTTTCCCCCGAAAACTATATCCGCCAGAGGGCCCGGAATCTTCCCATATTCAAGTGTTTTGTCAATGACGGATGGGATGAGGAGGGCCTCGCACACGTTACCATAGCCCGTAAACATGTGAACGGAAATGTCACTTATTGCGCCTATCTTGTCGATCTGAAATGCCTCGGGATAAAGGACACCTTGTACCAATTCAATCTGCCGGAATATGAATTCGACGAGTATAAGAACAAATTGGCAACCCACCTTGGGTTGATTGAATGCGAATACAATCTGGCCCACAACATCGTTCATGCCGGATGGGAATATGCCGGGGATATCGGTTTCGAACCGCACAAGGACTTTCTCTCCATCACACAATACATGCTCGAGGAGGACAGCGACGAGATACCTTTGATCGATATCCGTTGCGGCGATGAAAACGGGAAACCCCTGTTCGTGCAGGGCCCTCTGGAGGACGACACCATGGCCGCAATGATCATAAACAGACTGGAAAAGAGGCTTGGAACCGGGAATTATGATTATGTGTTAGGGGCGGGCAATCCCTTTGATACCCCTTATGGCGATGAAGAGGATGACGAGGAGGATTTTTTTGATGAATATGCCGGGAACAGCTACCAGGAAAATGCGGCGATTTTCCTGGAGTTAACCCGATACTTGGAAAATGCGGGTCCGGAAGACGCGTCGTTTGCCGGTGACCACGACGAAGAGGATACGCAAGAGTGGGAAAGGTTCCAAAGGATTGAAGCGCTCACGGATCTGTTGTACGGCGATCTCACCGACTTCAAGGAAGTGGACAGGATGGTCGGAAAGTGGGGAAAAGAATCGCAGGGTTACACCATCACCAATGCCGCTTACGGGCAAATGCTCGGTTTGAAAAATGAGGATGAGGTCACGTATGAGGACTTGTCGTATCTGACCAAGGAGGATGACGGGGACAAGTTGCGGGAATATATATGCGAACGGTGGGGGGAACGGCTCCCTTACTTCGAGTTCCTCGAAATACAAAGCCTCGATGATCCTTCGGGGAAAAAAGCCAAAATCGCGGGGGCGCTTGAGCGATACCCCGATCATGCCCTTTTAAAGCTGGAAGAGAAAGCGATAAAGATCCAAGATAAAAAGTTGAAGAAAACGGAACTTTCATTCCGATCGGTGTTCGGTGAAAGGACGGAGATCACCCCGCATGAATATGTGAGTTGGCAGGTGGGGAGGCTTCACTACTTCGCTTCGACCCGCGATCTGGCCGGTATCGAAGCCCTGTCCCTTTTCCATGATCCCGAACTCCACAGGGAACACGACCAGGCAGGCATGTTCCTTTCCATACTGTACGCCATGAGAATTTCCGTGTTAAGGCTGTTCTTGTTAGAAACTTGACACCCCGGAACAAAAATGGATCATCGATTTGGAATTGTTTCATGTCAAGCGGCCGATTATTTCGGGTAACCCGGAAATCATGTAAAAGGGTAAATTTATCAACCGAAAATCTTTTTTGGCCAGCGTTGCCACCTTGTCCACGCTGTATTGTCCCGACCAAACCCGGACAGCAACATCATGATCGGTTTCGCCCATAAACTGGTGAATGGATGCCGAACCGACAAATCTGCCGATGAGCGCATGGATATCGGACAGTTGTGCCGGCAGCAATAACATATATTTCGGGTAGTTCTTCGTAAAAGTTAACGAAACAGTGAAACCATATTCAACTCTTTTATCATAGCTGCAAATATAGGCAATTTGTTTAATTGCATGGGTAATTTCTTTAAAAAAACATCTCATTGCATGGGTATTTTTTTCTATTTTCTGTCTCATTGCATGGGTGTTTATTTAAAAACTCCATTTTAACATAGGGGTTTTTCCCTCTCATACGTCAAGTAAATATAAAAAGGGTAAAAATGGCCGATTTCAACAAGGAGATATGCGACTTATCCGAAAATCTCGTGAGACAAAAGGAAATTGACACCGCGAAAGCCTGGTCGAGGCTATCCCGGAAGATCGCTTTCGACCTTTTCCGGGTAAAGGCGTGGAACACTGCGCGGACAGCCGCGGCCATCCTGCTCCCTGCCTTTTTACTGCATCAATATGTGGTAGGGCCGATGCTGAAAAAAAGCGAGCCGCAGGAGATGATCACCATCACCTCCGCGCCGGGAATGGTGACAAAAGCCGTGCTGCCGGACGGGAGTGAGGTGTGGCTGAACGCCCTGAGCTCGCTTACCTACCCGCGACGTTTCACGGAAAAGGAACGCGCGGTGCGACTCTCCGGAGAAGCTTATTTCAAGGTGGTTTCCGACAAGAAACACCGTTTCAATGTGGAAACCCGGAAAATGACCGTCAGCGCTTGTGGGACGGAATTTAACGTGAATGCGTACGAAAGTGAGACGAGCCACGAGGTTACTTTGGCACGCGGACAGGTAGAGGTCTCTTCTCAAACCGGCTCAAAAGCCACGGAAGCATTGGCGGTGAACGAAAAGGCGGTCCTCCGGCTGGAAACCGGCCATATTCATGTGGTGACGGCGGATCCCTATGTGGAAACAGCCTGGAAAGACGGAAAGATGGTGTTCCGCCGGGAAAAACTCGACAAGATTGTCACCAGGCTTTCCCGCAAATTCGGGGTGGATATACGCCTGGAGGGCGACAAGCTTAAGGAATACGAATACACGGCCACGTTTACCGACGAAACGCTCGAAGATATCCTCGACCTGTTGAAGCGGTCGGCACCCATCACCTATTCCATTTCCAAACAAAGGCAATTGAACAATGAAACATTCACCCGCAAGGAAGTCATCATAAAATCACGTTAAACCGCACTGTTTTCAGAAAAATAAGGAGGAGCGCCTATGATAAGATAAATGCCGATTGAAACACAAAAACGGGAGAGCTTGACAGCCTCCCCCGCCCATGACTTGCATTGCCGTCGCGGAAAATCTCACCTCACCGCCCGGCAACCGGTTACTAACCCATAAATGAATTTAATAACAATGTAAAAGTATGAATAATAAATCAATCAACCAAAAAGCACGCCTTTTTTATGCTTTGTTAAAAAAAACACCCATTGCTATGAGAATAACGCTTTTACTCCTGTTCGCGCTTGCTTTTCAACTGCAAGCCGGACACATCTATTCTCAGGACGCCAAAATTTCGCTGGACATGAGGAATTCAACCATCGAAAAGGTATTGCAGACCATTGAGGAGAAATCCGATTATTATTTCCTGTACAACAACCGGTTAATCGATGTCGACCGGAAGGTAACCATCCGGGTAAGAAATGCAGCCATTTCCTCAGTATTGGAGCGGCTTTTTAAATCGGAAGATGTCAATTATGAGGTGAAAGGTTCCCAAATCGTCCTTTCTCCCAAGGAGATGCACAGCCAGATAACCGCTGTTGCCGAGGCAAGGCAACAGCAGAAAAAAACCATTGCCGGAACCGTGGTCGATGCCGCCGGCGTACCCATTATCGGGGCCAACATTATTGAAGCGGGAACAACCAACGGAACCGTCACCGATGTGGACGGGAAATTTTCGTTAAGCGTGGAAAATAACGCGACTATCCGTGTTTCCTATATCGGGTACTTGGAGCAGAACATTGGTACGGCCGGACAAAATTCATTCACGATCACCCTGTTGGAGGATGTGCAGACACTACAGGAAGTTGTAGCCATCGGATACGGCACTCAACGCAAAGAAAATCTTGTCGGCGCGGTTTCCGCGGTTTCCGGAGAAGAGATTCAAGCGGTTCATTCCGGCGATGTGACCAACGCCATATCCGGACGCTTGCCGGGGGCAATTGTTATGCAACCTTCGGGAGAACCGGGGCGTAACGAGGCTAAAATCTGGATACGCGGCAGGACAACTCTCGGCGATAACACGGGGCCGCTGGTTGTAATCGATGGAATTCCGGACAGAAGCTTATACGAAATAGACCCGAATGACATTGAAAGTATTTCTCTGTTGAAAGATGCCTCTGCCGCCATTTACGGGTCCCAGGCAGCCAATGGGGTAATCCTGGTGACGACCAAAAGCGGCTCGGAAGGCAATTGGATGAGCTACAGGTTTTATCAGGGATTTAAAACACCTACGGTTCTGCCGAAAGTTGCCAATGCCGGAGAATACGCCCAATATATCAGCGATTATCAGGATTATGAAGGCCTTGCAAGACTTTATTCCGATAAAGATGTCGAATTATATAAAAACGGGAAGGATCCCTGGGAACACCCGCAAACCGATTGGATGAGCGACCTTGTGAGAAAATGGACGACGGAAAGCAACCATCATCTATCCTTAAGCGGTTCACTCAATAAAATGAGGTATTACACATCTCTCGGCTTCAGGAACGACCAGGCAATGTACGCCCAGGAATCTACGAATTACAAGCAATATAACCTCAGATTAAAATTGGACATTCCTGTAACGGATTGGCTGGAAACGTCGGTTTATTACGGAGGATTCATGACCACAAGAAAATACCCTACCACCTCAACTTATCAATTGGTGGGTTGGGCAACAATGGCATTGCCCACACAACCTTCTTTCTGGCCGACCGGGGAACCGGGCCCTGACTTTGAAGGAGGAGTCAACCCGGTGGTAAACACAAGTTTCGACGCAGGCTATGATCAGCAAGACAATTATAAAAACGAGGTAACATTCAGGGGAAGTTTTAAGCCGGAGAAAATAAAAGGCTTCACCCTCAACGGATTCTATACTTTTGACGTGAACAATCAAAATAGAAAACTCTTCAGAAAACCCTGGACTCTATATTACCCCAATTGGGATTCCGCGGTGCGCAATGCCGAGGGATATATTACCAGTATGGAGTTGACACCGAGAAAAAGGGGATTGGAGAATCCTGAACTTACCGAAGCAAATTTCAGGTATTTGAAAAAAATGTACAACATAAGCGCAACCTATGAAAAAGACCTGGGCGATCATGCTTTTTCTATTTTTGGCGCTTTCGAAGAATTAAAAGAAAATATATACGGATTTGATGCGTACAGAAAATACTTTATTTCCGATCTTGTCCAGACGCTTGATGCCGGGGGAGAAAAAGACAAAACCAACTCCGGGCAGATGAGTATTTATGCAAGGCAATCGTGGATTGGAAGGCTAAATTATAACTTCAGGGAAAAATACCTGCTCGAGTTTATCTTGCGTCGAGACGGGTCCTTGAAATTTCCACCCAACAGCAGATGGGGAAATTTTCCTGCGGTTTTGTTTGCCTGGCGGGCTTCCGAAGAAGATTTCTGGAAAAATAACCTTTCCGTAATTGACTATTTCAAACTAAGGACATCATACGGACAAATGGGTATGGATCCGGGAGATCCTTTCCAGTATATCCATAAATACAGCCTGGCTACCGGCATGACCTTCGGTAGCAATAAGGATGTGGTAACAAAGATCTACCAATCGGTCATTGCCAATCCGAAAATAACATGGGAAAAACAAACGACATTCAATGTCGGCTTCGATTCTCAATTCCTGAATCAGATGTTCCACCTCAATACCGAGTTTTTCTATAACAAGCGTTCCGATATTTTGGCGGCGCGCGACGCATCCGTTCCCGCATATACAGGTCTGGCCTTGCCGTTGGAGAATATTGCGGTTGTCGATAACAGAGGGTTTGAAATTGATGCCGGATTCCATAGAAAGATTACGTCCGATCTAAGCTTGGATTTAACCGGAAACGTAAGCTGGAACAAGAATAAAATTGTTTTCATGGATGAACCCGAAAGAGCTGTCCCCTGGCAACGATTAACAGGACATCCATACGGGGCACAACTGGTTTACAAAGCCATAGGCATATTTAAAACACAAGCGGAAATAGATGCTTATCCCCATTGGAGTGGGGCAAAACCGGGAGATGTTATTTTTGAAGACGTAAGTAAAGACGGAAAAATAGATGCCGATGACCGAATTCTCTTGGACAAAACCGATGCTCCGCAACTTTTTTATGGAATGATTCTGGACCTGACCTATAAAAATTGGACGCTTTCTTTACAAGGACAAGGACAAGGCACATATTACAAAAGCCCGATTGAAGGCAACAGAGGAATCGGGCAAAACGTTTACAAATGGATGGCAACAGATTATTGGACTCCGCAAAACAGTAATTCAAACAAGGCCCGCCCGTTTCATCGATCCGACCAATACTGGTCCTATATCAGCAATGCAAACACATACTGGTATGACAATATGGCTTATTTCCGCTTGAAAAATGTGGTTGTAGGTTATAATTTACCGAAAGAACTAACAAGTAAAGCCGGATTGGCAAATGTGAACATTTTCGCCTCGGGTTACAATTTATTTCTGATTTACTCCAAGCAAAGAAATTACGATCCGGAAGTTGGTAATCCCCAATATTATCCCGCAATGAGAACAGTATCACTGGGGGTAAAGGTTAATTTTTAATATAAATAACCCTGTAATCACACAAACAATATGAAAAAATATATAAACATTCAATACTGCTTCATCGCATTTCTACTCTCCTTTATGCTTTCCTCCTGTGAAAACGCATTGGATCAAAATCCCGTAGATTCGTTCAGTGAAGAATGGATCTTTCAGGAGATAAACCTTGCGGAAGCATTCCTGTTTCAATGCTATGATGTGATGGGCGGAGACAGGGAAGAAGTTTTAGGAATGCGCGAAGATTTATTGTCATCTGCCACGGATGAACTTCTTAATATTCATAGGGCCGGACAAGTCACTTTTACAAAAGGGAATCTTACTCCCGATTATTTGGGGCACTTTGGCAATTGGCGATATGGATGGATCCTGTGGGACTTTAATTATTCCAACATTAAAAACGTTAACACGCTTTTGGGCGAAATCGACGAAGTTCCCACACAATCAAAAGCCGATGAGGATAAAATTGCACAGATTAAAGCGGAAGCTTATTTTATAAGGGCTTTTAATTATACAAACCTGCTTCGGTCATACGGAGGCGTGGTGCTTATCGATAAAAAGTTTAATTTGAACGATGATTTTTTATCCCGGGAAAGAGCTTCATTGGAAGAAACGTTGAATTTTATTTTAACCGACTTGGACAAAGCGATTGCCGGATTACCCGACAAAAAGGAGATCGATCAGGGCAGAGCTACTAAAGGTGCCGCTGCCGCGCTAAAATCAAGACTTTTAAGTTTTGTTTCAGGAGAATTGATGAATGGCGGATATGAATCTTCGAACGATTTGGTTTCCTTTCAAGACAATAACAGAAGGCAACGACTTGCGGACGCGAAAAATGCGGCCAAAGACATTATTGACGGAAAATTCGGACATTATGCCCTTTCAGGCGCCACCCACGAACCTCCTGCAAGTATGACGGATGAGGAACTGATGGCTTACGCCGAAAATTACAGCAATGTTTTTCTACAAAAAGGAGCCTGGGATGACGAAGTTATTTTCGGAACACAATACCTGAACAGACAGGGCAACAGGGTTCGCAACAATCTCTACTGGGGCCCCAACGGATACAATTGTTGGGGAAATAACGAACCCATAGAACATATTGTCAGACAATTTGAAATGAAAGATGGAACCCCTTTCCAATGGGACAAGTACAACCCGGGACAAACAAGCATCCGGGAATTTACAAAGACGCAATTGAATGCAAATCCGGAACTAAACCCTTATGTTGGCAGGGAACCTCGTTTCTACGCAAATATTCTTTTCGATGGAGCTCCCTGGCGCGATAGATCATCCACGAACAACAAGATTCAAATAGCCTCGCAAGTGGATGCTCCCGGAGCAACTATCATGGGTGCGAAAAGCGTGGCCGAAAAAATGCAAGCCATTGCAACGCTTGAACCGGTCATCACGGGAGGAAGCGATTCCAGACAAGCCGCCAACCAGGCATGGAACGGAACAAAAACAGGATATTACCTGAGAAAAATGCTGGACATTAGCATTGACGGAGAGATAGATAACAATGAAAATACTTGGCTGGAAATGCGTTTTGCAGAAGTATTGCTGGATTACGCCGAAGCCTGTATCGAATTGGGAGAAATAGAAGAAGGCATTACCACCATCAACAAAATCAGAAACCGTGCCGGACTGCCGGGACGTCCGGTTACCGTTAGTCAGGAGCAGGCAAGAGAATGGTACAGGCACGAAAGATTAATTGAAATGTTTGCCGAAGGAGACAGATGGTACAGTATACGAAAATGGATGATTTGCGATAAAGTAATTGCGGACTTCCATCCCATGTATATTTACCACTTTAATGACGGAGTATCCATGTACATTTATAATACAACAGCCCTGGCAGATACAAGGAAATGGGATAACAAGAATTATTGGCTGCCTGTTTCGAGGACAGAAATAAACAAGGCTCCCCGGTTAAAACAAAATCCGGGTTATTAAATCATAATAAGACAACAATGAACTATTCAAGAAGAAAATTTATCAAGACAGCAGGACTGGCTACTGCCGGAACCCTTATCTCTTCCAGGGTGGCCTTGGGATCCAACTCCATCTGGACGTCCAACAGCAACACGCTGAAAGTGGGACTGATCGGTTGTGGTGGCCGCGGGACAGACCATCACGTTCGACCAGGCGCTGAACTCATCGGAGGTGTTGTTTCCGGAAGATATTTCCCGGGAAACAAAATACGACCTTCCCATTGCGATACCGGGGGTTACGGCATTTAAATAAACCAACATGAACAAAAGAGATTTTATCAAATCGGCAGCGGTGATGGCGGGAGTTTCTGCCATCACCCCGTTTGCAACCGTATCGGGCAAAAATACAGCGCCATCCGCGGCGGCGCAGCGAAAAACCAAGGTGTCGTTAAAAAAGGCGTTGGTCTTCGGGATGATCCCGGACAAGGGTTCACTCACGGACAAGTTCAAGATTGCCCGGAAAAACGTTTGGAACAACTTTATCCTCAGCTCCGTGGAAGCCAGGCGATATGTCGATGAACTCAACCACCCGGAAGTTTCCGGAGGAGATCCGACGCATTTGAAGAAAATCTCCGAACAAATGGACAAGATCATCTCCTTTCTATGAGAGGTAAGTGAAAACCCACCAAGATTCGTTAACGGTCGGACAGAAGGAAAACGAGGCAATTTTCTTCCTGTCCGACTTTTTTATTTTCAAAGAAGAATCAGCTCAATTCCTTGATTTACAGCATTCAAAATCGATCAACCCTTGTTGACTACCCGGCATGCTATTTCCATCCGTGGCGAAGAAATACCGGAACACAAACACCCATGGATTGCATTTTTTATGTCGCCAAGTTTTTGTAAATTTGGGCGGTAAATCGTGCCGAAAAACAGGATTCATCGCGATATTTAAGTGTTTTTGCAACATTTGTGAAGGTTTGAAAAGTTTAATTCCTATTTTTGCATTATCAAACAAACATAAAGAAAGGTAACATGAAAAGAACAATTCCACCGATCCTCATGCTTCTGCTCCTATGCGGAGCGATAAACGCGCAGAAAAAATACGGCATCTCCTCGCCCGACGGAAGACTTACCGCTGAGGTGACCGTGGGTAAACAGCTTGCCTGGAGCCTGTCGCATGACGGAGAGCGGTTGATCGAACCCTCGCCGGTATCGCTTACCATGGCCGGCGGCGAGCAACTGGGCCCCGACGCCCGTGTCCGGCATGCCCAACAGCGGAGCGCCGACGAAATCATCCCCTCCCCCTTCTGGATATCTTCAGCAGTCCGTAACCCGTACAATGAGCTGCTAATCACTTTCCGCGGCGACTGGGGCATCACCTTCCGCTTGTATGACGACGGACTGGCCTACCGCTTCCACACCTCCCGCAAGGGAACACTCACCATCAACGCGGAGGAGGCGAACTTCCGTTTTACGGGCGACCGGACTGCCTGGGTGCCCTATGTAAAGGGAGGACTGGGAGGCGACCAGCTGCAGAGCTCCTTCGAGAACACTTACGAGCATACGCCCCTCTCGCGGATCGACCGTGAGCGGCTCGTCTTTTTGCCGCTGCTGGCCGACGCCGCCGAAGGCAAACGGCTCCTCATCACCGAGGCCGACCTGGAGTCTTACCCCGGCATGTACCTCACGCCCGACAGTCAGACACCCCACACCCTCAGGGGGATTTTCGCGCGGGTCCCGGCCGCCGTGGAGCAGGGCGGGCACAACATGCTGCAGATGCGTGTCACCGCAAGAGAGGAGTACATCGCAAAAACAGAAGGGAGCCGCAGCTTCCCCTGGCGCGTCTGCGTGGTGGCCGATAACGACGCGTCGCTGGCAGCCAGTGACATGGTCTACCGCCTGGCATCGCCCTCACGGCTGGCCGACACCTCCTGGATCAAGCCCGGCAAGGTAGCCTGGGAGTGGTGGAACGACTGGAACATCCACGGTGTCGACTTCAAGGCCGGCATCAACAACGATACCTACAAGTACTACATCGACTTCGCCTCGGAGCACGGCATCGAATATGTGATCCTCGACGAGGGATGGGCCGTCAACCTGAAAGCCGACCTGATGCAGGTGGTCCCGCAGATCGATATCCCGGAACTGGTCGGTTACGGCCGTGATCGAGGCGTGGGCATCATCCTCTGGGCCGGTTACCACGCCTTCGACCGCGACATGGAAGAGGTGTGCCGCCATTACGCCGCCATGGGCGTGAAGGGATTCAAGGTCGACTTCATGGATCGTGACGACCAGAAGTTGGTCGACTTCATTTACCGCGCCGCGGAAACTGCCTCCCGGCACAAGCTGTTGCTCGATTTTCACGGCATGTACAAGCCCACCGGGCTGAGCCGGACTTGGCCCAACGTCCTCAACTTCGAGGGGGTCCACGGCCTGGAGCAACTCAAATGGTCGCCCGAGAGCGTCGACATGGTCACCTACGACGTCACCGTCCCCTTTATCCGCATGGCAGCCGGGCCAATGGATTACACCCAGGGAGCGATGCGCAACGCCGCACGCGGATGCTACCGTCCGATCTATTCGGAACCAATGAGCCAGGGCACACGGTGCCGGCAGCTGGCCCTCTACGTGGTGTTCAACTCGCCCCTCAACATGCTGTGCGACAGTCCCACCGAGTATATGCGTGAGACCGAGTCTCTCCAATTCATCGCCTCCATCCCCACCGTGTGGGATGAGACCGTGCCCCTCAGCGGCAGGGTTGGCGAGCACCTGGCGCTGGCCCGCCGCAGCGGCGGCGACTGGTACATCGGAGGCATCACAGGCTGGGAAAGCCGCGACATGGAGGTCGACCTCTCTTTCCTTCCCGCGGGGCGGTACGAGATGACCCTCTTCCGGGACGGAGCCAACGCACACCGCAAAGGTGGCGACTACAGGAAAGAGACACGCCATATCGCATCCGGTGAGACCGTCCACCTGCACCTCGCTCCCGGAGGCGGATTCGCCGCCAAACTGCGAAAAATATGAACCAAGAAACTGAAAATCCAAATCCATCAAAAAATGTCTAAAAAACAATGGATGAAAAAATTCAAAACAGCTTCTAAAAAACATTTTATAATGAAACCGACAGGTTTACAATAATCATTGCACACCCGAAGGGAATGAATATTTCCGTTAAGCTAAATGAGCAAAGTCCAAACAAGTTTGTCCTTTGCCATAGCGAGGAATTGAAAATCGAGGCGCGGAGGCGACTCAAATATCTAACTTTAGTGAATATTTTGCACATCAAAGGTTCCATATACCGAAATTAAAAAAAATCATAATGAAAAAATTATTGATCCTCTTCTTCGTTTCTCTTGCCGCCGGCATGCTATCTGCCCAGGAGCAGTCGGACCGTTATGCGGAGATCACCAACCCGAAACTGTTGCACATCAACCGCGAAGAGCCGCGGTCAACATTCTCCTCATTCACCGATATGAAGGAAGCCCTTGCCGCCGGTCACACCTCCAAAGGAAGCGACGCGGTCCTGCTGAACGGGAGTTGGAAGTTCCATTACACCGACCGGTTCAGCCAACGCCCCAAAGAAGGCTTCCAGAAGGCCGATTTTGACGACAGCGGGTGGAACGATATCCGGGTGCCGGGCAACTGGGAGGTACAGGGATTCGGTGTTCCCATCTACGTGAATACCTCCTACGAATTCACCTCGCCGGGACACGCCCCCTACTGGGACAGGCCCAATCCCCCACTCGTCCCGGAAGAATTCAACCCCACGGGAACCTACCGGAAAAGGTTCACCCTTCCCGACAACTGGCGGGACAAGGAGATCATCCTCGTCGCCGACGCGACCAGGGGGGCAGCCTACTACTACCTCAACGGGGAGTTCGTCGGCATGAACAAGGAGGGCAAGCTGCCCGCCCGGTTCGACGTGACCGGTCAGGCGAAAGCGGGAGAAAACGTGCTGGCGGTACAGATTCACCGCTGGAGCAGCGGCTCCTACCTGGAGTGTCAGGACTTCTGGCGGCTCTCGGGGTTTGACCGCGATGTCTACCTCTATGCCCGACCCAAAACGCACCTGGCCGATATCTTCGCTCATCCGGGCCTCGACGCCGGCTACACCGACGGGCTGTTCGCGCTCGACATCGCCGTAGCCTCCCCGCGGGGGAGCACCCAGGCGTTCACCGTCACCTACGCCCTGTCGGACGAGTCCGGCAAAAAAGTGGCCGGCGGATCCCGCGCGGAAAAGAGTTCCGGAAAAGCATCCGTCCGCTTTGAAGAGAGGATCCCCGGCGTGAAAAAGTGGAGCGCCGAAACACCATACCTCTATACGCTCGCCGTCGAGCTGATGGACGAAAAGGGGAACACCCTCGAAGCGACAGCCCTGAAAGTGGGTTTCCGCACAGCGGAAATCAAAAACCGCCAGTTCCTGGTAAACGGACAGCCGGTGCTGCTGAAAGGGGTGAACCTGCACGAACACAACGAACATACCGGCCATCACGTCACCGAAGAGCTGATGCGCAAAGATTTCGAACTGTTCCGCAAATACAACGTCAATGCCGTGCGTACCAGCCACTACCCGCAGCCGGAACTCTTCTACAGGCTGGCCGACGAATACGGGATCTACGTGGTCGACGAGGCCAACATTGAAAGCCACGGGATGGGATACGACCTGCGGAAAGGGGGCACCCTGGGAAACAACCCGCTCTTTCTGGAAGATCACCTGAGCCGCACCACCGGCATGGTGGAACGCGACAAGAACCACCCCTGCGTCATCACCTGGTCACTGGGCAACGAGGCGGGCAACGGATACAATTTCTACGAGACCTATCGCTGGATCAAGAGCCGCGACACCTCCCGTCCCGTGCAGTACGAACGGGCTGTAATGGAGTGGAACAGCGATATCTTCGCACCGATGTACTCCGATCCCGATGAGATCGAGCGCTACGCCAACGATCCGGCCGCCGACCGCCCCCTTATCCTCTGTGAGTACGCTCATGCCATGGGCAACAGCCTGGGCAACTTCACCGAATACTGGGACATCATCCGGAAGTACCCGCTGCTGCAGGGAGGCTTTATCTGGGATTGGGTAGACCAGGGACTGGTGAAGAACGATGAGAAAGGGAACCGTTTCTGGGCCTACGGGGGCGACTACGGGCCCACAGGCACACCCAGCTCGGGCGACTTCTGCATCAACGGGGTGGTCTTCCCCGACCGGAGCGTGAAACCGCACACCGAAGAGATGCGCAAGGTGTACCAGCATGTCTGGTTCCGCAACTTCAATCCGGCTGACGGGTCGGTGGAGCTCTTCAACGAGCACTTCTTCTCCGATCTGAGTAATTACCGGATTACATACAGCATCAAGGCCGGAGGAAAGGAACTGGCCCGGGGAAGCTTGCAGGCAGAAGCGGCTCCGCAGGAAACCGTGAAGGTGACGGTGCCCGGCTGGGCCCGTTACGCCCGACGCAAAGAGCAGCTGACCGTCAACTTTACGGTCACGCAGCAGAAGGAGGAACGGCTGATTCCGGCCGGCTGGGTGGTGGCCCGCGACCAGTTTGTGATCAACGATTACCCGGCTCCGGCAAGCGGGAAGCTGAAAGCGGCCGGAACGGAAGAGACGGAAACCTCGGTGATCGTCAGCGGCCGCGGTTTCAAGGCGGTCTTCGACAAGCAGACCGGGCTGCTCACCTCCTACCGGGTGGACGGCACCGAATACATCGAAAACGGCGCGGGACCCCGTCCCTTCTTCTGGCGGGCTCCCATCGACAACGATTACGGCGCACGGCTTCCGGAAAGGCTCTCCGCATGGAGAGAGGCCAGCTACCGGGAACCCCGGGCGGAAGACCTGAAGATCACCCGCGGCGAGACGACCACCCTCACCTGCCGCTACAGCTACCCCGAAACCGGCGCCACTAACGAAGTGACCTATACCCTCCATGACAACGGCACCCTCCATATCTCCAACCGGTTCGATGCCACCAACCCGGATACCGGAATGATACCCCGCGTCGGCATGCGGATGCGGCTCACGGGAGAGCTGGTGCAGGCCGATTATTACGGCAGGGGTCCCTGGGAGAACTACGCCGACCGGAAAAGCTCCGCCTTCCTCGACCGTTACTCATCACACGTGAGCGAGATGGTGACCCGCTACGTGTTGCCCCAGGAAAACGGACATCATACCGATACCCGCTGGCTGGCGCTCACCCGCGAATCGGGCAGCGGCCTCCTCTTCGTGGCGGACGACCGGTTCGAGTTCAACGTGTCCAACTACCTGCTGGAGACCATTGCCAACGGAGAATCGCTCCACAACGACGCCCCTGTGGGCGCCGCGCCCCGGAACAAGCACATAAGCGACTACCGCCCGTCGGATGAGGTGGACCTCTTTATCGACCACCGCATGCAGGGTGTGGGAGGGAACAACAGCTGGGGCAAGCTGCCGCTGGAAGAGTACCTGATCCGTCCGGGTGAAGCCACGGTCACTTACGGCTTCACACTGATCCCCATCAGGAGCAGGAAAGAGATTGAGCGCCATATTTCCAGCTCTTCAACCGGAAATTAACTACCTTTGCATTTAACTACAAAAGAAATATGAAACGCGCATGATAATAAATATTTTAGTCGTATGAAAAAAATCCTTATCCTTATGTGTATGGTATCTGCCTTGGTATCGTGTAAGCAAGAAAGCAAACAAGTGGTAGAGGTTACTTATCCTGAAACCAGGAAAGTGGATACGGTGGATACCTATTTCGGCACGGAAATCAAAGACCCGTACCGTTGGCTGGAAGATGACCGTTCAGACGAAACGGCAGCCTGGGTTAAAGCGCAAAACGAGGTGACGTTTGGTTATCTGGAAAAAATTCCTTTCCGGAATCAAATTAAAAACAAACTGGAAGATTTGTGGAACTACGAGAAAATCGGCGCTCCGTTTACCGAAGGGGATTACACTTTTTATCTCAAAAACGACGGATTACAGAATCAGTACGTTTTGTACAAAAGAGATAAAGACGGAAATGAAGAGATCTTCCTTGATCCGAATAATTTCTCAGAGGACGGAACTACTTCGTTGGCGGGACTGGAATTTTCCAAAGACAGCAAAACAGTGGCGTATGCCATTTCGGAAGGGGGGAGTGACTGGCGAAAAGTCATCATTATGGATGTGACTTCCAAAGCAATTCTGGAAGATACGCTTACTGATATTAAATTCAGCGGACTTTCGTGGAAAGGAAACGAGGGATTCTATTATTCGAGCTATGATAAGCCGACAGGAAGTGAACTCTCCGCAATGACAGACCAGCACAAATTGTATTACCATACATTGGGAACGCCGCAATCGGAAGACAAAATAGTTTTCGGACTTGGCCAAAAAAGACGTTATATCGGCGGGCATGTAACACAAGATGATAAATATCTGATTATCACAGCGGCTAATTCCACTTACGGAAATGAATTGTATATTCAAGATTTGACAAATCCAAACAGTAAGATTGTCACTCTTGTAAATAATTTCGACAACGATCATTATGTCATTGAAAATGACGGGGACAAATTGTTCATTGTGACCGATAAAGACGCCCCTAACCGCAAGATCGTGATAGCTGATGCCAAAAACCCTTCCGCTCCCTGGGTCGATTTTATTCCTGAAACTGAAAATGTACTTTCTCCCTCCACCGGATCGGGGTATTTCTTTGCCCACTATATGAAAGATGCGATTTCGCAGGTAAAGCAATATGATTACCATGGGAATTTAGTTCGTGAGGTTGAGCTTCCGGGAGTGGGATCAGTAGGAGGATTCGGAGGTAAAAAAGAAGATACGACACTTTATTTCACGTTCACCAATTATATCACGGCAGGAACGATATACTCGTACGAACCGAAAGAAGGAAAAACAGCAGTGTACGAAAAATCAAAAGCGAAATTCAATTCCGATGATTACGAGTCAAAACAGGTATTCTATACTTCAAAAGACGGAACAAAAATTCCTATGATTATCTCGCACAAAAAAGGAATTCAACTCAACGGAAAAAATCCGACCATTCTTTATGGTTACGGAGGATTCAACGTGAGTCTTACTCCGGGCTTTTCAATTGCCAACGCGGTTTGGATGGAAAACGGGGGGATTTATGCCGTGCCGAACCTGAGAGGAGGGGGAGAATATGGTAAACAATGGCACCTGGCGGGAACTCAAACGCGAAAGCAAAATGTATTTGATGATTTCATCGCCGCGGGAGAATTCCTGATTGAGAATGGTTATACTTCACCGGATTATCTGGCGATCAGAGGAGGTTCTAACGGGGGCCTTTTGGTCGGCGCTTGCATGACACAACGTCCTGACTTGTTCAAAGTAGCGCTTCCCGCGGTGGGGGTTTTGGATATGCTGCGTTACCACACATTCACGGCAGGAGCAGGTTGGGCTTATGATTACGGAACGGCCGGGCAAAGCAAGGAAATGTTTGAGTATTTATTGGGATATTCCCCTGTGCACAACATAAAGCCGGGAGTGGAATATCCCGCCACGCTGATTACCACGGCCGACCACGACGACAGGGTCGTACCCGCACACAGCTTCAAGTTTGCGGCCGGGTTACAGGAAAACCAACACGGGACAAATCCCGTGCTTATCCGGGTTGACGTGAATGCGGGACACGGAGCCGGAAAACCACTTTCCAAGACTATAGAAGAAAATGCGGATATTCAGTCATTCACTTTGTTTAACATGGGAGTACGACCATTAGGGAGCTAATATCCCTTTGTGACAAATCATTGACAAAAACAGGTGAAAAGCCCCTACCCTGACCAAAAACTCAGGTCAATCACTCATAAATATTATCAATTAAAAAAACTTTTCAATAAATAAAATCTTTACCTATCTTTGTGCCACGAATAAGGAAGAACCGCTTCCGGGTTCTTCAATGAACGATAAAGAAGGTGTCTTTTCAGGTTCTTCCGGGATTATTTACAAAACATCAAATGTTGCACAATGCTGAAACATTCAATTATAAAACAGAAAAAATTATGAGTTCAATTATCAATTCACAACTGACAGAGTTTAAAGTGGAAGCCTACCACGAAGGTGAGTTCAAAACAGTAACCCACAACGACGTATTGGGTAAATGGGCTATTTTCTTCTTTTATCCCGCGGATTTCACATTCGTATGCCCCACAGAGTTGGTGGACGTGGCTGAAAAGTATGAAGAGCTGCAGAGAATAGGTGTGGAAGTTTACTCGGTAAGCACCGACAAACACTTCACCCACAAAGCATGGCACGATGCTTCTGAAAGCATTCGTAAAATCAAATATCCGATGCTGGCCGATCCGACCGGACTCCTCTCCCGCGCCTTCGGCGTGATGGTAGAAGAAGAAGGTGTTGCCTACAGAGGCACATTCGTGATAGATCCGTCGGGAAAGATCAAAATTGCTGAAATTCACGACAACGGTATCGGACGTAATGCGGAAGAACTGGTACGCAAAGTGAAAGCCGCCCAGTTTGTGGCCACCCACGACGGTGAGGTTTGCCCTGCAAAATGGGAGGAAGGCCAAGAAACTTTGAAACCCAGCATCGACCTGGTAGGGAAAATTTAATATACAATCACTACTGACGGGTAACCTGCGGTGAATTGTTTTCCACGGGTTGCCCGTATTTTATTCACACATTATGTTAGATACATCTTTGATAGAGCAACTACGGGGTATCTTCTCGGAACTCGGTAATGATTACCTATTCGATGTTTCGGTAAGGGAAAATCATCCAAACCGCGTACAACTACTCGAACTGCTCAACGACGTGGTATCGGTTTCGGATCGTTTGTCATTGAAAGAAAATCCTGGTGACGGGCTCCTATTCGACATACTGAAGAACGGCGCGAAGACAGGCGTCAGATTCCGCGCGGTGCCGACCGGCCATGAGTTCACCTCACTGTTGCTGGCTGTCCTGAATGCGGACGGGAGAGGTAAAAACCTGCCCGATGAATTCGTGACAAAAAGAGTGAGGTCACTGAAGGGGGATATCCGTCTGACGACTTACATGTCGCTCACTTGCACCAATTGCCCGGATGTGGTACAGGCATTGAACGCCATGGCGGTGATAAACCCACGTATCACCCACGAAGCGGTGGATGGCGCTATCTATAAGGAGGAGGCCGATGCCCTGGATCTGCAGGGAGTGCCGGCGGTTTTTGCTGATGGCGAACTGCTGCATGTCGGCCGGGCTAATTTCGGCGAACTGCTGTCCAAACTGGAAGCGCATTACGGTGTGGAGACGTCCGAAACTGAAGAACAGACCGTCCGTGACTATGACGTGATTGTGGTAGGCGGAGGACCCGCCGGTGTCGCGGCGGCCATCTACAGTGCCCGGAAAGGGTTGAATGTGGCTGTGGTCGCCGAACGTGTGGGAGGCCAGGTCAATGAGACGGGAGGGATAGAGAATCTGATCTCGGTTCCCAATACAACCGGTGGCAAATTGGCAGATGATCTCAAGAACCATATGGGCGAATATCCCATCGATATTTTCGAACATCGTTCAGTCGAGAATGTAAAAATGGAAAATACACGGAAGATCGTCTTGACCCAGGCTGGCGAGATATTTACCGCCCCCGCGTTGATCATTGCTACGGGAGCAAGCTGGCGCAAGCTGAACGTGCCGGGTGAAACCGAGTTCATCGGAAGGGGGGTGGCTTTTTGCCCGCATTGCGACGGTCCGTTCTATAAAGGCAAGCGTGTGGCAGTGATAGGGGGAGGCAACTCCGGCATAGAGGCGGCCATCGACTTGGCGGGGATCTGTTCCCACGTCACCGTTTTCGAGTTCCTGGAAGAGCTGAAGGCCGACAAAGTGTTACAGGAGAAGGTGAAAAGCCTTTCGAATGTGGAGATCTTCCTCCACTCGCAAACGACCGAAGTGATCAATAACGGAGAAAAAGTCGTCGGGTTGAAGGTGAAAGACCGCAAGACTGAAGAAGAACGGGTTATCGACCTAGACGGGGTATTTGTACAGATCGGTCTGGCCCCCAACAGCGCAGCGTTTAAAGATGTGGTGAGGACCAACCGTTTCGGAGAGATAGAGATCGACGAACGGGCACGCACGGACGTCCCCGGGATCTACGCCGCCGGAGACGTAACCACGGTTCCCTACAAACAGATCATCATCTCGATGGGTGAAGGTGCCAAGGCGGCCCTGACGGCGTTCGACGATCGGATTCGTGGAATATGACCCGACGGTTGTTGCCTCGTCAGACTTCGTTTAGACGGCCAAGGCCGGCATTGGGAGATTCCCGAGAGTATAATAATGAGAAAAATTGGCAAATAGCGCACTATTTTGTAAATTTGCCACAGTTATAACAACTATTTCGTTAAGCAATGCCAGCGGAAGACAAGTTTACTTGGATCATGCCGTTGCGGGAAATAGTCTGAGTTTAATGAACAACCAGATTTAAACAATAAATTATGAAGACATTAGATTATTTAGGATTAGATCCTCAGAGCACAGGAAAGACAGTGGATGGCTTACAGAAATTACTGGCCAGCCTGCAAGTTTACTACACCAACCTTCGTGGATACCACTGGAACGTGAAAGGCATTGAATTTTTCGCCGCACACGAAAAATACGAAGAGTATTACGATGACACGGCTGAAAAGGTGGATGAAGTGGCAGAACGCATCCTGATGTTGAGCGGCGTGCCGGCTCATAACTTCAGTGAATACCTGAAAGTGTCCCTCATCAAAGAAACCGGTGTGGTATCCAACTCAAAGGAGGTCGCAAAAGAGATCCTCGACTCGCTAAAAGTGTTGATCGCTTTGGAGCGCGAAGTATTGGAAACTGCTTCGGAAGGAAATGATGAAGGTACCGTGGCGTTGATGAGCGACTATATCTCGGAACAGGAAAAAACTGTCTGGATGCTCGCCGCATATCTTTCATAGGGAATTTCTGAATGGATCAACATGCTGAAAACAAGGGATTTGCATATAGACATGTGAAGTGTCGGTTGAACATCCCGATCAGCGTTAAGGATCAAAATAAAAGAGAGCGAATCACTTGTGGGTTTGCTCTCTTTTTATGCCATTCATCAATTTTTATCGGTCTGTCGAATAGCCGATGACCTATAAAAACCTACTGTCCTATTATCGACATAAATTGTTTGCGATAGGTGTCGCCCATCGGTATCTGTTTTTCTCCGATGATAATACGCCTTTTATTGATACTTGAAATCTTGTTCCTGTGGATGATATAAGAGCGGTGGACACGCATAAAGCGGTCTGAGGGAAGGTCCTCCTCCAACGCTTTGAGGCTTATCAGCGACAAAATCGGCTTTGGCTGGTTTTCCGTATATATTTTCACATAATCCTTCAATCCCTCGATATAGAGGATATCGTCAAACAGGACATGCAGGAGTTTGTAATCTGATTTCACAAAGATGCCCGAGTTCTCCTGTACCGTTTCGGCAGCCGGCTTCTTACCGGTCATTTCGAACCAGTTCAGCGCCTTTTTGGCAGCAGTAAGGAAATCGGCGAAAGAAAAAGGCTTGAGAAGATAATCGAGCGCGCTTACCTTATATCCTTCCAGGGCATACTCACTAAAAGCGGTAGTGAAAATGATCCTGGTATGGTCACCGATAAGGCGGGCCAACTCCATCCCATTCACTTCCGGCATCTGAATATCAAGGAAGAGCAGGTCCACCTTCCTATCCGCCAGATGCTTCATGGCCGATAACGCATTACTGTATTTGCCCGTCAGTCTCAGGAAAGAGGTTTTCCGCACATACGACTCCAGAAGCGATAGCGCCAATGGCTCATCATCCACGATCCAACAATTGAGTATCATCCGACTATTTTTTTGTATCGATCAAAAGCATGGTTGCATATACATCGCCTTCAATGGAGGTCTTCCATTGATAATTGCCGGGATAAAGCAGCTCCAATTTCTTCTTCACCAGTTCCAGGCCGATACCGCTTCCGCTCTTATCCGATCCCGATTTCGGGAAGTAACTGTTCCGGGAGATGAACTCCACTTTTCCGTCGGGATGTTCCCTGAGCGAGATATCGATAAACGAAGGTTTTTCGCCGCTGACACCATGCTTGAACGCATTTTCAATCAAAGATATGAAAATTAAGGGAGAAATAAGCGTATTTCCCGACTCGGAATAAGAGAAATCAGTCGTCAGTTTCACATTGTCGGGCAATCGTATCCGCATCAACTCAATGTAGTTGCGCATGAATGTGGCTTCCTGGCGAAGGGGGACAAAGGTCTGGTTGTTTTCGTAAAGCAGGTGGCGCAGCATCTTACCCAGGTCCATCACCGCCTGTTGTGCCCTGGGGGGATCGAATTCTATCAGCGCGTAGATATTGTTCAGTGTATTCAGCAGGAAATGGGGGTTTGTCTGGTTCTTGAGGTTTTGCAACTCCGCATCCAACTTTGCTTTTTCCAATTCTTTCCGCTCGTTGTCCACTTCAAACCAACGAACGGTCATCTTCAACGCCACACTCAATCCGGCCATCAAAAACAACCAAGTAGCGTTTCTTACCAGCCACAGGAGCTGCATATTGTTATTCCGGCCTCTACCTCCACCCCATTTCATACGCCTTCTGGGTCTTAGTTCGGGCATAAGGTTTTCAATCAGGTCCCGTCCGTAATGCATCAGGAAGGCCATGGAAATAATAAGCAGCAGGTTGTAGAGGATGAACTGTTTGGTCTTCCCTTTATACAAGAGCTTATCGATCAGCAGGAAATAGTTGAGGTAAAATACCAGCATGAATCCCAGCAACTCAGGGAGCGACCGCATGAAGGCCTGCCAGTTAAATATACGTTCGGAATCCATAAAAAAGTAGGGGAGAATGAAAATCACCCCCCACAGCAATATGTGCATAAGCACATTGTTCCATGCCCCTCTTTTTTGTTTTGACTTTGACAGTGCATCCATTATCCTGCAATTAACCAACAGCCGTTCAGGCTCATTAGACTCTCCTTGGTGGTTTTCAATTCTCGGCAGAAGCAAAATTATCCTTTGCCCTTTTAATTCAACGAAAGTTATCCTTTGCCCCTTAAATTCAACAAGAAACACCCTTGCCCACTTGATCTCAACGAAAAAGTTCAAATCCCATTAGATAGGGCCACCCGGCCCACCTGGCCCGCCGTGACCCGGGCCTCTTCCCGGGCCTCCAAAGCCTCTTCTCTGAGGCATCATCTCTTCTTGTGTGACACCGCCTTTAAATAGATTGAACCTATATACGAAATGCACCATGAAATAACTGGTAAGTGTATTGGTGGTCGTGTCTTGTATATAGTTGGATGTCACACTTCTGTGGATATTGCTGCGTTGTTGCAGGATATCATATATTTTAAAACGGATGGTGCCGTTCTTTTGTTTAAATAAGGTCTTCTGTAAGGAAGCGTTCCACAGCCATTCGTTTTGCTCAAAACCGTCGGCATAACCTGAGTTGGTGGAGTAATTGATATCGCTTTCCAATGTCAGATTCCATGGCAGGTAAATCGCCGTGGTGGCGCTTCCGCCATAGTTCAGATATTGCTGGTCGATCTTTCCTTCCAGACTGTTGGTAACATTGTTGAAATTGACATTACCGCGGATAGAGAAGTCGAACCGGTCAGAACGGTAGTTCAATCCAAGTGCTTCCATCAATGATATCTGTCTGTTGGTATTCTGGTCTTCGGGGGTGAACTCTTTTGGCGCATCCTCTCCGGAAATCGATTTAGAGTATCCGTATGCCTGGTTATACCTTGCGAATGACATCGAGAAGATGGAGAACTTGATATTTTTCAACGGCACATTGAAGATCACGCGCGCATCGGTATTCCAGTTTCCCGACACGTTACGGTAAGTGGCTTCCTTACGTCCCGTGGTCACATCGGTGATAGTTGCCGCGACTATATCATTCGTCATGTATGCTCCATTCAGGTAAGCCGACAAGGAGCTGGCTTTTTCCGGATTCGCGCGTTGGTAACGCACATTGAACCGGTGTTGGAAGGATGGTTTGAGATCGGGATTACCATAGCGGATATTCAGCGGATCGGAAACATCCATCACAGGTGAAAGCTGTGTTACCGATGGTTGCTCGGTGCGTCCCCAGTACTGCAGACGGAGATTGTGCGTACGGCTCCAGCGGTAATTGAGCTGCGCCATGGGAGCAAAATTGAGCACATCCTGTTTGGTGTCGTGTATCAAGTCTGTCCCGATAAATGTTTTACTGCGGGAGCTGGATGGTTCCATTGATACACCGAGCATATAGTCGTAATTCTCTCTTACCGACCTGAAATTCAACTCAATCTCCTGATTCAAGAAATTATTTTCGAGCCGTTTGCTGTAGGTTGAGTCGAGCACGGTGTATTCTCCGAACTCATCCCGGGTGCGGGTATCCTTATCTGATTCCGACACATTCTGGCCGTACTCGTATGCCAACTGCAGGAAGTTATTTCTGCCTATCGGTTCCACATAAGAGAGGTAGACGCGCCAGGAGGTGTTGTGGCTTGTGTTCGTGAATCGCTGGTCGATGAGGTCATCGGGACGGGTTCCATTATAAAAGGTACCTGAGACGCTGCTGCCTCTATTTTCCGATTCGCCCCTATTGGCACGTAACTGGGCGCTCAGTACCCGCCCCTGTTTTCCTAACTTGCGGCTCACATCGAGGTTCCCGCCGTAACTTTTCCCATCTCCTTCCGAGAAATACTTCGAATCGCCATGGTTAATGGTGTCACCTGAGAGTTCGTTGCGCGTATGGAAATTCCCCGTTTCATCACGGTCGTTGCCATACAATGAGACAGTTGGCCGGAAGATAATGGTAGTGGCATCATCCGGATTCCACTCCATCCTTAGGTCCATATTAAAATTCCGGCTTCTGTTGTTCGACCGGTTGCTTTCATTTTCCAGAGTATTTCCCGCGCTCAGGATATTCTGGGTGAACACATCCGACCGCACATCGGTATCGGTAGCTCCGAACCGCACATTACCTCCGATCTTGAATCTGGAGGAAAGTTGGGTGCTGAAATTACCTCCCATATTCAATGAGGTGGATATACCGTCTCTTGCCCCGAACATCCTGCCTCTGCCTCCCCGGCCTCCCATACTGCCGAACATGGCTCCCGCCAGGTCGGAGAACCCGGCATTATTGGTATTGTTGATACCTCCGAGAAAGGTATACTGATTTTTATCCTTCATGTAATTGACCATGCCATTGGCTTCATAGCGGTCTTTGCTTCCATATCCCGCGAAGGCGTTACCGAACAGACCCTCCTTCATGCCGGGACGCACCAGCAGGTTGATCACATTCTCTTCTTCGCCGTCGTCGAAGCCGGTCATCTGTGCCATTTCGGTTTTTCTCTCCAGTACCTGGAGCTTTTCCACCATTTTGGCCGGAAGGTTTTTGGAAGCCACTTTGGGATCGTCGCTGAAGAACTCCTCACCATCGACCAGTATTTTGGTGATTTGCTTTCCGTTTACGGTGATCTTCCCTTCGTTGTCAATCTCCACGCCGGGCATCTTCTTCAGCAGGTCTTCCACGACCGCGCCTTCGGTCACTTTATAAGAATCGGCATTATATTCCAACGTGTCGCCTTTGACAGTAATTTCAGGCGCTTTAGCGGTGACTATGGTTTCCGAAAGCAGGACATTGTTGTCTTGGAGTTCTATATCTCCCAGCTGCACCCGGGGGTTGGAAGAAGTAACCTGCACATTCTTGAATATGTCGTTGTACCCGATATAAGAAACATGTACGATATATGCCCCGTTTCTCACCGGTATGGAGAATATTCCTTTCTCATTGGAAGCCTTCCCTGTGACAAAACTGCTGTCGGCTTGCTGGAGCACACGTATATTGGCCATCGGAACCGGTTCTTTCGACTCTTTTCCTATCAACCTGCCCGAGATGGAACTGTTTGTCTGTGCCTGCATCATTAAAGAGAATGCCGGAAGTAAAACAGCTATGGCCAAAACACAAATCTTTTTCATATGATTATTTTCATATTAAAGTTGGACACTCAACAACCAAGGCGTTGTAATCACCCCTGTATGTGGACATAATTCGCAACAAAAATAGCATAGCCGGCAGGTTTCCACAAAAGAAATAGATAAACTCACCTATTTTATCGACCAACAGAGGGTTTGAGGCGATTAACCCGTGAGAAGGCCGGGATAGAAATGGGTCGTACAAGGGCGCGCACAGTAATTAGTGATCATAATTCTTTGGCCAGTTTCAGCCAGTGAAAAGCTGCTCTCTCGGTCGAGATATCCGCCCAGGAGTCGATAGGGAATTCGAAGCATATCGCCGATGCGGTAGGGAGATTATCCAGGCGTACACCCAGGTCGTTGACCAGTTCGGTCACACCGGGATTGTGCCCCACATAAAGGCAACGATCCACCTCGTCAGGCAATTTTGAAATTACATTCAGTATCCAGCGGGAAGGGGCGAAATAGAGATTCTGGTCGGTTCTGATCTCTTCCTGCGGATAACCCAGGCTTTGCGCGGCCAGGATGGCGGTATCATGTGCCCGTCTTGCGGATGAGGAGAGGATCAGGTCGGGCGCACCCCATTTTTTTAAAATAAATCCTCCCATGTCGGAGGCATTTCTTTCACCGCGGTCAGAAAGGACGCGATCATAATCATCTTTGGCCATTGTATCCTGTTCGGCTTTGCCATGACGTAAGATAACAAGTTGTTTCATATAGCTTTAGCTTATAAATAGCGCTGTAATATTTTTTAAGGCACAAAAGTAATTATAATTTTCGAGATATTATATTTTTGTGCATTTCGTCCACATTCTTCACACAAATATCCACATTTATCAAACCTTTATTCTTATCAGATGAAGTTGCTGCTTGAGGAGGTGACGGCAGCCCACCAATGGGTTATAAAGAATATCGAACTGATTGATGATTACAAGGTACTTGCTGAGCCGGAAGCAGAAAAAAAAGAGAGCTCCGGAAAAGAACTCCCTTTATTAAAGCAGTTAAACCTGTTTGATAAGTTCGATAAAGCCGTCAGGTTTTTTTAATCCTGATTATCATTCCCAGTTCAGGATCACCTTGCCACACTGGCCTTCCTCCATCACGTCAAATCCCTTCTGGAAATCATCGACATTGAAACGGTGGGTGATGACGGGGCTCAGATCCAATCCCGAGATGATCATCTGTTCCATCTGGTACCATGTCTCCCACATTTCACGGCCGTAGATCCCTTTCAAGGTAAGCGCCTTGAAGATGATCTCGTTCCAATCCACCATCGTATTATTAGGCAAAATGCCCAGCAGTGATATCTTGGAACCGTTGTACATATTGGCTATCATCTCCCTGAATCCGGCAGGGGACCCGGACATTTCCAGTCCCACATCGAAACCGCGCATTCCCAGTTTCTCCACTGCCTGTGCGATTGTTTCTCCTTTTGAGACATTTACCGTGAGGGTGGCTCCCATTTTCCTGGCTATATCCAATCTGTATTCGCTCAGGTCGCTCACCACGATATATCGGGCGCCGGCAAAACGGCAGATTGCGGTAGCCATGCTGCCTATCAGTCCCGCACCGGTGATCAGCACATCTTCGGCGATCAACGGAAAAGAGAGGGCGGTATGGGTGGCGTTGCCGAAGGGATCCATGATAGAGGCGATCTCATCGGGAATGCGGGGATCGAGCTTCACCACGTTGGCGGCGGGCAGGGAGAGGTATTCGGCAAAAGCGCCGTCACGGTTTACCCCCACCCCGATGGTATTCTCACAGACATGCAGTTTACCACGGCGGCAGTTACGGCAGTGTCCGCAGGCAATATGGCCTTCGCCGGTCACACGGTCGCCCACCCTCAGGTTTTCCACGCCGCTGCCTATATCCACGATGTCACCGACATACTCGTGCCCGATGGTCATAGGCGTTTTAATAGTTTTCCGAGACCAGTCGTCCCATTTGTAAATATGGAGGTCGGTACCACATATGGATGTCTTTTTAATCTTGATAAGCACATCGTTCACACCGATCGGGGGAACCGGTACTTCTTCCATCCAAACACCTTTTTCAGGACGTAATTTTACCAATGCTTTCATTTGACAGATTTGATGATTTAATGATTTGATGATTTAAAGATTAGCTCATTAGCCTATTGCCACCTTAAGCAATAACTTTCAGTTTTTTCCCTACTTTGACAAACGCGGCAATTGCCTTGTCGAGGTGCGCGCGTTCATGGCCGGCGGAGAGTTGTACACGGATGCGCGCCTCGCCTTTGGGCACGACGGGGTAGTAGAATCCGGTCACATAAATACCTTCGTCGAGCAACTCCGCCGCAAAATCCTGCGACAGTTTCGCATCGTAGAGCATGACGGCACAGATAGCCGACTGGGTGGGTTTGATATCGAAATTGGCTTCCTTCATCTTCGCCACAAAGTAATCCACATTCTCGTGCAACTTATCCTGCAGGTGATTGGATTCCTGCAACATCTTGAATGCTTCCACGCCCGATGCCGCCACCATAGGGGGGATGGAGTTGGAAAAGAGGTAGGGCCGCGACCGTTGGCGCAGCATATCGATGATCTCCCTTCGGCCGGTAGTAAATCCGCCGATGGCACCTCCAAAGGCTTTGCCCAATGTGCCGGTGATGATATCCACCTTTCCCATCACATGGTATAATTCGGTCACACCTTTTCCGGTTTGGCCAACCACGCCGGCCGAGTGGCTTTCATCCACCATTACCAATGCATCGTATTTCTCCGCCAGTGCCATCATCTTGTCGAGTGGTGCCAGGTTGCCATCCATTGAAAAGACACCGTCGGTGACAATAATGCGGAAGCGTTGTGCCTGTGCCTCTTTGAGCTTTTCTTCCAGATCAGCCATGTCGGCGTTGGCATAACGGTAGCGTTGCGCTTTACAAAGGCGCACCCCGTCGATAATGGATGCATGGTTCAACGCGTCGGAGATGATAGCATCCTCATTGGTGAAAAGCGGCTCGAAGAGACCACCGTTGGCATCAAAACAGGCGGCATAAAGAATCGTGTCGTCGGTTTTGAAGAAGCGGCTGATGGTCGCCTCCAGTTCTTTATGATAATCCTGGGTGCCACAGATGAAACGTACGGACGACATGCCGTAGCCCCTTTCATCGAGTGCCCGTTTTGCCGCGTCGATCAGCCTTGGATGATCGGACAGTCCCAGGTAGTTATTGGCGCAGAAGTTGAGCACTTGCTGTCCCGTTTGTACTTTTATTTCAGCCTTTTGCGGTGAAACAATGATCCGTTCCTTTTTGTAAAGACCTGCCTCTTCAATCGACTTCAATTGGTCTTGCAGGTGTTGTTGCATTTTCCCGTACATATCTTTTTCTTTTTTAATTGCGTCAGATTACTTTTCATCGGCGACCTCGTCGAGCAATGACTGGGGTAGTGATTTCTTGGTTTTCACCCCCAGTTCACGGAGCTTTTCTGCCTGGCCGATGAGGTTTCCCCTACCCGATTTCAACTGGCTGTAAGCGTTCTCATAGCTTCGTTTGGCTCTGTTCAAATGGGTTTCTATATCGGTGAGTGAATCCACAAAGTTGACAAATTTGTCGTATAGCGCGGCTCCGCGCTCGGCAATGTCCATCGCGTTCCGATTCTGGTATTCCCGTTTCCAGAGATCCACTATCAACTTTAAAGCAGCGATGAGATTGGTCGGGCTGATGAACAGTATTTTTTTCTCGTAGGCGTACTGCCACAAGTTTTCATCATGTTGCAATGCCAGGCTATATGCCGGTTCATTAGGGATGAACAACATCACGAAATCGAGTGTGTCGGCATAATCCTGATAACTTTTCCGGCTCAGTTCGTCGATATGCTTGCGTACGGATCGAAGATGTTCGCCGATATATCTTTTCTGTTCCACCGGATCGTCCGCGCCTACATAATTGGCATAGGCCGTGAGCGATACTTTCGAGTCGATAATCACTTTCCGGTTGTCGGGATAGGCGATGATCACATCGGGCTTCATTCGTGAGCCGCTTTCGCCGGTGAAAGCGTTACCGTCGGTATCTCTCAGTGATTCCTGCACAAAATATTCCCGACCTTTCACCAATCCCGAACGTTCAAGAATATTCTCCAGAATCATCTCACCCCAGTCGCCCTGTGTCTTTGAGCTTCCTTTCAAGGCTCTGGTCAGGTTGTTGGCTTCGGTGCTGAGCCGGTCGTTCAATTCACGCAGGCTCTTCACCTCCTGTCCAAGTGAGAAACGTTCTTTCGACTCGTTGATATAGACCTCTTCCACTTTTTTTCGGAACGACTCGATATTCTCTCCGAACGGCTTCAGGATAGCATCCAGATTATCCCTGTTGAGATGGGTGAATTTCTCGGATTTCTCGTCCAAGATTTTCGAGGCAATGTTCTCGAACTCCAGGTTGAACTGTTTCCGTAATTCTACTATCTCCGCCTTCTGGTTTTCCAGTTTTTCGAGCAACGATTTATTCTCTGCAGTGAACTGGGCCAGCGACTTGTTCATTTCATTCCATGCTTCGTCTCTTGTTTTCAGTTCGCGCCTGATCTGCTCCACTTCTTCCTGGTAATTCCGGATAGTCTCCCGCGCGGCATTCAGATTGGCCGACAGCATGGCGCTGCCGCGTTCCGCCTCCAGCAGTTCTCTCTGTAACCGGCCGATTGTTTCCTCCCGCTCCTTTATGTCACTTTTCAATGATGCCTCATTTTCCCCCATGCCGGTTATTTTCTCTTTCGACAAGGCTAATTCGGTATTTAAAATGTTGTATCTGTCGGTCAGGGCGTCAAGTTCACTTTTTGAAACCGATTTCGACTTGTTGAGCAATGAGGCGATAATCCATCCCAGGACTCCCCCCGTCAAAAAACCGATTAGAAGGTACAAAATGTTCATAAAATCATTTATTTAGAGCAAAGAACCCATCATTGATTCACAGATTTAACGATTTACGGGTTAGTTGATAAGGAAGATCGATCAAATTGGGATATCCCCATCATCTTTCCATTTCACCACTTAATCACATTCATTGCCCCATCCACACACTTATTTTATGCATCTCAACAGATGGCCCATTCTCTTTTTCTTGGTTTCCATATAAAAATGGTTGTATGGGTTGGGGAAGATTTCGAGCGGCACATTCTCCACGACTTCCAGTCCGTAGGATTCAAGACCGACACGTTTGGTGGGATTATTGGTCATCAGGCGCATCTTTCTCACTTCCAGACTGCGGAGGATCTGCGCGCCAACGCCATAATCGCGTTCATCGGCCTGGTAACCGAGGTGAAGGTTGGCATCCACCGTGTCGAGCCCCTCCTCCTGAAGCTTGTAGGCAGCCGCCTTTGCCATCAGTCCGATTCCGCGCCCTTCCTGGTTGAGATAGACAAGCACTCCTTTTCCTTCCTTTTCGATGAGTCGCAGCGCCTTGTGGAGCTGTTCCCCGCATTCGCAACGCATCGACCCGAAAATATCGCCCGTTATACAGGAGGAATGGACCCTTACCAGCACCGGCTCATCGTCGCGCCATTCTCCTTTGATCAGGGCCACATGCTCCTGACCGGTAGCTTTCTGCAGAAACGGTATCATGGTGAATTCACCATATTCCGTGGGGAGTTGTACCGCTTCACCTCTTTCAATCAACGATTCGGTCCGGAGCCTGTATTTTATCAGGTCGGCCACTGAGACGATCTTGAGATTGAATTTCCGGGACATTTCCATCAATTCGGGGAGGCGGGCCATGGAACCGTCTTCATTCTTGATCTCGGCCAGGGCACCGGCCGGGAAGAGTCCTGCCAGACGGGCAAAATCGATGGTAGCTTCGGTATGTCCCGCGCGACGCAATACCCCTTTGGTTTGCGCGCGAAGGGGGAAGATATGTCCCGGACGGCCAAAATCTTCCGGTGCCGTCTCTTTGCGGGTCAGTGCCAGGATGGTTTGTGCCCTGTCATAAGCCGAGATGCCGGTAGTGCATCCGTGTGTGAGCAGATCGACAGAGACAGTGAACGGAGTGGAATGTATCGATGTGTTGTGTGAGACCATCATCGGCAGGTCCAATTCTTCGGCCCGTTCTTTGGTGATGGGGGCACAGATGAGCCCCCGCGCGTAAGTCTCCAGAAAATTGATCTTTTCGGGAGTGATATGTTCTGCCGCGATAATGAGATCGCCCTCATTTTCGCGGTCTTCATCATCGACCACTATGATAAAGTTGCCTTTCCGAATCTCTTCGATGGCTTCTTCAATAGTATGTAATTGAATTTCTTGTTGCATTTGTATATGGATTATTTTTATGCTAAAGCTATCGTTTCAGGCTCATGAATGCCGTGTAAAATATTTATCATCTCCGCGTTCAACCTTTGAATGTTCCTCAGGTCTTTCCTGATTGTCCACTCAAGGGGGATAGAGAGGAATCTGAGAATAATTCCCACAGGGAAAAGGCACATACAGATTTTAGCCGGTAGTGAAGCGGTATTGAAAATCCCCACTCTGTTGAATATTACAGGATACTCTTCCGCCTTTGCCAACACTTCCAGTTTACGTGAATTGGACAGGCTGTTGAGTATTATCTCCAATGAACTTCTAAGAGATCGTAATTCCTTGTCATAATTGGTGTCAGTCCAGAAGTCTTTATATGAGAGGCGACCATGTCTGTCCAGGAACCGGCCGATGCTCTGTGACAAATCAGACAGCAATTGCGATATTTCCTCATAATCCGGTTTTTCAATGATCACACTTTTTACCGGATATTTTCTCTTATCACGAATGAAAAGGAGTCTTTTGAAAAAGTTGACATAGGTGTCGGCATTCATGATTACCGAATCATTCACCGCCTTGTAAGTCAGGAAAATCCCTATGGGCAGCAAAACGAACGAACTGAACCACATGCCGAACCAGTGCGGCCAGACACCGTCGCGGGTCATTTTATAGCCCACATTCTCGACGATATAGTAGATGATAAACAGAATAACCGATATCACGATGGGTGTACCCAATCCCCCTTTTCTCACAATGGAACCCAATGGAGCTCCGATGAAAAAGAATATCAGACAGGTGAAAGGGATGGTGAATTTGCGGTGCCATTCCACCCAGTGGCGGTTAATGGTGCGCTGTGTGGTGGTTTTATTGAGCGACCTGAAGAGAAACTCATTGCTGTTGTTATCCGCTTTCATATAGGCACTTTGCAAAATAGCGGATTGCTCGTTCAGTGCTTTCGTCACTACCAGGGTGTCGGGACGAGGCACCTCTACGGGTGCGAGTCGCGCGGCAGCGATGAGGGAGTCTTTCTTCCCCGCAGGGTATCCATTCCTGAAAGAAAGATAGGAATGGTTCTTCATCGTTCTCCTGTCCACCTGGTTCACACTGTCGAGCACTACTGACATCGAATCGATGGAAGCGCCCAGTCGCGACAGATTTTTAGACACATAATTGCTGGTGGCACTGCCTTCAATGATCTCCTCCCCCATACGATTGAAGTTGGCATCGTAAGCAATCATCATCGTCTTTGTCTCGAAATTCTCCCGCGCGTAAGGAACAAAATCGTCATTATAACGCGAAGAGGAAGAACTGCCCTGTTGAAAATTCTGAAACTGTTGACCGCTGTACATGGTGAAGATAAGCATCTTCTTGTCGTCCGTGGTACTCATCTTGGCCGAATCGCAAATGATCACCGCCATATTGTTGAATCCGCTGGCTATATCGTAGATCAATACATTGTACAACATCCCTGTTTTATGGTCTTTCTTTCCCACATATAGATTATAACCGTCGATCTCTTTGTAGAATACACCTTCGGGAACATCCAACTCGGGCGAGGCCTGCCGGATGGAGATGAGCAGCGAATAAAATTTGGTTTGTATTTTCGGAAGCGCATTATTCTGGTAAAAAAAAACTCCGACCGCGACAGCCACAATCAGGATGGTAAGCGGCTTCATGGCCGTCAGCAACGGGACACCGGCCGCCTTTACCGCCAGCAACTCCAGGCTTTCGCCCATGTTCCCGAACATCATCAGCGATGCCAGCAGGATCGCCAGCGGCAGCGCGATATAGACCAGCGTGAGGGCCGCATACCAAAACATCTCGCCGAGTATGCTTATCTCCAACCCTTTGCCAACCATATCTTCCACATATTTCCACAGGAATTGCATCAACACCAGAAAGAGGCATATGGCAAAAGTCATTAGCAAAAGCGGAATATATGTCGTAAGAATATAGCTGTAGAGCCGCTTTATGTGGAAAAATCTTCTCATTAAACAATTGGACAAAAAGAATATTTTCGTTCAGCTAAAATAACGATTAAGCGAGAGTAATGTCAAGCTGGCTTGAAACATTGCCGGGCAATGGTTATTTATCAGAATGTGCAAAGTCAAACTCGATTGAATATTTTCAATGGAACTTGAAAACATTTAAGCATGCTTGAGCTTTGCCATAGCGGGAAAATATCCAATGTGATTGAACTTTTAATTTTATGACAAAGATAGTGAAAGCTGGGAGAAATCATGAGAGTTTACTCTCAAAAGATTTCCCAGGCGCATCCTATCCCATCCAAAGATAATAAAATCAAATGAATCGTGGCTTCTCAAATTGCCCGTTTTCGTTAAGCAATAGGGGCAAAAGACGAGTCTAATCGGATGATGCCGTTGCGGGAAAACGACGGTGAGAATTGAAAATCAATGAGTAAAGGGGACTCAAAACGGCTGAATTTTTATTGAAAGATAAAGAAATGAGGGTGTGGGAAAGTCAGATTCCGAGCCTTCTTTTCATTTCATCGACTTGAAATTCCCATAGCGCTATGGCATCACCTTTCTCATCAGACTCTGCAAAATCAGTTATTTCGAGAGTCATAGCACCCGACAGGTCGAGTTTACGCAGTAAAAATTCGAAATAAAGTTCTTCATTTTCCTCATCAAGCCACCTGTATCGGATGCTTGATTGTGGTTTTTTGTGAACAATCCGGGCTTCATTATCCGTTTTTCCCCACATGAATTTGTAGATGGTCTCTGATTCATCCATCGTCACCTCATCTGCAAACCATTCCGAAAGGCCGTCAATCTGACTGATCATTCGCCACAAACTACTCTGGGTGGCATTTCCCATCAGGAATTCGATATGAAATTTCTCTTTCGACATCTCTCAATTCAAAACAGGCTCACAATATACAATTTTTTTAGGGATTTACAGCCAAAACCATCGGTTAATTTTATATTGAATTGAGCGATATTGAAGATAAGCCCCGAAAACAGCTTAAAGTGGAACGGACTCCGGCCGATTGAACGATCCTTGAAAAGCCAAACCAGACTATGCGGATGAATCTTTCACCTTGCCCCCTTGAAGACAAAACCTGTTTCCCACCACTCCCACTTCGTCGCCAACTTCCTTTCACCTTGCCCCCTTAAAGACAAAACCCGGTGCCGGGAAACAGCAATCACCTGTCTCGGGCACCGGGAATTCTCTATTAGATTGGAAGTCTGTGGAAAGTTATTGCACGGGAATATACTCGACGAATGCCTCTATGGCTTCGTAGGAGGCCAATCCCAACTTCCAGTACATGTCCGCCGTCGCCCTGTTGCGCTCTTCCGAACGTTGCCAGAACAACCTCTCATCATCTCCCAGGAAGGGCGCGCTCTCCATTTGCGACTGATGTCTGAGGATAGCGTTCCTTTTCTGTCTAAGTTCTTCAGGAGAGAGGGGTACAGCCATTTCTATATGGTCTATCTCCCACTCCATCCACGCGCCCCGGTACATCCAAACCCGGCAATCTTGATACCACTCCTCTTCTTTCATCAGGTCTATGGCCGCCAGGACCGCGTCGAGACAGACCTTGTGTGTTCCGTGCGGATCAGCCAGATCGCCCGCCACATATATCTGGTGCGGTTGAATGGTCTCGATAAAATCTTTCACTATAGTGACATCCTTCTCCGATATGGGATTCTTCTTGATTTTACCGGTTTCATAGAAAGGCAGGTCGAGGAAATGCACGTTCTCTTCCGGAAGGCCCACATACCTGTCGGCTGAACGAGCCTCTTCACGGCGGATTCTGCCTTTAATGAAAAGGATATCAGGGGTATCGATGTCATCTTTCGATTTCTCATGTAAAAGGTAATGACGGATACTTTCATATTTTTCGAGCAATCCTGTGTTTTCGGGATTGAATTTCTTGCGCATGCTGTTCAGCACGGAGATGTAGCGGATCACCTCTTCGTCGCCCACGGCAATATTTCCGGAGGTCTGGTAAGCCACATGCACCTCATGTCCCTGATTGACGAGCCGCTGGAATGTGCCTCCCATTGAGATCACGTCGTCGTCGGGATGCGGACTGAAGATAATCACCCTTTTGGGATAGGGCTTCGCCCTTTCGGGACGGTAGGTATCATCGGCGTCAGGTTTTCCTCCCGGCCAACCGGTAATAGTATGCTGTAGGTCATTGAATATTTTGATATTCACGTTGTATGCCGATCCGTAGAGTGTGATCAGTTCACTCAATCCGTTATCGTTGTAATCTTTATTTGTCAGTTTAAGGATAGGTTTGTTTACCACCCCGCAAAGCCAGACAATAGCCCGGCGGATCAATTTGCTGGTCCATTCGCAGTTGGTCACCAACCAGGGGCGGCTGATACGGGTCAATTCGGAAGCGGCTGCCAGGTCTACGAAGACTTTGGATTCAGGGTGTGTTTGCAACAGAGAGCCGGGGACCAGGTCGGTCACCGCTCCTTCCACGATGTCCTTGATGCTCTGTGCCTTTTGCTCACTCCAGGCTACCAGCGATATCTTTTTCGCATCCATCATATCGGACAGCCCCATAGTGATAGCGCTTACCGGCACTTTGTCGAGTGATCCGAAGTTGCGGGCAATGTCTTTTCTGGAGTCACCGTCGAGCATCACCAGACGGGTTTCCGAATGCAGGCTGCTACCAGGCATGTTGAATCCCACATTCCCTTTACTGCCTAATCCCAATAGCAAATAATCGAGTCCACCCATTTTTTTCAGGCTTTGCTCAAACGCCTCGCAATTTTCGGCGATCAGATCTTTCTCAACGGTGGCATCCGGGGAGTAGATATTTTCCGGTGCAATGTCTACCTGGTCGAGGAAATTCTCCTTCAGCATCTGCAGGTTGCTATAGGTGAAATCGAGCACCGGATAAAATTCATATGTGTTAAAAGCGATCACATTGCTGAAACTGACACCTTCCCGCTTATGGTATCTCACCAACTCCTCATAAACCGGCAGAGGCGAGTTTCCCCCGCTAATTCCCAGCACAAAGGGTTTGCCTTCCTGCTGTTTTGCTTTCATCTCGTTGACAATCTCCTTCGCGATTTTTTTTGCCGCTCGTCCCGGTTCTTCAAAAATGGCTACCGGCAGTTTCTCGAAACGCGACAGGTTATATTCCTCGAAATCATTTTCCGGCTTGTAATACTTTTTGGGAACCCTCTCAAAAGTAATGTGTGAACTCAAATCTAATCTCATATCTCTATACGATTTAAAAAAGATAACTATATACTTATTTATGATATAACATCCGGCAAAGGGACAAGTTTTCTGTTTCAGGATTTCATTTCCTGTTTTTCAGATCCCGGTAGCCGGTTGCTCCCTCTTCTTATCCAACTTACGTGTAATATGCCCGTAAAATAGAAGGGCTATGGCCGAGATGGCACCGATACCCACAAAAACGTACCAGATATAGTGAGCGTTTTGGGTAGCCGCGGCGTAAGCCACTGTGTCGAGGACGCCCGCCTCATTGGTGAACAGCCGTGGATCGGGACAGTATTTGTCCAGGAGGAATCCCGACAAGCCGAAAGCCAGCAGGAACGAAAAGAAAGAATGGAGGTGGCTGAATCCCAGATAGAGTCCTTCTTCACCCTTGGGTGCCTGAAGGGAGAAATACTCCAAGTAACGGGGTGAAATGAAACATTCGGCCAACGCCTGCATGGCGATCCCCACAATCATCATGAATGCCACGGGATGCATGCCCAGGATGTTGGCCGCTCCCACTTGCGTGCCCAAGGACATCACCAACGCGGATAGCGGGATAATAAACATTCCCGTCATCATGGAGGTGACGGCGTTCCGTTTTTTCATGATGGAGGTGACGAAATTCACGCATACGAAAACCACCAAGGGATTTACGTTGGCATACCATCCGGGCGATGCCCCCTCTCCGATCAGGCGGATCACATATTTGGGCATGGTGGCATACATCTGGCTCTGTATGACCCAGAAACCACTCACAATCAATATCAGCAACATCAAACGGCCGTTGAGCATCACTTTTCCCAGTGACCGGCCCAGCTCCGCAAAACTTTTCCCTTTTCCTTCGGTCTTTGCCGATTGATAGAAGAAATAAACGGCCATCAGGGCAAGGAGTGTCATGGCTGCCGAAAAGTAATTCAGGTAAACCAATCCCTGGTCGCCCATGCTCCTTCTCAGCGGATCGACGACCGTCTTTCCGGTGAAGGCTCCGATGTTCACCATCATATAAAATATGGAATAACCGCGAGCCCGGTTTTCCGGCGTGGTTTCGCGCGCCACCGTACCGGATATCACCGATTTGATGAATGACCCTCCCAGAACGACCAGTATCAGCGGAGCGATGATAGACCATCTCAGATAACTCCCATTCAACCCTGTGTAAGTGGTGGTCATCCCATAGCTCACCAAGCCCGCGCTTTCAAGCATCGTGGGAAGGATTCCCAGCCCGGCATAGCCTACTGTCAGCAGTGCGAAAGCCAGGATGATGGCCGAACGGAACCCTATCTTATCCGAAATGGCACCGGCAAACACTGGCAGCAAATAAAGCATGGCGGAAAACAAACCGGCGATGACCCCCGCTTCAATATCGGAAAAGCCCCACACATTCGACAGATAAAGTGTGATGACAATAAAAACGGCATAATATGCCAGACGCTCGAGAAGTTCCACAAAATTGGCAACCCAGAAGGGTTTGGAGAATTTAACCATCAGCGATTATTTAATTGTAAAAAAATCAGAATAAATTTAATATGGTGGACAAAGATAAAAAAAATTTTGAATATTGAGGGGGTGGAGTGTCAAGCTTGTTTTTACTCAAGATCGACTACCGTAATACCGGCACCTCCGAACTGCACGTGTTCATCCTGAAAACGAGCCACTCCATGCACACTACCCAGATATTCCCTGATAACCTGGCGCAGCGCTCCCGTGCCTGTGCCGTGAAGAATTCGTACCCGGGACACTCCCAGCTGAATGGCATCATCCACGAAGTACATCACCGCCTGCAGCGCCTCGTCGCCGCGCATACCCCGCACATCGATATCCTGCTTGAAATTGAGTTTTCGTTCATGCAACAAGTCGCGGGTATTGGAGACTTTCCGCTCCTTTTTTATCTGATTGGCGCTTACCCGCTCCAATTTATCGAGATCGACTGTGGATTTGATCATCCCGAAAGCCACGACCGCCTTCTTTCCGGAGATCTCCATGATCTCACCCGGCGAGCTTTGGCCTATCAACCGTACCGTGTCGCCGGCCGCAAGAGGTTGGGCCGCTTTCAAACCGTTATCATCACCTGCCGTCCGCCTCTGTTTCTGTTTTTTCCGCTTTTTCGTTTCCGGCATGTCGACCGGTTCCATTTTCTCCTTGAATTCCCGGAGCGATTGCCGTATCTGTTTGGTTTTTTCCTTATCGGCTCCCGCCTCCCTGATCTCACGGATTGTATTTTCAATACGGGCGTTGCTTTCGGCCAGCAACCGTTCCGCCTGCTCACGGGCCTGCGCCAGTATTTCCTTTTTCTGCTTGTGGATGGTTTCCAGGTCAGCCTCATATTTTGACGTGATCTCTTCCAGCCGTTTCCGTTCGCGGCGTATCTCGTCCCGTTTGCGTTCCCAATATCGCTTGTCGCGTGATATATCCTGCAGGTATTTATCCATATCGATATAATCTTTCCCCACGATCTCCGATGCGTGGGCAATCACATCTTCGGGAATACCTGTCTTGCGGGCGATCTCCACGGCAAAAGAACTTCCCGGATTGCCGATAGCGAGACGAAAGAGCGGCTGCATCTCATGTCGGTCGTAAAGCATGGCGCCGTTCACCACCCCTTCATTCTCGTTGGCGAAATGTTTCAGGTTCTGATAATGGGTGGTGATCACGCCGAACGACTGCCGACGGTTGAACCTGTCCAACAGCGCTTCGGCGATGGCTGCCCCTATCCGGGGTTCGGTGCCGCTCCCGAACTCATCGATCAACAGCAGCGATTTGTCATTACAATGCTTCTCGAAGAATTTCATGTTCAGCAGGTGGGAGCTGTAGGTCGACAAGTCGTTCTCAATGGATTGCTCGTCACCGATATCAATAAAGATATCATCGAACACCCCCACCCTGGAGTTCTCTTTCAACGGGATCAGCAGTCCGCATTGCACCATGTATTGCAGCAGCCCCACCGTTTTCAGGCAAACAGATTTACCTCCGGCGTTGGGACCGGAGATCACCAGGAGCCTGTTATCACCTTCCAGGATAATATCGAGCGGGACGATCTTCCGGTTCTGTTTCTTCAGAGACAGGTAAAGCAACGGGTGCACCGCTTCCACCCAATCGATTCGCGGAGTGTTGTCGATAGAAGGCTTGATACCACCGATCAGCCTCGCGAAAGCTGCCTTTGCCTGGATAAAATCGATTTTTGCCAGGAATTCGTATGACTCCAGCAGATCGGGCAGAGAAGGACGCAGGTAATTGGTGAAATCGGTCAGTATTTTGATGATCTCCCTTCGCTCATCGGCCTCCAACTCACGGATCCGGTTGTTGGCTTCCACCACTTCCGACGGTTCGATAAAGACCGTTTTACCCGAAGCCGACTCATCATGCACTATCCCTTTGATCTTCCGCTTGTGGGAAGGGTTCACCGGAATCACTAACCGTCCGTCGCGCATACTCGGCGACACATCCTTATCCACATACCCTTCGGCCTGGGCCTTACGCAGGATGGCATTCAGGCTTTTAGAGATACCGTTCAGGGTGGAGGTTAATTCGCGCCGGATTTCCGACAGGCGGGGCGAGGCATGGTCTTTCACCTGTCCGAAACCATCCAGTATAGAGTCTATCCTCCTGGTCATTTCGGGAAAGGTCGGGATCCCGCCTGCCAATGCAAGCAAATAGGGATATTTGGGTGCTTTCCCTTCATCACGCCGCAGAAATGCCACAATCCCGTGGATGGTCTGCAATGAGCGCCGCAGTTCAAACAAGGCATTCTGGTCGATCCACGCCCCTTCCACGCGGATACGCCTCAGCACGGGACGCATGTCATAAAAATGGTCGGCGGGAAATGAATCCTCCTCCTCCCCGATACGGACAAACTCCTCAGTCTGGAAGAGAAGAGGCTCTATTTCACCGTAAGAAGCGGAGAAATGCATCTCTTCCACCTTTTCTTTTCCCAGAGGACTCAGGCACCGTTCCGAAAGGAGTTGGCGCACTTTCTGAAATTCTATTTTCTGTTCGAAATTATCGGGATAGATCATTATCTGTCAGTTTAAAGGTTTCCATATACCAAACTCACAATAGGTTTGCATAGGATACCCTTGAGGCTGCAAAATTACAATATTAAACCGACTTTCACCACTCTATATGATTATAACCGCTATCTTTTTTGATAGTAAGGGCTACTTTCTTCCACGGAATCACTTTTGCTGTTTTTTTAATTCCCTTGTATGTTTTTCGGTTTTGTTGTTGCAGGATTCAAAAAGTTGTGCTACTTTTGCACCTCGAATTCCGGAGGAAATTCATATTTATTGTTGGCGAGATAGCTCAGTTGGTTAGAGCGCATGATTCATAATCATGAGGTCGGGGGATCATGCCCCCCTCTCGCTACTTGAAAATGAGTCAGTTAAGAATTTTTCTTGACTGATTTTTTTTGTCGTCAACACACCATAAATCGTTGATAGGCAATAATATCTTTTCCAACAACTCGATTGTTCCCATGGAATACATGGGATAGAACCTATTTTGTTAACTCATACCAAGATTTGAAGAACCATTCTTTTTAATTATCTCTGTTTCTAATGAATAGATGAGTTCTGAAGTCAAATTATTCAACACTTCTTTGGTTTTAATGATATCCCTTTGCATTATTGTTTTAATTTAAATGTGCCATCATCATAATCAGAGTTGTATAATTTTCTATTTTCACTATAGGGTTTAATGATGGTGTTAAAATTCCAAGAAATAGATAATCCTAAGGTTCGCTCCTTGCTCTTAAGCCATCCCTCATAAGTGTGTTGAACGATGCTGTCATCTATCGTATGATTTTTAAATTTATTCTTCACAAAGGGGAAATAATAAGAAAGTTGAAAGGTCCAATCTTTGTATGAATATCCAGTATTAAGGTATGATACTTTTTCTGTACCTAAAATATATAACCCTTCCAGTGAATTACTACCAATCCTCTGATAATACTCAAGCGAAAAATTTTTGTATTGATACGAACTGTAAATAGTAATGGGGATGAAATATTTTTTGATTTCAACAGCGTTTTTTGTGGGTTTGAAAAAATGATTGTAAACTCTGATGTTGCCTCCTATTCTTAATCCATTGAAGGGTCTTATTGACAGATCTGCATTTATCCCATACTTATAATTTTTTGTGGCGTTAGAACTAGAGAATGTAATAAACATTTTGTTGTCAATCGGCTCTCTTTCAAAAAAATCAAAAATGTAGTTTTTATCATTTTGGTAAAATAGAGATAAGTCTACATCTAACACCCCCCTCGAATATGAGTGATTCAAACGGACATCATGGTGTACACTTGTTTTCAAATCGGGGTTCCCTCTACGAATTATATTTTGCATAAGCATAATGGAATTGTCTGAGAATTGTTGAATTTCTGGTACTCCTGTTGATACCCGGTAAGTTAGTCGAAGAAAATTATCATCATTGATAGCACGTCCTAAAATAATAGTTGGTGTAAATGTTGGTATATTAGTGTTTCCTGATGACGTTTTTATTGTATTCAACCTGCCCCCTAAGCTTATCCTGTATGATAGTTTTCTTATCAAGCCAGATGTTTCCGCATATAAAGAGTGTTCTTGTAAATGAATATTATTGGGTTCTCTATTGGCATCATGAGTAATACTGGTTATTTCATTTTCAGCGGTTGAAACTAAGGATTTGTATCCAAAAGAAAATTCATTTTTTCCAATGTTAGTTATATAATTTATTTCCCCAATATATGTTCTTTTTAATGTTTCAATATCCGATTCATCTTTAAATGGGAATAAACCACCTTCTTCCGAAAATATATTTTGGTCGTTTTTATAAAAAGAAGACACTACGTTAATATTAAGCTCGTTACTTTCCTTAATTTTTTTTGAATAATATAAATCGAAAGAGGGAGAAAAAGTATTTACTTTATTTCTAAGGAATCCAATTTTGGAATCTACAATGTCGTTAATCAAATATTGCACATTACGTGTTTCATTGGAGTTATCATTGGTGAATCCGATAATTCCTTTTGCTTGGAATATATAATCATTTTCCTTTAGATTTGAGTAAGCAAAACTTACATTGTGTTGATTATTCCAATTTTGCTCTTCTTTTTCGTATGAGTATTCATGATGTTCATCCTGTAAAGAATAAATATATTTCCCTTCATATAAATCTTTTTTCTTTCGCTTTGGAGTAATAAAAAGATCGGCGCCAAGCGTAAATTTGTTTCTTCCGCTAACATATGAAATATATGGTGTAAACATAGAATATAGTTGGCCTGCCATTAAATAAAAATCACCTGAAAATCCTGAATCAAAATCTTTCGTTACTATATTTAATACTCGTCCGGAAACATTGTATCGAATGGGAGGGATATCATAATACTCTACCCTTTTTATTTTATCAACGGCAATCAACTTTAGTTCAGAATCATTTGATTTCACTCCGTTTATCAGTATGAGCACTCCTTTTCCGTCTGATGTGGTTAAAGAATTGTTTATTTTATTAACTAGCAAGTAAGGTAAATTGAGCATTAAGTCCCTGGCGTCTTTTGCATTTCTCTTTTGTTCTTCAGAAAAAGTGACTTTTCTCCTGTCTATATCTTGTTGTGTTCGTTTAGCTCCGACTATGATTTCTGATAACAGTTTACTATCTTCTTTCAAAATTATATTGCCAACATCTGAAAGGTTGTTTTGTACTTCTAATAAGTTCAACTCTAAAAAATGTGTTTCATATCCCAAATAAGAGACAGACAGCACATAGTTTTCTGGTGATGTTGTGATTAAAAAACTACCATCCTCGGCAGTGCTCGTACCAGTTACAAGATTAACTGAATCAGTTTTTCTATAAAGTCGTATATTAGCATAAGCCAAGGATTTATTAACATTATCTTCAGTAATCATAACTTTTCCTTGAATTTTAACTTGTGAAAAACACACGCTAAAACTAAATAAAAACAATACAATAAAAGGATACTTTCTCATGACACAACTGGCTTATTAATAAATAATTCCCGGTTTTGAGACAGCCCCATCCGCGTAAAGCCATTTATTTAGGATTTTGTTCTATTCTAAAATAACCTCCAGTATCAAGGCTGATTAATTGAACGAGCAAAACTCTTTTTTCTTTTGATCTGTTTTCAGTGAGGTCAACCGTGATAACAGTCGGTTCATTCTTGTCCCTTGGACCTGGACTTTCAGATATTATAGAAAAGAATGAACCTTTTATCTCTGTCACACTTCTATTGTTTACTGTCTTTGTATCGTAGGAGAATGACGGGTCTGTTACTTTACCGTGCTCAATTTTATTGATATTTCCGGTAGAAAGATCCACAATGGTGTCGTTGTATTGTACATATTGAAACGTCCAATTTCTATTTTCCGTTTTCATTTCAATCCGGGTAGCTTCCGGGGGCAAATCTTTATAAACATTAGGGGTAAGGAATTTGACTTCTTCGCCGGCAAGAGGGCCCTCGCAACTTACACTGAATAGATAAAGTATAAATGCCATCAAAAATTGAATACCCGTTGTTACCTCTTTTTTATTCATAGTTGTATAACGATAAAATGATTGATTTTCTCCATAAATAACTAATTTTGTTCCTTCCATGTAATAATTAAATGTCATGCAGGTTTTGTAAGCTATTCATACCGACGCCTATGATATAGATGCAATGAATGTAAGTTTCGCTGCACTTATAATTTAAAAATTACATATATTTTTATATTTATAACATCAATCGGGCAGTTTTGTTTAATAATTTAAAATTATTAAACAATAAAAAAAGAAATCACCATCTGTGATATGACGTCCCCATCGCTGATAATTAATGCATAAGAAATGTGATTTTTTATTATCCGGAAATATCCGGTATGGCAGTGAAATGAATAGTATCAGGATAATCGCCGGTTTGCAGTGGTTTGGCAGGTGAAAATTTCGTCAAAAACCTTACCTTTGCGACTATGGAAAGATCTCAGTTCTTAATAGACGCCTCATCATCGGGATGCGGCAAGACCATGCTGACCATCGGTTTTTTGCGGGCATTCAAAAACCGGGGGTTACAGGTGCAGCCCTTTAAGTGCGGCCCGGACTATATCGACACGAAATTCCATGAATTGGCGGCAGGCAAGCCATCTATCAACCTCGACCTGTTCCTTTCATCACAAGAACATGTGAAGCGATTGTACTCAACCTACACGTCCGGTTGTGATGTCGCCCTGACCGAAGGGGTTATGGGCCTTTTTGACGGGTTTGACAAGTGGCAGGGCAGCGGCGCGCATATTGCCGAAACACTCCATATACCCATTATACTGGTGTTGAATCCCAAAGCGACAGCCTACTCCGTGGCACCTATCCTGTATGGTTTCAAAAATTTTCACAAGAACATATCCATTGCGGGTGTTATTTTCAATATGGTCAATTCCGACAGCCATTACCGGTTCTTGCAGGATGCCTGTGACGACGTGGGTATACCGGCATTGGGGCGGCTCCCGGAAAACAACGATCTGGAGATCCCATCGCGTCACCTCGGTTTAAGTATCGACCGCGACCTGCTTTTGGATGAGTTCGCGGAGAAAGCGGGCAATTTTATGGAGCAGCATCTCCCTATTGATGAAATACTGGAGATGACCCGGAAAAGCTTCACTCCGCCTGCTCTCTCAAAGGAAAACGCGGTATCAAGCCCCAAAGTGTTAAACTCGGCTGTCGCCACGGACGAAGCTTTTGCATTTTACTACCATGAAAATATTGAGTACCTGAAGAGAAGAGGAACCGTCACATTTTTCAGTCCAATCCGCGATAAAGAGCTTCCCCACGCCGATTTCGTATACCTCCCGGGGGGATATCCTGAATTGTACCTCGACAAGCTAAGCAAGAATAATTCCATGCGGGAAAGTATCCGCGGTTATGTGGAGCAAGGCGGACGATTGCTGGCTGAGTGCGGGGGGATGATGTACCTTTCATCCTGCATTGCCGACAAAACCGGAAAAGAGTATCCCATGGTCAATATTTTTAACCAGAAAGCCAGTATGGAAGCAATGAGACTCACGCTGGGATACCGGCAATTCACATCGAATGGCGTCAGTGTGAAGGGACATGAATTCCATTACTCATCTGTTTCCGGAAATGAGGAGAGTATCATCACCCAATACAATGCCAAAGGTGTTCCGGTTGAGACGAAACTATTGCGTTACAAAAACGCAATTGCCGGATATACACATATATACTGGGCGGAAATGGATGATTTGATGAGCCTCTTCAATTAGAACAAACTGTATTTAAGTTTCGTAAGTCGTCATATGTACAGGGCCGCGTTTGGAAATAACGCGATTTTCACCTACTTTTGCCTTTATTCATTTATAAACCCAGTCGAGCGATGATCAGACCTTATATTTTAGCGGAATCGAACTGGAAATCGGTCAAGGATTCCGGTTTTGACCTGGCGATATTGCCATGGGGTGCCACCGAGGCGCACAACTACCATTTACCTTACGCCACCGACAATATTCTGTCGGAAAACATCGCGGCCGAAGCAGCGAGGATTGCATGGGAGAAAGGCGCGAGGCCTGTCGTGCTACCCAATATACCTTTCGGAGTGAATACCGGACAGTTGGATATCCGGCTCGACATGAATATTTATCCGAGCACACAGTTGATCATCCTGAATGACATTGTGGAAAATCTCCACCGGCATGGTATTAAAAAGTTGGTTATTCTCAATAGTCACGGAGGTAATGATTTCAGGATTATGGCGCGTGAGCTGGGGGCGAAATATCCGGAGATGTTTATCTGCGTATGCAATTGGTTTCAATGGAAAGGGAGAGATGATTTCTTTGAACACAAGGGCGACCATGCCGATGAGATGGAGACCAGCCTGTTGCTGCACCTCAGGCCGGAATTAGTACTCCCGTTGGACGAGGCGGGCGAGGGAAAAGAGAAAAAACACAAGATCGAAGCCTTAAGACAAGGTTGGTTCTGGGCAGAACGACGGTGGTCGCAAGTGACGGAAGACACCGGTATCGGCAATCCCAAGGCGTCGAACCCGGACAAAGGGAAACGATTTTTTGAAACAATTACCCAAAAAGTTGCTGCCGTATTGTTGGAGTTGGCGAAAAACGATGTGAGTAATATGTACGAATAAATATTTGGAAATATACACGTATCCTGCTGGCGCCCGATCCCGTTTGCAATAAATGGTAAACTTAAGGTTGATTTTTTGGTAACTTTACAAATTAAGACACTTGAGCAAACACCCCTGAACACAAAACTCCATATTTACTTTTTTTGCAGGTGGATTGATTTACTTTGTGTTCGCACACAGTTGACGAAAATGTTAAAAAATACTCAAAAAGACAGCAATTAACCTTTGTTATAATGTTTTAATAATTAAAATAAGAGAAAAGATATTTTATGAATTTATCTTTGCAAAATAAAAAAAGACAAATTAAATCGGGTTAATTCTTAAAATATTTACAATATTACCAGCATATAGCCCTCTAAAGCTTTCGAATTCTAATATTTTTAAAGAAATACATTAATAATGCACCCATTGAAATCCATACATCCATTAACAAAATTTGTAAACATATTGTTTGCAAATTTTGATTGTGTAGCGGGGGGGGGGGGGGGGGGGGGGGGGGGGGGGGGGGGGGGGGGGGGGGGGGGGGGGGGGGGGGGGGGGGGGGGGGG
>NZ_RDSD01000084.1 GCF_003712195.1 Proteiniphilum sp. X52 | reverse complement strand
TGATTTTACCTCTAAGTAATATAGCCGATAATTTAGCTGGAAAAATAACCAATCCTAAATATTACTTCATTGACAATGGCATCATCTCAATATTGGCTTTGGATGTCCGCGCTTCTTTGTTGGAGAATCTGTTGGCAGTCACTCTTTTGCGCCATTATGGAACAAAAGATATGGTATACTATTATAATCATGGTGTGGAAGTTGATTTCTATATTCCGGATGAAGAAATAGCGATTCAGTCCTGTTATTCTATGGATAAATCCGATGATACGTTTGAGCGTGAAGTCAAAGCATTGATAAAAATACAAAAACATTTATCATGCCGACGCAACATAATTGTGACTTATGACAGCGAGGAGACTATAATAGAAGATGGAATAGAAATTGAAGTTATACCCGCATGGAAGTTTATAAGAGGATGGTAGAACCACTTGATTGGGTTCATT
>NZ_RDSD01000001.1 GCF_003712195.1 Proteiniphilum sp. X52 | reverse complement strand
ACATGATTGCGTCTATCTGCTTTCTTGAATTGTGTGAAGGCGTCATGCATTTGTATGGGGAACTTTTCGGGGTAGCTCTCAATCCCCACGCATTCAAAGACAAATTGCCTCTCCTCATCGTACACTTTCAGGATCAATCCCGGCAACCCCCCGAATTTCCAGGGGCCGTTGCCGATGGGGATCTCCGTTGCGAACCATGCCGTGTAATTCCTGCCTCGAAATTGGCATGCCGCTTTTTGGCACAAATAACCTACAACGGTCAACGTATCGTCGCTTATTTCCCACTTCTGTACGGGCAAGGGCTCTGTGTGTCTGCTGTCAAAATGCGATAATTTATTGGGCATACGGGTATATTCGGTCAATTCATTCTTCGAAAAATCCTTGAAATATTCCGAATAGATGTGCTCCGACCATCCCTGGTATTTTCCCATGGGGCCTTTCCATCCAACCGTTCTATGCTCGTTAGTGACGTTTGGATTATTTTGCATCCAAACAGAGGCTAAGGAGTCGTTGTTAAATACGAAATAACTGTAGTATTTCGAGAAATGTGACCCTATCTCCAACCGTTGTAAATCGTCGTACGTTTCCATATTCCTGATGTCCATCGCATTCAAGGCATACAATATCCGGAGATTGCTCGAATCGACGGTACTCATTTTCAATTCAAACTGGAAAGGGAAAGGCGCCCCCGGATTTACACCCGGAGTCTCCTGTGATAGGCTTTTCAAGGCAGAAAAAGTCCAGAATGAAAAACCGAAAATTAAAAATATAGACAGATGTTTCATAATGAATTAAATATTATAATTTACGGATTGACATGCTATAAACTAAACTTTTGTCATCAAAAAAGATACAGAAAAATCTGTCCCATCGAAAATTGTTTTTTATGATACAAATCTCCCGAACCTTATTCCAATTCCATGGGATTGTACGGATTTAACTTTTCTTCATCTTGAAAGGCGATAACTTCATCGTCAGAATTTGGTATCAACAATAACCGATAATAATTCTCCTGGGCTTCTTTTTTCATTTTTACATGATTGCGTCTATCTGCTTTCTTGAATTGTGTGAAGGCGTCATGCATTTGTATGGGGAACTTTTCGGGGTAGCTCTCAATCCCCACGCATTCAAAGACAAATTGCCTCTCCTCATCATACACTTTCAGGATCAATCCCGGCAACCCCCCGAATTTCCAGGGGCCGTTGCCGATGGGGATCTCCGTTGCGAACCATGCCGTGTAATTCCTGCCTCGAAATTGGCATGCCGCTTTTTGGCACAAATAACCTACAACGGTCAACGTATCGTCGCTTATTTCCCACTTCTGTACGGGCAAGGGCTCTGTGTGTCTGCTGTCAAAATGCGATAATTTATTGGGCATACGGGTATATTCGGTCAATTCATTCTTCGAAAAATCCTTGAAATATTCCGAATAGATGTGCTCCGACCATCCCTGGTATTTTCCCATGGGGCCTTTCCATCCAACCGTTCTATGCTCGTTAGTGACGTTTGGATTATTTTGCATCCAAACAGAGGCTAAGGAGTCGTTGTTAAATACGAAATAACTGTAGTATTTCGAGAAATGTGACCCTATCTCCAACCGTTGTAAATCGTCGTACGTTTCCATATTCCTGATGTCCGTCGCATTCAAGGCATACAATATCCGGAGATTGCTCGAATCGACGGTACTCATTTTCAATTCAAACTGGAAAGGGAAAGGCGCCCCGGGATTTACACCCGGAGTCTCCTGTGATGGGCTTTTCAAGGCAGAAAAAGTCCAGAATGAAAAACCGAAAATTAAAAATATAGACAGATGTTTCATAATGAATTAAATATTATAATTTACGGATTGACATGCTATAAACTCCAAACAAAAACCAATAACCCCGTTCAAACTTAAATCCTTATTTCTTTTACTGTATTCACTCCAGTCCGGTAAGACAGTAATGTTATAAACAGATGGAGGATCTATGTATTTTCTATTTTCATAATAAAGAATGTATTCTATATAGGTTTCGGGGCAGTTATTGTGTTTGCCATTTTCAATGATTTCCTTGGATTTATTATACACTTCCGATAAGAAATCAGGGGTAAAAGGATTATTACCCTTATTTCTATCCTTCTCAGAATATAATCGACACAGTATGTATCTTACAATTCCACCAAATCCATAGAATAAATCGTAACGATTTATTCTTGCAGGGGATACTTCCATTATTTTTAAATCTAAATCCGACAATATTTTATTGACATCTCCCTTAATAAATTTATGCAGGCATAAATATTTGATACCCCATCCTATTCCCAATAATCCATCTGCAAAATTTAATGGTATATTCTCAGAGACAGCATCAACCACTTTATCTAAAAGAGATTTTGCCAATTGAGAAAAAAAAGGATTATGGGTAAATTTCGCATAATGAAAAAGCAATAAGACAATTCCCATTTTTCCAGCCACTATCCCATTACCTTTGGATTGGTCAATATGGCAGACAATATATGAAATACGGTTTAAAACTATTCGTTCTTTATTTTTTATAGTCTCTTTTTCTTTATATTTTTTTTCTCTATTTAATTTGTCAAATGAAATAAAATCCTTAGTAAACTTGCTCTCCAAATCAGATTTCATGGTTTTGATAAATTCATAATTCTTATAAAATAAAAGAGAAGAACGAAAATATGTTTCAGGAGATTTAAATTTTTCAATGGCAAATGTCTTTTTTTGTAAAGCATTTGGCAACAACAGATAAGCGATGTATAACCGGTTATAGGTCCTCTTTTCGGAAAAATGAGCATAGGGCGGGGCGTCCCTGTATATGTGGCCAATCACCACATCATTCAGTAATTTACAAGTTCCTCCTTCAAGCCACACTTTCAGACTGATTAGGACCTCGTCATTACCATACGACAGTAACCCCTCCACTCCCCTCAAATACTGCCAATATTTTTTTGAACAGGCATAAGCCGCACCCAATACGCAAGAGACTGAAACTGTTGACTCTGTAGAAAAATTCGATTCAATCGTTACCCATTCCGGCTCTAAAAAACTCAGCGAATAAAAGTAATTTATGATTGCACCATTATATTGAAGGTAAAGAGGCATTTTTTTTTCAATGACAATGTCCCTTTTTTTCTTTAACACCTTTGTTTGAGCACATAAGAGGGATCTTGGGTCTTTGCTTAATTCTTCGATAATGCGACCAATCCATTTGTCGTCATAAAATCGCATGTGGGCGTCCAAAAGCAAAAAATACTCGGTTTCGCATAAACTTATGCCCAATTCACGTGATGCGGCAACACCTAATCTTTGCTTGTTCTCAATGTACGTGATATTGTATTTTTCGGCAATACCTTTATAATCAAACCCATCATCCGACGCATCGTTAATAATAATAATGTTTATATTGTTATCCGAATATTGAAAGATACTCATTAATGTATTTTCGACTTCGCAACCCTCATTGGCAAAAGGAATGATAACGGTGATTTTTTTCAAGTCATACATTTTATTGTACATAAATTAAATCGATTTAAATAAAACTCATAGTTGGATGGAGGCGGACAAAGATTTCTGAAAATACAATCCTTGCAAGGCGTGACTTTTTCCCTAGTGCATTTCCAGGAAGATTCCGGATCATTTATTTCACGCTTTATTAACTCCATAGCATCTTCCCTCATACTGCCTAAAGGTTTTTTATTCAAATTTCCATAGACATTTCCATCCGGCAATATGAATAAATGCCCCCAATAATTAGAATTGATAGACTGATTGCAAAAAACGTTTTGTTTCGTAAGTGAAAGATTTTCAATATTATCCCTTGAAATGAAAATATTCTCCTCGAAAAAATCAAAATTTCTGCTTGTCAGCACAGGCAAAATATCTGATTTTGTCAAGTTGTGATCTTTGATTATTTTTTCACAAAGGAGAAAATCATTCTCATTCTTAATTAAAAATACCCAGTTGTATTGAATGCTATAATCTTTTATGTAGTCTTGAATTTTTGTAAAATCCCCTATTGTGATAAAATACAACTTTAACGTAAAGTTGGTACTCTGCAAAATATCAATTATCTGAAGAAAAGCATCCGTGTATCTTCCCGGCATATAACAGGTAACATATATTCCATGCGTTACAAATAAACCGATTAAATCCCTAATATTCGGATAGATTAACTGATCAGAGCATATTAAATTTACCTGTCGTAAATGTGTGGTGTTAGATTTTTCTAAAAAAGAATGGATTACACCCAATTCAAGAAAAGATTCTTCACTATAAGGATAAATGATTTGTTTATAATATTCCCGTTCTTCATCAGGCAATCCTCCTCCTGATAAGAAAAATGACATTTCATTCAAAAATTCAGCGATATTGATTGAACTGTAATATTTATTCTTGTCGAGTTGAGCTTCTTCAATTTCGTCGCGCAAATTCAGAATAGGAGGAAGGCTGAATGGTTTTTTCTCCTCATTTTCAATAGAATATATCGCACCAATTTTATATTTTACGATGGAATCCAACCATGACGAAAACAATGCATCCTGTTTGTCTGAATGATCAATTGCTACACTATACAAGTTGGCCGGATCGTTAAAAAGCAAACAATAGTTGTGAATCAACTCGTTACAACTAAATGTAAAAAATTTTTTCGCATTTGAATTGTAAAACAGGCCTTCCGATTCATTAAACCATAAGAATGTCTCCGGAAATAACACAATAAAGTCTTTCATAGTGTCTATGTTAAAAAGTTTCTCTCATTAATTTTAAATAAATATCCGGATTTTCAGCTAAATAGTTCAACCTTGAATGAATATACATGTCATATTCCTCTTTATTTTTATATCCCAAGCACACAGGTTTTGTTTCTAAATTATCCACATAGAAAAAGCATTGTGAACACACAGGTTTTGCGTAACAGGTTTTACACAACGACCATATCTTTCTATAATACAGGCTGTATTTTTTTGCAATTGCTTTAAAATCGATGTTTACCCCTTGTTCCGTTACCTTCCCCAAAGAAAATTTCTGATTAATTCGTTCACAGGGTAAAATATCTCCTCCAACAGTTAAAAAAAGCTTGCGATCAAAAGGGAAGCAGGTTCCGGTAGGATAAACGGTTGCGCCTTCTTTTGCCATTAACGAATTATACGAACGAAAACTATTTCCACTCAAACTCATTAAGATATTATACAGGCTTCTGAATTGTGGGGAAATTTCTATAAATTTACCAGTATATTCCTTATTTTTGGGATTTGTCCAGTCTGTATCTGAAGAATGAAATATTTCATTAAATTTATCTTTTTGTTTTTCCAACACACCGGATTCATTTATTTCCGAAACTGTCGGATATTTTCCGAAATTTTCATAAATAAAATTTTTTATATTAAACGTATCGCCTCTATCCGTCAATACGGCATTAAAACTGACATTCGTAGCGAAAAAATCCGGATACTTCTTTTGGAGTTGTTTTGTATTTACAAAAACTTTATCGAAAGAATTATTGCCCCTGCTGTCGATCCTGTAACTGTGAGCATATTTATCGCCATCCAGACTAATCAATAGGACAAACTTCTTTTCAACCAAATAGTCCATATATCTGTTCAGAAGAATCCCGTTAGTGGTCATCGCATAGGTGAACGATCTTCGTTTTGGAACTGGGAGCGACTCTATATATCCGATTACTTTCTTTATAAAGGGAATGTTCAACAAAGGCTCTCCCCCGTAAAAACCGATGAAAGTTTGACGATGATCATAATCCACCTCATTATTGTTCCACAAATTGAAAAGGTAATCAATTATATTTTTTGCTATAATAAAACTCATATTTTCTCCCTTCGAAAACCGGCGTGTATTATACAACTCTCCATAGCCGCAATACTTGCATCGCAAGTTGCAGTTACTTGTTACTTCAAATACAAGTTGTCTTAAATTTACCAAGGCTTTATAAGGAACAGTGTCGGATAAGTTAAGCACATACTTATAACTCTTATATAAATCCATAATCAAAAAAGTCTTAATTTATAGTCAATTCAATCACAATCAAGGGAAATTGCCAAGTTTGCCTTCAACTTTAATGCTTCCCTGGCATTCTTCTCTTAACAAACGTGCTAACGAAAGAAAGTCGAAAATCACTTGAAAACACAGAGAAGTGGATACACTATTTTGCAATTTAATATCTAGCCCTATGAGAGCACTTGTCGGAGAAAATTCAAAGAACAAAGAAACCAAATTGGAGTTGTATGAAAAGGGATACATTATGATATATAATATATCCCTCTTTAAGTACCCGATCAAAATTAATTTAAAGTATTCACTTTTATATTCAATTGATAATCACCGTATTAATAAAGATGGTAATGAACACAAAATTGTGCCTAATACTTAAATTAATTACCCATTCTTTGCTGACTCTACATTCTCGATATCTGATCCACTACAAGTACATAATATTGGAGCATTTGTCCCTGTTCCTGTAATATTTTTATCTCTATTAGCAACTCTATTGTCTTCAGATGTAGCATATTCTCCACACGAACCACATTTACACAAGTTTCCACCAAAAATCAATTGCTGCTGTTTTTTATCCATCTGGATCTCGTTTAGCTTGAACAAATTTATTTTATTCATATATTTTGTTTTTTTAAGTAAACACTCATGATATCTCTCCTATTTCTCTCTATAAAACTATTCATGTTTAAGGTTAAAGGGTTTGCTAACGAGAGAACAATAGCAAACCCTAGTTTGCTTAAGTTGGTTTTACATAATTCCCAAATGGAATATTTTTTAATGTAAAATATTTTTTTTCTCTTAGAAGCTAACATATTTTTTTCGTATTGTTTTATGAAAATGATTCATTATAGAAACCATGAACAGTTTTTAACAACAAAGCGTAATCCATCTTTCCATCATTAAATAATGCTATCAAGTCATTAAATAGAATTTCATATTGAGGTGATTCGACCAAAATTCGTTCCATTACTTGCTCGGCGTACTCCATCTGTATTCTTACAGTAGATTGAAACATTTCTTCTTGCCGAGTATTGGATACCTGTTTCTCCGAACTGCGATACTTTAACAAGATTTCAGTAACAGTGGCAAATTTCAAGCCTTTCAATGCTAAATCTGTCCACAATTTATAATCTTCAGCACACGCATAGTTTTCTTTATATAAATTTGTTCCGCACTTGCATACTGATGATTTCCGCAATATAACCGTTGGATGCGATAATGTGTTGTATAAAAGAAGTGAGGAAACGATTTCCTCATGATCAGCAGGTCCACGTACAATGTCCGTTCTATTGCCAAATGTTTCCATCCACGACCCACAAATATCTATTTCGGGGTGATTTTCCATAAAATCGTATTGCGTCTGCAACCGGCTGGACAGCATAATGTCATCGGCATCCATCCGGGCAATGTATTTACCTTTGGATCGGGCAATACCCCGGTTCAAGCTGTCAATGAAATTGTGTGAATTTGTTATCAAGTGAATACGTGAGTCTTGATAGGTTCTGATTAAATCAATACCCTCTGTTTCAGTGGAGCCATCATCTATAATTAGCAACTCAAAATCTCCAAAAGTTTGATTAAGAATACTCTCGATAGATTCTTTTAGAAATTCGGGAGGGACATTATAAATCGGCATAACAATACTAAATACGGGCGACATTTGAAGCGTTTCTTTACCGGCAGGCTGTTTCCTAATTTTGTGTGTTTTTATATTTAAGACTTCCCTGGTTTCCGGATATTTACTCCAAAGAATACGATAATAGGAATCGTCTATTTTCAATAGTCGTCCAAAATCAAACGTATAATTGTTGAAAATGTAGTTTTCACTAAGATTTATGGTACATTCCATTTTTTGGTTGTTGTAATTTGTCAGTTCTACACTGTTTGCTCTGCCATCCGATTTTAATGGAAATAGAAAGTTATACTTTCCCTTCTGTCTTATTATGTCTTCTAAATTTTCATTATCAAAGAAAAATAAAACATTGGCTTCTTTTATTAATTTAATTGCATGGATATCATCTTTATATTGATTACAGAATAAATTGAGATAAAATTCGTCCATACCACGAGGAACCTGTAATTTATTATTATAGATGAATTCTATTTCATCGTAAAAAGATAAAGCTAACTTTTTGAAATATTCAGTCATACCTCCATAAAATCCCCCCAAATATCCACCCTTTCCCCAATACATTTCTAGACATAAAAATTGATGTGAAAAAAAATCATATTTGTCCCCTATGGCAAAATCCGCATCAATATAGAATATATGACTGTATTCCTCCCATTTATTCATCTGATTTAGGTAATCGGTAATGATATTATTTTTCAGTAACGCTGTATAAGGCCAAGCTGTGGTTTCACATGGAATATGACGGAAACCGTCAATCATCTCATCGCGATCGGTGAAAAGTATAAAATCGACCGGATAATCTTGTCCGAAATACTCTTTATTATATGGGAGAAACTTTCGCACAGAATCAAAATAATGACGATCTTTTCCTACCGCGATTGTAAAAAGCGCTATTTTATGAATGTTCGTGTTCATCAAAAAATTTTCCATCGTTTATTTGAGTTAAAAAATCCATCTTCTTTGAAGGTTGCAATATTCATCGATGCTCTATACCTAAAATGAATAACTAGGGTACATGAATAAATACAAGCAGCAGAATTATGTAGTGTGGTAATATGATTATCAATTTATTGGGTATCCTAAATATCGTTTTCGCATTTTAGGATCATTCCTCCAAAAGTTTCAGTTTCAGAAATAATAGGGACCTTTGAAAGGCAAGTTGGCAATAAAGCAATTCAAAAATTATCCACAATTAAAAAAGAAACCATATTGGCTAATCATTTTTGGTCTCATAGCTATTTTGTCAATACCGTTAGTCTGATGAAGATATTATTCGACGTTATATTCAACAACAAAAGAAGCAAGACAAAAAAGAAGAGAACAATAGTCAAAACTTTCCTTTGTTTGACTAATCTTACTACATTTCAAAGACCATTTGAAGGCGAGGCCTGCATCTTATTCCAAGTTCTCCTATCTTTGGAATAGTATTTCAATTATTGTAATTTAATGTATACCTTTTCAGATATTCTTTTTACTGATTTTATAGGTTTTTATGTTTAAGATTTCCCTTGCTTCAGGGCATTTGCTCCATAGAATGCGATAAAAGGAATCGTCTAATTTCAATAATCGACCGAAATCGTAAGTATAATTATTGAAAATATATCCCTCTTCGAGATTAACAATACACTCCTGTTTTTTATTCTGAAAATCAACAATATAAGTTTTGTTAGCACGCCCTTCCGCCTTGTAGGGCTGCATAAACAGACACTTGCCCGCCTGCTTAATTTTGAGATCTAAATCTTCATTATCATAGAATACCAAGGTGTTGATCTGCTGATCCATGTCTATTACGTGAATTTGCTCGCTGTATTGTTCCCTAAACAAACCCAAGTAAAATTCATCCAAATCACGTGGAACGGGTAATTTGTTTTCACAAATAAATCGGATCTCATCATAAAAAAGCAGACAAAGTTTCCTGAAATACTCAGTTTTACCTCCATAGAAAAAACCTCCACCGTTCTTGTTATTCCAATAGGGTTTCACCAATAGAAAATTATGCCGAAAGAAATCATATCGGTCACCAATGGCAAAATCGGCATCAATAAAGAAAATGTGGCTGTAAGTATCCCATTCCCCAGAAGTATCCAGATAATCAGTAATTAGGTTGTTCTTCAACAGTGTAGTAAAAGGCCATAAAGAAGATCGACAAGGAATAGAAATAATGCTTTTGATCGTTTCATCCCGATCGGTAAATACATAATAATCAACATCAAGATTCTGTCCGAAATTTGCTTTATTATAGGGAAAATATCGGCGCACAGAATTAAAATAGATGGGATCTTTCCCAACAGCTATTGTAAAAAGCGCAATCCTATATATGGATATATCTCCCATAATTTGCGAATTAAAAAACGCATTAAAAATAGATTTGCAAGATATTAAAAAAAAACGGCAAAAACCACTTTTTTGTATTTTTTATGTATTTTTTTGATATATATAAGAAAGCACTCAAATACACCTATCTCATAAAATAACTTATATAAAGCTTTTCATAAGGTCTTAAAGAAACTGAAACAAAACTTTCAGTTGCAATTTTGAGTCCACTCTCTCCGAAAAGGCGAAGCTATAATTTAGTTTATAATTTTTGTACCATAAATTTTATAAATCAGGTAAAATTTCCCTGAAAAAGTCCTTTGAGATATTTGCGTATATAATTATTATTCATTATCTTAGCAATGCTTAAAACTGAATCCTATGTTCAAAAAATCGGACAACAACCCTCAATTGGGTGTTTTTTCTTCGCCAACGGAGCATTTTTGCGAGTCCAAGAGGCGAGAGGCTCGATTTTTCCTTTTGTAATACCCTTTCCAAGTCCTTATAAACCGAGTATGCGGTAAATGCAATGCAGATTGCGCCTCGATACGGTGTTTAAGCCTGTGATATATGGGACGTATCCGCAGGTCTGTCTTGGATATGCAAAACGCCTTTTCGATCCATGACAGAAATGCTGTTAGTAAAAGATACTTTAAATTTATATCTAATTGACTCTTTATTTCAAAGTAATTTTCCTCATATCTCTGAACTTTCAGCCTATTCCTTTATAACAAAAGAAAAAGATAAAACCATAGATTCATTGTATTTCGGTAAAAACAGGATTCAACAACTGAACGACACCACTAAAGGAGTGTATATTAGCATACCGTTAGGCACAAGCGACACCTACCGGTTTGTTTCACACTTTATCTTTAACCCGACAACAGCAACACAACGTATGACATTGCTCGTCGTCATATCGGGCGTAGCAGTTGTGGCCGTCGCATTGATACTGTCTGTGCTGTTACTTCAATTAGGACGGCAAATAAACAGGTTACATTTGCAGGAAAAGCGGGTAAGGAGTATTATCCACAATCTGAAATCACCATTGGCGTATATCTACGCAGGTTATCTATAGAGAAAAACAGATTACAGTAACATTTAATATTTTACCCCAAGCCTATACCATTTATGTAGATCCCTTTTATTTCGATAGTTGCTTGCGTAACCTGCTGGACAATGCTGTAAAATATTCAGACAATGCACCCGTTATTACAGTATCAGCCAGAAAAGAAAAAAATAGAATTCTGATCAGTGTAGCCGACAATGGTATAGGTATCCCCAAAAAGGAACAACGCAAAGTCTTTAGCGATTTTTATAGATCTCAACGAAAATCACCGGCGAAAGGTCACGGTATTGGGTTGTCATCGGTAAAACAGATTGTAAGTGCACATGGAGGCACTATCAAGTTAGAGAGTGAAGAGGGAAAAGTATAGTGTTGACGTGGATCAGAGCATACATAACGTGATTTCCAAACTTCGGAAATACCTGAACAGAGATGAACAGGTACGAATCGATACGGTACGATATGAAGGGTACCAATTGACTATTTCATAAAGTTGTCTCAATCACTATCTTTCAGTATCAGGCGCAGTGAATTGTTTTTGGTGACGTAATTCCATGCCCAGTTGATAAAGACGACCAGTTTGTTACGGACACTCAGGATGAGCATCAGATGCAGGAACATCCAAACCAGCCAGGCAAACCGGCCTTTGAATTTCACGAACGGAAGGTCCACCACCGCCTTGTTTCGCCCGACAGTCGCCATGGTACCCAGATTACGGTATTCATAGGGTTTCAAGTCGGTTTTTCCTTCCACAATCTTCCGCAGGTTCTTCGCCAGGTTCTTCCCCTGCCCGATCGCCACATTGGCCAGCTGCGGATGCCCTTTGGGGTATTTTCCGGTTTCCATGTAGGCCACGTCGCCAATGGCAAACACATCGGGGAGCCCCTCCACCCTGTTGATCCGGTCTACCCTGATCCTGCCATTCGGCAATACCGAACCGGCGGGGATTCCTTCTATCAGGTTCCCTGTCACGCCGGCCGACCAGATCACGTTACTGGTCGGGATAACCTCTCCGTTATTAAGGGTTACTTTCTCCCCGTCGTAATTCTTTACAATGGTAGAGGTTTTTACGATCACTCCCATCGAACGGAGATACTCTTCCGAATATTTTTGCGCGAAACCACTCATGTTGGAAAGGGTATGCGGACTGCCTTCCAGCAGATAAACCCGCACCTCGCGAACCGCCGCTTTTTTCACGCAGTTCATTTGCATGTTCCGAATAATAAACAGTTGGTAGCGTGAAAAGTTGACAGATAGGAGGGGTAAAAAGCAAAAAAGCGCTACAAATCACTTGCGGCGCTTTTCTTTAATGTTTAACATTTTAAAAATCACAGCTTCGCTGCAAATACATTATCGACTGAGTTTTTCAGGTCTCCGTCTTGATGACGATGTACCCACAGCGTTTCTTTTATTACGTCTCCTTTATTCCGAGTGATAATTACGCGTTATCTCTGGGAAGTGGGACTTTTTTATCCGTATCCGGATTTGATTCTTTTGCCTTAGCTTCTACGCTTGCGGCTATCTTTTCTTCCTTTGCCTCCTGTTTGGCAGCAGCTTTTTCCTTATCGGTCTTCGCTTCCACTTCGGGAACCACATCGGTGTCTGCGGATTCATCCACAACGGGCACATCCTGTCCCGTTTCAGCGGTCGGCGTCTCTTCCACCTTCACCGCTTCCTCTTCAGCGTTTTTTTCGGCTTCTTCCCGGGTTTTGGCTTTCGCCTTAGGTGCTTCGGCAACCGGAGCAGCCGCGGCAGCATCGGAGGCTTTCCGGCGTGAACGGCGGGTTCTGGTCTTCTTGGCGGCCTTACCCTCGCCCAGCATGTTCTCGTTGAAATCAACCAGTTCGATGAAGCACATGGACGCGTTATCACCCAAACGGAATCCGGTCTTAATGATACGGGTATATCCTCCGGGGCGGTCCCCCACTTTCTGCGATACGGTCTGGAACAGTTCCGTGACGGCAACTTTGTTTTGCAGCTTGCTGAAAACCTCGCGGCGGGAATGGGTGGTATCCTCTTTACTTTTAGTAATGAGGGGCTCTACGTATTTTCTCAATTCCTTGGCTTTGGGAACCGTAGTGAAGATGCGCTTGTGCATGATGAGCGAACTGGCCATATTGGATAACATGGCCGAACGATGCGCGGTTTTACGTCCCAAATGATTATTTTTCTTGTTATGTCTCATTGCAGTTTTTAGTCTTTATCTAATTTGTACTTCGATATATCCATGCCGAAGTTGAGTTTGAGGCTATTGAGCAGCTCTTCCAATTCGGTCAGCGATTTCTTTCCGAAGTTACGGAACTTAAGCAAGTCGTTTTTGTTGTGTGAAACCAGTTGTCCAAGAGTTTCAACGTCGGCGGCTTTCAGGCAGTTGAGCGCCCTTACCGACAGGTTGAGGTCGGACAATTTTCGTTTCAGAAGCTGGCGCATATGGAGTACTTCTTCATCGAATTCCTCAATGCTTTCGGCATCGGATGTTTCCAGCATGATCTTGTTTTCGTCGGAAAACAGGACAAAGTGCTGGATCAATATCTTGGCCGCTTCTTTCAACGCCTCTTTCGGTTGGATGGAGCCATCGGTGTTAATCTCAATGGTGAGTTTCTCGTAGTCCGTTTTCTGTTCGATACGGTAATCATCCACTTCAAAGCTCACGTTACGGATCGGAGTGTAAATTGAGTCGATCACCAAGGTTTGCACATCGTCCGAGGCGATCAATTCGCGGTTTTCGTCGGCAGGCACATAACCACGTCCTTTATTGATAGTCAACTCGAGACTCAGATTTGCTTTTTTGTTCATGTGGCAGATCTCCAGTTCGGGATTCAGCACCTCGAAACCGGTCAGCAGTTTACCAATATCTCCGGCCTTAAACACTTCCGTTCCCGAAATAGCGATGCTTACTTTTTCCGTCTCAAACTCTTCCACTATCCTTTTGAACCTTACTTTTTTCAGATTAAGGATAATACCTGTTACATCTTCCATCACGCCGGGAATGGTCGCAAATTCATGATCCACGCCCTCAATTTTCACCGATGTAATGGCGAATCCTTCCAGCGAGGAAAGCAGAATACGACGCAAGGCGTTGCCTATGGTGATGCCGTATCCCGGTTCCAGCGGACGGAATTCAAATTTACCGGAGAACGCGTCCTCCTGTAACATGATTACCTTATCGGGTTTTTGGAATGCTAATATTGCCATGAAATTATTGTTTAGAATATAATTCTACGATGAGTTGTTCTTTGATGTTTTCCGGAATGTCGGCTCTTTCAGGCAGGTGGAGCACTTTGCCGCTCATGGTACCTTTATCCCACTCCAGCCAGGGATATTTACTGTGATTGAATCCGGCCAAGGCATTGGCCACGATCAACAGCGATTTCGATTTTTCCCTTACACCTACCACGTCACCGGGTTTCACTGTATACGAGGGAATATTTACGATCTTCCCGTTTACCACAATATGACGGTGCGACACCAACTGGCGCGCACCAGCTCTCGTGGGGGAAATACCCAGACGGTAGACGATGTTATCCAAGCGCGATTCCAATAACTGCAGCAATACCTCACCGGTAACACCACGGCTACGTTCCGCCTTTTCGAATGTGAGGCGGAACTGCTTTTCCAGCACGCCATATGTATATTTCGCACGTTGTTTCTCCCGCAACTGGATTCCATATTCAGACGTTTTTCTCCTGCGTGAATTTCCATGCTGTCCCGGGGGGTAGTTCTTCTTGGAGAGAACTTTATCGGGGCCGAAAATGGGTTCGCCGAATTTACGGGCGATTTTTGATTTTGGACCGGTATATCTAGCCATTTTACAAATTAAACTTTAAAAAACTGAAGCCTAAACTGTGCAGCCGCGATTACAGAGAAGTTGTGGTGTAATCAAATCACAGCTCAAGTTTCAAGATAAATGAAACTTAAATTATTGTTCAACACGTTGCACTATTTCCCGCCATGGCATAACACAAGCAAACTTGTTTTCCGCTCAACTGGCTTAACGGAATAGTTATACTTTTCTTGCTTTCGGCGGACGGCATCCGTTATGCGGAAGCGGAGTCACATCCACGATCTCAGTCACTTCAATTCCCGCGCCGTGAATGGTTCTGATGGCCGACTCGCGTCCGTTACCCGGACCTTTCACATAGGCTTTCACTTTGCGCAACCCCAGGTCATACGCTACCTTGGAGCAGTCTTGCGCGACCATCTGAGCCGCGTAGGGAGTATTCTTTTTAGAGCTTCTGAAACCCATTTTTCCGGCAGATGACCAACTGATCACCTCGCCGTTTTCATTGGTCAATGAAACAATGATATTGTTGAATGACGATGAGATATGCGCTTGTCCGACCGCGCTTACTTTCACATTTCTTTTCTTTGCTGCAACTGTTCTTTTTGCCATGTTACCTATCTGTTATTTAGTAGCTTTTTTCTTGTTAGCAACGGTTTTCTTTCTTCCTTTACGGGTACGGGCATTATTCTTGGTACTTTGTCCGCGCACGGGTAAACCGATACGGTGGCGAATACCGCGATAGCAACCAATATCCATCAGTCGTTTGATATTCAGCTGTACTTCGGAACGAAGATCTCCCTCCACTTTGAATTCAGTGGAAATAATCTCACGGATACGGGCTGCCTGATCATCAGTCCAGTCTTTCACTTTGATGTTCTTGTCAACTTCTGCTTTTGTCAGAATGGTGTTAGCTGCGCTGCGGCCAATGCCGTAGATATACGTGAGCGCTACTTCACCCCTTTTATTTTGCGGCAGATCGACACCTACAATTCTTATTGCCATATATTACTTTATAGTTATTTTGATTATTACCTTCTTATCCCTGACGTTGCTTGAACTTGGGATTCTTCTTGTTGATAATATACAAACGACCTTTTCTTCTTACTATTTTGCAGTCGGCCGTACGTTTTTTTAATGATGCTCTTACCTTCATACGATTAAATCTGTTTATCTTTCAGATCTTTCCGGTTCCCGAGGGTTCCTCTCCCCAACCGCAACTACAAAGATCAGAAAATTATCTATATTTTTATTCTTTTTTCACACTGTTTCAGGTTTAAAGGGCGAAATTACGCATTTTTCACTGTTAAAGACGCCTTTCACCGTTATCACCCCGTCTCCTCAGTCATTCATTCTCCCCGTCACCTGGTCTTGCTCTCCCGCGGGCCACCAAATCTCGCGGTCTCCCCGGTCTTCAAGTCACCCGGTATTCCCCGGTCAATCATTTATACCTGAACGAGATTCTTCCTTTGGAGAGATCGTAAGGAGACATTTCCACTCTCACCCTGTCACCGGGTAGAATGCGTATGTAGTGCATCCGCATCTTGCCGGAGATATGGGCGGTTATTTCATGTCCGTTTTCCAGTTCTACACGGAACATCGCATTTGACAATGCTTCGATAATTGTTCCGTCCTGTTCTATTGCTGCTTGTTTAGCCATGAATCAAATACTCCGTTTTAATTATTTTCCTGAATAAATTCAAATGTCGACAAGATATCGGCCTTACCGTTACGGATAGCAACAGTATGTTCGAAATGGGCCGATGGCTTACGGTCTTTGGTGCGCACCGTCCATCCGTCATTTTCAAAAACCACCTTCTTGCCACCCATATTGACCATCGGTTCGATAGCAATGCACATGCCGTTCCTGATGAGCGGGCCAATTCCACGCCGTCCGTAGTTGGGGACTTCCGGCGCTTCATGCATCTCCCTGCCGATCCCATGACCGACCAGCTCGCGCACCACGGAGTAACCGTGTTTTTCGCACCAAGTCTGGACAGCCGACCCAATATCCCCGATTCTGTTTCCTTCCTTTGCCTGCTCAATACCCTTGTAGAGCGATTCTTTGGTTATACGGAGAAGCATTTTCACTTCTTGGCTCACCTCGCCCACGCAGAAAGTATAGGCTGAATCGCCACAAAAACCACGCAATTTGGTGCCGCAATCGATCGATATGATATCTCCCTCCTGCAACGGCTTGTTATTGGGAATTCCATGCACCACATTCTCATTCACGGAGGTACAGAGTGAATTGGGAAACCCCCCATAACCCAGAAAGGTCGGGACAGCGCCATGATCCCTGATGAATTCCTCCCCGATGCGGTCGAGCTCCAACGTGGTGATTCCCGGCCGGATATGCTTCGACAACTCTCCCAGAGTCATGCCCACCAGCCGGTTCGCCTCACGCATAAATTCGATCTCTTCGTCGGTCTTCAATATGATCACTCTACTGTTCATCTATTCAGGTAATTCTTGATCTTAGTAAGCAGCTATTGATCCTGTCCGCCCTTTAATTTTGGCTCCCGATTTCAGGAAACCGTCATAATGGCGCATCAAGAGGTGGCTTTCGATCTGTTGCAAGGTATCGAGTACCACACCCACGAGGATCAGCAGGGATGTGCCTCCGAAGAACTGGGCAAACTGGGAGTTGATCCCCATTAACCCGGCAAAAGCGGGTAAAATGGCGACTATGGCCAGGAAAAACGATCCGGGCAGTGTAATTCTCGACATGATTGTGTCGATATATTCAGCCGTCCTTTTTCCCGGCTTCACTCCCGGTATAAAACCATTGTTGCGTTTCAGGTCTTCCGCCATCTGTACCGGATTCACCGTGATTGCCGTATAGAAATAGGTGAAAGCGATGATCAGCATTGCAAAGATGAAGTTATACCAGAAACTGGTGAAATCCATCAGTGAAGCCAGGAATCCCCCCCCTTCACGTGCGGTGAACCGGGCAAGGGTAATGGGGATAAACATGATCGCCTGGGCGAAAATGATAGGCATCACGTTTGCCGCATTCACTTTCAGCGGGATATATTGTCTTACGCCTCCATATTGCCTGTTACCCACAACACGTTTTGCGTATTGCACGGGGACTTTTCTGACACCCTGCACCAGCATAATAGCAGCGGCGGTAACGGCAACGAGGAACAACAATTCGAGCAAGAGCAGGATCAATCCTCCCGGGGCGTCGATCAACCGGTCATATTCTGCCACCAGGGCATGGGGCAAACGGGCGATGATCCCGATAAGAATGATAAACGAGATACCGTTTCCCACTCCTTTGTCGGTGATACGTTCTCCCAGCCACAGCACAAACATGCTACCACCGGCGAGGATTACCGTGGAAGGCAATACCCAGTCCCAGAAACCACCGGGAATGGCGCTGCCCACGGCTCCATAGAGATAAGCCGGTCCCTGCACGAGCAGGATCAACACCGTAAGATAACGGGTGTACTGGTTTATTTTAGTACGTCCGCTCTCCCCTTCACGCTGCATCTTCTGGAACGCGGGGACGGCAATACCCAGCAACTGCATCACAATGGACGCGGAAATATAGGGCATGATTCCCAGTGCGAAGATCGACGCGTTGGCAAAGGCTCCTCCGGAGAACATGTCGAGAAGGCTCAACAGCCCGGTGCTGGCATTCGCCTGCAAGGCCACAAGCTGTTCGGGGTTGATTCCAGGCAGCACGACGAACGAGCCGAACCGGTAAATGGCGACAAAACCTATGGTGATAATAAGCCTTTTTCTAAGGTCTTCTATCTTCCATATATTCTTTATTGTTTGTACGAATCCCATTTCATTAGAGTTTTACTGCGGTTCCACCTGCTGAAGCAATGGCTTCCTCGGCCGTTTTGGAAAAGGCGTGCGCCGACACTTCGAGTTTGGCTGACAAGGTGCCTTTGCCGAGAATCTTCACTGAATGCTTGCGGGAAATAAGCCCGGCTTCCACCAACACTTCAGGATTGATTTGGGTGAGTTTTTTGGCCTCAGCCAGTTTCTGCAATGTCTCCAGATTGATGGCTTTGTATTCCACTCTTTTCAGGGGTTTGAATCCGAATTTGGGTAAGCGACGCTGTAAAGGCATCTGTCCCCCTTCGAAACCGACTTTCTTTGAATAACCCGATCTTGATTTCTGCCCTTTATGTCCTTTGGTAGAAGTCCCTCCTTTTCCCGATCCGGGGCCGCGGCCAATCCGTTTGCGGGTTTTGGTGGCACCTTCAGCCGGTTTTAAATTCGATAAATCCATTGTATATTGTCTTAAAAAAATACTAATTACTGATTACTGATTACCATTGACAATTGTCAACGATCCGTTGTCTATTGCCAAAACTACTCCACAATCGTTACCAGGTGCTGTACCTTGCGTACAAGTCCTCTGATGGAAGGAGTATCTTCATGCTCCACCACACGTTGCATTTTGGTAAGTCCCAGAGCGTCCAACGTTTTTTTCTGATCTTTAGGAGCTCCGATTCTGCTCTTTGTCTGTTTAATTTTTATTGTAGCCATTTCAGATCGTTTTTATCCGTTAAACACTTTTTCCAAACTCACCCCCCTGTTCTGGGCCACCGTGATGGGATCCCTCAACTCTGTCAACGCGGCGATGGTTGCTTTCACGAGGTTGTGGGGGTTGGACGATCCTTTCGACTTCGCCAACACGTCAGTGACGCCCACACTCTCAAGCACGGCACGCATGGCACCCCCCGCCTTTACCCCGGTACCGGTAACAGCCGGTTTGAGGAAGACTTCCGCGCCTCCGTAGCGCGCAATCTGTTCATGCGGTATCGTTCCTTTATACACCGGAACCTTGATCAGGTTTTTCTTGGCAGCCTCCACACCTTTGGCGATGGCCGTAGTGACTTCACCTGCTTTACCCAAACCCCAGCCAATGATGCCGTCTTCGTTTCCTACAACTACCATCGCGGCAAACGTGAAGGTACGTCCACCTTTTGTTACTTTGGTGGTACGGTTGATCGCCACTAAACGGTCTTTCAGTTCAATATCGTTGGTCGATTTTACTTTATTTATTACTCCTGCCATGATCGTTAAAATTTAAGTCCGCCTTTACGGGCTGCATCTGCCAATTCTTTAATACGTCCGTGATAGAGGTAACCGTTCCTGTCGAAAGTCACCTGCTCCACTCCCGCTTCCCTCGCATTCTGGGCAATCAGTTCGCCCACTTTGGCCGCGATCTCTTTCTTGGGAAGTTTTTCTTCCAGTTTCAGAGAAGAGGCTGAAGCCAAGGTCTTGCCGGTGGTGTCGTCGATGACCTGGGCATAGATCTGTTTATTGCTTCTGAATACCGAGAGGCGGGGTCTCTCGGGGGTTCCGTGTACTTTACCCCGTACACGGGTCTTTATCTTTAATCTTCTTTCGTTCTTTGTCAACATAGTGAATTCAGTTTACATGTTATTTGGATGCCGTCTTACCTGATTTACGACGTACCTGTTCACCCACAAAACGAACACCCTTGCCTTTGTAAGGTTCCGGTTTGCGGAATGAACGGATCTTGGCGCATACCTGACCCAGTAATTGTTTATCACAGGATTCCAGTATAATAAGCGGATTCTTGTTCCTTTCCATTTTGGTTTCCACCTTGATTTCATTGGGCAGTTGCAGGAAGATGCTGTGCGTATATCCCAATGACAACTCCAGCAGCTGACCGTTGTTGGATACACGATAACCAACACCCACTAGTTCCAGTTCCTTACGGAAACCTTCCGAAACACCAATCACCATGTTATTCAATAAAGAGCGGTAGAGACCGTGCAATGAGCGGCTTTCTTTCTCGTCGTCAGGACGTTCAATGGTCAGCACGCCATCATTCAATTCGATCTTCATGTTCCCACTCACAGGCTGACTCAGTTCCCCTTTGGGGCCTTTCAGCGTAATCACATTATCATCTCCAATGGTCACCGCAACTCCCGCGGGAAGCGTGATGGGTAATTTTCCTATTCTAGACATACTCTCTCTCCCTCAAATTAATAAACGAAACATAGAACTTCTCCGCCCACTTTCTGTTCGCGGGCTTCTTTATCGGTCATCACTCCATTTGAAGTTGACAGTATGGCGATACCCAAACCGTTGAGCACGCGCGGCATATCCTTATATCCCACGTATTTACGCAAACCGGGAGTTGAAACGCGTTCAAGTTTCTTGATTGCATTCACCTTGTTTACCGGATCGTATTTCAAAGCAATCATGATGCTGCCCTGGGGGCCGTCCTCCACGAACTTATAGTTCAGTATGTACCCCTTTTCGAAAAGTATCTTAGTGATATCTTTCTTTAAATTTGACGCGGGTATTTCCACCACTCTGTGCTTTGCCATGATGGCATTTCTTAGCCGCGTCAAATAATCTGCTATTGGATCTGTCATATATAAAAATTTAAATTGATCCCGACCGCCGGGACAATATTTAGTTACTCGCTTCGCTTCATCACCAATTACTAATTACCAATTTAAAGTCGTGATATCGTGAAATTTAAACTTCATTGTTTTAATTATCCACATTACTCCCATTGGCACATTAGTCACATTAGTCACATTGGCACATTAGTCTACCAACTCGCTTTCTTCACCCCTGGTATTAATCCTTTGGATGCCATTTCGCGGAACTGGATACGTGAGATGCCAAACTGGCGCATATATCCTTTGGGGCGTCCGGTGATCTTGCATCGGTTGTGCAAACGTACCGGTGAGGCATTCTTTGGTATGGATTGAAGCGCTTCGTAGTTACCCTCTGCCAGATATTTCTCTCTTTTCTCGGCATAACGGGCAACCATTTTGGCTCTCTTCACCTCTCGGGCTTTCATTGATTCTTTTGCCATTATCTATTGATTTTTTTCAAATTCATTTAGTGAATCGCTCGGCTATGGTACAGTTCAAGTAAATTGAGTTGTCTTCCGCGCTCGGCATAGCCAAAACTTGTTTTGGCTGTCTGCCCGCTTATCGAAAGCGTTCAAGTAAACTTGCCCTATGTTCACATGGCTTATTGCGATTTTTGTGCATTTTTAAACGGTAATCCGAATTCTCTGAGAAGGGCATATCCCTCCTCGTCGGTAGCAGCACTGGTGACGAATGTAATATTCATGCCCAGTAAACGGGTAATATTGTCGATGTTGATTTCCGGGAAGATGATTTGCTCCTGGATACCCAACGTGTAATTACCTCTTCCGTCGAGTTTGGCGTCGATCCCTTTGAAGTCACGGATACGGGGCAATGCCACACGCACCAGTCTTTCGAGGAATTCGTACATCTTATCGTGACGCAGGGTTACCCGCACGCCGATAGGCATTTTTTTACGCAGCTTGAAATTCGAGATGTCTTTACGGGACACAGTGGCTACCGCTTTCTGTCCGGTAATGGCGGTCAGTTCGTTGATAGCCGTTTCGATGATCTTCTTGTCGGCCACTGCGATTCCCAATCCTTGGTTGATTACTATCTTCTCCAGTCTGGGAGCCTGCATCACGGAGGTGTAGTTGAATTCTTTCACCAGCGCGGGGACAATACGCTCTTTATAATCTTTCTTTAAGCTTACTTCGTATGTTGTAGTACTCATTTAATCTCCTCCCCAGATTTTTTAGCGTAACGAACCAATTTGCCTTTACTGTTTTCTTTCCGTCCAACGCGGGTAGGTTTACCGGTTTTAGGATCTAGCGGGTTCAGGTTTGAGATGTGCACCGATGCCTCTTTCTTCTCAATCCCTCCGTTCGGATTCTGGGCGTTGGGTTTGGTATGTTTCGACACCATGTTTACTCCCTCCACCACGGCGCGGTTCTTTTTGACCAGGACCTCAAGCACGCGGCCGGTCTTTCCTTTGTCATCGCCGGAGTTGACGTAAACCGTATCGCCTTTCTTTATATGTAATTTACTCATTGCCTGTGATTGATTAATAGATTATAATACTTCGGGAGCCAAGGAAACGATCTTCATGTTCGTCGCGCGCAACTCGCGGGCAACCGGGCCGAAAATACGGCTGGCCCTCAACTCACCGGCATTGTTCAAAAGAACGCAGGCATTGTCGTCGAAGCGGATATATGAGCCGTCGGCACGACGTATCTCTTTCTTCGTACGAACGATGATCGCTTTTGATACAGCGCCTTTCTTAATATCACTCGAAGGGATTGTGCTCTTGATAGCTACAACAATCACATCCCCCACCGATGCATAACGTCTTCGGGTACCACCCAGCACACGGATACAGAGCGCTTCTTTGGCTCCGCTGTTGTCGGTTACTGTTAATCTTGATTCTTGTTGTATCATCTTACTTAGCCCTTTCCATTACTTCAACCACTCTCCATCTCTTTGTTTTGCTCAAAGGACGGGTTTCCATTATACGGACCGTATCACCGATGTTACAGTCGTTCTTCTCGTCATGGGCGTGAAATTTCTTCGTTTTATTAACGAACTTCCCATATATAGGGTGTTTCTCTTTCCATTTTACAGCAACAGTGACGGTTTTATCCATCTTGTTGCTGAAAACGACCCCGATTCTTTCTTTCCTTAAATTTCTCGTTTCCATTCTCTCATTTATTGATCATTTTTCAACTCTCTTGCACGCAACTCGGTATGGATACGGGCAATGTTCCTGCGCTTCTCCTTTAACGAGCCTGAATTGTCGAGAGGAGTAATGGCGTGGCTGACCCGCAACTGCGTGAGCGCGATCACTTCAGCATCCAACCTTTCCTTCAGGTCTTTATCGGATAATTCTTTTAATTCTTCTAGTTTCTTCATCTCGGCTTACGATTTTTGCTCATAATTATAATCTCTTCTCACCACAAATTTAGTGGTAACCGGCAATTTCTGAGCCGCTAAACGCAAAGCCTCCTTTGCCACTTCGAAAGGAACACCTTCTATTTCAAAGAGGATTCTTCCGGGAGTAACAGGCGCCACGTATCCTTCAGGATTACCTTTACCTTTACCCATACGCACTTCGGCAGGCTTTTTGGTGATAGGCTTATCGGGGAAAATACGTACCCAAACCTGTCCCTGACGCTGCATATAACGCGTCACAGCGATACGCGCGGCTTCAATCTGGCGTCCGGTAATCCATTTCGATTGCAGTGATTTTATCCCGAAAGAGCCAAACGCCAGCTGGTTGCCCCGTCCGGCATTGCCTTTCATGCGGCCTTTCTGCTGTCTTCTGAATTTTGTTTTCTTTGGCTGTAACATATTTTCTTCAATTAAGCATTGTTTTTATTTCTTCTGCGCCTGCCGCCCCTGCCGCCTCCCTCGGGACGGTTGCCGCCACGGTTACCACCGCCATTGGGGCGGTTCTCCTTGGAAGTGGCGAATGAAGGCGCGAGGTCTTTCTTGCCATATATTTCACCACGGCAGATCCATACTTTAATCCCGATCAGTCCCACCTTGGTGAGCGCTTCGGCCTGTGCATAATCGATGTCGGCGCGGAAAGTGTGGAGAGGAGTTCTTCCTTCCTTGTACATTTCCGAACGGGCCATTTCAGCTCCATTCAACCGGCCCGACACCTGAATTTTGATCCCTTCGGCTCCCATACGCATGGTGGAAGCGATGGCCATCTTCACGGCACGGCGGTAAGCGATCTTGCCTTCGATCTGGCGCGCCACGTTGTTGGCAACGATTACCGCGTCGAGTTCAGGTTTCTTGATCTCAAATATATTGATCTGGATATCTTTATCGGTGATCTTCATCAATTCCTCCTTCAATTTGTCGACTTCCTGGCCTCCTTTACCGATAATGATACCGGGGCGGGCCGTGCAAATTGTGATCGTGACCAGTTTCAACGTCCTCTCAATCACGATGCGGGATACACTTGCTTTGGCGAGACGGGTGTTCAAATATTGACGGATCTTGCTATCTTCCAGCAAAATATCGCCATAATTATTTCCGCCGTACCAGTTAGAGTCCCATCCCTTGATGATCCCCAAACGATTTGCTATCGGATTTACTTTTTGTCCCATCTTCTTAGTTTTGTTCTTGTTCTTCTTTCTTGAATGTATCTACCACAATCGTCACGTGATTGGAGCGTTTGCGAATCCTGTATCCGCGTCCCTGCGGTGCAGGACGAAGTCTCTTCAGCGTGGCGCCTTCATCCACGGATATGGTCTTAATATAAAGTTCGCCGGTTTCGGCTTTACGTTCGTTCTTCTGTTCCCAGTTAGCGATGGCCGAGAGCAACAGTTTCTCAACCTTGGCCGATGCCTCTTTGTTGGAGAATTTCAAAACGCCCAGTGCCTTAAACACTTCCATTCCGCGCACCATATCTGCCACATAACGCATTTTACGGGGCGAGCTGGGAACGTTCCTCAACACCGCGAAAGAAACCTCTTTACGCTCTTGTTTTCTTTGTTCGGCTGATATTCTTTTTCTAGCACTCATCTCTTTTTCTGTTTTTTATTTCGTTAAGCGCCCCGATCTTATTTCTTGCGGTTGCCTGCATGGCCGCGGAACGTGCGGGTCACAGCAAATTCGCCAAGCTTATGTCCCACCATATTTTCCGTGATATACACAGGAATGAATTTGTTCCCGTTGTGTACGGCAATGGTGTGTCCCACAAAATCAGGTGATATCATCGAAGCGCGCGCCCAGGTCTTGATGACGGTTTTCTTACCGCTCTCATTCATGGCGTTCACTTTTTTCTCTAATTTCAGATTGATATACGGGCCCTTCTTTAATGATCTGCTCATAGTTGTTTATTAATTAATCAGATTACTTCTTTTTTCTTCTCTCTACGATGTATTTCGAAGAATGTTTTTTAGGCGCTCTTGTTTTCAAGCCCTTTGAATATAAGCCTTTGGCTGATCTGGGATGGCCTCCCGACGCGCGACCTTCGCCACCACCCATCGGGTGGTCGACCGGGTTTTTCACCACACCGCGGGTGCGGGGACGACGTCCGAGCCAACGAGAACGACCGGCTTTACCTGATTGTTCCAGAGCATGGTCCGAATTACCAACACTTCCAATAGTAGCTTTGCATGCCGACAAAATTTTGCGAACTTCGCCGGAAGGCATTTTGATAATGGCGTAATTCTCTTCACGAGATACCAATTGAGCAAATGTCCCGGCAGAGCGTGCCATCTTTGCCCCTTGTCCCGGACGCAATTCAATGTTATGAATTACCGTACCGATGGGAATCACCGACAAGGGAAGCGCATTTCCCACTTCAGGAGCCGCTGACGGCCCCGACATCACTGAGGTCCCTACTTCAAGGCCGTTGGGCGCGAGGATATACGTTTTCACTCCGTCGGCATAATAGAGCAACGCGATGCGTGCCGAACGGTTGGGATCGTACTCTATGCTTTTTACTACGGCGGGGATACCATCTTTTGTTCTCTTGAAGTCGATAATCCTGAAACGCCTCTTGTGTCCGCCACCAATATACCCCACGGTCATCTTACCCTGGTTATTGCGGCCGCCCGACGCTCTCTTACCAACCACAAGAGATTTCTCCGGCACACTTGCAGTGATCTTTTCAAATGAACCGATAATCTTGTGTCTTTGCCCCGGTGTTGTGGGCTTTAATTTACGTATTGCCATTCCTTTTATATATTGCTGAATAAATCGATTGTTTCACCTTTCTTCAAGGTGACGATTGCTTTTTTGTACGACGGAGTACGTCCCTGCACAACGCCTGACTTTGTATAGCGGCTCCTCAACTTACCATCATACCTCATCGTATTCACGCTTTCCACGTGTACGTTGTAAAGCGCTTCAACGGCATTTTTAATTTCAACCTTATTAGCAGAAGGCTCCACAATAAAACCGTAACGGTTTTCGAATTTATCCGTCAATGCGGTTTGTTTCTCTGTGAATATGGGTTTTACTATTACACTCATCTCTATTCTCCTTATGCTTTAAACAGGTTATCAATTACAGCTACCGATGACTCCATCATCACCAGACTGGCGCAATCCATAATTTTATATGTATTTATGTCAGAGGCTGTTATCACATTGATACCGCTCAAATTTCGAGCCGACAAATATACATTTTTATTTTGATTCGGCAAAACGAAAAGTAGCTTTTTATCAGCGAGTTGCAGATTTTTTGTCAACTCTACAAACTGCTTGGTCTTAGGGGTATCGAAAGCAAAATCCTCCACCACCACAATGGCGTTGTTTTTCGCTTTCAGTGAAAGGGCCGATTTACGCGCCAATGCCTTCACTTTTTTGTTTACCTTGAAGCTGTAATCGCGTGGTTTGGGACCAAACACGCGGCCTCCACCCACCAGCAGGGGCGATTTGACATCACCGCGGCGTGCCCCGCCGCTCCCCTTCTGACGGATTAGTTTACGTGTGCTTCCTGTAATTTCGCTTCTCTCTTTCGACTTATGCGTACCCTGACGCCGGTTGGCCATGTATTGCTTTACATCCAACCAGATAACATGATCATTGGGTTCAATCCCGAAAATGGAATCGTCGAGTGTCACCTTCTTGTCCGTTACCTCTCCTTTGATATTATATACGCTTAATTCCATCTTATTTCTCTATTGCTACGATTGAACCTTTACTTCCCGGGATAGAACCTTTTATGAGCAAAAGATTGTGTTCGGGAATTACTTTGATTACCTGCAGGTTCTGAACGGTCACCCGTTCGTTACCCATCTGTCCGGCCATACGGGTTCCCTTGAATACTTTCGCGGGATAAGAACATGCCCCGATTGACCCGGGGGCGCGTAACCTGTTGTGCTGGCCGTGAGTCGACTGGCCCACACCACCGAAACCGTGGCGTTTGACGACTCCCTGGAATCCTTTGCCTTTCGATTTCCCGATCACGTCTACATAAACGGTATCATTGAAAAGATCTACTTTGATCTCGGATCCGGCTTTGTACTCGTTTCCAAAACCTTTGAACTCGGCCAAGTGTCTCTTGGGGCTTACTCCGGCTTTCTTGAAATGCCCTTTCTCAGCGTTGGGGGTATGCTTGTCTTTCTTGTCTTCAAACCCCAGCTGAATAGCATCATAACCGTCTTTTTCAACGGTCTTCACCTGAGTCACCACGCAAGGACCTGCTTCGATAACAGTGCATGGGATATTTTTCCCCTCGGCACTGAAAACGGATGTCATTCCGATTTTTCTTCCTAATAATCCTGGCATTTCTCTCGTTTTTTTAATTTTAGATTCAAGAACCAAGATGCAAGATTCAAGCTAGATGCAAGATTTATATCTTCCTTCTTTCGTCTTGGCTCTTAGTTCTTTTGTCTTGTGTCTATTTTATCATACTTTAATCTCTACTTCCACACCACTGGGTAACTCAAGCTTCATCAGGGCATCCACGGTTTTAGCCGTGGAGCTGTAAATATCGATGAGTCTCTTGAAAGAGGCCAGTTCGAACTGCTCACGCGATTTCTTGTTTACGAACGTGGAGCGGTTCACAGTAAAAATACGCTTGTGCGTCGGCAACGGAATTGGACCACTCACCACTGCACCCGTAGCTTTTACGGTTTTTACGATCTTTTCGGCGGATTTGTCCACCAGGCTGTAATCGTAAGATTTCAGTTTAATTCTGATTTTTTGGCTCATAAAATATTTTCAATTACATTAGTCGTTTTCTCGCCATGGCATAGTCGAAACAAGTTTGTCCTCTGCCCATTTAGCTTCACGAAACCGTTCAATAAATTACTTAATCAAATCCACACGGCCTTTCACTTCCGTCAACACCTGTCTTGCGATGGAAGAAGAGACTTCTTCGAAATGGGAGAACGACATGGTAGACGTGGCACGTCCCGAGGTGATGGTACGTAAAGAGGTTACGTAACCGAACATTTCAGAGAGCGGCGTTTTGGCTTTCACCACACGTGCTCCGGAACGGTTCGATTCCATTCCTTCCACTTGTCCGCGACGCTTGTTCAGGTCGGAGATCACATCTCCCATGCTTTCTTCGGGAGTCACCACCTCCACTTTCATGATCGGCTCGAGCAATACCGGACCCGCTTTTTCCGCTGCTGACTTGAAAGCCTGCATAGCACAGATCTCGAACGAGAGCTGGTCGGAGTCCACCGGGTGGTACGAACCGTCGATCACCGTCACTTTCAGTTTATCCAACGCGTAACCGGCGAGCACACCGTTTTTCATTGCACGCTGGAACCCTTTCTGGATAGAGGGGATATATTCTTTCGGGATGTTACCACCCTTCACCTCATCGACAAACTGTAACTCGCCTTCGAAATCCTTGTCGACCGGTTCCACACGCACGATCATATCGGCGTATTTACCCCGGCCACCGGTCTGTTTCTTGTAGGTTTCACGCAATTCGACCGGTTTGGTGATGGCTTCCTTGTAAGAGACCTGCGGACGCCCCTGGTTGGCTTCTACCTTGAACTCACGTTTCAAACGGTCGATGATGATCTCCAAGTGGAGCTCACCCATCCCTGAGATCACGGTCTGTCCCGTATCTTCATCGGTTTTCACAGTGAAGGTGGGATCTTCTTCCGCCAGCTTAGCCAGCCCGGTGGAGAGTTTATCCAAATCCTTTTGGGTTTTGGGTTCCACCGCGATACCGATCACCGGATCCGGAAAATCGATCGCTTCCAGGATAATGGGGTGATTTTCGTCGCAAAGGGTATCTCCGGTGCGGATATCTTTGAACCCCACACCAGCTCCGATATCTCCGGTTCCGATAAAGTCCTTGGGATTCTGTTTGTTGGAATGCATCTGGAAGAGACGTGAGATACGCTCTTTCTTGCCGGAACGGGTGTTATAGACATATGAACCGGCATCGAGTTCCCCCGAATAAACGCGGAAGAAGCAGAGACGGCCCACATAGGGGTCTGTGGCAATCTTGAATGCCAAAGCACACATCGGTTCCGACGGGTCGGGATGGCGTACCAGTTCTTTGTCCGGATCTCTCGGATCGGAACCGGTGATAGCTTCTGTATCGATGGGGCTGGGCAGGTAAGCACAAACAGCATCGAGCAGTGTCTGTACCCCCTTGTTCTTGAAGGATGATCCGCAAATCATGGGATTGATCTGCATTGCCAGCGTGCCTTTACGGATGGCCGCCCTGATCTCATCTTCTGTAATGGTGGAAGGATCGTCGAAGTATTTCTCCATCAACTGGTCGTCGCACTCTGCAATGGTTTCAAGCATCTTCTCGCGCCATTCGTTGGCTTCATCCAGCAAATCGGCGGGAATATCCACCACATCGTAGTCGGCTCCCATAGTTTCATCGTGCCAGTAGAGCGCTTTCATGGTGACCAGGTCAACCACTCCCTTGAAAGTCTCTTCGGCTCCGATAGGTATCTGGATGGGACACGCCGTGGCACCCAACATCTCTTTTACCTGACGTACCACGTCGAAGAAATTAGCGCCCGAACGGTCCATCTTGTTGACGTAACCCACACGGGGCACCTTATATTTGTCTGCCTGACGCCACACTGTCTCCGACTGCGGTTCCACGCCGCCTACGGCGCAAAAGGCAGCAACCGCCCCGTCGAGCACGCGCAACGAACGTTCCACCTCTACGGTGAAGTCGACGTGTCCCGGGGTGTCAATCAGATTGATTTTATATGTTTTGTCGTCATATTTCCAGCTCGTGGTGGTAGCAGCAGAAGTAATGGTGATGCCGCGCTCCTGCTCCTGCTCCATCCAGTCCATGGTCGCGGCACCGTCATGCACCTCCCCGATCTTATGCGTCAATCCCGTATAAAACAGGATACGCTCGGAGGTGGTAGTCTTGCCGGCATCGATGTGAGCCATGATACCAATGTTACGAGTGAATTGTAATGCTTCTTTTGAACCCTTAGCCATCTTTTTTACCTTCTATCTAAATTAAAATCTGAAATGGGCAAAAGCACGGTTCGCCTCTGCCATTCTGTGCATATCTTCTTTGCGTTTGTAAGCACCGCCCTGGCTGTTGTAAGCATCCACAATTTCGGCAGCCAACTTGTCAGCCATTGTCTTTCCTCCTCTTTTGCGAGCATAAAGAATGAGGTTTTTCATTGACACGGATTCTTTTCTATCCGGCCTGATTTCAGTGGGAACCTGGAATGTAGCTCCGCCCACACGGCGTGACTTTACTTCCACTTGGGGGGTTATATTATCGAGCGCGGCTTTCCAAATCTCGAGAGCCGGTTTTTCCTCGTTAGGCAATTTAGCCTTTACTGTATCCAATGCGGAATAGAAAATATCATAAGAGATACTTTTCTTACCGTCATACATAAGGTGGTTAACAAACTTTGTCACCCTTATATCACCATACACAGGATCAGGAAGGACCTGTCTTTTTTTAGGTTTAGTTTTTCTCATTGCTTAAAAAATTTGTGTTGTTTGGTTGCCTTTGCAAAGTCTTCAACAAATTCCTCCGAATTTATTTACTCAACCCTTCATAAAATAGCGTATTCCAAAAATTCAACAGCGATTCCACATTTTTAATTATTTTTTCTTACCTGCTACCGCGGGTTTGGCGCCGGGTTTAGGCCGTTTTGCCCCGTATTTCGATCTCCTCTGGGTACGGCCGCTTACCCCGGCAGTATCCAAAGTGCCACGCACAATGTGATAACGCACCCCCGGAAGGTCCTTCACACGTCCTCCACGCACCAGCACGATAGAGTGCTCCTGCAGGTTGTGTCCTTCTCCCGGGATGTACGCGTTCACTTCCTTCGAGTTGGTCAAACGCACGCGAGCCACCTTTCTCATTGCTGAATTCGGCTTCTTCGGAGTGGTGGTATACACTCTCACACAAACGCCGCGACGTTGCGGACATGAGTCCAAAGCGGGCGATTTGCTTTTCTCCGTAAGGGTGGCACGTCCTTTTCTTACTAATTGTTGAATTGTAGGCATCTTCTGCTTTCTTTTATCTTTTTCAGTTTTTTAATAATTAACTGTCTCACTTATCTTTCACGCTATGGATAAAATATTAACACCCTGATTATCATTCAATAACCATTTCCTTCACATGAAAAACGGCACAAAATTACAAATAATCAATCAGATGTGCAAGTGTTTCTCTATGTTTTTGAAAAAATCGGATCATTTTTTCGGCCTCCCTTTTTACCGGCAAAGGGGTATATAGCAACAGGCAGCTAAACTCACGCTCGGCTGCCTGCTCATCGTTTAAATATAAAAAAGAAAAAAGTTATTTTAAAAAGACCACTAATGTATGTTTAAAAACAGGAACATTTTTTGAGTGATTCTTCGCCCATTCCACCAATGGTCTGACCGTCAGGGCAATTGCTGTCCGTCCCGGAGCGATCCTGACAGTTTGGATATGGAATCGAAATTGATCTTTCCTGAAACCGTAATGATAGAGAGTTTTCTGTCACTGTCGAGTAAAATGAGGATAAGATCCTGTTTTTCCTCACCCTGCCTCTTCACCCAAACAGAGATTTTCGATCCAATTTCGCTGAGCGAGACAACTTCCTCATAATCCCTGAATGATTCTTTGATCAGTTCATTTGCTTTCTTAAAGTAGTATTTAGAATCCTCTACATTGTCGGAGCTTATTATACGAATGCTGTTCAACTCTTTGAACGTATTCTTTAACTCCTCATCATCGGTGTTGGCCGCCATTCTGTCAAGCATCGCCTTACCGATGTTCACATTGTTTAACAGTCTCTCCTCCTCAGCGCATCTCTCCATGAATACCGACACGAAATTATCGGCCAGGAGGGCAGTCGGGAGAAGGAGGGAAAACAACATCACCATGGCTATTCTCATACATTATTTACCTTTCTGATTTTACACTATCCGTTTCAACGGGATTGTTATTGTTTAACGAGTCGATGGCAGTCCAATCAATATCCAGATCATCGATGAAATGAATCGTTTCCATCGATACTGTTTCGCTTTTGCGCAACGCGTGCGATAATTTTTCCAGGGCATAAGTGGCCTGCCGCATCGCCGCATTGGGATCTTCGAATGTTTCCACAAAGTGCGGCCGGTTATCCTGCTTCGAAATAAAGTAGAAACTTATTCCCATCCCCACCACAAGTAAAACTGAGACCGCGATACGCAACAGGGGTTTAAAAATACGAATAGTGACATACCGCTGCTTTGCTTCCGCCTCGATGGCATTCTGCAATCTTTCACTGAAGTCGTCGCTCAATGTGATCGATTGCTCGTCTCTTATATAGGAGAAAAGCGGAATGTACTGCCGAAGTTCTTCAGGCACATTGCCCTCGGAGAAAAAAAATTGTAACTCTTTCTCTTCCCGCACCGATGTTTCGCAACTCCAGTATTTTTCCAATAGCTTATGTAACTTTTCAGTATCCATCTTTGTGATATGCCGATAACATTTCTTTCATTTTTTGTCTTGCCCTGTGAAGGCTTATTTTCACCAGATCCTCACTGATAGCGAGCGCTTCAGCTATCTCCCGGTAACTCATCCCTTCGATTTCCCTAAGTGTGAAAACCAACCGTTGATTTTCCGAAAGCGTCTCGATGCAGTGATCTATGGCCGAGCGCTGCTCTTTTCTCACCATTTCGTTGTGGGGAGAACGGTTATCAACGAAAACCAGATTCTCCTTTTCGGGATCGATCACCCCGGTTTTTCGGACAGCCATGGAGGCCAACCTGTCGAGCGCCGTATTCTTGGTGACCCTGAAACAGTAAGCTTCAAGATTCTCTATATAACTCCATTCGGCCCGTTTACTCCATAGTTTCAGGAGCACATCCTGCAAAATATCTTCGGCTTCGGCCTGTTCTCTTACAATGCCATATGCAAGCCTGAAGAGTTTGTCCTTCAGGGGAAGGATGACGGTATGGAAAGAATCAATGTTCATTGTATAATGACGGGTGAGGAACCAAAAAGTTACACTCCAGGGTGAAATATTTTACAGGCGCAATGACAATCCTCACCGCTTGAAGCCATATCACACTGTTCATAAGTGAGTTATCACCACGACTACTCTTGCTTACTGTTATTCAAGAATTGGTGTGCCAGCAGCACCGTGTTTTTCAGGTATTCATATTCCAATTCGAAACACTCGGAGAAAATTTCGGTACCCATATTATCTTCAATCTGCGAAGTTGTCCATAATTTTCCTCCTTGCAGGCGCAGGCTGTTGAAAACCGCTTCATCTTCAATAACGGACACATAGAGAAATACAAGGCGTTTGGTTACTTCATTTTCAAATGTGTATTTCAACAAAAAACGCAGAGGGATATCATTACCGCCGCATTCTCTTCTGATACTGTTCCGCAAAGTTTCATCCACTTCGTGGTTGAACTGCATATATTTCTCAAAGGGATAATCGAGCTTTCCGGGATTCAACAGCCGATCCTGATCCCGCGCCTGGAGGTAAATTCTTCCTTTGTAGATCAACGCCACGCGAACCACCGGATGCATGAATTTATTCTTCAGGCCTTTGGTGATCGATTTCGCCACTTTTCCGGTCACATCTCCCTTTTCCGTCACCACAGGCAACCACTCTTCCTGAAACAATTTTTTATCTAAGATATACAACCTGGCAGTCTCCATGATCATAATCATCAGCATTATAACCTGGCACACCACCACCATAGCCACACTACTCACGAAGCGGATCTCCGCGGCATCAAACAGGTAAAATGCCAGCACCAGGAGAAGATGGATCGATAATCCGTATTGCGCCTGGAAAGCCACTCTCAGTGACTCTTTCAGGTAATTCTTCAACATCGGGTTACGACCTTTGGCTACCCGGGTAAGGATTTTCCCTCTGGAAAGTCGCATAACGATAAGGGATATCACAAAAATGATTTCCACAATCGCAAACCGGTTAAATACCGGTAATTTCGGGAAAACGGTAAAAGAAAACAACAGCGCAATGGCAAATGTAATAATGGAAATATCATAGATAAGCCGGCTATACTTCTTCACCGCGATGTATCCCGCCACAGACAATGCCAACGCGACTCCTGTCGCAATACGGGAGTCCGCATACAACACGAGGATTGAAAAAATGAACATCGACATAAGTCCGAATGCCGGATTCTTTAATATTCTCTGCATAATGAACCATAAACCGAACCATCTTTTGCAGGTTTTGGCACGCTACAAAAGATAAAATCAACCCGCAAAATTCCTTGATAAATAACGCCTATCTCACACACCCTTTCTCGCAATACTCCTTTTAATAACAATAAAACGGCTTTTTTGTTTAGACTTAAAAACGTTACCGGATAGTGATGAACCATCCGGCAACAAATCATAGCATTGACGATTGTTTCATCGTCATTATTGAGATAGTGATGAACCATCCGGCAACAAATCGCTGAAAATTAAGAAGCTGTTTTGATTTTTTTCATCCATCGTTTTTCAGCCATTTTTTGATGGATTTGGTTTTCATTGATTGAAATGTGGCGGGCCACTTAAAAGAAATGAAAGTTCAAAGGCGCGAAAAAGGGCAAAAAACCAAGATGAAAGAGTGGAAAAATAAGCGTGAAATAATTACTCGTAAAATTCAAAACAGTTTCTTAGAAAAGGAGGTGGAATTTATCGCAGATTCCGTTTGAAATGATCGATCACCTTTTCATAAAGATATTTCCTTGTATTTTCGCCTCTGATAAAATGGTCCTTATCAGGAAAGAAGAACATGTCGAAATGTTTGCCCGCTTCGATCAACACACGCGCATATTCAACGGAGTTCTGGAAATGCACATTATCGTCGGCCGTACCGTGTATCAGTAACAAGTTGCCTTCCAATCGGCCCGCAAGGGCAATGGGCGATCCATTATCGTATCCCTGGTTGTTCTGCTGTGGTGTACGCATAAACCGCTCGGTATAGATGGAATCATAAAAGCGATAGTCGGTTACCGGTGCTATGGCCACCCCAGCTTTGAAGATACCGTTTCCACGGCTCATACTCATCAGGACGTTATATCCTCCATAGCTCCATCCCCAGATACCGACACCCTTTCCATCAATATAAGGCAATGAGGCGAGGTGACGGGCCGCGGCAATCTGATCGTCCGACTCCTTCACACCCAAGTTCATATAGGTACTCTTACGGAATGCTTCACCCCGCGCGCCTGTCCCACGCCCGTCGACACAAGCCACCACAACGCCTTCGTTGAGCAACGCGTAATACCAGTCGGCATTATACCGGTCCAGGACTTGTTGTGAATTGGGACCACTATACTGGATCATCACTACCGGGTATTTCCGGGTGGGATCAAAATTATAGGGTTTCAATATCCATCCGTTCAGGCGGGTTATACCGTCGGCTGCAGTCACGGTAATATATTCTCTCCGGGGGAATTGGGCGGAAGCCACCTTGGCACGGACTGACTGGTTGTCTTCCAATACCCGCAATTGCTTTCCGTTTCCATCGTATAAGGCAATCACCGTAGGCGTTTCGGCATCCGACCAGCGGTTCACAAAATACTTACCCTGCCCGCTGAAGGAGGCGCTGTTATATCCCGGCTGCTGTGACAATTTCTGTGGTTGTCCCTTATTGATATTCACCTTATATATGTTGCGTCTTATAGGCGACTCATCGGCTGCCTCATAGAAAACCGTTTCGGTTTGCTCATCCACAGCCAGAAGTGCCGTCACGTCGTAGTTACCAACCGTCAGTTGTTTTTGCAACGTACCCGAGAGGCCGTAAATATAAATATGACTATAACCATCTTTCTCAGACACGTAAGTAAAACGGTCTTTTAAGAAATGGATCGAATTGAGCCACTCCGAATCGACATAATAGTTGCTTTCTTCCCTCAACACCAGTTTAGAGACGGTGGAGCGGGGACTTGTAAAATACATGTCGAATCGGTTTTGATCCCTGTTGAGTGTCATCACCGCCAGTTGACCGGGATCGTGAGTGAACTTTATCCTGGGTATATAACCGCTTTCCTCCAGGGGCACATCCAAAGTGCGAGTGGTACGCGCCTCTATGTCGAATACCCGGCACTCTACTGTGGAATTGGTTTCTCCCGCCTTGGGATATTTAAATCGATAAAAATCGGGATACAACTGTTTATTAAAAGTCTGGAAAGAGAATTCCTTCACCGCCGACTCGTCAGTACGCACAAAGGCCAACAGACGATTATCTGGCGAAAACTCCATCAGCCGGGTTGTGCCGAACTCCTCCTCATACACCCAGTCGGTCGCTCCATTCATCACTTTGTTCGTCTCTCCGTCTCTTGTCACCCGCGATTCGGTATCGAAGTCGAACTTTGTGAGCCAGATATCATTCTCTATCACATATGCCACCATTTTGCCGTCGGGAGAGAAAGTGGGGATCATTTGTTTGGAGGGATGCTCCGAGAGCCTCCTGACCATGTTGCGGCGTACGTCATGATAGTAATAGTCGGCACGGAAAGAGTGGCGATATACCTGTTCCCGATCCCGATACACCAGCACCCGGGTTTCATCGGGACTTACCAAAAAACCCTGAAAGCTGTCAAAAGCGCAGTTCCGCGCCCTACGTGTATTAAACAGGGTGTCGACCGCTTCGCCGGTAGCGTATGCATATTTAATCACCGCCGTGTGTTGCGGATCGGCCTGGTAAAAATGCGTCCCGTCTTGCGACGACACCATCTCCCTTATACCGCGGGGTGTAAATTCACCACCCAACAGGCTTTCCAGCGTGTAGCGCTGCGCCGATGCCGTCACAACACTCGCCATCGCAATAGTTATTGTCACTATAACCTTAAAAAGAAATTTTCCCATCGATTTGTGTTATTATTAGTCAACTTTCGCAAGTGGCATGATTACAACTAAAACCCTCGCCTGACGATGTTTTGTGCCCCATGACCGCTCTCATTCACTAACGCTCATCTCGAGCCATGGGCTCCCCACGAAACATCCAAAGGCCTCAGCTTTAGCTGGATACATTTCAAACTCACACGCGAAACTTGAATGATTATAGTTTAAATCCTTCTCAATCTCGACAAAGTTACGAAAATAGGAGCTTCTTTTACATATTTTTTTGTATTTTCGGCAAAAATTTTGGCGAATATTATTCATATTGGCGCGTTTAACCACGCCCCACTGTGTTGAATTAACAATCGACATGGTCAAAATGGGCGTAACCGACAGTTGTTTGTCTCATGATCATGAGTCACTACTTCCCGAAAAATCGGGACAAGTTCCTGAAGATCGGGACAAGTTATCCCGACTTATCGGCATTGGCATATTAATAGACTGAATAAATATATGGAATTAGAAGAAAAGAAAATTACGGAATTGCCCGAGAACGCGTATCGTGAGCTAAAACCGGGAGAAGAGTACAAATCTGTACTTCCACCAGACAGGCCGGTAACGGAAGTAACACCTTGGTCAATAGGTATGGGATTATTAATGGCGATCATCTTTTCGGCCGCGGCAGCCTATTCGGGCCTGAAGATCGGCCAGGTTTTCGAGGCAGCCATCCCCATCTCCATCATTGCCGTGGGCGCATCGGCGGCATTCCGCAGAAAGAATGCACTGGGGCAAAATGTCATTATCCAGTCAATCGGCGCATCGTCAGGCGTGATTGTGGCCGGAGCAGTCTTTACTATCCCGGGGCTTTATATCCTGCAAGCCAAATATCCCGAAATTCAGATCAACTTCTGGCAAATCTTTTTTTCATCGCTGTTAGGAGGCTTCCTGGGAATTCTTTTCCTTATCCCCTTCCGTAAATATTTCGTGAAGGATATGCATGGGAAATTGCCTTTCCCCGAAGCCACGGCAACTACCGAGATCCTGATGACCGGGGAGAAGGGTGGCAACAAGGCGAAATTGCTGATCACCAGTGGGCTCATCGGAGGATTATTCGATTTCTGTTTCTCCGCCTTCCGTCTCTGGAGCGAGGAGATCACCACACGCGTTATTCCTGCCGGCGCCATGATGGCCGAACGGTTCAAGATGGTACTCAAATTCAACGTAAGCGCCCTGATCTTCAGCTTCGGCTACCTAGTTGGACTACGATATGCCCTGATCATCACCGTGGGTTCGCTACTCTCCTGGCTGGTACTGATTCCACTGGTAAACGAGATCGGAGCGTTGACGGCTGCCATGGGCGGGGGTGTCAATCCGTTCGCGACGATGTCGGCCGAAGCGATCTTTGCCGAATATGTGCGTCCGATAGGTATCGGCGCCATCGCGATGGCGGGTATCATCGGGATCATCAAATCGGCCGGCGTGATCGGCGGCGCGTTTAAGCTGGCAGTCGGCAAGAAAGTGGCTACCGGCACAGGGGCCAGTGAAGCAAAGCGTTCGGGCCGGGATCTGAAAATGTCCTTCGTGATGGTATTCCTGTTCTTCACGCTTGTCGCCGTATTCATCTTTCTGCTCATCGGCGTGAAGATCACACTCGCACAAGCTATCGTGGCACTGATCACCATCACCGTTATCTCATTCCTGTTCACCACCGTGGCTGCCAATGCCATTGCCATTGTGGGTACAAACCCCGTATCGGGAATGACGCTGATGACCTTGATCCTCTCATCGGTGATCCTTGTTGCCGTGGGATTGGAAGGCTGGCAGGGAATGGTGAGCGGACTGATCATCGGAGGTATCGTCTGTACCGCACTCTCCATGGCAGGCGGTTTTGTCACCGACCTGAAGATCGGCTACTGGATTGGCACTACCCCCGCAAAACAGGAATCATACAAGTTCCTCGGGACATTGGTTTCGGCGGCGACCGTGGGAGCAGTGATTTTTATCCTGAACGAGGCATACGGCTTTGTGGCCACGCCTGAACATACCAACCCGATGGTGGCCCCGCAGGCCAACGCCATGGCCGCCATCATAGAACCGCTGATGGCAGGAAGTGGCGTCAGCTGGATGCTCCTGGGGATCGGCGCGGTGATCGCCATACTCGTGAACTGGCTCGGTGTGTCACCCCTGGCATTCGCACTCGGCATGTTCATCCCCCTCCAACTGAATACCCCCCTTGTCGTGGGTGGATTACTCAACCACTGGATCAACAAAAAAGGTGCTGACAAGCAGTTGACAAATGCCCGCCACCAGCGCGCTATCCTGATCTCTTCCGGATTCATAGCGGGCGCGGCACTCTTCGGCGTTTTGGGCGCCCTGATCATATTTATCACCGGCGACGGCAATGCACTCAACTTCAACCTGTGGAGCGACCCTCAGGGAACAGGTGCCCAGATTGTGGCGCTCTTCGCTTTCCTCGGACTGATTGCCTACTTTATCTGGGAAACCAGACGGGCAAAGAGGGAGGACTGATTGATGCGGTGATGTGAAGGTGTGGTGATAGGACATGATGATTTCTCAATGTGCCAATCTCCGATGAATCGGGACAAGGAGTGACTATCGTGATTAATTGAGAAATTGTAAGTTAATGATTCCACAATTGGTAATTGGTAATTGGTAATTGGTAATTGGTAATTGGTAATTAGTAATTAGTAATTGGTAATTGGTAATTAAAAATTGTAATTTATAATTGATAGACAAATGACAAGATTTTTACGAGAAGTAAAACCCATCCTGCTTGCTGTAATTGTAATTCCGGCGATTTCCTGTATACCTAAACAGCAAAGCGATACTGAAAAAGATTTCACTCAATATGTAAATCCCTTTATAGGGACAGCCTTCACGGGACATACTTTCCCCGGCGCGACCTACCCGTTGGGCATGATGCAGCCGGGGCCGGAGACGGGCAATTTCTCCTGGGAATACTGCTCCGGCTATTTCTACGACGATGAGCGCATCAACGGCTTTTCGCAGAACAGGCTGAACGGCACGGGATGCGTCGACCTGGGCGACCTGCTGATGCAGCCTTTCTCCGGCGAGAAACGCGGCGACCTGAGCAGCAGTTTCGACAAGGCTACGGAAAAAGCTTCCCCCGGTTACTATGCGGTGGAGCTGGCCGATAACGAAGTAGCTGTGGAAATCACCACCGCCCCGCATGTGGCATTCCACCGCTATACTTTTGCCGAAGACAAACCGGCGAATCTGTTGGCCGACTTTCAAAGCGGCCTGGTATGGACGAAAGATAAACTCTTCACCCACGTGCTCGATAATGGGGTCACCATCGAAAACGACCGGCTCATTACCGGCTATACCCGCCGCACCGAATGGGTGGAACGCACTTACTATTTCGCCATCGAATTCGACAAGCCGATCATCTTCTCTGAACAACTCGAGCCGCGGGATCCACGGGAAAAGGCGCCCCGCTATATCCTTACCTTCGACATGCAGGACGGCACTACCCTGCAAATGAAGATCGCCATGTCCACCACAAGCGTCGAGGGTGCAAAGAAAAACCTCGCGGCAGAAGCAAGCGGATGGGATTTCGACGCAGTGCGCCGGGAGGCCAAAAAGGCCTGGAACAGCTATCTTTCAAGGGTGGAGATAGAGGGTACGGAGGACGACAAGGTCAATTTCTACACCTCGCTCTACCACCTCTATATCCAACCCAACAACATTGCCGATGTGGATGGACGTTATGTAGGGCCCAGCCGCGAGATCACACTCTCGCCCACCGGGAAATTCCACTCCACCCTCTCACAGTGGGACACCTTCCGCGCGGCTTTCCCCATGTACACCATCCTTAGCCCGGAGATTGTCTCTGACTTGGTAAATTCCATGGTCGACTACAGCGGACAAAAAGGGCATCTCCCCATCTGGGCGCTGATGGGACAGGAGACCTACACTATGATCAGCAACCACTCCATCTCCATGATCGTGGATGCTTATCTCAAAGGTTTTGACGGGTTCGACGCGGAGAAAGCCTACCGGGAGATCAAAAGATCGATCACCGAAAGCAAGCACTACAAATCGGACTGGGAAATCTACGACCAATACGGTTACTATCCCTACGACCTTGTCAAAGTAGAATCGGTTTCCCGCACGCTCGAATGCGGATTCAGCGACTATGCCGCCGCACAGATGGCAAAAAAGTTAGGAAAAACGGAAGATTATGAATTCTTTATGAAACGGGCCGGATATTACAGGAACCTGTTCGACAAAGAAACCAACGCCATGCGCCCCAAAGACTCCAAAGGCGAATGGCTCTCTCCTTTCGACCCTTATGCGCTGGCGCACGCCGATTCCCACATCGGGGGCCATTACACGGAAGGCAACGCCCTGCAATATACATGGCATGTGTTACAGGATATCGCGGGACTCATTAAACTGATGGGCGGCAAAGAGGCTGCGGGAAAAGTGCTCGATTACCTCTTCAACACCACCCAGGAAACCACCGGTCAACTTTCCGACGTGACTGGCCTTATCGGTCAATACGCCCATGGCAACGAACCGAGCCACCACGTGGCTTATATCTACTCTTATCTCGACAGGCCGGAAGAAACCCAGCGGCTGATACGCCGGATCACCACCGATTTCTACCGGAACAAACCGGACGGGCTGATCGGGAACGACGACTGCGGACAGATGTCGGCATGGTATATGTTCTCCGCGATGGGATTCTATCCCATGAATCCGGTGAGCGGCGAACTGGTCATCGGCGCGCCGCAGATTCCCAAAGCGACCATCAATGTGGGCAACGGGAAATACTTCGTCATGGAGGCGAAAAATCTTTCGAAGGAGAATCTATATGTCGAAAAGATAGAACTCAACGGTCAGCCTTACGATAAGAAATTCATCACATACGATGATATCATCAACGGCGGCACATTGGTGTTTTACATGACAAACAGCCCGAAAAAATAGAAGAAAACGAGCATTCTCTTTAGATGCATACACCTATTGAGCCGCTAACAGGTTCTCCTAAAATAAACAAAGAGACGCATGACTATCCCGCGTCTCACTACGCGCAGGCAAGGGTAATCCGTTACGGTACTGGGAGCATGCCCTCACCGTAGGGGTGGATGGCCTCAACCGTCATGGCTGCAAAGCCTTGTAAAAATGCAATTCGTTTTGAAGCTGTTCTATCTCTGATTGCAACAAGCGTACCCTATCCAGCATATGGCGAAGCGCGTCAATACCTGGCACATTGATATCCATCTCGTAATGCCACCGGATAAATTGCTCCAGATCGGAGAGGTCGTCGTATTCTATGAACCGGTCGTCCTCCTGACCGGTCACATGAATCAACCCCACATCCCGCAGCGATTCAATGAATGATTCTTCTATCTCGTAGATTCTCAGACATTCGCTGTAAAGTAATCTGTTTCCACTCATTGTTTCCTGATTTTTGATAATTGGGTGAATAGTTCTTTCTCTTTATCCGAGAGATGTTCAGGCAGACGCACCTTCAACGTCACGTATAAATCGCCAGACCGCCCCTCTTTCTTATACAGGGGAAACCCTTTGCCTCTCAGCCGTAGTTTGGCATTGGGCTGGGTTCCGGGCTTAATGGTCATTTTCACCTGCCCTTCGAGCGTATCGATCATTGTTTCGCCCCCAAGCACCGCTGTGTAGAGGTCGATCACGGCATCGGCATACAAGTCGTCCCCAAGCCGTTTAAAAGCAGGGTCATCCTCAATGATAAAAGTGATGTAGAGGTCACCGTTCGGGCCACCGTTGACGCCGGGTTGACCGTATCCGGCCAGTTTGATCTTCTGCCCGTCAGCCACTCCCGCAGGAATCGTGATACGTACATTTTTCCCATTGATCGACAATGTCTGCTGATGTGTGCGCATGGCTTGACGAAGTGTCAGGCGCAATTCCGCCTGATAGTCCGCACCTTTGAACCTGTTACTTCTGCCGCCACCGCTTTGCCTTCTGCTAAACCCGCTGCCGAACATAGAGTGGAAAAAGTCGGAAAAATCGTCGTCCGAAAAATCTCCTTCGGTATAGAAAGTCTGTCCCCCCTGGCTGCTCCACTGTTGTTGCCGGCTACTTTGCTGCCGGTGCTGCTGTTGTGCTTTCTCATACTCTTCGCCGTGCTTCCAGTTCTCACCGTACTTATCATACTTGGCGCGTTTCTCCGGATCACTCAGCACTTCATTGGCTTCATTGAGCTCCTGAAACTTCTTTTGGGCTTCCTTGTCGTTTGGGTTCAGGTCGGGATGCAACTTGCGCGCCAATTTGCGGTAAGCTTTCTTGATATCTTCGGCCGATGCATTCTTATCGACACCCAGTATTTTATAATAATCAATATATGGCATTTTTTCATGTATTGAAAAACAGCCCTACCCCTAAATCACGGTTTGCCGTGACCGGCATAAAGCTGTTTTTAACGCTAAACTAAGATAGGAACAAGTCAGCGAGCCTTCTTGACCGCTTCCTCAATAGCTTTACTGAATACCGGCAGATCGCCCGGCACCCTCGATGTGATCAGGTTGCCATCTATTACCAGTGCTTCGTCCACATATTTCGCGCCGGCTTCCTCCAATTCACCGCGGATAGATCCCACAGCCGTGGCGGTTACATCCTGAAGCACTCCTGCTGTAGCCAATACCTGTGGGCCGTGACAGATAGCCGCCACCGGCTTCCCTGAGAGGAAGAAGTTCTTGGCAAACTCCACCACTTCCGGCTCTTCCCTCAGCGCAGCAGGTGCTTTTCCCCCGGGCAGTACCAGCGCGTCAAATTCATCGATGGTCACCTCTCCCACTGTTTTTTGCACCACTATTTCAAAATCGCTGTTATAGGCTTTCACCCGTCCCGTTTCAGGGCCTATCACCGTAACATCCATATCTTTGTTTTCCAGATAACCGATCGGCATAAAAGCCTCGGCATCCTGAAATCCCTCGGTAAGCAATACTGCCACCTGGGGGCGATTCATTGCTTGCGCGTCCGGCACGATCACTTCCGGTCGTCTCTCCCCACTACTCCCTCCTCCACCACATCCGGCTGCAAACAATACAATGCTCAACATACAAAACGCGTTTAAAATGATTCTCTTCATAACGACATAACTTTTATGGGTTTGAAAATAATCATACAATTGAAATTATCAAATCCATTTACCTTTCTCTCTACAATCAAACAAATACCAATTACAAGATTAACAACTGTTTTTCCGATATTGTTCACTCTTTTTGATTATCAATCAATTCTTCTATCGTATATGATTTCTTAATGGAATTATAATGCTACCCGGCCCCGAAGGAGGTCATTCCTTCAACCAATTTACGGGTATGAGCAGGGGGTGGATTATGGTTTTGAACTGAACCATACATTGTTTTGTTATTTTCAGTATGTGGACGTACAAAAATTAAAGATGTATTTTTGTAGACAATGAAGGGAACAAAGATATATCTGAATAAATATCTTTTTGAATATTACGAATAAATGGGTTGATGAAGTAAATGGGTTGATGAAGTTGTTATTTTCTCAACGGTGTTCCGCCAGATGAGCCTCAATAAGACGCAAGAAAAAAATCACCCTATCGTATAGCCGAGACTTCTGAGCCACGTGGCAATGGTTGTTTGCGAGGAAGATGCCTGCGAGGCTGCGATTCGCAGGCCCTCGCCTGTGAATACGGCATCGGGAGCCAAACGCCTTACATCTCCCACCAATTGAGCGATGCCCGTCGCACCACTTGTGGCCGCCACTGCAATCTTTTTCCCCGCAAGCTTGGAACCGTTGGCGTGCAGGAAAGACTGCATAGGCGTCGCCAATCTGCTCCACCAAAGGGGACTGCATATTATCACCATTTCGTAATCGTTAAAATTATCGATGGTGGTATTGATGGGCGGATATACTCCCTGATTGTCAATCGCTTCTATTTCGGCGGTTGCCACAGGAAGTGTTTCGCTATAACCTTCGGGATAAGGATTGGCCGGATTTACTCGCAACATTTCCGTGTTGGCGATTAGCCTCTCGATGGTTTGGGCTACACTAAGCGTATTACCGCTCTTGGAGTAGTAGAGAATAAGTGTCTTGCCCGATACGGAATTGGGGGTTTCTGTATTGGGGTTTTCTGTGTTGGAGGTTTCCAAATCTTTGGGGTTAGTCTCACACGCTGTCGTAAAGAGAGACAGACTGCACAAAACAAGTGCTAACAAGATACTGATTTTTTTCATTTTTCTTCTCCTTTTTGTTGTTTTGATTATGGGTCTTCGACAACCCTTTTTCTAAACTCCAGGGTTGCAAGGTTTTTTATTATTTGCCATTTTTCAATCTCAAGAAATGAGTCCACTTGAAAAAGTCAAAATGTGGAGTTTTTAATATCTCAACTTCCTGATAATCAAAATGTGATTTTCTTCGAAAGGAGTTTTTAAAGTGGACTCAGAAATGATTCTCGGCAATGTTTTCGTACTACAAATCATTTTCCCCCTTTAATTGCGATACTCCGTAGGCTGATGCCCAAAATGTCGCTTGAAGATTCGGGAGAAATGCGACGGGTTTTCAAACCCCACCGTATAGCATATGTCCGCAACGGGGTAATTGCTGTTTTCCAACAGCTGTTTTGCCTTTTCGAGCCGTTTGTTGCGTATCCACTCTGCCGGTGTGGTGTCATACAATTCCGCAAATTCCCGCTTGAAAGTCGAAAGACTTCTTCCCGAGAGGTAAGCCAATTGCTCGATATTAACGGGCTTGGCATAGTTCTCTTCCATCACCTCGACAATGTTTTTATGTATCGGTTTGCGAAGTTCCAGGAGTTGGTGCAACAGGTTTTTGTCGGTATCCACAAGGTTGAACAGCAATTCCTGCATTTTCAGTTGCAGCAATACTTTATCTACCCTTTCGGGGTGGGCAAAATAAGGCATTACAGAGGCAAAGAATGTCCGCATTCTCTCGTTTGCCGTTTTCACCTCCATCGCGGCAGCTTCCGTAACGGGTTCTACACGGGTTTGGCTCATCTGTAAAAATCCGCGAATGAAACTATCTGTGAAGAAAAACAGCAGGCTTTCGTAGGCATCGCCGGCTTCGGCGTCGCCCTGCTTGTCGTATCCTATCAGCGAAGCCTTGCTAATGAGCAACATCTGTCCGCTCTTGACGGGATATTCCTGTTTGCCGAGGCTAACGGTGTTTTGTCCCTTCAGCACATGGAGCAACAGATGTTCGTCCAGAAACATCGAGCCTCGTGAGCGTTGGGTGTAGGTGCAACTCTCCACAACCGAAAAACCTTCCATCTGCAACGACCTGTGAAGGTAAGGAGGAAGCACAAGTTCCCCCGGCACTCTTACTGCTTTCATCTTATTTCTTCATTTCTTCCAACGCCTTGATTAGCTCATCGGCAATTGCGTGGTCGGAAGCGGGATTTTGCCCCGTGATCAGCTCTCTATCTCGAACTACCAACGGCATATTTTTCGCAGCCGATTTCTCTACCTTTCCTCCCGCATTACGCAACGCGTCTGCCACATAAAATTCTATTTTTCCGCCCAAATAATCCTCCACATCGTACTCCTCCTCGTTGGAATAGATAGTCATACGGTATCCGCTGTAAATCCAATCCTTTCCGAAGTTTTCGATAGCCGTCTTGTTGCCTTCGGCCAACGCCTGACGATATGCGTTGGCTTCGGGCAACGCCGCAAGTGTGGCAACAGGTCCGTGGCACAACAGCGCCGTAGGTTTGCCCTTGCCATGGAAATGGTGTAGGATTTCACCCAAGTTTTTATCCTGCATCAAATCAATCATAGGAGCGTGACCGCCGGGCACATAGACCGCCGCAAACCGGTCAAGTCCGCCCTTGACAGCATCCGACAAGGAAATGGGGTTCAACATCGGAGGGAAAGTTTTCACAAAATTCAGCGCCTCGTTGAGCTTGTTTTCGTCGTTCTGAAACAATTCCGCCGTATTGGATTTTTCGTCCATAACGGGCGTATCGCCTTTGGGCGTAGCCACCACAATATCGTATCCGGCGGCTATCAACGCTTGTGCGGGCACGGCGAGTTCGTCGAGATAATAACCTGTTGGTATTTCTTTGGTAGTCAACTTCAAAGAACTCTCGCTCGAGGCCACCAACAGCACCGTTCCCTTACTCGTGTTGTCGGTTGCTGTTTCTTCAGCACCGCTTCTTTTAGCGGTATTTCCGCAGGCAGTGGTTATTATTCCCAAAACCGATACTGCCAATAGTCTTGTCATTCCTTTTTTTGACTTCATATTATTGCATTTTTTTAAATACAACGCGAAATTAGAGTTTATCCAACAGACGCGCTGTTCTTTTTGGCTCAAACATTTGTTCTTTTTGGTTCAAAACCTTCGCAAGACTGCGGCCTAAAAGTTTTTTCCCACATTTTGTCCTATCTTGGCCCTTGTTGCAGTAAGCCAATGGGTAGACATGACAAGCACGTTTTTCGAAAAGGATAACTCCCTGATAAAAAAATCCCCCTCAACACTTAGGTTGAAAGGGAGATTTTACGGATTGTCCTTTACTTCAAATTCTCTTTAAAGAACGACTCGAGTTTGTCGTAAGGAATCACGCCTGCCTTGTTGTCGTACAAATCGACGTGGGTAGCATCGGGCACGATGTACAACTCCTTGTTCTCATTGCCCAACGCCTTAAAAGCATCCTCGCTGAAATAACGTGAGTGAGCCTTTTCGCCGTGGATAAGCAATGCCGGCGTGCGGTTTTCCGAAGCGTATTGCAAAATCGGCATATTTATCAAACTCAATGTGGCGGTAGTTGCCCACGAGCCGTCGGGATTGGAATTTACGGCGCGTGGATGAAATCCCCTGTCGGTGGTGTAAAAATCGGAATACTCTTTCACAAATTGCGGCGTTTCACCGGTAAATTGCTCTTTACGCAGATTGTTGGCCGGGAGCAGGGTGGCATAGTTGTTCGCAGAGGCTTCCCAACGGGCCTCGTTGATGCTCTTCTTCATTTGGTAACGGGCTTCGGCATCCATTGCATCGTCATAGCCTTTTGCCGAGACACGTGTCATGTCGTACATGGTGCTGGTTGCCACCGCTTTGATGCGGGTATCGGCAATGGCAGCGTTGAGGGCAAACCCGCCCCATCCGCAGATACCGAGAATACCGGTTTTCTCACGGTCAACGTTATCCAACGAGCCAAGGAAATCGACTGCCGCCGAAAAGTCTTCCGTATTAATGTCCGGCGATGCCATATTGCGAGGCTCCCCGCCGCTTTCGCCCGTGTAAGAGGGGTCGAACGCCAAGGTTACAAAGCCGCGCTCGGCCAACGTCTGTGCGTACAATCCCGAAGATTGCTCCTTTACCGCCCCAAATGGTCCCGAAACCGCAATGGCGGAAGCTTTTCCGTCAATGTTTTTCGGTGTGTACAAGTCGCCTGCAAGCGTGATGCCGTAACGGTTTTTGAACGTCACCTTTTGGTGTTCCACCTTGTCGGATTTCGGGAAAATTTTGTCCCACTCCTGTGTCAGTTTTAGTGTACTATTCATATCTTCTCCTTTTTTTTGGGTGTTTGTACAGGCAATCATTGCGATTGCGGTTAATAGAATTGCTATTTCCCTCATAACTCTCTATCTTTTAAATTACTCATTAATTCTGCCATGCAAAGGTAAGGTGAATCCCGGAGGATGAAATTGTCTGAGAGGCTCAAGTTTACGATATCAAACCGACGGCAGCACGCCGTACTGCTTTTTGAATGTGCGGTAAAAGTGGGAAATATCCTTGAAACCCACCTCCAAATAAACTTGGCTGGCGCGCTTTTTCTGACTGAAAATGAGGTAGTAGGCTTCTTTAAGTCGCCTTTGGATAAGCCACTTTTGGGGCGTGAGCGAGCTGACTTTGGCGAAATCGCGCTTGAAGGTTGCCAAGCTGCGTCCTGTGTATCGGGCAAAATCGTTCATCGAGAGGTTTTCGGTAAAATTCTTCTCCATAAAGTCGATGAGGTCGATTTTCCAAGGGTCGGAAAAGTCGAAGAGTGTCGGGTAAAAGTTTGGATTTTCTTGCAACAACAACTCGATGGCATCGTGTATAATCGCTTTGCAAAACGTTTCGTTCGGCGTAGATTGGTAATAGGGTCCTATCCGCTCGAAGAGAGCCGAAATTTCGGGGCGGACGTCAATTTTCAGCACATCAATCTCCGATGCGGAAACGGTTTTGGGGAGCGTTTTTTTGTTGAGTCTTGAAAAATATTTGCGTAAGACTTCGCGGCTTAACTCTATGGAAACACCTTTGTAGGGCTTGTTTTCAAAAGGTTTTTTGTGGTATATCACCTTGTGATTTCGCCTTAGAAAAACGCACTCCCCCCCGTGAGCGAAAATCCGTTGGCCGTCAAGCTCAAATTCCAATTCGCCGCCATGCACGAAGGTCAGGTAATGCTCTTTGGCAGCGGGAACGCAGCTTGTGGTTTCGTCCGAAAAGTGCGATAAAAATATACCCGAATGTTCAATGGTTTGCATCGTTTTTACAATTAAAGTTGCCTGATGATTTTGGCAGGAACGCCGCCGGCGATCACATTATCGGGCACATCTCGCGAAACAACGGCACCCGCTGCCACAACGGAGTTTTCGCCAATGATAACATTGGGTAAAATGGTAACATTCGCCCCAATCCACGCATTGCGTTTGATGTGGACTTTGCCCGCCGAAAGGCTGTTGCGTTGGGCGGGGGCTATGGGGTGTCCTTCGGAGGAGATGACCACCTTGGGGCCAATCATCACCCCGTCGTCAATGGTGATACCGCCCAAATCCAAAAACGAGCAGTCGTGGTTGACGAACACATTCTCGCCAATGGAGATATTTCCGCCGTAATTGGTGTGAAAAGGCGTGTAAACGGTTGCCGATTCGGCTATTTTTCCGTTTGCCATTTGGTTGAGGAGAAGGATAACCTCCTTCGCATCCGCGCTTTGGTTGGCTTTAAGCAAAAGCGGTTTGTTTTCGGCACAAGCCTTGCGAATTTCCATGTAATCGGGGTCGGAAAAGGGAATGGTTTCGCCCTGCAAGAGTCGTTCAAAAATTGTTTTGTTCATCCCACACATTCTTTATTGTTACCTGATGCAAAGGTAAGGCTGTTTCGGGTAAAAAAATTGTCCGTGAGGCTCATTTTTTATTCTACCCGTTAAAGCAACGGCCCCACCAGTTGGGCGAACCGAGCCAGATGACGAGGCATTGGTCGATATGGGGAACGGCTGTTTTCAGTCTCGGGCGGCAGCCTGACCAATAAAATCTTGATTTTCATTTTTGAGTCCCCTCCGAAAAGTCTTTTTTACCCAAATTTCCCTCAAAACAACTATTGATCTTCAATGAGTAGCAAGCCCGTGAAATCGTTTTTTGAGGTTTTCGGAGCAGACTCATTTTCAATATCTCCTATTTTTGTTCGTTATATTTTAACTTCCAAGAGCATTTTTACCAAACCGGGGTCGTTGTGCGAGAAAAACAGCGTCCCTTTGGTGTCGAGTCGGGCGATTTCTGTCATATCGTCCGCCGTAAGTTCAAAGTCGAAAATGTTCATATTCTGCTCCATCCGTTCTTTTCGCACCGATTTGGGAATAAGAATAATATCACGTTGCAGAAGGTAGCGTAATGCCACTTGTGCGGCGGATTTCCCGTATCGTTCGCCCACTTTTTTGAGGGTCGGGTTGTTGAAATAGTCGTTTTTCCCCTCGGCGAAAGGTCCCCACGACATCAACTTGGAATCGTACTCTTTCATCAGTTCCTGCAAGTCGCCCTGTTGGTGGAATACATGCGTCTCCATTTGGTTGACCATCGGCTTAATTTCCACGAAATGAGCCAAGTCCAAAAATCTGTCGGCATAGAAATTGCTCACGCCAATCGCCCGCACTTTATCCGCTTTGTAGGCTTCCTCCATTGCCCGGTAAGTGCCGTAATAGTCGCCAAAGGGCTGGTGAATGAGCAGCAAGTCGATATAATCGGTTTGCAGTTTTTTCAACGATTCCGCAATGGAAGGCATTGCCTTTTCGTAGCCGGCATTGGAAATCCACACTTCTGATTTGTTTTATGATATAATTTTTTAAACATTGGCAAAAGGTTGGCATTTTGACGCTTACCTCAGCTTGCTTATCCCTATATTTTCGTTTTTATGAAGTCCCGGGTTGGCAAATATTTTGGTAACAAGGTCGGCAATGGATTTCCGGGAAACCGCTCCACCCACTTCGGGTTCGGGTTTGCGGGTAATGTGGTAATCAATCTCATTGTCCGACGTAAACCAATTGGGGCGGATAACGGTGTAATCCAATCCCGACGCTTCGATATTGTCTGCCAACTTGCGGTAAGGTTTCAAAATAGCCTGCAAAGGTTCTTCATAAATGCCTATGGAACTGATGGCAACAATGCGTCTTACACCTGTTTCTTTCATCGCTGTGATGATGTTTTGGCTCATTTTGTCCAAGTCGCCCGACAGATTTACATATACGAGATCTTGTCCTGCGATGGCTCTTTTCAGGTCGTCAATATTCATTGCATCGCCCTGTACAACGGTTGTTCCTCCGGAAATTCTTGCCGAAAGGTTGCCCGGAGTACGGGCAAAAAGCGTAAGTTGAATATTATCAGCTTTTTTGGCGGTTTCGATTACGTTTTGAGCAAGTCCGCCTGTTGCTCCTATGATGATTATTCTTGTCATTTTTTGATTTGTATGCCTGTTGAGTAAATCGGATGGGGGCATATTGTAAGCCCAAGCCACATTCATACATCCGAAACCTATTTCGGAGACTTCCAAGGAGCCGAGTTTTCGTGTTCCGGGTTTATTTTTATGTTTATTTTCCATTATTGAAGAAGTTTCAACATTTGATGCTATATTTGCTAACATTGAACCTCCTAAAACAAGCCCTGCCCCTCCCAAAGCAGACATTTTTAAAAAATCTCTGCGGCTTGATTGCGTTTGAGTTTTTTTCATCTTTCTAATTGTTAATTATGTCGTTATCAAATGGATTAAAAAGTTCTCGCCACCGATTTTAGGATTATCCACGTGCCGTTGCGTTTTTCGAGGGTCATAGTCTGTTGCAGTCGCCACTTGTTACGACTGCCCCAAATGCGGGCATCGAGCAGGTTGCGTTGCACAAATTCGGCGGTGTCGCCATTGACCGTGATACTACGGCTTACCTCTTCGGCAGAATAGTACTTCATACTCTCCTGCTCTATCTCTTTGAACCATTCGGCTTTAGGTTGCACATAGCCTGTGATGTGGGTAAGGCTGAAATCTTTATCCACCATTTTGTCCAGCTCCGCCGTGTTGCGGTCAATCATCAATTGGGTAAACTTTCGGGTAAGGGCGAGGATTTGAGCCTCGTCGTTGGTCATCTGTTGTTCCATAACTGTTGTGTCTTGGGTTGAAAGGCTGTTTTGGGCACAGCCCGATAAACTTGTTGATAATAAAAGCGCTATAATAATTAGTTTCATTTTTTCTTCTTTTTTTAGTTGATAATTGATGTTTATTTAATTCTACATTGCAAAATTACTGTTTATATCTTCTTCAAACTTACACTTTTCAAACAGTCAATTATAAAAATCAAACAAATCATCCTTTTCGGAAGCTCATCGGGCTTTGGGTGGTCTGTTTCTTAAAAAAATTGGTAAAATAGGTTGCTTCGTTGAAACCTAACAGATACCCGATTTCGGACACGGACAGGTCGGTATGTTTGAGCAGGATTTTAGCCTCTTGTATCAGGCGTTCGTTGATGATTTCGGAAGTGGTTTTGCCTGTTATTTCCTTTACGGCTCGGTTCAAGTGATTCGTGTGCACATTGAGTTGCTTGGCATACTCGGAGGGCGAACGTAATATGGTCTGTCCTTTGCTTTCGATAGGAAACTGACGGTCTAAGAGTTCGACAAAAAGCGTGGAAATACGGTGGGAGGCGTTACCCTGTGCCGTTTCGATTTCCAACGAGGGTTGCAGTTTCATTGCAAAGTGTATCAATTCCATCACTTGCGTGCGCAAAATGTCGTATTTGTAGAGATAGGCAGATTGCATCTCTGCCTGCATTTTTCGGAAAGAAATGATTACATTTTTGGCTTGTTCATCGGTCAATTCAAACAGATGATTGCCTCCTGCCTTGAATACCGGATACTCGGCAACAGCCCCAAACTGATGAAAAAAATTGTGATTGAAGATACAAAAATAACCACTCTCCACGCCTTCCAAACCTTCCCATTTGTAGGGAATCTGAGGATTAGAAAAGACTAAGGCTTGGCGTTTCACATCAATGGCTTTATCGGCATAATGTATCTGTGCCGAGCCTTTAAAGAAGGTGATTTTGAAGAAATCACGCCTTTTGTAAGGCACCTCTTGGGCGTTTTCCCCCACGTAATTATCCAATAAAAACACATTGAAATGTCCCAACTCTTTTTGTAAATTATCGGGCAACCAGCCCCATTTTTGTTGGTAAAAGTCTGTCAAACTGTCTGTTTTGTTCATTTTATAGGTGTTTATCATCAAAAAACAAAAGTATCCTTATTTTTTCAATTCCTCCTATAAAAAACAAATAATTACCTATAAAAATCAAACAACTCCGATTGGCTATTAAGGCAACAGGCTTTACATTGTGATAAAAAAAATCCCCTCAGAACGCTAAGGTTGAAAGGGGAGGATTTATTACTTTACTTCTCGTATGTCGGTGTACATAAAGTGGGAAGTGCGTTTTTTGATAAACCATTTTCCGTCTGTTTTCACATACTCATCATTATAACGAACGCCGCTGAAATTGCCGATGTTTTTGCCGTCCTGATTGCCGATAAGTACCACTTGGCAATAGTAAATGCCTGTGGCGGTGTCGCCGTTAATAGTAGCCGTATGCTGTCCGTTGATATGGTAAACGGTGTGGAAAAGAGCCAAAAAGTTTCTGAACGCGTCGCCAATCTCTTTTTTGCCTTTCGATGTAAAAACTTGCTCGCCCGATATGGATACAACCTCGGCATCGTCGGTAAAAAGTTCCATTTGTTCCGCTACCTTTTTCTCGTCCGATAGGTTCGAGAAATGATCCACCAGCTCCCTGAGAGCCATTTTGTCTTGAATTTCCTGCATTGCTGTGGTGTTTTTACTGTTGCTAACGTCTGTTTTGGGGTTTTGGCACGAGGCAAATACGATTGCCATGAGTGCCGTAATAAATAATTTGGTGTTCATTTTTCTAAAAGTTTTTATTGTCATGCAATGTTGTTATTTTCTCAAAGGTGTCCCGCCGTGTGTGCCTTTCGACGATGAACCATAATTGACACCAATGTCGTGAGCCGATTTAAGCGTTGAAGGAGCACGGTCGCCAAAGACGGTAATTTTGGCGTATTCGGCTTCCATCTCGTTCATATCGCTTGCCGATAGAACTACGTTGCTCGTGCCGTTGTTCTCTGTGAGGTGGTCGAAGTTGGTCGTCCCGGGAATGGGAACAATAAACGGTTTGCGGGCAAGCAGCCACGCCAAGGCGATTTGTGCCGGAGTAGCCCCTTTTTTCCGTGCCATTTCTTGCAAAATATCCACCACGGGGCGGTTTTTCTCGATAGCCTCATCCGTAAAACGTGGGAAACCTAAGGTTTTACGGATATCGCCCTCTTTGAACTGGAAGCCGGGGGTTACTTTGCCTGTCAGATAGCCCATTCCGAGCGGAGACCAAGGCACAAAACCGATACCCAATTCCTCACAAACGGGCAATACTTCCTGCTCGGCGTTGCGCACCCAAAACGAGTATTCGTTCTGAACGGCTGTTACAGGAAACTCGCTGTGTGCACGGCGAATAGTGGCTTCCCCCACTTCCGACAGCCCAAAGTGCAATACCTTACCTTCGCGTACCAAGTCGCCCACTGCCCCCGCCACATCTTCTATCGGAACACTGGAGTCGATACGGTGTTGGTAAAGCAGGTCGATACGGTCTGTCTGTAGGCGCTTCAGCATTCTGCCGACTACTTTTTTGATATGCTCGGGACGGCTGTTGTTGCCGTTTAGCTGCCGAGTATCGGGATCTATATCAAAGCCAAATTTGGTGGCAATCACGGCGTTGTCACGCACGCCTTTGAGTGCCCCCCCAACCATCTCTTCGCTGTAAAACGGTCCGTAAATTTCCGCCGTGTCGAAAAATCGAATGCCCTGCTCGTAAGCGGTGCGGATGAGTTCAATGGCTTTTTTGCGCTCGGTTGCGGGACCGTAAGCCCAAGCGATGTTCATACAGCCGTAGCCGAGTGCGGTAACTTCGAGGTTCCCGAGCTTGCGTTTTTCAAAATCGAATTTTTCACCATCTGTGTATTTCCCCGCAGGAGAAGCAAATGCCTTTGTAACAGCCGAGCCTCCCAATGCCATTCCGGCGACTGCCATAGCCGTCCCTTGGATAAAGTCGCGGCGATTGATGTTGTTGCTTTTCTTGTCCATTTCTGTTGATTTTTTAATGATGAATTTGATAATGCAAAGATAATGGCGGTTTTTCGCCCGATTGTGCCATTTTTCACTGCAAGATTTTCACAAAAGTCGGTTTTTGCCGTTTTTTTCGTAACTTCGCCGGAAAACAACCTGAAAATGACAGAAAAGGAGGATGTTATCATACTCGACAGGTATGAGGCGGATAAACTGCCTCAAGACTATCTTGCCCATTACTTTACCCATATTCTTTGCCATAGCGGAACGGGACAGTTCCGGATGAACGGTGCGATTTATCAAATAAAGCCGGACGATATTGTCATCCTGCTTCCTTCGGCAGAAGTGGAGAATTTGCTTTTCAGTATTGATTTTCAGGCGGATTTCTTTTTCATGTCTTACGAAATTGCCACGAAAAACAATCCCGACGTAGCGTGGGGCATCAAGGGGTATCTGTTCTCCAAAGAACATCCGGTAGTTTCGCTCTCGAAGCAAGACAAGGAGAAATGCCGGCAGAATCTGCAGGTGTTAAAGTCAATCATCGTTGACACGGAACACCGTTTCAGGAAGGAGATGCTCAACCTCCACGTTCGGGTTTTCATTATGGATATGTGGAATATTTTTGCCCATAAAATAGAAGAGCAGTTGAATTTTCACGGACAGCGGATTTCCCTTTTCGAGCGTTTCCTGAATCTTGCCCAAACGCATTGCATGGAACGCAGAGACCTCGGCTTTTACAGCGAAAAGCTCTGTATCACAACGAAATACCTTACGGAGCTCTGCAAGAAAAACAGCGGAAAAACCGCCGGGGAATGGATACAGAATTACACCACGCAACGAATGGTCATCTTGCTCCGAAACCCGAATTTGAGCTTTGCGGAAATTGCCGATGCCCTGCATTTTTCGAGCCAGTCGTTCTTCAGCAGGTACGTGCGCGGTGTGTTGGGCGTTTCTCCCAGCGAGTTTAGGCAGGGGTTGGGATAAAAATCCACGTTTTGAGGCAAGCCTTTACTTTTATTGTCCAAAGACAAGTGTCCCTGGAGCACAACAGGTAATTTTCTCCTTATCTTCAACAGTTTCCGCTCCCCAGGTCGTCGTACGTGGCTGAAAATGCTATATGTAAAATGGGTCGTATGTCGACTTTTGTGATTGTTTCTCGATGTGATGTCAAAATTTGGCACTACGATCTCTCAATCGTCATTCCAGCGTAATAATGTTAAAATAACAAAAATCAACTGTTTTTTCTAATTTAGGATGCAAGATTTTCCGGAAAGAGGATTTAATAAGTAACGCTCGCGATAAAGAGCGCTTTTTATAATCCCTAATTAAAAAAAAGAAAAATGAAAAAATTTACAAGGATCTCGAGTTTGGCGTGCCTTTTGTTGGCAGCATTGACCTTCACGCTCGCCTCGTGCGACAAAGACGACAACGATAAAAAAAACCTGAAGTTCAGCCCGTCTGACAAGGTGGGAGTAGTTGTGGGAAGTACGGCAACCGTAACCGTGAGCGGCGGAACCTCTCCCTACGCCGCCGCACCGAGCGATACGAAGATCGCCACCACAACGGTTGACAAGTCCACCATTACCATCAAGGGCGTGGCAAAAGGAACGGCAACCGTTGTTGTTACCGACAAAGATAAAAACAGCGGTAAAATTACCGTAACGGTGAAAGAAGGGCTGAGTTTCGATAAAACCTCGGTTGAAGTGGAAGCGAACAAAGAAACGGTCGTGAACATTACGGGCGGCACAGCACCTTATGCGGCCGAAACCAAAGACGCAACCATTGCTTCCGCAACAATTGACGGCAATAAGATAACAGTGAAAGGATTGAAAGCGGGTAAAACAACGATCACGGTGACCGATAAAGACAAGAAAAACATCGGAACCGTAAGCGTAACCGTAAAATAAATTATTTTTACCGAAAAGACAATGCGAGGTTGTACCTTTTGTAACGATAAGGTACAACCTTGTTGTAAGTACTGGAAACGCGTATTCTTGTATCGGAAAACGCCCGCGAGACAGTTGCGCGGACTTGAAACGTGGATTTTGCCGCCACTGCGGCATGACTCGAAACTATAACTATTGGTAAATGGTAAGAAAAGAAAAAGAAGAGCAGGACATTCTTCAGCAAATTCTACGCGGTAATACAGTTGCCATGAAGGAATTTTACAACACTTACTCGGGATATCTTACCACCGTATGTTCTCGATACATATCCAATAGGGAAGATGTTAAGGACGTTTTACAAGAGAGTTTCATCAAGGCTTTCAAAGCCGTGAAGCAGTTTGAATACAAGGGAGAGGGGTCGTTAAAGGCGTGGACGACCCGCATCGTGATAAATGAAGCATTGAAGCACCTCAAGAAAAATCAAAAACTGAAGGTTACGAATATGCCCGACCGGGATTTGCCCGATATGGCCGATGAGCAGGAGCCGGATTTCGAGGAAATTCCCACTTCGGTGATTTTGGAAATGATCCGCACCCTTCCGACAGGTTACCGCACCGTGTTCAACCTGTATGTTTTCGAGCAAAAAAGTCATAAAGAGATTGCTTCCATATTAGGCATAGCGGAAAACTCTTCCGCATCGCAATTACACAGAGCAAAAAGCATTTTGGTAAAAGAAATAGAATTATATCGAACAAAAAAAATGGTGCTATGAACACTCCATGGCAAGATAAACTGCGCGATAGGATGCTGCATCATGAAGAACCCGTTCCAGAGGGTTTGTGGGAGCGCATCGAGCAGATTATGAGCGTCGAGAGCGCCGCCAAGACTGTGCCCGCGAGGCGGAAGGTTTTCCCGTTGTGGAGCCTGCGTGTCGGAGCGGCAGTGGCAGCAGCCTTAGTTTTGTTTTTTATCGGCCTGCACACGTTGAATTTAAAGGAAAACCGCAAAGAGATCCCGATGGCAGAGCAGGGACAGAATGCATATCCTATTCCCGACAGGTCTCCATTCAAACAGGGACCTGCTAAAAAAACAGAAAAAGAGCTTTTAGCATATAGAACCGAAAAAAAGAATCGGGAAAGGGTGAAAGCATCGCACCCCGAAAAAGACAGCACTCTTGCAATAATAGTAGTAGAGAATCGGCCTCTGGAAAAAGAACAGCAGCAACAACAAAAAAAGGAACCCGACACCCCGGACGAGGCACAAAACCCAGATCCGGCTAATGAAAACCGGAATTGGCTTGGGGCGGAGAGAAACACTACGTCAGTATTCCAATTGCCCGCACACATACGCCACCGCAAACCAGCGAAATGGCAAACAGGCATTTATGCATCAAACATTTCATCGGCGTTAAGAAAACACGAAGGATACGGCAGTTTCAAGTCTTATGATTTTACATCGGAAGAGGAAGAGTACGTGGCGGCAGCCATTCGATCGGATTTACCCGAGGGTAACTCTATATTGAACGAATATGAACACGTGTACAGTGATATCGAACACCATCAGCCGATAACCCTGGGTGTTTCGCTGAAATACAATCTCGACGCGCGATGGAGCCTGACAAGCGGGCTTACATATACCATTCTATCATCCCGGTTACGCTCGGGGGCAGACAATCATTATTACAACAGCCGCCAAACGCTGCACTATGCGGGCATTCCCTTAAACGTGAATTATACCGTATGGGGAAACGACAAAGTATTAACGTATGTGTCGGCAGGCGGGCTGGTAGAAAAAAATGTCTCGGGCACGCTGTCAACAGATGTTGTGATCGACAACAAACTCAAGACACAGAACAGTCAAAAAATTTCTGTTAAGCCCCCGCAATGGTCTGTCAATTCGGCAGTGGGCATTCAATACCAATTCTATAAAAATATCGGGATATATGCCGAACCGGGTGTCGCGTATTATTTTAAGAACAAAAACAACGTGGAAACGATTTACAAGGAAAAGCCGCTGAATTTCAACATTCGGCTGGGATTGCGTTTTTCGTTGAATGAATGACATAACCTATTCCAGCGGCTTAGGTCGAACTCACGTTAACCTAAGAATTTCGCGTGCTCTTGAGCGTCTGTAATCAAGATCTTTTCTTGCGACATTTCAAGTTAAGTTTTTCTTGCATAAACATGGTCATATCAGCGTTTATTCACAACAAACAACTCTTTATCGACCAACGCAAAACCAACCCCTTCGGGCAAGCGTACCATCAACGAGGGCAGACGGGATGACCCAAATGTCATCCCGGTCGATGCCGGACCCGATCATCTTGATTTGCCCGAACCACGCCAGATGATCTCCTGCCGGACAGGTAAGGTGGGCACTCGGCGAAGGGGATTCTTAAATATCAGGGCTCCACAATCGTTATTTCCACTTCACGAACCGTATATTTGACATTGTCGATTGTGCTGTTCACCGCGACAAAATATGCCTTATATGTTCCCGGTGTGTTGTATTGATAGCTATATGATTCCATTTCGTCCGCATTGATACCCTTGATCGCCGAAGCCCAATCTTTCGCCAACCTGACCGTATCCTTGTAAATCGGTTTCGATATCGCCCATGTTACCGTCTCAGGATCGTTCCATGGGTCATTTTCGTCGTAAAGCGAATCTGTGGGCAATCTGTAGAGATTGGCGGAAAAAGTGATTCTCGTGGAATTGACATAAGACCGCGACGGGGCTTCCTCGGGATACTGGTCAATAATCCTGAAGCCGGCATGAATATAATCGGTTATCACAATATCCGCCCCATCAACGGGATCAACCAGACTTTTGACGGTAAAGTTCGTAACATACCACGGATTCGCGACTTTGTTCGCATTTTGCGGTTTGGTCGTATATCTGAAGCCGATATAGACCGGCCCTTTACCGGAAAAATAAGAAGTGATGTCCCTCTCTCCCGACGCAACGGAAGAGGTTCCTGTTGCCAATGTGAATTGATCAGATACATCCGTCCAATGGGCCGAAACGATATCCGCATAATTGTCGTTCCCATTATAATCGGTGGAATAGAGCACCGCCAACTGATTGGTCTGACAATTAGCCGGAGCGCTGACCATTTGGGTGGAAAAGCTCATGGTTGCGCCCGCATCGGCAACTTGTATCAAACGCCCTTCGTCTTTATATAAATAGTTATTTCCCGGCTCGCCGGAATAAAAACTGATGATTGAAGGTGCTCCGGTAAATTTGAATACGACTTCCTCTCCCACTTCAAAAGTGGTTTTGTCGACAGAGACAGTGAACTCAGGTTGTTCCACATCGCCCAACCTTTCGGAACAGGATAATAATACTCCCACGAATCCTATTCCTATCAATAAATATTTTGCTTTCATTGTTGTTATGATTTATAATGATACTTTTCACCAACCGGGATTTTGGGTCATGGCCGTATTGTTGATCATTTCGACATCGGGTATCGGATATAACAAATGCTTGGGCACCTCCACATTCGTATAGTACGAAATATATACCGAACCGGGCATGATGAGTTGCATGATAGCGGCTTCCGCCTGCATCGCCTCATAATATATGCCCCAACGGATTAAGTCGGCTTTGCGCTGGTTTTCGAAACAAAGCTCCCGAAGCCGTTCGTTCTGAATAAACTCCCTGAATTTTTCCCGCGAAGCGGTATATTCAGCCGTGACATCGGCATCGGACGGGGTGAATATGGAAGCGGTAGCCGTGGCGCCTGAACCCTCCCCTCCTGAGATGGTGACTGTTGGTTCCGAGGTATAACTGCCGTTCTGATAAAACTGGACACCTGTCGAGTCACGGACAAGCGAAATCCGCGTGACGACACCATCCCTCACCGTGGCCACCGCTTTCGCACCGGAGCCGCCGCCACCGGATATAGTCACCGTCGGGGCAGAGGTGTATCCGCTTCCCCCGTCTGTCACGGTGATCTCCCTGATACCGGTTGACCAAGCCCGTCTGCGCACTTGATTAACCGCGTCAATCGCCTCTGGAGTGGGGCCTCCGTTTGCCTCGTTCAACGCTTCGGCATACATCAGCAGCACGTCGGCATAGCGGAGCAATTGCACATTCTGTGGCGTGTAAGTAGCCATCCTCGGCGATAAAGTTTCATATTCACGCCGGAATTTCCCGGGAGAGCGGTACAAATATGAAGCCGTGAAAGAAGGAGCGGATATCAGAGTTTTAGCTCCGGTGTTGTTCACATATCTGAAATGCGGAATACACCAATACTTGCGGTTGTCGCCCACTTCATAAGCGCTGTAAAGCTTATGGCTGTAACTCATATACGCATCCGAACGCCCGACTGTCGCATTATTGCTCGAATGGCTGTACACTCCGTTGATCCATCCGTTGCGACCGTATTCATTGTAACTGTCCGTGCCGTTTCCCCAAAACTCCACCTCGAAAATACTCTCCTTGATGTCGTATTTGTCCTGCGCCAAAGTGATGAATATGTTGGGAAAACTCGGATTCAAACTGTGCGTACCATCGTCAATCACTTTTTTCGCCCAATTTGCGGCATCGGCATAACGAGCCGTTTCCTGCAAGGGATATCCGGCCATGGTGAGACACACACGGGCCAAAATCCCCCGCACTGCCGATTTGCTCACACGGCCCCCAAACCCGATGTCCGAAATATCCTGCACCAACGGCTCGGCTGCCGTCATATCACTTAAAATCTGGTCATAGACTTCCTTCACTGTATTACGCGGAATATGGACATCTTTTACCGAATTGCTCGGCGTGGTCTTTATCGGCACTCCTCCGAAATTCTGAACGAGAATGAAATAGAAATAACCCCTCAGGAATAAGGCTTGTCCTCTGACATTGTCTCTGATTTTCAAATCGATATCCGGATTGTTGTCCACACTGGCCAACAGCAGGTTAGCCCTGTTGATTCCGCTGAACAAGATATTCCATAGATTTGTAAGATAACTGTCGCCAGAGGAATGGTTGCTCCTGAACGCACCCGTAGAGATGGAGGATCTGTTCATATATCCCTCGTCCGCTTCCCAACCGAACAGGTATAAGGCATTATTGCCATATAGGGAGCCATTCCCCAAGGCATCGTACACGCCGGTCAATGCCGTATTCAACTCATCTTCGGTCTGGTAATAGTTGCCCGGGAACAGGAAATCCGTCGGCTTCGGGTCGAGAAAATCACTGCACGAAAAAAACGAGACAAATGCCGAGAGGCATATCACGATATAAGAATTCTTTTTCATTGGTTTCATTTTTTTAATTTAAAATGTCAATTTGATCCCCCCTACAATGGTAATCGCCCGCGGATAGGCCGAATAGTCATAATTGGGCGTTAAGATACCGTTCTGGGCAGAAGTGGACGTTAAGCTACTGCTCTGAGTAGATACTTCCGGATCTAATCCCGAATAATTGGTCCATGTATAGAGGTTCTGCATAGCCACATTCAGCGAAAGCCCCTTAATGTAGAAGCGGGTTAATAATCGGCTTGGTACGGTATAGTCGAGTGAAACGGTTTTCAGACGCAGGTAGGAACCGTCCTCCACATATTTCGAGGAATGATAGCCGATAGGACCTTGTCCGCCCGCTCTGAAATTTTCATTCGTCTGATTTTCCGGCGACCATCTGTTCACATAGCTTGCAAACTGGTTCATATTGGAGCGGCCGTTCGAGTTACCCTCAAAAGTGATTCTGTTCGCGTTATAGATATCTGCACCGTACGACCATTGGAAAAACACATTCAACGTGAAATTCCGATATTTCAAATTGTTGCTGAATCCTCCGGTATGAATCGGCTGTCCGCGCCCGATAATCGTCTTGTCCGATGCATTGACGATGCCGTCACCGTTCAAGTCCCGATATTTGATATCGCCCGGCTGTATGGCGGTACGCGAATTGCCGTTTGTCGGCACGTTGTCTTTCAAGATATAGACACCTGGTGCCGGATTGTCAAAATCGTCATACTGGTAATTTCCTTCCCAAATATATCCGATCATCATCCCCGAGGGCCTGCCTATCTCCGAAATATAAAGATAGTCGGTATAGTTAGCGTCCGTCGTTATGGCATTTTTCAGAGAAGACTGACCGTCGTTCAATGCCAATATCTTGTTTCTATTGAAGCTGATGTTAAACGAGCTTTCCCATTTGAAGTCCTTATTTTTGATATTGACCGTGTTGAGAGTTATCTCAAGGCCCTTGTTCTCTAACTCGCCGATATTTTTGTACGCCGAACTGAATCCGGAACTGGTAGGGAGTGTTGCATTCAGCAGCAAATTATTCGTTTTACGCCGGTATATGTCTGTCATTATCTCAATCCGGTTGTCAAACAAACCCAATTCAAGTCCGATATCGGTCGATTTCGTTCGCTCCCATGAGAGGTTTATATTCTCCATCGTTTTCTGGTAAACCATCGGTTCGGGTGTCTGGTTGTTGAAAGAGTATCCGCTCAGCGCGTAAGTCAACTCGGCCAACGATGCGAAATCGGAAACACGATCATTCCCCACAACGCCATAACTGCCTCTTAGTTTCAAGTTAGAAATCGGTTTAACCTCTTTCAAGAAAGATTCGTTCTTGGCGTTCCAAGCGGCCGCGACACCGGGAAAATACCCCCATTTGTTGTTTTTGGGAAATTTTGAGGAGCCGTCGGCCCTAAAAGTCAAGGTTAGTAGATATTTCGACAGATAACCATAATCCAATCGTCCCCCATAGGAAGCCCTGGTATTACTCGTTTCTTTGCTCACCGCATCGTAAGGAGTGCCTTGGTCAAGACCGGCAATCCCCATGCTCTCGTTAGGCAGGAAACGGCTACTGTAACCATTCGTCTTGGTTTCGCTCTCTTGCATGCTCATCAGAACCAATGCCGTCAAATCATGCGCATTTGCAAATTTTTTCCTGTAAGTGAGCGTATTGTCGGTCATCAGGTCATTCCTGTAAATATTCGAGATGGACCCGTATATTCCGTTCCTATTGTTCGGATTGAGCGGACTGCCTTGAATGGTTTTCGAATTGTAGAACCGCTCGTTACGGTAGTTGTTCCTTCTCGTACCGCCGGTCAGTTTCAAGGTCAAATCGTCGGTGATATGATAAACGAGAGACGTCTGCCCATTGAAAATATTCGTATAATTAGGTGTGTATTGGTTTTCAAGGTCTATGAACGGATTGACCCTGTAGTCGGAACCGGTGATGGAACTCTCGTCGGCATCGGCATCCAACAGACTGACATCCGAGCCCAAATAGTTGATTGGCCGATAAGCCCAGGTCCGGAACATGACTTTACTCGATGTGTTATTGGAAGAGGAGGCGCTGATTACCTGCCCCCATGATTTCATTCCCGTATAACCGACCGTAAATCCCGCATTCAGTTTTTCACTGATTGCCTGATCTATAGACACTTGTCCAATATATTTTTTCAACCCTGTATTTACAATGATACCTTTCTGATCTAGGAATGAACCGGATACGGAGTAGCGTGTCTGTTGCGTTCCTCCCCGAATCGAAAGCGAATAGTTGTCCACCCGTCCTTTGTTGAACACGTAATCCTGAAAATCCAATCCTTTCACATTCCTGTAATCCTCTATCGTCATATCGTCCGAAACGTATTGGGAGATGGCGTCGTCACCAAAACGTTCCTGCTGGTATAGCAGAAATTCATAAGGAGACATCAAATCCATCTTTTTGGCCTCCAATTGTGTGCCCATCGATAAACCGAAAGTAATCACCGGCGCACCAACCCTGCCTCTCTTGGTCTGCACCAGAATGACCCCATTCGCAGCCCGGGAGCCGTAAATCGACGTGGAAGAGGCGTCCTTCAATACCGAAATGGATTCGATATCATCGGAATTTAACGTGGTAGGGTCAAAGTCCTCAATAGGAAATCCGTCTATTACGAACAAAGGCGATACGCTTTGGGTAAGGGAGCCGGGACCTCTCACCACAATATTCGGAGTTGCTCCCGGTTGACCGTCCGAACTCGACACATTGACACCGGCAATTCGCCCGGCCAACGCCTCGGCAAACGACGTTGTGGGAGCTTTCGCCATATCGTTCACATTGGCCGTCCCCACAGAGCCTGTCAAATCTTTTCGTCGGACCGAACTATACCCGATCACCACAACTTCATCTAATTGAGAAGAGGTCTCTTTGAGGACAACGCGGATGTCGGATCGGTTCTGGACCGGAACCTCAACCGTTTCATATCCTATGAACGATATGACCAATACCGAATTTAATGGGATTGCGCTAAGGTCGAAATTACCATCCATATCGGTAACAGTCCCCAAAATACTCGAAGATTTTACTTTAACCGAGGCTCCAATAATAGGTTCGCCACCTTCATCCGTCACTCTTCCATGAATTCCCTGATTTTGAGCATACAAATTGACATCCAAGAAAAAAAGCAAGAACAGCAACAGATTAGCTAAAAATAAATGATTGAATTTCATATGTACAAAAATTAAATTACAGAAACAAAATAACAATGATTCTTTCTAAAAAAAAACAAAAAAAAACGAAAACATATCCTCAAAAAACGTCATGATGTATTTTTGAAAACAATTTTCGACAGGTACAAAACACTAAACAGCTTCATTATTTTAAACCTCAGAACACTGAATATCAATCACTATTAAGGAATAAATAATATAAACTAGTTTCAATTCGCACTTGGGTGGGCATCATTCAGTCAACCTTTGAGTTAGATAACAGATATTAACCAAATACAAATCAAACCCGCTCCACCTATTAATATGATTGACAGTTGAATGAAAACACAACAACTTCGAAATGACTGACAATATCATTGGTTATTTTCTTGATCCGGTTCTCGCTACCGACAAGCGCTAAAACGATGAAATGGCGAATCAAATCGAGTAGCGTTTCTTTATTCAGCATCCCGGTAACCATCGTTTCGAGTTGGCTGAACAGATGAGATGCCTCCGTCTCACCATCGGCAGACTTCCATGCCAGAAAACGGCTTAATCCTGCCGAAAGAGATCCGGCCTTTGCCTCTAATCCATCCGAGATAATCAGCAAGGCATTGTACGTAAATAGTGAAGGAATCTGCGACTTGTAAGTCTCCATTTGTCGAAAGGCAGCATTCACGGTAGCATTTTCATCCGTGGCATTTTTCAACTCAACCAAGACCAAAGGCAGACCATTTACAAACAGTAAAACGTCAGGACGCTTCTTGTGGTGATTCTCAATGACGGTAAACTGGTTACTAACCACGAATTTATTGTTCAATGGATCCTGAAAATCAACCAACCAGACCAGCTCACCACGTTCGCTACTGTCTTGTTAGTAATTTACCGGAATACCGTCCGTCAAATAGCGATGGAAAGTCTCGTTATTCGAGATCAATTCGGGTGATGCAATACGCTGAATTTCCCGGATGACCTCTTCCTGCTGCTCTGTAGGGATAGTCGGAATAATGCGTTTGACTACACGACGAAGACGGTCAATCAATACTACCTGTTCGTAACTCTCTCGCTCGGGCGTTTCACCATCGGGAGCAATATTCGGAGCATAGATATATTCATAGCCCGTTCTTTCGAGCAATTCTATGGCAAACTCCTCTATATGGGATTCGGCGATTCGGGTCTTTCGCAGCGGCTATCAACTCAGTCATATTATCCCAAATCGTATCGCCGATATGTAGTTTTCTTTTGGCCCAATCACCTTTGGTATCAATCTTATCGAGCATACGGATTTCTCTATCCAAATCCGTTGGACGATAACTTTCAGGTCGAAAGTCGGACGTATTTTTCACCAAATCGATTTCTATCCATTGCCATTTCTCGAATTGATTCTGATAATCGAGTTTACGGAATGGTACCGGGAAAATACGAATCCATGAACCATCTTCCCTAAAACCGGCAGTACAGACCAACTCATCGTATTTCTCGGAAAGGTTGGATATGTTTTGACGGTAATGAGGACTTTAGTCAATGCCATGTCTACAATAGTTTAAACGAATAGTCAATATCAGGTAACTGCATCAATGCATTGGCAACATGCGTACGATGGCATTGATGCGGATTTTTTTCGAAACAGGTAACAGCCACCCGGCCATAGGTTTCAATCAGCGCTCTTATTTTCAATAGCGCCTCTTTATTTTTTTTCAGCGTTGTTTTTTCGTAGTTCTCAAACAGACAATCATAATCGGCTTGCGAATACAATTCCTGGCGCTTTTCTGATTCTATTCCCAATTCCGGTATATGCTTATAGCGAATACCAACACCCGTACAGGCTTTTTGCAACTGGCTTTTTGAGAATCCGAATTTCTGACTGAAAGCATTTTTGCGCACATCACATAAGACGTGCACATCATTTATTATCAGTTTATTTATATATGTCTCAAGCGAGATACCCTCGTAACCGATACTAAACAACTGGGGTTCTGTGAACACGCGTTTTTGTTCTTCTACTCGGGCTAATTCATCTTTCGTCAGCAACTCATTGGCAATTGAGCTATTGATGGCAAAATAAGGATATTTTTGATAAGTATAGCGTATTAAATCGGTCTGAGACATCGAACCAAATTCGGCTTTTACATCGAGTAACGCCTGACGATCGGATTTATCAAACATTTCCAGATATTTTCCTCTTTGTTTAAGTTTTATAAATCTACCACTCTGATGCTCGGATATTTCAAGATAACCATATTTCGCCATGGTAGACAAATCCTGATCAGCTTGAAACGAGAAGCAACCGTAACGACAAGGTATAAAATCGAACGCTTTAACCGACTGCACACGGGTAAACAGAAACAGAAACTTCTGCAAACTCTTTGCCGTCAGTTGTTCGTCAAACACTTCCAGTAAAGCCAATACTATTTTTCTCCTGTAATATAACATACTGCAAATGTACAGTTTTTTAGTCGATTTTCAGAAATGTAAATCATCAATATCATCATCTTCCGTACTCTCAACATTGACTTTTGGAAACTTGCCCTTGTAAGTAGTACGAAATTTTAAATACCGCTTTCATAATTTAATTTTTCTGTAGCATTTTGCCACAAAGTTCGACATAATAATTTAATTATGAATTAGATATGAGTAGTCAAATAATGTTCAACCGGTACTCATTGCTACATTTTTTATTTCAGAAAAAGCAGTGTAGCAGAAAATGTAGCATTAAAGTGAACCAAACTTGGATACAAGTCTTACCAAATGGTATTCAACTGGTTTGATAGATTGCACTTTTTCACTTTATAACACATTGATTATCAGTAGTATTCTGGGATAGACATAAAAAAAGAGAATACTAAAATAGTACTCTCTTTTATGTTTTTAGCGGTATGGACGGGACTCGAACCCGCGACCCCCTGCGTGACAGGCAGGTATTCTAACCAACTGAACTACCACACCGTTTTTGGTCGCTATGGAAGACCTTCACCTCCGTGAACAGTTTTCGATAGCGAGTGCAAAGGTAAGGATAATTTCAGAATTACAAAACTTTTGAGGGGATTTTTTCTGCCAAAATTCACTTTTTCACACTCGCCATTCAAAATAGAGCCCTCTTTCACAAAAACCATCTATTTCATATGATTATTTTATTTCGGTATATGGAACCTTTGATGTTCAAAATATTCATTCCCTTCGGGTGTGTAATGATTATTGTAAACATGTCGGTTTCATACCAAAACAATCCCACGGGGAGGTCGCGGTTTACTTCAACCACTCATCAAACCAGCGGAAGAACTCGCGCTGAAAAAGGACTCCGTTCTGAGGCTTGGTGATCCAATGATTCTCGTCGGGGAAGATAAGCATCCGCGACGGAATACCTCTCAATTGGGCGGCATTGAACGCCATCATTCCTTGCGAAGCCAGAATACGATAGTCGTATTCACCATGGGTAATCATGATCGGTGTGTCCCATCTGTCTATGAACCTATGGGGAGAATTGGCATAGGTGCGTTGTGCAATGGCATTTGACTTATCCCAGAATGGGCCCCCCATATCCCAGTTGGCAAAGAACATCTCTTCCGTCTCCAGATATTGCGCTTCCAGATTGAAGATCCCCGCATGCGACAAAAACGCTTTAAATCGCCCGTCGTGATTTCCGGCAAGCCAATAAACGGAAAAACCGCCATAACTTGCCCCGGTACAGCCCAAGCGGGTTTCATCGACATAGGGTTCCTGGGCAAGAGCATCGATGGCTGTGAGATAATCCCGCATATCCTGTCCGCCGTAATCACCGCTGATCTGTTCGAGCCATTCCTGTCCGAATCCGGGCAAGCCGCGGCGGTTGGGCGCCACCACGATATAACCATTGGCTGCCATCATCTGGAGATTCCACCGGTAAGACCAGAACTGGCTTACCATATTCTGTGGGCCTCCCTGACAATACAAGAGAGCCGAATAGCTCTTTTTAGGATCGAAATCGGGTGGATAGACCACCCATGTGAGCATCTCCTTGCCATCGGTAGTGGTGATCCAGCGCTCTTCCACCTCTCCCATTCGCAGCCGGTCGAGTATCTCTTTATTTTCAAACGATATTTCGGTAGCCTGGCCCGAGGCAATATCCACACTGTAGATCTCCGCGGGTTGTGACATGGAGTGCCGTTTCGCGATGAGTTTGCCATTTCCCAGGGCAACAGAGGTATAGTCGTATTTTCCCTGAGTAACGGGAGTGATCTCTTTGGTGACGATATCTGCCGCATGCAACTGAGTGGTTCCTTTTACGGACGACACCATATAAATAGTACGGTTGTCACTGCTCCAGACAAAATCATCAGTATTGTAATCGAACTGTTCCGTCACATAGGTCTTTTCGCCTGTGGCCAGATCCATGACGAACAACCGGTTCTTGTCGGCTTCATATCCGTCGCGTTCCATACTCTGCCAGGCAAGATATTTCCCATCGGGCGAGAACCGAGGATTCACGTCGTACCCCATCATCCCCTCAGTCATATTTCGAGTCTGACGGCTTTGCACATCGTAAAAATAAATATCGGAATTAGTAGAAAGAGCGTACTCTTTTCCTGTCTTTTTGCGGGATGTGTAGGCAATCGTTTTGCCGTCGGGGCTCCAGGCAAGTTGCTCTATGCCTCCCAAGGGTGCCATCGGCGCTTCATAGGGCTCTCCCTCCAAAAGATCTTTTATATTTGACAACTTATTACCTGAAAGATCAGCCACAAAGGGATGGGGCACGCTTTCCACCCACTTGTCCCAATGCTTGTACATCAGATCGTCTACTATCCTACCCGACGCATCCGGCAGGTCGGGATATTTTTCGGCAGCCGTCTCCACCGTTTTCACACTTTTGATGAACAGCACTTTCTTCCCGTCAGGAGAATATTTAAATCCATCGATTCCCCCTTCCACATTGGATATCTGCTTCATCCCTCCCCCATCAGGATTAATGGTCCATATCTGCGAAGAACCGGTCTCATTGCTAAGGAAGGCTATCTTTTTACCCTCTGCGATCCATTGCGGGTTATTTTCCTGGGTATGGGTGATGGTGAGTTGTTTCTTCTCCGAGCCGTCGCTTTTCATGATAAACAACTCCGAGTTGGTTTTATTCTGCGGAACACTCACATAAGTCACCTGATAGAGGATATGCGATTTGTCGGGCGAGACCTCCACACTCCCTACCCGGCCAAAACTGTAAAGGATTTCAGGCGTCATGACACCTTCATTTATAGTGAGTTTTGCCTTGCCTATCGTCTCGGTCAGCTCTTTATTCGCTTTTTTAGCCGCCTCCTTGGAAGCCGGCGTCAGGGAAGCTTCGTTGCAAGCCAGCATGCTCCCGGTAATAATAATTGCCATAAATAGTGATTTACTCTTCATACGGTTTGGATCGATATACTTGGTTACACTTATGATTTTTATTGGTCGACTATCTGTCCGTCTATCATGTGGATGGTTCTGTCGGTGATCGATGCCAGTTGTTGATCATGCGTCACAATGATAAAGGTCTGGTCAAGCTTGTCCCGCAGTTCGAAAAAAAGCTGGTGAAGCTCCTCCTTATTATCGGAGTCGAGGCTACCGGAAGGCTCATCGGCAAAGACTACAAGGGGGTCGTTTATCAATGCGCGGGCTACAGCGACACGTTGTTTTTCACCGCCGGACAATTCCGCCGGCTTATGGGTGATGCGTTCTGAAAGTCCCATCATACACAGCAGATCCTTTGCCCTCGCTTCCGCCTCGACATGTTTCGCATGTCCTATCAGCGCCGGGATCATCACATTTTCGAGGGCGGTAAACTCAGGCAACAACTGGTGAAACTGAAAAACAAATCCGATATTCCTGTTCCGGAAATCAGACAATTTTTTTTCACCCAGCGAGCTTAATTCGTGATTATCGATGTAAATCCTACCGGAATCGGCTTTCTCCAAAGTCCCCATGATCATCAGCAGGGTAGTCTTACCCGCGCCACTCGGCCCCACGATAGAAACTATCTCTCCTTTCCGCACCTCCAGATCGATCCCTTTCAGTACCTGAAGCGGGCCGAAGCTCTTATGAATTTTCTCTGCTTTTATCATCTGATTCGTTTACCACAACATAATCAATTTGCGAAGATAAGAAAAATGCATAACTATTTAAAAGAATCAGGGTGGTTTTGAACAGAAAATCATGTACTTTTGTGAGGAGCAAATGTAGATTTTCACAGAGGATGGACGAATTAAGTAGAATGAGGCATGAATACCTGGGGGGAAGCCTTAACGAAACAGAGATGGCATTGAATCCTTTCGATGAATTCAAGGTATGGCTGGAGACAGCCATTGCCTCCGGCTTGTCGGAACCCAACGCCATGACCGTAGCTTCAGCCACTCCCGAGGGAAGGCCTTCAGCGCGTGTGGTACTTTTAAAAGAGTTGAATGAGAAGGGATTTGTATTTTATACCAACTATATGAGCCGGAAAGGAGAGGAATTGCTTGCTAATCCTTTTATTGCAGCCGTTTTCGACTGGCATGAGATCGAACGGCAGGTAAGGATTGAAGGTATTGCCGAGAAGGTGGACGAGGAAGAGTCGGATGCTTATTTCAACGTACGGCCCAATGATGCCAAGATAGGGGCATGGGCATCCCCCCAAAGCAGGATGGTAAGGGGGCGCGAAGAACTGGAAGAGTTGGAGAAGAGGTATGCAAATCAATTCTCCGGCAGTGAAATACCACGACCTCCTCATTGGGGCGGTTTTCTGATTCGACCGACCATGATTGAATTCTGGCAGGGGCGTCCCAACCGAATGCACGACCGCATGGCGTATTATAAAGGAGACAAAGGCTGGAACATGCAACGATTAGCTCCCTGAAATCCTGTTTTATAAAAGAATTATATTTCACTCACCAAAGCTTGACCACAAGAATACCAAAAGAGGAATGATTAGCTTTTAACGTCAATCACCTTATTCTTTGGGGTGGTAGCCACAAATTCTTTCAGGTAAAAAGGTTCGAAATAGGCTACATCCACAAATGTTTTATCGGTAAAGGCTTTTTCAGCCAGAGGCACCATTGCCGAAGCCAGCGGGTGAATATCATCAAAGAACAGCGCATTGGGATGGGTGATGAGAGTACGGCATTTCTCCGCACCGTTTCCGAAAAAGAGGACCTTCTGTTTCTCAAGAAGATCGCTGTAACTCTCCTCTTTCACTATGTCGGCCGATGTTTCACGGATCATATTGAGCGACCGGTCGAAGAAGGTGGCATAGACCTCCATGCGCCGGGCATCAATCATCGGGCAAAGCAGCGTATCTTCATCTGCTTTCCCCCTCATCATCGAAGCCATGATACAGGCCGTGGGAATGGCGATCATTGGAATATCCAGGCCGTAACTCAATCCCTTGGCCTCCGACACACCGATACGCAATCCGGTATAAGAGCCGGGGCCGCTGCTCACAGCGATAGCGTCCAGGTGGATATCCCGTTCTCTGGCATATTCCATTATTTCATGGACAAAAAGACCTACCAGGCTTGCATGCGACCGGCCTTCATAATTCTCTTTGTTCACCAGGATCTCCCCATCACGCGAAAGCGCACAGGAACATACGGGAGTGGATGTTTCAATTGTAAGCAGCGTACACATAAGAGGAATAATGGCAAAATAGTTTGACGGCGTAAAGGTAACCAATTTTCTCCCGGCAGAAGCGAAGGGACATAAAAAAACTGCATCGGTTGTGATGCAGTTTCTCCAAATCTAATGAAAGATCAATACCTGTTCCTGTCGCGGTTTCCGTAACCACCTCCACGGTTGTTATTATACTTCGGACGGTCTCCCTCGGCACGAGGGCGAGCTTCAGAAACGGACAATGTACGTCCGTCGTATTCAGCATCGTTGAGTTCTTCAATGGCGCGTTGTCCATCACCTTCGTTTGACATTTCCACGAAACCATAGCCTTTTGAACGGCGGGTTTCACGATCAGTAATAATTTTGGCAGAAGATACCTCTCCGTATTCTTCAAACAGTTCTTTTAAATCGGCATCAGTAATCTGATAACTTAAGCCAGCTACAAAAATGTTCATGTAAAAAAAATAAAAATAAAAAATAAATAAATTGCGCAGAAGTCCTTTCAATTAAAGAGGAGTTAGGAAATAACTTAACAATGAGTGAAGAAACTAAATAACGGCCCGCTAAAAATACTTATGCGCCACAAAGATAGGGATAAAATAATTCTAACAAAACAAATCGGCAATAAATTTGCAAAATAATTATCAAACACTTTTTTAGTTATCAATACCACTTCTTCTGAGCAGGGCTTCCACATTGGGTTCCTGACCACGGAAACGAATAAAAAGCGTCATCGGATCTTCAGTGTTTCCTTTTTCCAAAATATTGGTTCTGAATGAACGGGCGGTTTCCTTGTCAAAAATACCATTCTTCTTGAAAACGGAGAAAGCATCCGCATCCATCACTTCCGACCATTTATAACTATAATACCCGGCCGCGTAACCTCCTGAGAATATATGACCGAATGAAGCAGACACACATGTTTCGGGAACTACCGGCAGGAGTTGCACACGCTCCATGGCATCCTGTTCAAATGCCCGGACATCTCCTGCGAACGGTGCTTGCAAAGAATGCCACGACATATCGAGGTATCCGAATGAGAGTTGACGCAAGGTGGCATAACCGGCGTTATAGTTGGACGCATCCACTATTTTCCGCAACAGCTCTTCAGGCATCTTTTCACCTGTTTGGTGGTGGAAAGCGAACTTGTCGAGATATTCCTTCTGCACCAACCAGTTTTCCATGATATGGGAGGGTAGTTCCACGAAATCGCGGTAAACACTGGTACCTGAAAGTGTTTCGTAAGTGCATTTCGACAACATCCCATGCAGCGCATGACCGAACTCATGCAGGAATGTCTTCACCTCGTCGAAAGTAAGCAACGCCGGTTTGGTCTCGGTTGGACGGGTGAAATTCATCACAATGGAAACATGGGGACGGCTGTCTTTACCCTCCCTCATATATTGCTCTTTAAAAGAGGTCATCCATGCGCCGGCACGCTTGCCTTCGCGGGGATGGAAGTCAGTATATAAAACCGAAAGGAAATCGCCGTTTTCATCAAACACCTCATAAGCCTCCACTTCGGGATGATAGACCTGAATATCCCTGTTTGCCACAAATCGCAAACCGTAGAGATCGGCTGCCAGTCCGAAAATGCCCTTTTTCACATTTTCCAATTCGAAATAGGGACGTGTCATCTCGTCGTTCAAATCGAAACGATTGTCTTTCAGTTTATCGGCATAATAGCTCCAGTCCCAAGGTTGCAGGTCGAACGGTTTTCCTTCCCTCTCTGAGGCAAACGACTTCACATCTTCCAGTTCCTGTCGGGCTGTGGGCGTAAATGCCTCTGCCAGCCCGTCGAGCAATTCCAAAACTGCCGCCTCATTCTTGGCCATCCTGTTCTTCAACACGTATTCAGAATAGGTGTCATACCCCATCAGACGGGCGATCTCGAGACGGAGATTCACGATCTTCCGCACATTTTCCTGGTTGTCGAATTCTCCACCGGCCACACCTTTGGTGCTGTAAGCCATATAAAGTCTCTCACGAAGATCGCGGCGCGAGGAATATTTCATAAATCCCATATAGCTGGGGGCCGACAGATCGATCAGCCACCCTTCTTTTCCTTTCGACTTTGCCTTTGTGGCGGCGGCATCTATCAGGCTCTCCGGCAATCCCGCCAGATCGGCCTTGTCGGTAAGTACCATCTCAAAAGCATTGGTTTCCCGGAGGTTGTTCTGCCCGAATGCAAGGCTCGCCTTGCTTAGTTCCATTGACAACTCGCGGTATCTCTCTTTTGCTTCGGAAGACAGCGTGGCTCCACTGTTTTCAAAATTCTCGTAGTATTTCTCGGTCAACCGGATTTGCTCCGGAGTAAGTCCGGAAGTATGGCGCGCGTCGTACACCGCTTTCACCCGTTTAAAGAGTTCTTCATTCAGGTTGATATTGTTGGAATGTTGTGATAACTTCGGCGTTAACCGTTGCGATATCTCCATCATCTCATCATTACTCTCGGCGCTCAGCAGGTTGAAGAAGACACCGCTCACCCGGGTTAACATCTCCCCGGAATATTCTATCGCTTCGATGGTGTTGCTAAAAGTAGGGGTTCGGGGATTAGCGACAATCGCATCAATCTCCGACTGATGCTCTCCCATCGCTTTTTCGAAAGCAGGTTCATAATGCCCTATTTTGATCAAATCGAACGGAGCCGTTCCATAAGGGGTTGCAAAGGGTTTAAGAAAAGGGTTCTCTTTTGCCGGGGTAGTCATCATTATCATCACACAGCTGATTGTTAATAATACTTTCTTCATAAAATTCGTTACATTTGCAGAATAAAAGGGTGCGTCTCGGATAAGCTCAACAAGTTAGACTTATCTCTCGGCTTCCACTATACTTACGGAATGCAAGATGCGTCTCGGGAAAGTTCAAGCAAGCTTGACTTACCCCTCAACTTTCATTCCATTCGCAGGAAATAAGAAACCCGGCAAAGATAGTTTTTTTGTTCCAGCAGAGCAAAAAATCATGCCGCCCAAAACATTCTTTTCTGAATTGTGTTTTTTAATACATGGGTAGGGACAAACAAAGAATAGGATCTGAATCACACATATTAAACTTAGAAAGATATGGCAACAACTGAGAGTAAAACCAGCGAGAAAACAAAAACCGCCAAAACAAAAAACAAGAGTAAGATCAATACAAGACCCACAGCAGCCAGCGCCAAGAAAAACTTCATCCTCGACACGAATGTGATCCTGCATGATTTCAACTGCCTCGACAATTTTGAGGAGAACGACATCTTTATCCCTTTCGTGGTACTGGAAGAGCTGGACAAGTTCAAGAAAGGGAGCGACCAGATCAATTTCAATGCCCGCGCTTTTGTGCGTGAGCTGGATCTTATCACCGATGACGACCTGTTCACCCATGGTGCCGATATGGGAGTCGGCAGAGGTAAACTCTATATCGTAAACGGATCAAAAGATAACAGAAAGATCATCGACGCTTTCCCCGAAAAAACACCGGACAACCGTATCCTTACCGTGGTATCGGAAGTGGCTGAAAAACATCCGGAGATGAGAACCATCCTGGTGTCGAAAGATATCAATTTGCGGATGAAGGCGCGCTCGCTCGGCATGCTGGCCGAAGATTATATCAACGACAAGGTGACGAATGTCGATATTTTCTCCCAAGGCGAAGAGGTGATAGAAGGGGTCAATCCCGACCTGATCGATAAGGTATATGCTCAGGCAGGCGGCGTGGATGTCGATGAGTTTAATTTCGAGATCCAGCTTGATCCCAATCAATGTTTCATCCTGAAAAGCGAAAGAAACAGCGTGTTGGCACGCTACAACCCGTTCGCGCAAAAAATAAAAAAGATCGAGAAAGAATCCAATTTCGGCATCCAGCCACGAAATGCGGAACAGGCATTTGCTTTCGAGATATTGAACGATCCGGAAATAAAGCTGGTAGGAATTACCGGAAAAGCGGGTACGGGAAAAACCCTGCTGGCGCTGGCATCCGCCCTGAGGCAGAATAAAATCTATCATCAGATATTACTGGCCCGCCCGATCGTTTCCCTGTCGAACAAAGACCTCGGCTACCTGCCGGGCGACGAGAAGCAGAAGATCGCACCTTATATGCAGCCGCTTTTTGATAACCTGAACGTGATCAAAGCGGCCCTCGGACAGAACAGTTCCGATCTCAGGCTGCTCGATGAAATGCAGAAATCAGGACAACTGGAAATAGAGGCGCTGGCATTTATTCGCGGACGAAGCCTTACCGGCACCTTCTGCATCATTGATGAAGCGCAGAATCTCACTCCGCATGAAGTAAAGACGATCATCACCCGCGCCGGCGAAAGTACCAAGATGGTGTTCACGGGCGACCTTCAGCAGATCGACTCGCCATATCTCGACACGCAGTCTAACGGGTTGGCTTATATGATCGACAAGATGCGGGGACAAAACCTCTTCGGGCATGTAAACCTGGTAAAAGGTGAACGGAGCGAACTTTCCGAACTGGCGAGCAACCTTTTGTAAAGTGAAAAATGAAAAGTGAAAAGTGAAAAGTGAAAAGTGAAGAATGAAGAGTGAAGAATGAAGAGTGAAGAGTGAAAAATGAAGAGTGAAAAGTGAAGAATAGAAATGGAGAAATGAAGAAATGAAGAAATGGAGAAATGGAGAAATGGAGAAATGAAGAAATGGAGAAGTGAAGAAATGAAAAATTTTCCCCCGTTTTTTAGTATTGTTCCTGTATGTCAAAAATAATTATCTTTGTAGCCCTAAACAAAGATCGAGATAACAATGCAAAAACCTTCCATACCCAAGGGGACTAGGGATTTTTCGCCCGAAGAGACGGCGAAACGCAACTATATTTTCGACACCATCAAAGAGGTGTATCGTCTTTACGGCTTTCGCCAGATTGAAACGCCGGCAATGGAGAACCTCTCCACCCTGATGGGGAAGTATGGCGAAGAAGGCGATAAACTGCTGTTCAAGATTCTCAACTCCGGCCACTTCTTAGGAGATATGAGTGCGGAAGATATTACCGAAGGCAATTCCGCGAAGACAGCCAATAAGATTTCGGAGAAAGGGCTTCGGTATGACCTTACCGTTCCCTTTGCCCGCTACGTGGTAATGCACCGCAACGATATCACCTTTCCCTTCAAGCGCTACCAGATACAACCGGTATGGCGTGCCGACCGTCCCCAAAAAGGACGTTACCGCGAGTTTTTCCAGTGTGATGCCGATATCGTAGGATCTGACTCCCTGCTCAACGAGGTGGAGTTGATCCAGATCATCGACGAAGTCTTTTCCCAATTCGGCATCCGTGTTTCGGTGAAGTTGAACAACCGGAAGATCCTTTCCGGTATCGCCGAGATCATTGGTGAAGCCGATAAGATCACCGATATCACCGTCGCCATCGACAAACTTGACAAGATCGGCACGGAGAAGGTGAACGAAGAACTGGCGTCGAAGGGGATCACACAAGAGGCGATAGGAAAGTTACAACCAATCCTGTTGCTGAGTGGCACCACCCGGGAAAAACTCGGAAAGCTGAAAGAGGTGCTGGCAGCCTCTCCTGGCGGATTGGAAGGCGTGGAGGAGGTAGAATATATTTTCAATAAGACGGATTTGCTTTCACTGAAAAATGAGTTGACACTCGACCTGACCCTGGCGCGGGGACTCAACTACTATACAGGCGCCATCATCGAAGTGAAAGCGCTCGACGTGGAAATCGGAAGCATCACCGGCGGTGGGAGGTACGACAACCTGACCGGTATCTTCGGGCTACCGGGCGTCTCCGGCGTGGGAATCTCCTTCGGCGCCGACCGTATTTACGACGTACTGAACCAACTCAACCTTTTCCCCGACAGTTTCACCCACACTACCGATTTGCTGTTTGTCAATTTCGGCGAGAAGGAGGCCGCTTATCTTCTTCCGCTAATGCAACAGTTGAGAAATGCCGGCATCCGTTGCGAACTTTATCCCGATGCGGCCAAGATCAAGAAACAGATGTCGTATGCCGACAGCAACCATATCCCTTTCGTGGCCATTGTGGGCGAAAACGAAATGAAAGAGGGAAAGATCATGCTGAAGAATATGGAAACCGGAGAACAGAAGCCGGTAACCCTTCAGGAGATCATCAGCGACACAAAGAACTATTCCGATAAGTGAGCACAAAGGCAAGCCAAGTTTTGCCTTTGTTGAACGTAGAACTATTTCATTAAGTGAGAGTAAAGCAAATTTATTTGTTTTGCCGAGCGTAGAAATAGTCTAATGTAATTGAAATAGTCTAACTTAAGTGAACTACTAAATGCTCAGTATAGAAAATCTTACCGTTGAGTTCGGCGGTTTCACCCTACTTGACCGTATATCATTCGTCCTGAACAGGAACGAACGGGTGGCCCTTGCCGGCAAGAACGGTGCGGGGAAATCGACACTGCTGAAAATTATGGCGGGACTGCAGCAACCTTCGGGCGGCGTGGTCTCCTTGCCCAAAGGTGTCTCCATCGGCTACCTGCCGCAGCAGATGAAGCTGAGCGACAGCCGTAGCGTTCGTGAAGAGGCTTCCCTGGCTTTCTCCCACCTGCAAAAGATGGAGAAAGAGTTAGAGCAACTGCACACCGAAATGGCCGAACGCACCGATTACGAGACAGAAGCCTACCAAACGGTGATTGAACGGGCGACCGACTTGCAGGAGCTTTTACAAATGTCGGGGATCCACAATTTCGAGGCCGAAGTGGAAAAGACGCTGATGGGGCTTGGGTTTCTGCGGAGCGATTTCGACCGCCCCACCCGTGAATTCAGCGGTGGTTGGCGCATGCGCGTCGAACTGGCGAAGATCTTGTTGCGGGCGCCGGATGTGCTGCTGCTCGACGAGCCGACCAACCACCTCGACATAGAGTCGATCCAGTGGTTGGAGAATTTCCTCACCACCCACTCCAACGCCGTCATGCTGGTGTCGCACGACCGGGCCTTCCTGGATGCGGTGACCAACCGCACCATAGAGATCGTGCTGGGCAGCGCCCACGACTATAAAGTGAATTACTCGCAATATGTGGAGTTGCGCCGGGAACGGCGGGAGCAACAGCAGAGGGCTTATGAAAATCAGCAGAAGCAGATCAGGGATACCGAAGAATTTATCGAGCGGTTCCGTTACAAGGCCACCAAATCGAACCAGGTGCAGTCGCGCATCAAACAATTGGAGAAAATAGAACGGATCGAGGTGGATGAAGTGGATAATTCGCACCTCAACCTGAAATTCCCGCCCGCCCCACGCTCAGGCTCTTACCCCGTTGTCATGGAAGAGGTATCGAAAAGCTATGGTGACCTTCTTGTTTTCAAAGATGTCACGCTCACCATCGAGCGGGGTGAGAAGGTGGCGTTCGTAGGAAAGAACGGCGAGGGGAAATCCACTCTTGTGAAATGCATCATGAACGAGATCGATCACGGTGGAAAACTGGAACTGGGACACAATGTGAAGATCGGTTATTTTGCCCAGAACCAGGCGCAACTGCTGGATGAGGAGATGACGGTATTCGACACCATCGATTATGTGGCGGTGGGAGATGTCCGCACCAAAATACGGGATATCCTCGGGGCCTTTATGTTTGGTGGCGAAGCGTCCGACAAAAAAGTGAAGGTGTTGTCGGGTGGCGAACGAAGCCGTCTGGCGATGATCCGGCTTCTACTGGAGCCGGTCAACCTGCTTATTCTGGATGAGCCGACCAACCACCTCGACATCGCCTCGAAAGAGGTACTGAAAAAAGCGATCAGCGAATTCGACGGCACGGCTATCATCGTATCGCACGACCGCGACTTCCTGAACGGACTGGTGAGCAAAGTATATGAGTTCGGCGGAGGAAAAGTGACGGAACACCTGGGTGGCATCTATGATTTCCTGGACAAAAAAAAGTTGGAAACCCTGCAGCAGTTGGAGCTTTCCACAACTATGGCTGCTAAAATGGAGAAAAAACAGGAGCAACCGTCGGAGAGCAAACTCTCTTATCAGGAACAAAAAGAGCTGAATCGGAAACAGCGCAAGTTGGAGAAGCAGATTGAAGAGGCGGAAAAGAAGATAGAAACGCTTGAAAAGAAGATCTCGGAGATGGAAACCACACTCTCCACGCCGGAAGGCGCGGCGGATATGGATTTGCTGCAGAGATACCTGGACACCAAAGCCCGGTTAGACCAGACAATGCACCATTGGGAGCAGTTGCACAACGAACTCTGATTTTTCACTTTTCCCTTTTGATTGAGCCCGCTAAATCCGCAAGAAACAATAAAAAATCTATTCCAAAATAGATTCAAAACAGTTTAATAATAAAATTTAAACAGTTTCTAAAAGAAACAGAGAGAATGAAACGGATCAGTAAATTTATTTTCAATCGAATCCTCGGCTGGCGAGTCAGGGGCGAATTTCCCGTTCTCTCCAAATGCGTGATCGCCGTGGCGCCTCATACCAGCAACTGGGATTTCCTGATAGCAAAGGTGGCTTACTCCTCTATCGGCAGGACCGCCAACTTCCTCATCAAGGCAGAGTGGTTCGTCTTTCCTTTCAACCTGTTTTTTAAGAGATTAGGAGGTATACCGGTAACCAGGGAAAAGAATTCCTCACTCACCGACACCCTGGCATCGGAGTTCAACCGACGCGACCGGATGCAACTGGCCATCACCCCGGAGGGGACACGCAAGCCGGTGAAAGAGTGGAAAAAAGGATTTTACTATATTGCGTATAAAGCGGGTGTGCCGATATTGTTGGTCGGCCTGGATTACAGAAGAAAGGAAGCCTTGTCTCTCGGCCTCCTCCATCCTTCCGGAGATTATGAGAAGGATATCGAGGAGATAAAATCACGTTACAAAGGTATTCAGGGAAAGAAGCCTGAAAACTTTTTACTATAGGATTTCAAGGCAATCCAAAATCCCGCCTGTTTATCAGAAACCCAACCCACCTTTATCAGAAGCTCAACTCCCCATTTAAGATGGACGCTATGGCGCCGGAAATAAACGCTGATCTAAAAACCAATGGTAATTGCACTCGGTAATTGGTAATTGGTAATTGGTAATTGGTAATTCTTAATTCTTAATCACTCTTTAAAATCAAGCGACAATTGAAATCCGTCGATCAAAGGCTGAACGGAGTCCACATCGGCATTTTTCAGGGTAAGTCCCATCAGGCGGATCTTTTTCTCTTCCAGATCATCGACCTGTAATAACAGTTCTTTACCCAATTCGAATAACTCCCGGTAGGTCTTGATATAATAGCTCACGGTTCTGCTCCGGGTTATGATGGTGAAATCGGCATATTTGATCTTCAGCGTGAGTGTCCTGGCAAGAAATTTCCGTTTTTCAGCCCTACGGGACACTTCCCGGGCAATCTCATCGAGTGCTGCCAACATATCCACAATTTCATTCAGGTCTTCCAGGAAAGTCTCTTCGGCGCCCAGCGACTTACGGACTCTCTCCGACTCCACCTCCCGGTTATCCACGCCTCTGGCAAAATGATAATAGGCAATCCCCGCCTTCCCGAATTCACGGACCAGATCGACTTCGCTCCACTGCTTCAGGTCGTATCCCGTCTTGATATCCAGTTCCACCATTCGTGCCGCCGTCACTCTCCCCACCCCGAAAAACTTATCTATAGGCAATTTCTCTATAAAATCTTCCGCCTTATCCGGTTCAATGACGAACAGCCCGTCCGGTTTATTATAATCCGAAGCGATCTTTGCCAGGAATTTATTGTAGGAAACACCTGCGGAGGCAGTAAGGCGTGTGCGGTTAAATATCTTTTGTTTGATCTCCCTTGCGATCATGGTCGCGGAACGCAATCCCCGATGGTTCACCGTCACGTCAAGAAATGCCTCATCAAGTGAGAGAGGTTCCACCTTATCGGTATATTCAAGGAAGATCTGCATGATCTGGTTGGAGACGCTTCGGTAGACATCGAACCGAGGCATGACAAAAATAATATGAGGACATTTGCGGAGCGCCGTCACCGAAGGCATCGCCGAATAAACCCCATATTTACGCGCCTCATAACTCGCCGCCGCGACCACACCCCGTTTCTCACCATATCCCACCGCTACAGGTTTACCCCGAAGTTCAGGATTATCGCGCTGTTCAATGGATGCGTAGAAAGCGTCCATGTCGATATGGATTATCTTTCGGTTCATAGTAGCAAATATAGTTTCAATTTATTAAAAATCAAAAAGAAAGAGGAAAAATTATTCAGGTGTCATAAATCTATCTGAAGAGTATCAACATCAAACTCAATCTCTCTTTATCACTCCATTTTTAATAGAATGTTTCCACCATTCAAGGATTGATATTCACAAGGAAAAGATTATCTTTGGATAAGATAATGAGTTTTTTCACGTTTAATCGGAATGAAAAGAAGGAATATCATACTTTTTTGCTGCCTATTGGCACTGGCATACTCCTGTTCCAACAAGAATGAGATCAGGGATGGGGATCTTTTATTTGTAGTGGCAGAAGATCACGGACTCTCCTCCGCCATTAGCCGGGTCACTCAAACGGAAATGAAAACAAATTACGAACATGTCGCTATTATCCATATCAGTTCTGATACCATCTGGGTACTGGACGCTTCTCCAAAAGATGGAACCCGTAAGATATTACTACAAGATTTTATGGATGAGCGGGGGTCAGCCGTTTACCGTTACAGATTAAAGGATGAATACAGAGGTAGTATCGAAAAAGGATGGATACTGGCTGAAGAGATGTTAGGAAAACCCTACAATTTCTCCTATATATGGAACGACACAAGCCATTATTGTTCGGAATTTATCTATAGGATGTTTGAGAATGATTCTATCTTTGAACTGAACCCCATGACTTTTATCGATCCGGAGACAGGGGAATTCGATGACACCTGGGTAGCCCATTACGACAGTCTTGGGATGGTAATTCCGGAGGGAGAACCAGGATGTAATCCCAACGGATTGGCAGCAAGCGACAAACTGGAATTCTTAGGCCCGTTTCATTTTTAAGACAAATTGATAAATTACCGGTACTCTATGCCCTTATTTTATCTTTGAGCCGGGAAAAATCAATCTTCCGGATCAGGCCAACAGATATCTGAAAGCTTCATACACCAGGAACGCCGGCCATACAATCGCTTTCAGGAACCCCAGCACTCCCATCCAAAACGTCGTGGCGGTGGAGATAAAATAGATGGCTGCACCTATCAGCCCCAATGCATAGACAGCATCGCTTGAAGAACCTGTTTTTCGCGTTTTCTCACATATGACATTCATATTTATATAATTAATAACTAATATGTTATCCGTAAATATTCAAATTATATAATCACTGAAAATTTAGTCAAAATTCAATAAAATAATAAAAGAGACATAAGATTATTTGATAATTTTTTATTCCTGCTATCAGATGAAATAGAAGTGCTCCAATCGTTTTATTTCAGATTTGAAGAGGTCTTGTTTTCTTTTAGGTGTTTTTTCGAAAAAAGAGAGTTCTATTCGGGGAGAGCCTTTTTGAGTAATCTTCTTCCATGAACCGATAATCTCCCCATTCAGTATAATTGTTGGGGAAAACAGGCCGTTTTTCGTCATCACTTTGCCATAATGTGTGTCTTCAATTATTTCGGAACGGTTTTTATAGCTCACCACAAATTCATCGAACGGAGGAAGCAACAAAGCATAGTTCTCATCCGCAGGAGGAATTTTGATATCGTTTCTCATCCAGAAATCACGCCTGTTTATCGTCTCGCAAATAAAGTCCGTCCGGATCATTTCGATAGCCTGTCGACATTCTGTCATAGTCAATCCCGACCACCAGACGAAATCATGGATGGTAGCAGGGCCGTGGCTTGTAAAAAATCTCCGTGCCAAACATTCCAGGGCCTCTTCTTTGCTCAGAGTTTTCCGGCGGGGAACCCACTCTTCAAACAGAGTGAAAGTCTGCTTATTTCCTTTTAACCGCCCGTTAATCAGGATTCCTTCCATCTCGGCATAAGATATGGTCAGTTGCAGGTGTCCATCATCCAGTATTATATCCTGTTCGAGCAAGGCATCCCCGATTTCCTGTTTAGTCAGGTGCTTCCCTCCCATCAGTACCCTTTCCAGTACAGGAACAACACGATATATCAGCGACTCGTCTGCGCCGAATGTTTTCGCATAGGAACGATAAATGGGTTTCAACCGCGGATTGGAAAGGTCGAACATCCAGTGAATATCTTCTGCCGACACAAAATGCCAGGTAGGGCGTAAAATATGGGTACGGATAATCTTCCCTGTGTTCAATGCTTCATCAATATCCTTTACATTCCTGTTTTCCAAGCGTGTACCAATCGCCCATTTAGCCATATCAAGCGCCTGGGACTGCATAACTCCCATCCATGATACGATATCGCAGGGTTCTTCTATATCATGAGTTAAAAGCAATTGGTTGTATAGACGGATATTGAGTAATTCTGATGTATTCATATGCCGATTAATGAGTTCTGCAAATTTACAATTTAAATCGGACATGGCTAACTGTGAAGCGATATCATTTGCTGTGATTAATTTGTTATTTTTATGGGTAAATAAAATCACTAATATGTTACTTTAAACCACTCTCGCATATTGTTAGCTATTCTGACAAGCATAAGCATTACAGGAACTTCTACTAATACTCCGACAACCGTTGCCAGCGCTGCGCCTGACTGTAATCCGAAAAATGAAATGGCAACAGCCACAGCCAGTTCAAAAAAATTGCTTGCCCCAATCATTCCTGCAGGGGCAGCAATGGTAAAAATTTGTCTTATAAAAGAATAAGGGAAATTGTCTGGTGACAACTACCCTTATCACAGTAAAGTATCTGACTTATAGTTTGTCCAATTGCTGATTAAACCAGTTGCGTATTTCATCTTTGGCTTTGCCGGTCTTTTGTTGGATTTTTCCATACAGTTCATCTTCTTTGCCTTCTTCATAGAGAAGATCGTCGTCCGTCAGATCGGCCCATTCTTGTTTGGCGAGACCTTTCAACTCGCTCCATTTTCCTTTAAACCTTAAATCATCCATAATTAATAGTCTTTTAAAGAGTTTCTTCATTGAAAGCTCTGTACGTAAAACAAGCCCGACTTTATGAATGTTCGCCTCTTCAAGCTCCTTAACCAAGTTGCATTTTATTTAACTCTTCTCTTCTCATAAACCAAAATGGGTAGGTGCTTCCTGTCGAGAGAGTAACAGGTCTGACAAATTGCATATGTTAAACCTCCTAATATCTGTCAACCTTTTTCAGTTAAAGGCAAACCAGACCGGGAATTTAGATCATAATCGAAAGATTACGCCTAATATTTAGATTATAATCGAAAAATTACGCCTATATTTTAGAATAGAATGTTTTTTTGCTACTTTTGAGGTTTAAATGGGTCAATTATGAAACTTCGGGATTTACAGCAAACTATTCAGAACAGTTGCTTTAAAGGGAAAATCATACTTCTTTTAGGTGCTCGTCAGGTGGGAAAAACGACATTATTGAAAGAGGTCATTTCTCAAATTGACATACCATCCATCTGGTTGAACGTAGATGAGGCTGATATTTTACAGGCTTTTGAAACGGCAACCACCAGCACACAACTATTACAACTGATTGGAAAAAACAACAAACTGGTTGTAATAGATGAAGCCCAACAAATTACTGGGTGCAAGTGTCGTGGGAGTTAATCGCTCACTAGCCCATACTAAATAGTCTGGATCACATTCTCCATATCCAGACGGAATTTAGGGGTTATCGAGGGTTGGTTGGCATCTTCTTTATCCCTGTAACCGATAGCGACAGCAAACAGTGTTTTGTACCCTATTTTTTGGTGGTGCATCTGCTCTTTGCAATATCTAAAAAACACATATCATTAAAATTAAATTATACTATATTTTTTGCAGATACAAATATAGCGAAACAAAGGCCATTGCATCATTCCGACAAAAGGCTATCTATCAAAGAATTGAAATCGTTCTTAAACTCTTCATAGAAAAGCCCTGTTGCCGGGCCGTTGAAACCCGTATGTATTTTACGCACTTCTCCTTTCTTGTCGATAAACAGCGTGGTGGGATAACTTGAAAAATCTTCCACTTCGGGAAGCGCATTGACTACGCTTTCTCGTCCGACTTCCCCGCCAAACAGGATTTCGTAATTTGTACCGTATCGGTTCTTCAACCGGGTCAAAGCGGTCTTCGCATAGTCGAAATCGTTCTTGCGCTCAAAAGCGATTCCTATCATCTCAACACCTCTGTCTTTGTTCTCATCATACCAGGGCGCCAGAAACTCCATTTCATCCAGACAGTTGGGACACCAACTTCCGAGAATGGATACGACCACGACTTTACCGCGATAGCGTTCATCACTCAATGATATGTTCTCACCCTCCAGATTCGGCAGGTTGAAACCAAGGGAGGTGTATCCCGGCTTTAATTTGGCCAATGAATAAGGATCTGCCAATTCGGCGTAATCATTTCTCGCGCCAATGATTTCCGTCACGCCACGGGTGGTATAAAATTTCCCGTTAAAAGCCGAATCGTTTGAAAATTGGATCTCAATAAGGTATGGGCTTAGACCGCCGAAAGCAGAAAGATCAACACCCGACCCGGTATAGACTCCTTCCAGAAAACGCAAATCTCCCGAGTTAGTAAGGATAGAGCCGGTTACAACATTGTTTTCCGATTTAAAAACTCCCACATTACGGGTCGTATCGCCTTTTTCAGTGATGAAAAGCACATCCCATTTCCCATCGATACGGGTATCAGGTGTTATTTCAGCCGGACTAAAACGTTCTTTCACTCCGAATGTGGCATGGAATGGAACTCCGGGATCGTTCTCGATATAGTTTTTAATAAATTTTCCTTCGATTGCGTCACCGGAGATAATTCCTTCTATATAAGCATCGTAAGCCATAATAGGGATGATAATCGTGTCGGATTGAAAGCGGACGCTATCTAATTTCACCCGCTCCACGCCGTTCAGTAATGTTACCGAAGCTGTATCTGTACCGGCACCACTGACTTCAAAGAGAAAAGGAGCCTTCTTGTTTTCTGCCACGGAAAGTTCCCCTTTCCAGATTCCGTTTTGCAAGATATTTTGCCTTTGGCAGGACATTATCAAAAGCGCTGCCAATAAATAAACCGTCCATTGAATTTTTAGCATGATTTTTTCTTTTTTATTTAGAAAATATGGCACCTCGGAAGAACTCAAACGAGTTTGGTTTTTCGCTCGGCTTTCATTATATTTTACAAAGCTAAGAAACTGTATTCAGTTTTACGAATGTCCGTTTTAAAAATTTCCTCAACGATCATTTGAAAACCCACAACCTGGTTTCAATTACGTCATTCCCCTGGGCTGCTATGGCATCCTGATAGCTTTGCAGGTTGACGGTCTGCTCTTTGATTGGATAATATAATCTGGACGGAACGCCTCCATCACCGAACAAAGGTGAGAATATATAAGTGACCGGCTGACCTTCAATCACTCCCGAAAAGATCACATCATCCTTTTTTATCAGGAAATCGGGATAACCGGTCCTGCGGTAATCGCTCCAAGCCTCAAGAAATTGGGTGAATAGTGAAATATATTTCTGATTAAGCACATTTCGTTCGCTGGCCGACGGCAGTCGCGACACATATGCATTTATATCAGCAGAGGCAACACCCCATTTCTCGAGAGATGCCCTTACTCCGTTCACGTAGTTGGCCTGACTCCAGTTATTGTATTCGGAAATTAAAAACTCCACTTCTGCATATTCTAATAGCACCTCCCCATAATCGGCGGCGCTGTAGATGCTTCCGGGAAGGCTGACATCACCTGCCGCAAAACTGCCTGCCTGCGCTTCAGTCAACCCGTAAGCCAATCCTTCATACACACCAAGGTTATTTACTGACGCATACTTACTTAAGCGCGGATCGGTAACCGGGAGCTGGTTGTTTTCTCCTTTCAGCAAATCTATAAATGGTTTCGACAGGGCAAAATCCCTCCTGTTTGCAGTGACAGTAGCTCGATAATAAGGTGCCTGGTTGGGTGCAGCCGCGGCATACTTGTAAACAGCATTGTCCGCATTGCTTGTGAACACGCCTTTCTCTAACGCATCGGCAAAATGGGATTGATAAAGGGAGTTGTTTTTTGTCTTTAGGCGGGTGGCAAACCGCAACCGCAATGAATGGGCAAACTTTGCCCATTTCGCATTGTCGCCATCATAGATAATATCCGATACACCGAACGTTCTCTCTTCCGAATATTTCAACAAAGTATCGCCCGCTTGTTTGAGTTCGTTGAGGATATCCGTATAGATCTTTTCCTGCGAAGCATACATGGGCGTAATATTATCGGGATTCTGTTGCAATGCCTGAAAATCGGGATCATCGCTGCCGTAAGAATTATAGGGTACATCGCCGAAGATATCGGTGAGCGCATAGTATGCATACGATTTCAGGACACGACTGATCGCTATCTGGTTAGCATTCCTGCCCGCTCCGTCCGCCGTGACCATATCTTTGGTGACAGGATCGGTGTTCAGGCGGATAATTTCCTGCAGATTGTTCAGCACACCGTACAATCCGCTCCAAATATCTGCCGAATAGCCGAAAGGAATATCATAACGCGATTGGCTGGTATAGGTAATCTGGCTGATCTGTTGGACAAACAATGCCGAGCTTCGTAACGACGCCTGTTCGCTTCTCACATTATCAGTCAGATGCTTTTGCGCCGTTGAGATCAACGAGGTGGTGGGAACCGACGAGGGCCGGTTAGGGTCGATATTCAGGTCGTCATCGATGCAGGATGTAAACCCGATTGCCGACAGGATAAAAAGTATATATAATGGTTTCATATGACTAAAATATTTATTTTCAATGGTGTCATATGGAATTGAGCGAAGCGAAATCGCCGACTTCCATTGATATCAAAACCGGAGGCAACATCGCTTTAATCATGATCTTGGGTGAACTTTTTCGTTAAGCGAGAGCAGAGTGAATTTATTTACTCTGCCGAGCGCAGAAAAAGTCTAACTTTAGTGAGAATGATTATCATGCTCGTTTCATATGATTATTTTATTTTTTTATTTCGGTATATGGAATTATTGATTTGCTAAATATCTTGAATCTATTTAAAACTTAATACTCAGATTAATTCCGTAAGTAAGAGGGGTCGGCATATTACCGCCTTCAATTCCCTGCACGTTTCCACTGCTGTTCGTGAGTTCAGGATCGATAATTTTACTTTTCCTGTACAAGTAAAACAGGTTCCGCGCATAAAGCGAAGCTCCGATACTTTTGACCGACGCATTTTCGGGTAATCTGAAATCATATCCTAACGACCATTCCCTGAGTTTAATGAATGTGCCATCGAAAATATCGAATGCTGTCGGTCCGTTGTAATGGTTTCTTGCCCATGCCTGCGCTGTCACATTTTGTGTATTCGGGGCTGTATTGGTTACCGAATAAGTTCCGTCAGGATTGAATGTTACATCAGCAGTCACACCTTCAGCGACAATCCCCGTTTCACGGATTCCATTGGCTGCCGTTTCCGGTAGAATTCCCGAATACATCGCCACCTTATACGTTTGCGAGAAGAATTTACCTCCCACACGGGAGTCTATCAGAAAATTGAACCGCAAGTTCTTATACCGCAATCCGTTTTGGAAACTCCACAGGAAATCAGGTAAAACGCTGCCAAGTGGCACCAGTTGTTGTGTACGCATATAAAGTCCATCCTCGCCGATCACCTTTTGTCCATCAGGAGCATACACGAAATCATACCCATACAATTGTCCGTAACTTTCACCCTCCTGGGCAACCAGACTGACCAGTGAAGTACTTAAATCGAGACGGCTTACGGCATCGGACAATTCGATGATCCTGTTGCTGTTTTTCGAATAATTGACCGAGAAATTCCAATCCAGATCACGCGTGCTGACCGGATTCACTCCAAGAATCACCTCAACACCTTTGTTATTGATCTCGCCGGCGTTAATCAACTTTGAAGAGTAACCGAACGCGTCGGAGGTAGGAAGCGAAATAATCTGATTGCGGCTTGTATTGTTGTAATAAGTGAAGTCGATACTCAACAGGTTTTTGAACAGTTGGAGTTCTACCCCGGTTTCAAGTGAAGAGGTAATTTCGGGCTTGAGGTTCAGGTTGTTTAACTGGTCCGGTAACCTATAAGCAATATTCCCGTGAATGGGTGTGATGGCCTGATATACTTTATAAAGCCGATAGGGATCGGTATCGTTACCCACTTGTGCCCATCCTAAACGGTATTTTGCGAATGACAGCCATCTTTGTTCTCTCAAACCGGGTAGTTCACTCAAGATAACCGATGAAGTCACCGAAGGATAAAAATAGGAGTTATGCCCTACCGGCAAAGTCGAAGACCAGTCGTTACGGAATGTACCGTCGAGATAAACAGTACTTCTCCATCCATAAGAGATGCTTGCGAAAACAGAAGAGAGTTCTTTCTTGTATAATCCTGTTTCTGGGCTGATGACTGTAGAGGTAGCATTGTTCAGACTGTAGTAATTAGGCACAATCAATCCGCCTGAAGTAGATATATTGCTGATTCGGCGGTTCCTTTGCAGGAAGTTTGTCCCTAAATTGGCAACCAGTGAATGAACGCCCCATGAACGATTGAGGGTGCCCAATAATTCGTAATTAAACTCGCCATACTTTTGGCTATATTCCTGGTACATGGATTGCGAGCGGGAATTATAGGCGATCCTGTCCTGAAAGGTGTACTGAAAAACATCGGCATAAATACGGCCGGTCACCGAGAACCATGATACGGGGGAGACTTGTATTCCGAAATTCCCGTACAATCTGTCCCTGTCTTCCTCAAGATAACTCTCATAGGCAGACCAGTAGGGATTGTCGATATATTTTGTCTTTTCATCTTCAACCCTGTTTCTATAACCGGTACGGTTCCATGCGCGGGGCGTTCCGTCCGGGCGTTTGTATTCACTCAGTTTCTTGTAATCCACCTGCACCGCTCCCCATTGGTACGCTTCCAGGATGATATTCCGGTTGGATGCGCCTGTCCACGGACGGCCTTTGGAGATTGTCTTCAGGTAATTGGCGCTTGCAAAGAACGAAACATACTCTCCGTCCGCGTTCCCGGAAAGACTGACCGAGTTCTTGTCGAGTGAAGCATTCGGAATAGTTCCCGTTACGTTTTTATTGGTAAACGATACCCGGAAAGCGGAATTTTCTCTCGATCTGGAAAGCGAAATATTGTTTGTATTGGCAATCCCGGTTCTGAAAAAATAATTCACATCGTTCTCGGGATATACCCATGGCTCCGGTCTCAGGTATTGATCCGGATATTCGGGATCGAGATTGTACCAGTGCAAGACAGGGGTACCGTCTAATTGAGGCCCCCAGCTCTCGTCGGCAGCATAATCCACTATATTGTAGGTCTGGCCGTCGATGGTTGCCGTGGCAAAACTCATATTATACCCGCCACCGTATAATTTCTGGCGTTCCGGCAATCGTACCACATTTTCAAATTCCAGTCCGGTATTGAGTTCAACAGCAATCTTACCCGCACTGCTCTCTCCTTTTTTAGTGGTGATCAGAATCACCCCATTGGCGGCACGGGAACCGTAGAGAGCTGCCGCAGACGGACCTTTCAGCACGTTTACAGAGGCAATATCATCCGGATTAATATCCTGAATAGTACTGCCGACATCTTTCCCCGCACTGCCGTGGATGGTAGAGGAGCTGTTCAGATCGCTGTTATCCAACGGAACACCATCGATAACATACAACGGTTGGTTGTTTCCGGTGATGGAATTAATACCGCGTAAGGTTATTCGCGAAGAACCACCAAGGTTGCTTCCACCCGAGATAACCTGCAACCCTGCTATCTTACCGGAAAGGGCTGTCAACGGATTCGTCGGACGCGTCTGAAACGCATCGGATGAAACATTCTGCACCGCGTAACCAAGCGCTTTCCTTTCTCGTGGGATATTCAGGGAAGTAATCACCACTTCGTTCAATGTCGTAGTGCTTTCCTGCAGGACGATATCTACTCTTTCCGATTTTGACACCTGAACCTCCTGACTTGTAAAGCCTATGCAGGAAAATTCAAGGACTGCTCCACTTTCAATGTCTATACTGTAATCGCCCCCAATATCAGATACCGTTCCTACCGTAGGATTACCCTTATCCACAATGGTAACACCGACAAGCGGAATTCCTTGCGGATCAGTCACATTGCCGGTAACGGTAACCGTGCCTCCATTCTGTGCCGAAAGACTAAGCACAAAGGGGCTGAGAAATAGAACTAGACTTGCTTTGATAACCTTCATCTTTTTTCAATGTTTATGTTAGCTAAGAAACTGTTTTGAATATCCATCAAAAAATGGCTAAAAAACAATGGATGAAAAAATTCAAAACAGCTTCTTACTATCTTTAAATTCTCTGTTTTAATAGTTTGTGGAGTTTCTCTTCCAACTGTTGACTACAATTTGTCACCTATAAAAAACGGCTGACACATTTTACTGATCAGCCGTTTCTTTTTATATACCTATCTACATAAGAGATGCCGACTGTCGGGTAATTTGCGACAATTCATCATCGTGATATGCGTACGCTTAGCGTTGAACAGGTACATCCGGTTGTTATTGAAAGGGTTTATTCTTAGATTTTGTCAAGTGCCTGCTGCAGGTCGGCTTTGATATCATCGATATTTTCAATACCCACGGAAACACGAAGCAATCCGGGTTCCACACCGCTTGCCCTTTGGGCTTCAGGCGATAATTGTTCGTGCGTGGTGGCTGCCGGATGAATGATAAGCGACTTAGCATCTCCCACGTTGGCCAGATGGCTCAACAACTCTACACTGTCGATCAGTTTATCAGCATCCTCGGGCGCACCTTTCAATTTGAATGTAAGCACGGCTCCCGCCCCTTTGGGGAAATATTTCTGCGCCAATGCATAATATTTGCTGCTCTTCAATCCCGGATAGTTCACATATTCTACCTTCGGATGCTGCTCGAGCCATTCGGCCAGCGCCTGCGTATTCTCCACATGGCGTTCCAAGCGGAGCGACAGGGTTTCCAATCCTTGCACAAGGAGGAAAGAATTGAACGGGCTGATGGTATTTCCCCAATCGCGCAATCCTTCTACCCGCGCGCGGATATTGAAAGCAATATTTCCAAACGGGCCATTCGTACCAAACACATCCCAGAAAACCAGTCCATGATAACTTTCAGACGGTTCGGTGAAGGAAGGGAATTTACCATTCCCCCAGTTGAATTTGCCGCTATCCACAATCACACCTCCAAGGGAGGTGCCGTGGCCGCCAATCCATTTGGTAGCCGACTCTACCACTACTGCCGCACCATGTTCAATCGGTCGGAAAAGATAACCGCCCGCACCGAAGGTGTTGTCCACGATCAGTGGAATATCGTGTCGACGGGCGACTTGGGCAATGGCATCGAAATCGGGAATATTCAGTTCCGGATTACCGATCGACTCCAGATAAATGGCTTTGGTATTATTGTCGATCAGTTTTTCAAACTCTTCAGGATTTTCATTGGGAGTAAAACGAACTTCAATACCCAATCGCTTGAACTGCGATTTGAATTGATTATACGTCCCACCGTAAAGGAAAGGAGTCGAAACAAAATTATCTCCCACCTGTAAGATATTATTCAGTGCGATGAATTGCGCCGATTGTCCGGAAGAGGTGGCCAATCCGGTCACACCACCCTCCAAAGCGGCCACCCGTTTTTCAAAAACGTCGGTCGTCGGGTTTTGCAAACGGGTATAGATATTCCCGAATTTGCGAAGTCCGAAAAGATCGGCTCCCTCCTTCGCATCTTCAAACACATAGGATGATGTCTGATATATTGGCAAAGCACGTGAGTGCGTGGTTTTATCCACTTCTTGTCCCGCGTGTACCTGCAGGGTTTCAAATTTATAGTTGCTCATATGGGTAATGTTTTAAATAAAATACAATGTGTAAATAGAAAAATATTGAAGTTTTGCGATTGCAAAAAGGGTATGTGGAATGGTAGTTGTGCTGTCAACAGCACATTCGGCTTAACGGAAGAGAAGCCTTATGGAGGTTGTTGGCACATGGAAGAGAAACAAAATGAATGTCTGGCGTTCTCATTATTTTCTTACTTTTAGCCTTGTTTTAACGATGCAAAGATAGGGCAAGGGATAAAGTATGACAATACCACAAATATAGTATATTGAAAAAAGGATATCGTAGGGAAATATTTTTCGTTCTAACGATGGGTAAATAGAGTGGCATATCCGGAAGAACCGGAAAAATCTACCTGTCAAAATCTCCGGAGCGGAGGCGTTTTTTCCCGGATTGCCGCTTTTTATCATCCAACCGTTTTTGTATGGACTGAAATGTCGGTTTGGTCGCGATCCGTTTCGTTTCCGTTTTCAGGGCCTGACGGATCAGAATCCGGAATTTCCCTATTGCCGCTTTTTTGTTCAGCCACTGGGTACGCTCTGAGTCGCTACTGACCTGCAATACTCCGTTTTTATTGACGCGGTTGGATAATTTCACCAGGATCAACCGTTTCTGGATATCAGTAAGGGTGTCGGAAGCATTCACATCGAACGAAAGCACCACCTTCGAGGCCACTTTATTCACGTTCTGTCCCCCACTGCCACTACTCCTCACAGCAGTAAAAACACATTCTCCCACCAACTTCTCTATATCGATATCCATCATTGCCAGGGTTTGAAAACCGAATCACAAACATAATAAAAGCCAAGACGAGGCGCTTCATATATACTGCAAATATAACCTTTTTACACAAAAACAGGGCTTCCATAAAGGATCTTTTGAAACTTTTGTTTAACTTCGTAGCCAGTTCATTCACACAATAAAATGCGTACTTATATCATCGCGGACAATCAAGATATTACACGGGAAGGAGTTATATCCGTACTGAGATCACAGGATATGAAAAACCGTGTGGAAACGGCTCGTAGCCGCAGCGAGTTGCAGGCACGATTGCGCAGCTATCCCGAATCGGTTGTGATACTGGATTACACGCTATTTGATTTTGTTTCCGTCAATCAACTTTTAAACATGAAGATGGGAGCAAAAGCATCGTCATGGATTTTGTTTTCTGACGAGTTGGAGGAGCGTTTTTTACATCAGATATTGTTGATCGATCCCAGTATCAGCGTAGTGATGAAGCACAATCCGCTACAAAATATCCGTGATGCCATTACCTGTGCCACCTACGGTGAAACCTATCTATGCGATATTGCTGAGTCGGTACTAAAGGACGGTAACCTCCGGAAAAAAGAGTCGGATACCCTGACCCCCTCCGAAAAAAGTATTCTGCGGGAAATAGCCCTGGGGAAAACCACCAAAGAAATAGCTTTTGAGAAACACCTCAGTTTCCATACCGTAAATACCCACCGCCGGAATATTTTCAGGAAGCTGGCCGTAAACAATGCGCATGAAGCCACAAAATATGCCCTGCAAGCCGGCCTGCTCGATCTGATGGAATATTATATTTAGGAGGAATCACGCTTATGATATATTACCACTTTCACACCAAAGAATATGGATCTAAAATCCAATGAACCATTCTGGTTGGTAAAGAACGGATTACCGGCATCTTATCCCTCACTTCACCGCAATGAAGAATGCGACGTGCTGGTGGTTGGCGGCGGCATTACAGGCAGTTTGATAGCACACCAATGTGTGGGAGAAGGATATAAAACGATACTGATAGACAGGCGCGAGGTATGCAATGGAAGCTCGTCCGCCACCACATCGATGCTCCAATTCGAGATCGACACCCCTTTGTATAAATTGATTGAATTGGTCGGCGAGAAAGGAGCCGTGGCAAGTTACGATGCTTGTTACCAGGCAATAGACCAATTGGGGGAAATTGCTTCGAGGATACAATCAAAAGCCGGTTTCGAGAAAAAAGACTCACTCTATTTTGCCGCCTGTAAAAAAGATGTGGATTGGCTCAAGAAGGAACTTGAAACAAGAAATAAGGCCGGATTTGAGGGAAAATGGCTCGAGGCAGAGGAAATCCTGAAAAAATATGGCATACACGGAACATACGGAGGCATTCTTTCTAAACAGGGGGGGAGCATAGATGCTTTCTGCCTGGCACACGAGCTTTTGCAATACAATCACAAGAAAGGACTACAGGTTTATGATAAAACCGAACTGACCGGTGTGGAGCACAAAAGAGGGTTCAATCTCTGTACTACTGCTACTGGAGCGGTTATCAAAGCGAAAAAGGTCATCTATTGCGTGGGTTACGAAGCCGCCAACATGATCAGGGAGAAGTTCGTGGATCTGCTCAGCACCTATGCCATTATTTCGGAGGTGGACGAAAAACTCTACCGTCAATATAAAGATATACTCATCTGGAATACAGCCGATCCTTATTTATACATGCGTACTTCGGATGATGGCCGTTTCTTGATTGGAGGTGAAGACGAAGAATTCCGGAATCCCCCCAAACGTGATGCACTGATCGGCAAGAAAGAGGAGAAGCTGGTCAATGCGTTCAAAAAATTGTTTCCCGGCAAAGCATTTTATTCCGATTTCGCCTGGGCAGGCACTTTCGGCGAGACCAAAGACGGCTTACCCTACATCGGCGAACACGCCGATTTCAAAAACGCTTATTTTGTCTGTGGTTTTGGCGGCAACGGTATCACCTTCTCCGTAACTGGAATGCAGATGGTCTCCAACTGGCTTAAAGGGAAAAAGCATTTGTTATCGCCCTATTTTGCCTTTGGACGCTAGCAGGTCATGAAAAAAGCCAGTTTGAATTATTATTAACCGGAATTGCTTACCGGACGCACTGGCCGCAAATTCCTTTCATCACGAGATTAACATTCTCAACACGAAAGTTCCGGGCTATACGTGCCAATCCGGTGCAACCGGCTGCAATCTCCCACAGTCTTATTTGTTTTGTGGCTTTTATTTGCCTGAAATAATTATCTTTGCTGATAATAAAACCCATTCAATTCAGAAAAAGGGGAATTAAGATCACAGATAATTAATGAGTTCACATCAGGAAAGCGCTTCACGATGGCTGGGCAAGAGGATAGCAGAAGCAAAAGGAGCCTATTTGGCTGCCTCGGTATTTACCGTGATTAGCGCGGCCTCTTTCGTTGGTTTTTGCTGGTATTTGTCGGATTTCGCCGCAGCGTGGCTCGACAAGGGGATTGTGCAACCCCATAGACTGCTGTATGCGTCACTGTTTCTCACCGGCAGGTATGTTTTCGCCCATTTTGCTTCGCAGTGCAACTACAATGCCGGCAATATAATCGTTTCCAAAATCAAGAAAAAAATATATCCGCTGTTACTTAACAACAGTCAACTGGACTCCACCTCAAGCGCTTTGTACGTTACAAGGATAAGCGACGATCTGAAGCCTTTTTACGCTTTCTTTATCCCCTACTCTGTGGCTACGGCTTTGGTCAGCACAGTGTTATTGATCGTCTGTTTCTGGATTGAAAGATGGGTAGGGATCATATTGCTGCTATCGTTGCTGGTCATCCCCATGCAGATGGCGGTCATCGGGATAGGCGCTGAAGCGCTTCACAGAAAACATACCAATCTCTTCCTGAAATATTCGGCGGTGTTTTACAACCGTCTCCAAACCATTGCGGAGATCGTCAATCTGGACAACTTCAAAGCGCAGTACCGCTTTTTATCGGGAAAGGGTAAGGAGCTGAGTAAAGCGACCACCAGTGTCATGCGGGTTGCATTCCTATCGTCCACAGCGCTCGAACTTTTCGTCACAATCGCCATTGCCGCTATCGCCATTTACCTGGGAATGAGCTTGCTCGGGATTATGCCCGGTCCCCATTACGGGAAAGGTTATGATTTCGGCACTGCATTGTTTTTGCTGACCATCACACCTTATTTTTTCTTCTATTTGCGGAAATTCGTAAGTGCCTATCACGACCGGAACAAGGCCTTGGCCTCGGCAGAACTATTGATGCCGATACTCAACCGGGAGGTCATCCCCGCGGCGGCCGACCTGAATGAAAATATCAATAACTTTGAGATCAAAGGTTTACATTTCACCTATCCCGACTCGCCGGTCAAAGTGCTGAATAATATCAACCTGCAATTGCCTGTGAGAGGATTGGTATTGGTGAAAGGCATTTCGGGTTCAGGAAAATCCACTCTGCTGAAAATCTGCACAGGCAGCCTGTTCCCCCAGGAGGGTATGGTTTCAGTCAACGGCAATGACAATGCGTGGTCTCACCTGTGGTTAAAACAGCACTCGTCCTATATGAACCAGTTCCCATTCATCTTCGACGGCACGCTGCGATACAACGTCTTCCTTGAGAAAGAGGCGGACAAACAGGCTTGGTATCCTGAATTCCTGGACAAGATACTTGCTAAAAAGGAGGATGGGTGGCAAACCGAATTGAGTCATAACGGAAAACAACTTTCGGGTGGAGAAAGACAACTGGTGACGCTTGCCCGGATGATGTTGCATCCCAGGCCGGTAGCGATCATGGACGAACCCACGTCCAATTTGGATAGCGATACCATCGAAATCATTCTTCCTCAAATTATTAAATTGGCCGAAGAACGGTTGGTGATTGTGGCTTCGCACGAGAAAATGTTCGACGCTGTGGCCGACGTCACATTAAACTTAAACTGGGGGGAACAGGTTTAATGTGCCAATATGCCAATGTGAATAATGTGCCAATGTGAATGATGTGGATAATGTGCCAATGTGAATGATAAAGCTGATGGGACAATGGGACTACTGAGCCGCCCGATCTCTCATTCAATTATGGTCGAAAAAGTAAATTAACCGTATGCACAAGTTTGTTGTAGAACATATATTGCAGCCCTTCGCGGGTAAATGGGCAAGAGGTTTCTTGCTGCTCGCCCTATGGACGGCTGCATTTATAGCCCTCCCGGCCATCTCGGGATGGTTTCTGGCCGTCTGTAGCGTGGCATTCATCACGGCCAGCACCACCTTCTCCTATCTGATCCCCTCTGCCATCATCCGTCTATTGGCGTTGCTACGCACCGCGACAAGGTATTTCGATCGGATAGAGAATCATGCAACCACCCTCGACGCACAGCAGCGTATCCAATTAAGGATATTCCGGGCGGTGGCCAAATTCCCCTATTTCAAAAAACAGGTCAACAACAACTCGACATTGTTGGAGAACAGCACCCAAGGTGTCGAACAGATACTCAATTACGTCCTCTTATGGCTTTTACCCCTCACGGCATTGGTCGTTTCCCTTGTCATCTACTTTGTTTTTCTTATCCTCTTCTCACAGGTCATAGCCCTAGAGTTTTTGATTTCTGCCGCCATACTCCTGTTCATTGTCCCCCAACTCTTTTTCCAGAAAAACGGAAAACTCTACGAGTCACTGAAAACATATCGGGACGAAAACAACCGGGAACTTATCCAAAGTTTCCGGGGGCGGATAGAGATCTCGAAATACAATATGGAGGAGAAGGTGATCGGGCAATACGAGCAAAGATTGGGACAACTTGAACGATTGGAAAATAAACTGCAAACCAACTCATTCTATCTGCAACTGATTGCCGGACTCGGATTTAGCTATATAGCCGCTTTCCTGCTCTGGAATTCGGGAAATTACGGTATTGATGCTTCCTCCGCCATCGGGATATTCTTTGGCATCATGGCGCAGGCCGAATTATCGGAGATGCTTTTCTCGGGAAAATCGGAAAAAAGTGCGGTCAAGCATCAGATCGGCGATGTGGAGTCGATTATCAAGCAAGGTGAACAACCCGTTGAGACGGCACAGGTAAGTTCTGCCCTGGAAAATCTAACCCTGGATGGTGTAAGCGCGAAAATCCCCGATACGCCCGTACGCACTGCCGATGTGTCGTTAGAGATTAAAAAGGGAGAATGGATCGCACTCTTTGGCGAAACAGGGAAAGGGAAAACCACCCTGCTGAACAGCCTTTTCTACCCTGAGTACCGGCGTGGCGGCTCATTGACATGGAACAGTGACAAGGAGTTGACCCATTTACCCGTGCCTGAAGCTGTCTACGTCACTCAAAAGGCCTACCTGCTTACCGGCACCTTACGTGAAAATTTCGAAGGCTATCCGGATGAAGCCATTGAGCAGGTGTTGAAAACAGTCGATCTCTCCAGCTGGCGGTCATCACTTCCCGATGGCCTGGGAAGCTGGCTGGGTGAAAACGGCGAAACGCTCAGCGGCGGACAGCGGAAGAAGTTACTGTTGGCACAGGCGCTCCTCAAGGAGCCGCAACTGCTGGTCGTGGACGAACCCACCGCGGGTATCAGTGCCGAAAACGCAATCGATATTTTCCGTAATATTAAATCAGAGTATCCTGACATCACCATACTGATGGCCACCCACCTGAAAGACTTTGAAGGAGTGGTTGATAAGGTGGTGAGAATTCCATAGCGGGCTAATATAGCGATTGAAAAGGAAGATGCGTAAAGGCGCAGAATGATGAAATACGCAATCACATTTTTTGATAGTTTAATTTTACTTACATTTGCAGTTTCTTAGAATAATATCGTATGCGAATTTTTCAGGCAGTAGTATCCAATCTTCTTTCGTTCAGTCATCCAACGGATTTACAGCAATGGTTCCTTAATAGATTTTTATCAACCCTTTTCGTTATTCTGATATTACTCTTCTTGCCGGCAGTCAGCCATATCTTTGCGCAAAGCAACGGAACTTCATCAAACTATCAGGTAAGAGGCCGGATTATCAGCAAGACGGACAATACGCCCGTAGAATTTGCCAGTCTTGTTTTATATAATGCAAACGACAGCACTCCTGTCGATTATACAGCTACCGATATCTCAGGAAATTTCAGCCTTACACCTAAGGACAAAGGAGGGTATTTCATCGCGGTGAGCTTTATCGGGTATGAACCACTCAAAACCCACAGATTTGAAATTTCAACTGAAAAAAGAAAAATCGTATTACCCGATCTCCTGTTAGAAGAGAGCGGGCAACTCCTATCTGAAGTGGTGGTAACGGGGCGCAAGCGGCAAGTCGTATATAAGCTGGACAAACAAGTGATCGAAGCGGCGGAATTTCTCTCCGCCGCGGGAGGCACCGCCGCGGACATTCTGCTGCAGATTCCTTCAATTCGTGTAGATGCAGAAGGTGAAATAACCTTCCGGGGTAGTTCCGGCTTTAAAGTATATATCGACGGAAAACCGGGTTCCTTGAACGGTGCTGCCACCCTGGAACAAATCTCGGCCGGACAAATCGACAATATTGAAGTGTTAACGACTCCCTCGGCCAGAAACGACGCGGATGGCGCGGTCGGTATTATCAATATCAACACAAAGAAAAGTGATATGCAGGGATGGAGCGGAATGGTCAACCTGATGGGAAGTTCCGTTTGGTCGAGAAATATCGATTTTCTGGTGGCACTCCGCAAAAAAGATTTCCGGTGGCAATTATCAGGCGAAGCGTCACGCCGTTTTGTGCTGAGTGATTACGATCAACGAAAGAGAATCATCACTCCCGAATTATTGACCACAGACCATTCCACCGGCTTAAGGAAAAGACACACGGCATGGTATTACCTCACTTCGTCATTCGACTGGTTCAAGGAGAACACCACCTGGTCGGCAGGTATTACAGGAGGTTACAGGGACCGCTGGAGAGGTGGGGAGCTTCATTATGAAGACATTTACGAGCCCGCAACCACAGGAGAAAAAACATACGGATCGTTTGATGGCAAGGACTTCGTGAACCTGTACGAATATCATTTACGAGGCGACCTGGGTGTGGAGCATTACTTCTCCGGAAGGGAAGGCCATAAATTGACCGCCTCCTTGTATGGATTATACGAAGGGGGAGCAATGGAAAATTTCCAGACCGACCTGTGGGATATGCGGGGGAAACAGGTAAATGGTCATCGCGCATGGGAGTATGAGTACCGGTTCACCGGCCAGGTAAATGCGGATTATGTTTACCCTTTCGATAATGAAACCGGAAAGTTTGAATCGGGCTATCAGTTGTTCTCTTACACCGAAGACGGGGATTATGCCATCGACATGTTTGACCAAGAACAGGATGCTTTTATCAGGCGTGACGACCTGTACAACAAATACCTGTTTCGCCGGGATATACATGCACTCTATGCATTGGTATCCGATGTACGTGAACGCTTCGCATACCGGTTAGGCCTACGGGGAGAATACACCTATCGCAAACTAGGCAACAACTTCGAATGGGCTCGTCATAGCCGCCACCGTTTCGACCTCTTCCCGTCGGTACATGTTTCCTATACTTTAAATGACCATTCACAGATACGGGCAGCCTATACACGCAGGATCACCCAACCGGAACTGTTTTACATGGAGCCGTATGTGGTATACGTGGACTATAACACCGCTCAGATGGGAAACCCGTTTATCAAACCGGAATACACGAATTCTGTGGAGGGAGGGTATCATTATAATTTTAAGAATGGCAATACCATTTCCGCCACGCTCTTCCACCGTGCCCGAAAAGATAAAATAGAACGCCTCCGTGTCCCCTATCATTCAAGTGTCACACTCGACTCAATGGCAAATGTCGGCAACGACTATTCCTCCGGTATGGAGTTGGCTGCGAACCTGCAATTCAATAAGTACTGGAACCTGGACGCAAACACAAGTTATTATTTCTACAGGATAAAAAACCAGTTTAAGATAGATGATGACGAGGAAAGTTGGAACTGGCAGTTAGCCCTCAACAATAACTTTGATGTGGCAAAGAATTCGCGCGTCCGGCTGGAAGCCTATTATGTGGGACCGATGGTGAGCACCCAAGGACGGGTCGACGGATTTTTCTATCTGAATATCGCTGCCCGACAGCAATTTCCAAAACAAAAATTAACGGCCAGTCTTGTCGTCAGGGATATTCTCTCAACGGCAAAGTATATCAACACACGTTCCGGCATCGGAATGGAAACGCTTACTAAAATCTATCCACGCTCCCCGTTGTTCACAATGACATTAACCTACACTTTCAATAACTTCAAACAACAGCGAAAAGCAGAAGGCCCCAATCATGACCTGTTTGAGGGAACCAACAGGTAAATCTATCGACTCAAAATGTTACTTATGATTAATAATGATTAACGGAGATCTTATCAAGAACAAAAAAAGGGGGAAATGGTTTTATTTATGTATCTTGGAACGAACCAGGTACTTAAATGAAAAAGATGAATATTAAAAATTTTGAACTCGATCAGCAGCAAAACGTAGGCGTCACCGAACGGATTCTATCCTTCGGGGCAGGCCTGTGGCTGTTTTCAAAAGCGTTTCGCGGAAGAAACAAACTATTGAAAGCTTTCGCAGGCGGCTCCCTGATGCTCAGGGCGGTCAGAGGTCATTGTCCGCTCTACCATACGCTGGGCATGGATACCACCTCACACCCGAAGCGCGTTCTTGTAGAAACTGCCGTAACCGTGAGCAAGCCGCGGGAAGAAGTGTATGCTTACTGGCGCAAGCTCGAAAACCTGCCGCTTTTTATGAAACACCTGGAATCGGTACGCGAACTCAGTGACCTTCATTCGGTATGGAATGCCAGGATCCCCGGCGGCCTGGGCAAGGTAGAATGGAAATGCGAAATCACCTCCGATGTCCCCAATGAGTCCATCAAATGGAAAAGTATGCCCGACTCACAAGTGGTAAACACCGGATTGGTCAGATTTGCGGATATGGGCCACGCGGAGACGATAATCCAGGTGAACATTTCCTATGAAGCTCCCGCAGGCAATTTAGGAGCCGGAATAGCCAAACTGTTTACCCCCGCTTTGGAGAAAATTATCCGCGACGACATCAAAAACTTCAAACGGGTAATAGAAGCCGAAGAATTCCCGGTGATTTAACCCCGGCGCCTACAGACATACATTTAATCAAGTATCCGAACCAACGGATACCCCTAAACCACAAACATTATGGCAACAAAAAATGAAAACAAAAAAGAGACTTCAACCACAAAAAGTAAAAACCAGTCAAAATTCAGTCAAGAAGACGCGGGCAAACTCACAGAATTCCTGATAGAAGAATTCAAAGACATTTACTACGCCGAAAACGAAATCCTTAAAGGCCTCAAGAAAATGGAGGCCGCGGCAACCTCAAAAGAGCTGAAAAGCGGTATCAATGCGCATTACGCTCAAACTCAAGGACAAATTAAAAGGCTGGAGGAAATTTTCAGCTTGATGGGACAAAAACCCGCCAAGAAGAAATGCGACGCCATTGACGGAATTCTCAAGGAAGGCGAAAGCGTCCTGGAAGACACCGAAGAAGGCACCATGGTGCGTGACGTTGCCATTATCCTCGCCTCGCAAAAAGTGGAGCATTACGAAATTGCCACATACGGCAGTCTGGCGGAACTGGCAAAGACCCTCGAACTCTACGAGGTGGCAAAGATACTGGAAGAAACCCTGCACGAAGAGAAATCAACCGACCTCTCTTTAACCGATGTGGCAATGATGTCGGTAAACCCAAAGGCAAAAGCAGAATAAAGTGATTCGGTTCGATCCGGAAAAGATGTTCTTTCGATACGGCCCATCCGTATGTTGAAAAGAACATCTTTTTTTTCTTGAATAACTTCATTCCCCAGGAGAACAAAACCGCACGCAAGCCGGTGCGGGACGTGTCCCCGCAAAACAGCCGGAAATCCCGATGTGAGCGCACCAGGCCCGGTAACGGAATCCGGGAATTCCCCAAAATTTATAGCAAGGGAAATCAATTTCGGGAAGAATGCCGTCAACCATTCCTGAAGAAATGCCAAAGTATTAACGAGGTGCAACAGCATTTCGCCTTTGTGCATTATGTGGACAAAAATGCTTATGTCGGCACATTCGGCGATTTGACACCTCAATAATGGCACGGGGTACCATACCCAACACACCAAGGCGGGCGACTGCCCGCAAACTCCCGTTGTTGCTGCCGTGTGAGTTTCTTCAAGTCTGGAGGCGTTCGATTAATCAAAAACGATGGGGCAAAAAACTCAAAAAGAAGCCCTCAAAAGCACCGGAACTTTTTCGAGAAGGCAAGAAAGCTTTTGCCCGAAAACTTCGGCGTTTTTTGCAACAAATCAGTATATTTGCCTTATCAAGAAAAACAAAGAAAAGACATAAGTAATAAAGACTATGGCACGGGCAACGACAAAAGCGGATTTGACAGCATCCGCCAACGGACAATTCGACAAGATGTGGAAACTCATCGACAGTATGAGCGAAGAACGGCAGAAGGCAGCCTTTGCCGACGAAATGGCAACGGCCGGGAAAGAAACGCATTGGAGCAGGGACAGGAACCTGCGTGATGTGCTGGTACATCTGTACGAGTGGCATCAACTGCTACTGAGGTGGATAAAAGCCAATCTTGACGGCGAGCACAAGACCTTCCTGCCAGAACCGTACAACTGGAAAACCTACCCGGCAATGAACGCGGAGTTTTGGAAGAAGCATCAAAGCACGCCATTGACAGAAGCAAAGGCGAAATTAAAAGAGAGTCACAAGGAGGTAATGACGCTGATAGGGCAATTCTCCAACGACGAACTCTTTGCCAAGGGGGCGTTCGGTTGGACAGGCACTTCCACGCTCGGCGCCTACTGTGTCTCGACAACGGCAAGCCATTACGACTGGGCGAAGAGGAAGATAAGGATGCATATCAAAACAAGCGACAAATAGATAAGATGGAGGAATAAACCAATGGCTTTTGACTATAAAAAAGAATACAGGGAATTCTATATGCCCCCCACCAAGCCCGGTATCATTACCGTGCCAAGCATGAATTACATAGCCGTTCGCGGACAGGGAGACCCGAATGCAGAGGAGGGAGAATACAAACAGTCGATCGGGCTTTTGTATGGAATCGCGTTTACCATCAAAATGAGCAAAAAAGGCGATCATCGCATCGAAGGGTATTTCGATTATGTCGTGCCGCCACTCGAAGGCTTCTGGTGGCAGGATGGCATAAAAGGTATCGACTATGCCCGAAAGGAAAACTTCAAGTGGATATCGGTCATCCGTCTTCCGGACTTTGTGACAAAAGCGGATTTCGAGTGGGCAATCCGGGAAGCAACGAAGAAAAAGAAAACCGATTTTTCCAAGGTTGAATTTCTCACTTATAATGAAGGATTATGCGTCCAATGCATGCATGTCGGTTCTTATGACGACGAGCCGGTTACTGTCGCACTTATGCACGAATACATGGAGAGCCGGGGCTACGTCCTCGACATTACGGATAAGCGCATGCATCATGAAATCTACCTCAGTGATGCCCGGAAAGTCGCTCCCGAAAAACGGAGGACTGTGATCCGGCATCCGACAAGAAAAATGGAAGAATGAAGAATTTTACACTCAACAAATGGATATCGATAACTTATTAAACAAGATACGGCAAATAGAGCATGGTTTTCACCACATCCTTGATGGGGCTGATGAAATCCTTTCCGCATACCCGAAGGAGCAATGTTTTGAACTTGCCCTCGAACTGTTCAGGCATGAAGCCTATCAATTCCGGATGTTGGCGACAACGCTATTGGGTAGATTGGCAACAGAGAATAATAATGCACTTTGTTTTCTGAAAGAGACAGTCAGTATAGACAAGAATTGGCGTGTGCAGGAAATGCTTGCAATGGCTTTTGATGAAGTTTGTAAATGCGGAGGATATGAAGCGTCTTTACCGCTCATCGAAGAGTGGCTGAATGACGACAATCCGAATGTTATCCGTGCCGTAACTGAAGGATTGAGGATTTGGACAAGCCGTCCGTTCTTCAACGAGAATCCGTCAATTGCCATTGCGTTAATCGGCAAGCACAAGGCGCACGAGAGCAAGTATCTAAGGAAATCCGTGGGTAATGCTTTGAGGGATATAAGCAAGAAGCATGCGGAATTGATACGGGATGAGGTTCAGCGATGGGACTTGTCCAATCCCCGAATTCTCTTTACCTACAAACTTGCGGCAAAGTTATTAAAGTAAAAGAACCAAGAAATATGAAGTTACAAACAAACCGACTGATTTTAAGACCGTGGCAGGAAAGTGATGCCGAATCACTTTACAAGTATGCGCAAAATCCTAATATTGGTCCAATGGCTGGTTGGCCACCACATACTAGCATTGAAAACAGTCGTAAGATCATCACGACTGTCCTTAGTACCCCAGAGACTTACGCTGTTGTATTGAAAGAGACAGGTGAAGCCATTGGTAGCATTGGAATAATGACTGTAAGAAGTGAAATTCACAGTGCAAGGATGACAGATAGTGAGTGTGAGATCGGGTTCTGGATTGGCGAACCATTCTGGGGAAAAGGCCTAATTCCCGAAGCGGTGAACGAATTGCTTAGGTATATCTTCGAGGATTTACGTAAGACTGCCGTTTGGTGTGGTTACTTTGACGGTAACAAAAAGTCTAAAAGGGCACAGGAAAAATGTGGATTCACTTACAGCCATACAGAGTACAACAAATTAGTTCCATTGATGAATGAATTTCGCATAGAACACTTCACAAAACTCACCTTGGAAAAGTGGAGGAGCAAAAAACACGAAAATAGCGTAAATGCCTCAAAAAGTACTATCGGACAATAAGCTGTCAGAACAAGTCTTGACTATTACAGGTTATTTTTGGAACAGACTCAAAAGCCGTATAAAATATGACAGTCTGTTGTCTTATTTATGACCTACAATAACAGTACAACGACAAAATTTCTTTACAAGGAGGACTTGGAAATGGCAATAGAAAAACAGTATCTATCAGATGTTGCAGCGATACTGTCTCACCGACATGATAACGGTGCAGACCTTTGGGCAACACCAGACAATAAACTGCTTAAAGGCTCTCCCTTTTCCACTTTTGATAGTGTGCTTTATCTTTTGGAACTTGGAATGTCACCACAAGAGCCTATTTTGAAAGCGGCTGCGGATTTGATTTTCAGTGCATGGCAGGAGAATGGGCGATTTAGAATATACCCGACCGGAGGTATCTATCCTTGCCAAACAGCGATTGCCGCTAACGTGCTATGCCACATGGGATATGCCGAGGACAAAAGGCTTCAAAAAACTTTTCAGCATTTCCTAGATATCCAGTATCAAGATGGCGGTTGGAGGTGCAATAAATTTTCTTTCGGACATGGGGAAGAAACCGAGTATTCAAATCCGCAACCGACGCTCAATGCACTTGACGCATTTCGTTTTAGTCAATATCTCAACAATGAGCCTGCACTGGATAGAGCTGTTGAATTTTTGCTGGAGCATTGGATTATTCGCAAGCCAATCGGCCCGTGCCACTATGGAATTGGTACGCTATTTATGCAGGTCGAATACCCATTCAGAAACTACAATTTGTTTCAATATGTATATGTCTTGTCTTTTTATGACTATGCCAAAAATGACCGTCGTTTCCTTGAAGCCTTTGAAACCCTCAAATCTAAAACGGTTGATGGAAAAATTGTGGTAGAGCGTGTTGTGCCAAAGTTGGCAAAGCTCTCTTTCTGTAGAAAAGGATTTCCAAGTGAACTTGCGACAAGGAGGTATTATGAAATTTTAGAAAACTTGAACAAGAGATATTGATTACCTTTAAAAAGAAAAACATACTTTTACCGGTGAGCCGAAAACGACCACCCCATTTTTGAGGACAACATACAACTTGTCGATTTTTTGTCATTGACACGGAGTTGGAATTGCCGAGAATGCGGATTCAAATAATTTCATTCCCGGGGAGAACAAAACCGCCCGCAAGCCCGAGCGGGACGTGTGCCCCCAAAACAGCCCGATATCCCGTTGTTACTGCACAGCAAACCCTGATGACCGGTTGCTAAACCGAAACCAAACCGGTTCCCCCCGATTACTTGTTCTCTTTCTTGGATTCTTTCTTGTTCTCTTTCTTGGATTCTTTCTTGTTCTCTTTCTTGTTCTCTTTCTTGGATTTTTTCGAAGAGTCTCCTTCCTTTTCTTCGGGCACTTTGTAACCCGAATCTTTCGCCTCCGAGATTCCGATGGCGATGGCCTGATCCCTGTCGGTTACTTTTTTCCCAGCCGAGGTCTTTAATTTGCCCTCTTTAAACTCGCGCATGACTTCCCCAATCTTGTCCTGTGCTTTTTTCGAATATTTTGCCATAATAAACTCCTTTCTTTTAAGCGTGTACATAATGATAAACATTCCTCAAAAAAAAATGTTCCTGGGGTGCTCTCATGTTCCGGTTCTCGGGGGGCGCATTTGTTAAAATGCGGGTACCGATTCATCGGAAACAAACCCCGTTTTTTAATGGTTCATGATTTGACTAAGGAGTTCAACAGAATGAGTTTCAATGATAACTTTCAGCCTCCACATGCGTTATCCCAATACTAAGCGAAATGACTAGCAGGGGAAAATCAAAGATCATGCGGCTTAATTATGAGGATTTGCTGATAATGAAAAAGCACACCGATTTAAAAAAGGGAAGGGCTGGGACACACAATCGTTAATTATACCTAATGGGAAAATAGAAGCCCGGATCCGGCCTAAAACCGTTACCCGGGCCATGAAGACCTAACTATTTTCTCAATTATGGACTCAGAGAAGAGAGGACTTCTTGAATATTAGGAACAAATGTATGGATAAAAAAGGACACCGGCAAATTTTCGGGGCCTCTTTTTAGGGTTATTTTGTATTTTTTAATCTCCAGGGGTTTCATTCCATGATGCCCGACCGCATGCTGCGGGAGATTCCATACCCCATTTAAATCTTAATGTTATATATGTATAACAATGGTTAAACAGGGCGTAAGGACAAAAACAAAAAGGGAAGATAAACGGTTTTATACATGTATCCCGAAACGAATCGGGTTTTAAAATAAAAAAAAACAATTATGGACTCAAAGAAAACAAACGAAGACAACGGCCGTAAACAAGGCTCTACTTCACAGCAAGGCAAAGGCGCCGACAAATCATCCGACTCCAAAAGCACGAAAAAGGATTCCGACGATCGTTCAGGATCAAAGGGCAATAAGGATTCGGATAAATCCGACTCTCGCGGAAGATAATCCCGGATGTAAAAAAATCAAACAAACATGGCCGAAGTATAGCGGAGAACTATACTTCGGTTTTACCTCAAACTATTTTCTTGGGCTGAGAGGAATAGTGTAAAGATGGCCTTGCTCCGAATCGGCTTCCCCCCGTTTTAAAAACCTTTCTTTCCTTAAGCAGGTGTCTGCTTATATCGTTTACCACTGCATGATATTTGTCCGTGAAACACGAATAGCATTTTTGCAATATTTTAAAAAGATTATATAAAAAATGAAAATTAACAATAACAAACAGGGTGTCAACATCACCTATCCGGATAAAAATGCGTCTCGCTCCATTTTAAAAAAGAACGAAACCGGTTATGATGTGATTGTATTCTGTCACCTGCGTTGGAGTTTCGTCTACCAGCGCCCCCAACATGTGATAACCCGATTATCCCGACATTACAAAATCCTGGTAATTGAAGAGCCCATCCATTTCGAGCCCGGCTTAGAAAATACTTTCCATAAGAAAAGGGTTGCGCCCAATATAGACGTGTGGCAGCCCAGAGTAAAAAGAATAGACGAAATTCCGGCCTTGCTTGAAAGAAACATGCCGAATACCCGATTTCCCATCGGATGGTTTTATTCGGCCGCCTTTATTCCCGTGCTGGAAACATTCCAATTCGACATGTTGGTTTATGACTGCATGGACGAGCTTTCTCTCTTTAAGGGCGCGGCCAAGGAGCTCATCGCTCAAGAGAAGGCTCTCATGAAAGCCTCACAGATTGTGTTTACAGGCGGAAAGTCGTTGTATGAAGCTAAAAGGAAAGACCATCCCAACACACATTGTTTCAAGAGTTCGGTCGACGAAACGCATTTTTCCAAAGCGTGCGACATCCTGTATTTTCCTGACGACTTAGCCCATATAAAAAATCCGATAGTAGGATATTTTGGGGTGATTGACGAACGGATTGATCTGGATTTGTTAAGGGAGACCGCTCTCAAAAGTCCTCATGTGGCTTTCGTGATGATAGGTCCGGTAGTGAAAATCGAGGAAAATGATTTGCCGTGGTTGGAAAACATATATTATTTAGGCATGAAAGATTATGAAGACCTTCCGGCTTATCTGGCCGCTTTTGACATAGCCATGATGCCCTTTGCCCTGAATGATTCCACCAGATACATCAGCCCGACAAAAACATTGGAATACATGGCGGCAAAAAAACCGATCATCTCGACGAAAATAAGAGATGTTGTGCGGGATTACAGCTCATGCGTAAATCTGGTTGAGACTTCGGACGATTTTTGTGAGGCCATTTCCAACAGCAAAATCGATAACAAGAGGATGCTTGAAGAATACGCCGAAATACTCAAAAACACTTCGTGGGAGACCACTGTGGAGAAAATGAGGGATATAATGAGGAAAACTGTTTCGGTATGAAAGAACATGCAGATATCGTCATAATCGGCGCCGGCATTTCCGGATCCGTCATAGCCGAGAGGTATGCCTCCATCGGAAAACGGGTGTTGTTGATAGAAAAACGCGACCATATCGGGGGCAACTGCTTCGACTACGTCGACCGGAACGGTATTCTCGTCTCAAAGTACGGGGCGCATTTATTTCACACAAACGATGAAACGGTGTGGGAATACGTGAACCGTTTTGCCGAATGGTATCCGTGGGAGCACAAGGTGTTGGCCAGGGTGGACGATAAGACGGTGCCCGTTCCGGTGAATATAACCACCGTGAACACGCTCCTTGGAGAAAACATACAAACGGAAGAGCAAATGAAAGATTGGCTCGAAGCCAACCGGGTGAAAATAGATTCCCCGGCTAACGGAGAAGAGGCCGTGCTGAACAAGATAGGTGAATACTTGTACGAAAAAATGTTCAAATATTACACCGTAAAGCAATGGGATAAGTATCCCGCTGAATTGGACGCATCCGTGCTTGAGCGCATCCCGGTGAGAACCAATTTCGAAGACCGCTATTTCACCGATAAATACCAGGCCCTGCCCAAAGGCGGATACACTCACCTTTTCAAAAAAATGCTCGATCATCCCCGTATTGAAGTACTGTTGAATACGGACTATTTTGATGTGAAGGATGAATTCAGTGATTGCGAGAAATTGTTTTACACCGGCCCTATCGACCGTTTTTTCGACTTTAGACACAGCCTGCAGGAAAAACTGGAATACCGGTCCATCAATTTTGTGACCGAAACTATCGATCAGGAATATTTCCAGGAAAATTCGGTCATTAACTATCCCGGCAAGGAGGTCGGTTACACCCGCATTATCGAATACAAACATTTCGGAAATCAAAAATCCGAAAAGACCACGGTGGTGAAAGAATACACTACGGACGAAGGGGAGCCCTATTATCCGGTACCCAATAAAAAAAACCGGGAGATTTATGAAATGTACGAACGCGAAGCCGATAAGTTGAAAGACATTTATTTTGTGGGGCGGCTGGCCAATTATAAATACTTCAACATGGATCAGGCGTTTAAAAATGCCTTAGACCTTTTTGACAAACTCGAAAAGGAGGAGAATAAATGATCGACCCATTCACGCGTAATCCGTTTAAAACCTTTTTCATGGGAGGATTTGAATGTGCCGATCAGTTGAACCGCAAGGGAGAGCGGATTAATCTTTTGAAAGAAACCGAACACCACTTCCGTGTGGAACAGGATTACCAACTACTGAGCGATATGGGGATCCGCGTTGTACGGGAAGGGATTTGCTGGAGCGAGGTGGAGAAAACCAAGGAAGAATATGATTTCTCCAACATTTCGAGCCGCATTTCGGCAGCGGAAAGACACGGCATCCAACAAATTTGGGACTTGATCCATTTTGGCTATCCCGACGATCTTTTCCCCACACACCCAATGTTCTGCGAGCGGTTCGAAAAACTCTGCCTAGCCTTCGCCCGGTTTTACAAAGCCCACGCAAAACAAAATCTGATGGTGATTCCCATCAATGAAATAAGCTTTTTATCGTGGTTCTCGGGCGAAGACAGAGGCACGACTCCTTACGCCGCAAACAGCGGATGGGACGTGAAGTATCATCTGTGCAAGGCTGCAATCATCGGCGTTAAAGCCCTGAAAAGAACCATCCCGGCCTGCAGGATAATCTGGGCCGAGCCTTTGGTCAAAATTCACGGGGACGGTTCGGCCACACCGGGCCATCTGCATGAGGTGAACGAATACGCGTACCAGGCAATGGACATGATATCGGGCAAGATGTGCCCGGAACTGGGAGGCGATGAATCCTTTCTCGATATCGTGGGGCTTAATTATTACTGGAATTGTCAGTGGATCATTTATTCCGACACGCTTCCCTGGCCCGAAACGGAAAAGAAACGGGTGCCCCTGCACCAGCTCCTGCAAGAGGTTTATGACCGGTACGAACGTCCCCTCTTTTTAGCCGAAACGGGGCATTTCGGCGTAGGGCGCGTTCCGTGGATGGAGGAAATAACAAACGAATGCCTAACAGCATTGGAGAAGCAGGTCCCGATATGGGGGATTTGCATATATCCCGTGCTTGACAGGCCCGATTGGGATGACTTGAATCGATACAGCAACTGCGGCTTGTATGATCTGGACAGGAATAAGAACAGAATTCCAGAGCCAGGGTACATCAACGCGGTTATCCAGCAACACCGGTTATTTGCGGAAAGGGAGGGTCTTACCCATGCTATGACAGCTCAGGGTTATCCATTATCCGGTTGACAACTTCAAAGAAACATTTTTCCATTAAACAAACCATTGTATGAAACGAGACGGAGCATTGGAAAGCCTCTGGCAATCCGAAATCAAGGTATATGGACACGAAAATGACGTGAATAGAACCCACCTTGACGTGGTGATCGTCGGTGCCGGGATCACAGGCGTCACCACCGCGTTGAATCTTCAGAAAAAAGGATTTGACTGTATGATAATAGAAGCCGCCAACATGGGGCACGGCACTACAAGTGGCACAACCGCCCATCTGAATACTTTTTTTGATGCTTCTTATGACGAGGTCATCGATGATTTTGGATTGGATGCGGCCAAACTGCTGGCTCTGGCTGCCGGCGAAGCGCTGGAAATCATACACGGCAATGTGGTTGAATTCAATATCGATTGCGACTATTCGCCCCGCACGGCCTACCTGTTTTCATTGGACGAGGAGCAGGAAAAAATCCTCGACGACCTGGTGGAAGGAAGCCGGAAGGCAGGCATCGAAATGAATGAAACCGGGATAAATCCTTTTGGGATACCCTCCACAAAAGTGGTGGAAATACCGGGTCAGGCGCAATTCCATCCCATAAAGTATATAAAAAGCTTGATGGGTGAATATGTGAAGGATGGCGGGAGGTTCGTGGAAGGTTGCCGAGTCGCCGGGGTGGAAAAAGAAGGGGATCACCTTGTGGTATCCACCCAACAAGGCAATATCGTGTGTGACCACGTTATATATGCCACTCATTTGCCGCCCGGCAAAAACATCATGCACTTCAGGAACGCTCCCTACCGCAGCTATGTTGTCGCCTTGAAACTGAGGGATAACAATTATCCGCAGGCGCTCGGTTACGACTTGTATGAAGCGTACCATTACTACCGCACGCACGTCATCAATGGCGAGGAGTACCTGATTGCCGGAGGGGAAGACCATAAAACAGGCGACATTGAAAATACGAACGAATGCTTTGAAAGATTGGTAAATTACGTAGGCCGGTATTTCGACATCGAACGCGTAGCATACAGATGGTCATCGCAATTTTACGAGTCGGCGGACGGACTGCCCTACATCGGGCATCTTCCCGGTAGTCCCGACAATGTGTACTGTGCCACGGGCTACACCGGTAATGGAATGATTTTCGGGACGCTGGCCGCCAAAACATTGTCCGACCTCGTTGCCACAGGCGACAGTATATACAAAAAGCTCTTCGACCCCGCCCGCACAAAGCCGCTCGCATCGTTTACCAATTTCGTGAAAGAGGGCGCAGATGTAGTAAAACATCTTCTGTTTGACCGGTTTTCGGTGGACAAAATCAGGACACTGGCCGCCCTTGAAAACGGACAAGGTAAAGTGGTCAACTACGAAGGATACTCATTGGCCGTATATAAGGACGACACGGGCAAGGAACATATATTGCAAAGCGACTGCACCCACCTGCACTGCACTGTCAAATGGAACAGCGAAGAAAAATCGTGGGATTGTCCTTGCCACGGTTCCCGGTTCGGAATCAATGGCGAAGTGCTCACCGGCCCGGCCGTAAAGAAACTGAAGAAACCCCTCAACCCGGAATGAAATTTTCACCCGACAACTGGCAGGATGTCTTTATCCCTGAATACCCTGTGCTGGAACTCATTGTTCGTGGCATGGCGCTCTATTTTTTCATCCTCTTCATGCTTCGCATCCTCACCCGCCGTACCACCGGCGAGCTCACGGCGATGGACTTGGTTTTCGTCTTGCTGCTTACAGAAGCCGCATCGCATGCTCTGGGAGATTTCACCACCCTCGGCGACGGCATTGTCATGTTGCTCGTTTTCCTGCTTTGCAACCACGGGGTCAATCAATTGACATATCGCTTCACCTTCTTTCAAAAAATTTTCGAGCATCCGCCTCTCTTGATCATCAAAGACGGGAATTTGAACCTGAGAAACATGCGCAAAGAATTGCTGACAAAGGATGAATTAATGAATTCACTGCGGGAAAACGGAATGGAGAATATCAGCGATGTGAAAAAAGCATTTGTGGAAAGCGACGGCAGGATCTCCTTTATTCAATATGAGAAAAAGGAGACTAACGGATCCAGAAAAAATAAGGAAAAAATCTGAATAGTCTCGCCACCAATCTGGTGGACAAAAAAATCACGTTTATGACCTCGCCTGCCAATGTGGCCAGCAAAACAACCGGACAGATTCCACTTACGAGAAATTTACAGCCGTAAAAAATCATCTTAAGGCATTTAATCCGAATGTTACTTTTTCGACGAAATAGGATTAACAGAATGTGTTGATTTCCTACGCGATACAAAAGATTTGCGCAACAGTACTATCGGCAAACAATTGGGCTTTTTGAACGCCCTTTCGCCCGGCATTCCGGCAAATGTGGTGAGGAAATGGACGGGCACGGCGATTACAAGGCGATGACGCCCTACATTGACATTGCCGGCGATATAATAGCCAGTGCAAGGAGTAAGTTTAATCAGTTATAGCAAGATAATTGGAATAAAAACCAAGTATATTTTCATCTCTGTTTGAAAATAATTATATTTGCGGAAATTATTCAACCATGATTGAAATAATTAACTCCATACGAAAGTACAACTTTTGGAACAATAACCCCATGGAGTTGAGTTTGCGACGTGCCGGATTTCAAGTGTATGTGGGAACGATAAAAGACACCCAGGTGGATTTTGTGGCAATTAAAGGCGAACGCCGAATTTATCTGCAAGTAACACTTCAATTGACTGAGGAAAAAACCATCGAAAGAGAATACCGTTCGTTGAAGCTTATTGAAGATAATTTTGATAAATACGTGGTGAGTATGGATGACTATAAAATCCCCACCAATGAGGGAATTGAACACATTTCGGCTTGGAATTTAGACAATTTTTTAATAACGAATAAATTATGACAGGAACGGGACCCGATAAAAACGAAAAATATCCGCTCAACGGACAAAAAAGATTATGTTTTCTCAAAAACATCATCCCATAATCGTAGGTGATTATACTTATTACGAGGATTTTGAGGATGCTCTGAATTTCGAGAAAAATGTAAAATACCATTATGATTTTCTTGGTGACAAATTGATTATCGGTAAATTTTGTATGATTGCCACTAATTCTACGGTTACGAAAGATGTGGCTCCTTATGCAATTGTTGGGGGCAATCAATTTAATCAAAGAAGCCGACCCTGAGAATAAGAACCGTAGGTATGTCAAATACATACCTTATTGGGCATGATTTCATGTAACCACCATGTAACTGTGATATGGAAATATTGCTCATCAGAAACTTCTAAAGAATAAATCATTTCATAATCTATTAATAAACAATGTATTTGATTTTTCTCTTGAAGTTATTGCATTGATTTCATGTAACTGCCATGTAACAGCATTCCTTGAAAAAAGAATATACAAAGACTGGCTTGCAAACAATGATTTTTCTTTTGACAAGCAGAAATTCATTGCTCAGTTCTATTTGGACCATAATGATATAACAGTTCTTGAAACTGCCATTCTTGAACTGGTGCTTCATCTTCCACAGGAGCAATACACCCTGCTTCTGAAGAGCCTGAAAAAGGAAGTCTGTGAAAACATAAATTATTTATATTTCAACCAGTAAAAAGATTTGGGTGCAACAAAGGGTGTAAATCGCATAACTTCTTGATTTACACCCTTTATTGCGGAGAGAGAGAGTCGATGAACCTTGTCTCCATGTATCTAAAAGTCAATGCTTTATTTTTCCAAATTTATTACCGGTAACGAAATAGGCACAAATTTCAGAGACCAGTTTGTCCACTTTTGACCTCTGCTTGTCTGCATATATCTTGGGTTCAAAGGTACAACATATTTTTGAGATACAAAACCGTTTGTAAATTAACTTATTATCATTAGTGCGAGGTGCAAGTCTATATAGATATAGCTTGCACCTCGCACTAATTTTTTACTTATTCGTAAAAAATGACATAAAATGAATGGGTATTCATTTATATTTTCTATCTTTGCAGCATGAGACAGAAAGACGAACAAAAAGAGCTTTTATTAAAGCAGAAAGCCATAGAAATGGTAGTTGCCGAAGGACTTGAAGGATTTGGTATTAATAAATTAGCAAAAGCTGCCAAGATTTCACCGGGAACAATATATATATATTATAAGAATAAAGATGATTTTATGTATAAGCTTTCTATGGAGCTTGGTTTTAGAATCTTAGACTCCAGTTTAGAAAACTTCAATCCGAATATGCATTTCGATGAAGGTTTAAGACTACAGTGGAAAAATAGATATAACTACTATAAAAAGTTTCCACTGGAAGTTCAATTTGTTGAAAAAGTCAGATATTCACCTATATATAATACAATAACCAACTCCCTAAATGACCAATATGGTAATCTATTGGGTAATTGGATTAACTTGTCAATAAAAAGAAAAGAGTTATTTTTCGTGTCATTCGAAATATACTGGTCTTTAGCTTTCGCCCCTTTATATCAGTTATTAAAATTTGATGAACAAAAAGAATCTTCAAAAGCATTTGTTTTGAACCAAGAAGTAATAAATACGGCATTAAACCAAGTATTAAAAGGATTAAAGCCTTAATTTTTTTTGACTAATTAATGAATGAATATTCATTTAACAAAACGATAAAAATATGAAAATATTCAATGAAACAAAAAAACAGGAAATTAAATATCTTGAAGAAATAATTAAGCAAATTCAAAATTCAATAAGTAAGATTAAACAATTAGCGCATCTAAAAGCATCTGAATTAATAGAACAAAAAGAATATATAAGAGAAAATCGAGGAGAAAAGGAAACAATGCATCAGTTTATGGCTCTTACCGCAGAAAGTGGTGAAAACAAAGTCACAAAACTAAAGGAACTCCAAAGATTAGTTGATTCTCCGTATTTTGGTAGAATTGATTTTTGGGAAAACGGTAAATCGGATTCTATAAATATCTACATTGGCATTCGTCCATTTCATAATTTTGAAAATAACATTAATCTCATATATGATTGGAGAACTCCGATTAGCAATATGTTTTATGATTATGGATTAGGGCAAGCAAAATACAATGCACCGGTGGGAGAAATTCAAGGAAGAATAAGCCTAAAAAGGCAATATCGAATAAAACATGGAGAGATGGAGTTTATGTTTGATTCGTCCGAACACATTTACGATAATATTCTGCAAGAAGAGTTGAGTAAATCTTCTAGCGATAAAATGAAGAATATTGTTTCAACCATACAAAAAGACCAGAATACGATTATTCGAAATGAAGAATCCAGATTGCTTATTATAAAAGGACTGTATACAACTTTGTCCAGCACGTGCGGCGTCAGGAGAAGATCCCTGTACCGGAGAAGATCCGCCAGACGGAAGCCCTGGAAGAGTTTGCATATGGCAGCCAGGCGCAGGTTGACTTCGGTACAGCACAGATGCGACGTTTGGACGGCAGTAGGCGCAGGGTTTATTTTTTTGCCCTTGTCCTGTCACGCAGTCGCTACAAATATGTGTTTTTCCAAACAACTCCCTTCACCGGGAAAACAGCCGTCCAGGCTCACGAGCAGGCCTTCAGGTATATAGAGGGTATCCCCGGGAAGCTTCTCTATGATCAGGACTCGGTGTTTCTGAAAAGTGAGAACCTTGGCGATTATCTCCTGGCTGATGATTTTCGTCGCTACAGGGATGAACGTGGTATCAGCGTTGAGTTCTGCCGCAAGGCCGATCCCCAGAGCAAAGGCCGGGTTGAGAACGTGGTAGGATACGTGAAAAACAACTTTCTTCGCGCGCGTACCTTTCACGATATGGATCGCCTCAACGAGGAAGTCCTGAGCTGGTTGGAGCGCAAGGCGAACGGCACCAAACATGCCACGACGAAGCGCCTGCCCCATGACGTGTGGTTGATTGAAAAGGAGCATCTCTCCTTTTTTCGCCCCTCACCGGCAATCCCCCGGGATGAGATTCCCACCTACACGGTGAGAAAAGATAACACAATCAGTTACAAGGGGAACTTCTACAGGGTCCCATATGGCACCTATAACGGGAAGGGACCGGAGGTATTACTCAAGGTCAAGGATGGCACCCTTTCGCTTTCCAACCGGCAAGGCATCCTTCTGGCCGAGCACCCCGTCAGTCTTGAAAAAGGCAAGGTAATCGGCAGCACAACTTATCGACGGGATCGGAACTCCAGGCTCGAGGTCTTCAAGCAGGAAGTCCTATCGATCTGGAAGGGCAACAACACTTTGCACCTGTTCATAGAGGAGATACACAAGTATAAGCCCCGTTATCTGAGAGACAATCTGAAAATGACAAGGGAGGTGATGGGCGAATATGGTGAGGAGATCGTTGGCAGCGCACTTGATTACTGCCTCGACAATGGGCTCCACAACGCCCTTTACCTGAAAGAAGCCGCATCACATTACCGGGAGTTAAAACGCCGGGAGAAGATGCCCTTGCCTGTTGTAAGCGTGTTGCATGACGGTGTTCAAACAAGTCAGTATGACACGGATGCATACATCCCCGAGAGAAGCAAGATAAACCGGTACGATCAAATCATGGAGCTATGAAGCAGATAGAAAACATGAAGCAATATGCCGGCATACTTCGTTTGGGATACCTGAGCAAAAACTTGCAGCCGATGCTTCACCAGGCGAGTATAGATACACCGGGATACGCGGACTTCCTGGAGAACATGCTTATAAAAGAGCTAGAGCAGCGACAGCTGAATGATTACCGGCGCAGGACCAAACTGGCACGTCTGCCACGTGCACACGAGCTTGACGAGTACGATCACAAGGCCTCGGGCAGCATCGGCATAAGGCAGATGACACAGCTCAGGGAGCTGCTCTGGGTCGATCAGCTATACAACCTGGTGCTGATGGGTCCAAGCGGTACGGGCAAAACATACCTGGCCGGGGGACTGGTCAATGATGCCATCAAGAAAGGTTATAGGGCCTATTTTACCACCATGGCTGACCTGATAGGCGTGCTCAACAGGAAAGAAATCATCTCATCGGCAATGAGCACCTACAAGCGATACACCAAGGCACACCTGATTGCCATAGATGACATCATGATGTTCCCGGTGCAAAAGAGTGAAGCGGTGGCTCTGTTCAATCTGATCAATCACCTGCATGAGCAGTGCTCGATCATCATCACCACTAACAAGTCACCCAGCCAGTGGGCGGAGACACTGGATGATGAAGTGTTAGCCACAGCCATCCTGGATCGACTGCTATATCGTTGCGAGGTGATCAGGTTCGAGGGAAACGGTTACCGTATGGACAACCGGAAAACTTTCCTTGAGAAAGAATAAAAAAACAGTTGAATACAATAAAAAAGAGATAGTTAATGTAATGTTAAACCTGTACATTGGATATTGCCAAAAGTTGTACACTCAACATTGCCATTTTTTGTACATTGTAAATTTGCTAATTACACTCTAAAACAACTAACTGCAAAATGACGTTTTTGGGCGACTTCAATCAATCATTAAACCCTTATACAAAGAACGACATAACTGGAATGCTTAAAATCTTCCCTTATGCCGATTTAGTTTGCTTAAATAACAGCTATCGTTCAACTTATGAAATCGTAAATTTCGCTCAAAAAATATTCTATAATAAAGACCTCATCGCCATTGAAAGGCATGGAGAGTTACCTGTAATCCAATCATTTAATAATTCTAATGATGAAATTGAAGAAATAATTAAAAGAGCAAGAGGTTTTTGTGATAATAAAAAATACAGCTCACTAGCAATAATTTGCAAGAATGATACAGAGCTATTTTTCTTATCTGAAAAATTTAAAAAACAAAATGTGGATATTTATTTACTTGATTCAAACTGTACAACATTCTCCAATGGCGTTATTTTGACAAATGCGTATTTATCGAAAGGGCTTGAATTTGATAGTGTAATAATCCCTTTTGTAAATAAGTCAAACTACAAAAATGACATTGATAGAAGTATGTTATATATTTCATGTACGAGAGCAATGCACCAATTAGTAATAACTCATACAGACGAAATCTCGCCTATTATAAAAAACGGAATTTCCGAAAAACATAGGGAATAAACATAGAATTTTATCTTCGGCTGAAAGTAACGTAAATTGTTATTTATTTTTGACCTATTTATATCGGCAATATAGCCATATGGAGCTTCTATCAATTTACCTTTTCCAATAGCATTTTCAGTATCTCTGAAAATATGTCCCCGCCGTCTTTTGACCTCTTCTGTGGAGTTATTCATTATAAAACTTTTGTACCCCAGAAAATCGAAGTACGCTATAAATTTATTATCAGTTTCCATACGTCAATACATTATTAAAACAGCACCCAGCGTTCCCACCGGGTGCTAACCACAAAAAAATCTCAATTACGATAGGATAAAATCTATTCATAATGGAACTTTCTGTGGCAAAGATACGAATTATTACATTTTGTATCTCCTTGATTTCTTTGGAGTTCCTGACTGCTTATTTTCTTTGGCTTCATTTTTTTCCTGCTTCTCTACCTGTTTTTCGGTAAGCTGGGTCTGGCCTTTTTTCAAAGGTTCATCCACCTTTTTGGTCGCTTCATTGGTTTTGCCTTCGGAATTGACGGAATTTTACCATGAGGTAACCGGTCTTTATATTTATCCAAAATCATCTTCGGAATGTCCAGCAACGGAACATTGACATTCGTTCCGGTCTTCACCCGTTTCGTCATAATCCATAGATTTCCGTCAAATGATTTACGGATATGTTCCTTTTTAAGTCCGGCTACATCGATGTATGCCAAACCGCAAAAGCAGGAAAAGATAAATAAATCCCAGACGTGTTCCAGTCTTTCGGAAACCAAGTCGAGTTCAAGGTTTTTTTTGATTTCATCTTCTGTAAGATAGCCACAGTCAACCCTTTGTAAGCGGATTTTATAATTTGCAAAAGGGTCGCCCTAAATAAGCCCATTGTTATCACGCCGTTGCTGTTCGTGGTAGATTTGATTCAGGGATGCCTTGATATCATCCAGTAGCTTATTGATTTGTACGGATGACTTACCGGTGGCTTTTCCGGCTTTTACGTTCCAGTTGTCGGGATGAATGCTTTGTTTCGTACTGAAGTGGCAGACTTTCCCGTCAACGGTAACTCTTGCCATAATAATTATCTCTCCATTTCGCTTTTCTGCGCCTTTTTTCAAGTAAAAAAGGACTTTGAATGTACTCTTCATAACCTCACTTTTTAATGTTACAAAATTACCTTTAATCTATTAATTGTGAGATATATACAGACTGTACAAATTTGGACAGCGAGAGGTCAAATTCGGACAAATCGTCACCTATTTTGTCCGGAACGGAATCGGTAACGATTTAGGCACAAAACTGTGTCTTTTTGGTGCTTTTTCGTGTCCTTTATGATGGGCATAGTAGAAACAAAAAAACCTACAAGTTATTGACTTGTAGGTTTTTGTCCGTTTGTTGTCTGGTTTTGTCCAGACCTCCCAGCGGAGAGAGGTCGATGAACCAGCACCTCCACCCTATTGAAGTTCAATATTTTATTTCTATTTTAAGGTCTATGGGGTACGATTAGGAGCGCTCAAAAAAGTGTTGCTCCTGACTTCTCTTAGTCTGCTGTTGTCGCCATAAAACTCAGGTTCAAAGTTACTCATTCTTTCTTTATATAAAAGAGTTTTGATTATTAATATTTTAGAGCTAGTGCAAGGTGCAAGCTTATCTATATATAGATACTTGCACCTTGCACTAAACAAAGCAGTTAGACTTTGGATAAACAGAAAGATTGAGTATCTTCATGCATAATAAATAAAAATTGATGAAACAATTAATTGCATGTTGCGGATTAGATTGCGAAAGTTGCGATGCCCGCATAGCTACTGTCACAAATGACAATGAGCTAAGAGAAAAAACTGCTCAAAAATGGAGTGAATTGAACAATACGGAAATAACAGCAGAGCATATTAATTGTATGGGATGCCGTTTTGACGGAGCAAAAACTGTATTTTGCAGCAATCTATGTGAAATTCGTAAATGTGTAGATGAAAAAGGATTTAATACCTGTGGAGATTGTAAAGAATTGAATAATTGCCAAATTGTTGGGGCTATCTTTCAGCATAATCCCAGTGCAAAAGAAAATCTTCTATCTTAGAATAATATCTGAAATTTAAAAACATCGAATAGATTATAAATCATTTACTTTCAGTTCTTTTAAGAAAACCTTCTTTGTATTTATCACCCCATTGCCATAACTGGTCAATGATTGGGATCAACTCTTTACCTGCTTCAGTCAGATAATATTCTACCTTCATCGGCAGTACCGGATATATTTTCTTTTTCAATATCCCCATCTTTTCTAATTCCCCTAATTGCTTTGTCAATACACGTTTGGGGGCAACACTTATACTGCGTTGTAAGTCGCATGGTCTTGCAACTCCTTTATCTATTTCCGATATCAGCCACGCATTCCAACTTGAGGATAAAATATCGATTGCAATACGTACTGAACAATCGGAATAATCCATCGGATTTTTCTTTACATACATAAAATTCCTTCTTTGTTATTTATTCTATTACAAAGATAATCATTTATTAGTCAAATAGGGATAAATTTATCATGGGGTGAAAGATTTATCCCTTATTGTTCAAGAGATTAGAACGTGCTACCTTTACAAAAATAAAGTTCATAATATGAGTAAAAATGAAATCATAGTCAAGGGTGCACGAGAAAATAACCTGAAAGATGTTTCAGTCAGGATACCCAAAAAGAAGATAACCGTATTTACCGGAGTATCTGGCTCAGGGAAGACTTCATTGGTGTTTGATACGATTGCTGCTGAATCGCAAAGGCTCTTGAATGAAACTTATGATAGCTTTATTCGTCATCGGTTACAGCAATATGGGAAACCCGATGTCGATAGTTTAGAAAACTTAGCTGTGGCAATTATTGTCAATCAAAAAAAGATAGAAGGAAATGCCCGTTCAACTGTTGGAACAATCACCGATATATATTCGCTTTTAAGGTTATTGTTTTCTCGTATAGGGAAACCATTTGTCGGTCATTCCACTGTTTTCTCATTTAACAATCCTCAAGGGATGTGTTCTTGTTGCGAGGGTTTGGGTAAAACGAGCATCGTCGATTTGAATGAATTGATAGATAAGGAAAAGTCATTAAATGAAGGAGCAATAAGGTTTCCAACATTTGAAGTCGGTGGATGGCGTTGGACGCGTTATGTATATTCAGGTCTGTTTGACAACGATAAGAAGATAAAGGATTATACAGAAGAAGAATGGTATAATCTTGTTTATGCAAATGGATTGAAGCTAACGAAGGCTGATCCCCGATTTCCGAAAACAGGTATATATGAAGGAATTTTACCACGTTTTGAACGTAGCTTCTTTAAAAAAGAGTCGAAAGAAATTGGAGGGAAGAACGCATCCCGATACAGAGAAGTCGTAAAGCAAGGTATTTGTCCAGAATGTAACGGAAGTCGGCTGAATCCAAAGGTATTGACCTGCAAAATAGAAGAAAAGAATATCGCAGATTGTTGTAACATGCAGGTCGATGATCTTCTTGAATTTATTAGAACATTAGCCAATAGTTCTGTAACACCACTATTGAGTGCTATTATTGAGAATCTTGAAAACTTAATGGCTATTGGTTTAGGTTATTTGACTTTAAGCAGGGAAACATCTTCATTGTCGGGTGGAGAATCGCAACGAATTAAGCTCGTCAGGCATTTAGGAAGTAGTTTGACCGATCTCACTTATATATTCGATGAGCCAAGTGTCGGATTACACCCGAACGATGTAGAACGATTGAATAAACTGTTAATCGAATTACGGGACAAAGGTAATACAGTCCTGATTATAGAACATGATCCGGATGTGATAGCCATTGCCGACCATATTGTTGATATGGGAATCGGAGCAGGTAACGATGGGGGTAATATTGTTTATGAAGGTAATTTTGAAGACTTGAAAAAAGCAGAAACGCCAACAGGGTATTATCTCAATCGTAAGAATTATCTCAAAGACAAATACAGAAAAGCATCGGATTATCTTTTTGTGAAGAATAGTTCTCTTCACAATTTGAAAAATATCTCGGTACAAATCCCAAAAGAGATACTAACAGTCATTACAGGGGTCGCAGGTTCAGGTAAAAGTTCGCTTGTCAAGTCATTGACCAATCAATATAAAGATATAGTTGTAATAGACCAGAGTGCCATACGTGGCAGTAAAAGGTCAAACATTGCAACATACACAGGCATATTGGATGTAATAAGGATGTTGTTTGCGAAAGAGAACAGAGTTAAGCAATCGCTATTCAGTAATAATTCGGATGGAGCTTGTCCAGAATGTAAAGGTTTGGGTATTATTTCGACAGATCTCGCTTTTTTAGATGCAGTGGAAGTACGTTGCGAGCATTGCAACGGTAGTGGATTTAAACCGGAAGTATTGCAATACAAACTGAAAGAAAAAAGCATTACGGATATCATGGCAATGACCATTAATGAAGCAAATGTCTTTTTTAGTGAGTGGAAAATAACACAGCCACTTGACAGGCTTTGTGAAGTTGGATTGGATTACCTGACATTAGGGCAATCATTAAACACATTTTCAGGCGGAGAACGCCAACGTCTGAAACTTGCAACCGAATTAGGGAATAAAGGGAATATATATGTTTTTGATGAACCGACAACAGGACTTCATGGTTCGGATATATCAAGACTTCTTAAACTTTTCGAAAAGTTAGTCGATGATAAAAACACGGTTATTATCATCGAACATAACATGGATATTATCAGTCAGGCAGATTGGATTATAGACATGGGGCTTGGTGCAGGTAAAGCTGGTGGAGAAATTATATTCGAAGGTTATCCCAAAGATATAATTACAGACAGAATATCGCTAACAGGCAAGCACTTGGATATGTATTTACATCGCTGATAAAACAAAATATAAGCATAACAATAATGATGGATCGGATATATCAGATATCGGAAGAGCTAACTTCTGTAATTCAGGAGAAAGAACAAGAAATATCTGATATTATCCGTGATGTTCCTCCAATTATATCAATACTTTAAGACATAGAACACAGTAAGACCAAAGCCAAGAGTCCCCAAACCAATGGTATTTGCGAACGGTTCCACAGGACTATGCAGGATGAGTTCTATGCCACGGCATTCCGTAAAAAGATTTATAACAATCTGGAAGAACTTCAAACCGATGTGGATGTCTGGTTGGAATACTATAACAATGAAAGACCTCATACCGGTAAACATTGCTATGGTAAAACTCCAATGCAGACATGGTTAGACAGATTATTGGAAGGATTTCCCCATTTGGGAGCTTGTTTTTATACTTGTCCAGGATCATTTTGGGAATATCCAATAACGGAACATTGACATCTGTGCCTGTCTTCACCCGTTTGGTCATAATCCAAAGGTTGCCGTCAAACGATTTGCGGATATGCTCCTTTCTAAGACCTGCCACATCTATGTAAGCCAAACCACAAAAACAAGAAAAAATAAATAAATCACGAACATGTTCCAACCTTTCGGATACAAGGTTGAGTTCTAGTATTTTTTTTGATTTCATCTTCCGTAAGATAGCCTCTACCCACTTTTTGCAGCCGGATTTTGTAATTCGCAAAAGGATCTCCAATAATAATTCCGTTATTTCGGGCAATCAGAACGATGCGCTTAAAAAACTGCATAAATTTGGCTGTGGTGTTGGAATTGCATTTGCAGATCGTTTTAAGATACACTTCAAAATCGGTGATAAACATTAGGTTTATCTCTTGCAGTGCAATATCCGACAGATTGCACTTGTATCTTATAAAATTCTCAAGGTGCTTCCGGGTTACTTCATACTTTTGGTGGGTAGATGCGGATTTGGATATACCGATGAGTTGTTTCACATCGTTGTTGTGCTTCCCAAACAAATCCAGTAATGTCGCATGATTCTCTGAATGGCCCAGGAACTCATTCTTTACCTTTTCGGCAGTAACGTAGTTGTCTCGCCGCTGTTGCTCCTGGTAGATTTGGTTGAGGGAAGCTTCGATGTCGTCCAGTAGCTTGTTGATTTGTCCGGCAGACTTTCCTGTGGCTTTTCCAGCTTTCACATTCCAGTTCTCGGGAAGGATGCTTTGTTTCGTACTGAACTGGCAAATTTTTCCATCAACGGTAATTCTTGTCATAATCGACACCTCTCCATTACGCTTTTCCGACCTTTTTTTCAGGTAGAAAAGGACTTTGAATGTACTTTTCATAATCTCACTTTTCATTGTTACAAAATTACTTTTAATGTATTAATTGTGAGATATATACAGGCTGTACAAATTTGGACAGCAAGAGGTCATTTTTGGACAAATCGTTACCGTTTTTGTCCGGTATGGAATCGGTAACGATTTAGGCACAGATTTGTGTCTTTTGAGGTCTTTTTGGTGTCTTTTATGCTGGACAAAATACAAACAAAAAAGCCTACAAATCATTGACTTGTAGGCTTTTGTCCAGTTACTGTCCGGCGTGGTCTGCCGGTTTCAGCGGAGAGAGAGGGATTCGAACCCCCGGAAGCTCTCACTTCAACGGTTTTCAAGACCGCCGCAATCGACCACTCTGCCATCTCTCCTTGGTTTTGCTCAAAAGCGAGTGCAAAGGTATAACTATTTTTGGAAAGAAAAAACAGCTGTGTCACATTATTTTTCACTGATTCCGAAAAAATCAATTATTCATTGTATCTTTGTGTAAACTATCAATGAGTCATGTTATTTACCGAACTACCCCTTTGCGACACCCTGCAGGAAGGCCTGCAGGCAATGAACTTCAGAGAGACTACCCCCATACAGGAGCGGGCCATTCCCGTGATCCTTGAGAAAAAGGATGTAATCGCCTGCGCCCAGACCGGCACAGGGAAGACCGCGGCTTTTCTGCTGCCTTTGCTGAATAACCTGCAGACCGACGCGCACGATGAAGGGAAGATCAATGCCATCGTGATGGCTCCGACACGAGAACTGGCCCAGCAGATTGACCAACAGATGGAGGGTTTTTCCTATTTCACGCCTTTCTCCTCGGTCGCTGTGTATGGTGGTAACGACGGAGAAGCATGGGATATACAAAAAAGAGGATTGATGAGCGGCGCTGATGTGGTAATCGCCACGCCGGGAAGGCTTCTGTCGCATATCAATCTATATAATATCGATTTTTCGGGGGTGAAATACTTTATCCTGGATGAGGCGGACCGGATGCTGGACATGGGATTCCATGATGATATCATGAAGATTGAAAAGCTGCTTCCCAAAGAACGGCAGACCATCATGTTCTCGGCGACCATGCCGCCCAAGATACAGCAACTGGCAAAGAGCATCCTGCGCGATCCGGCAGACATCACCATTGCCATTTCGCGTCCGCCTGAAACAATCCTGCAATCGGCCTACATCTGCCATGAGGCGCAGAAGATCAATATTGTCAAGTATCTCTTCAAAGAGAAAGCGCCCAATAAGGTAATTCTCTTTTCCGGTTCTAAACAGAAAGTGAAAGAGATCGCCAAGATATTAACACACATGGGATTGTCGGCAGGAGAGATGCACTCCGATCTGGATCAGTCTCAGCGCAACCATGTGATGCATGAGTTCAAGAATGAACGGGTGAATATCCTGGTGGCCACTGATATTGTTGCCCGTGGCATCGACATTGATGATATCACCCTGGTAATCAACTTTGATGTACCTTACGACGCGGAAGATTACGTACACCGCATCGGCCGTACGGCCCGCGCCGGCGATTCGGGTATGGCCATCACCTTTGTATCACCTGATGAGCAATATCGTTTCTCCAAGATCGAAGAATTTCTGGGGAAAAGAATCTACCGCATTCCTGTACCGTCGGAATTAGGCGAGACACCGGAATATAACCCTGTCCGTGACAACAGAAGAGGTGGCATATCCTCTCGTTCATCCAAAGGAGGTGGAAGAAAAGGGAAAGAATCGGGTAGGAAAGGCGGAAAATTGGCGGGAGGAAAACCGGAGAAATCAGGAGATCCCGGAAATGCGGAAAAACCTGAAAATTACAGGGGATCAGGAAGAAGCAACAGATCCCGTCCGGATCGGAATGTCCGGAAAGAGGAGGGAGCGTCTCGCCCGGAGAGACAAACCCGGGAAAACGAAGTATCACATCCCGGAGGCACTCCACCGCAAAACGAGGCTCCTCGCGCCGGGAAAAACCTGAGACAAGGACAAGCATCACAAAAACAAGGGGCACGCCAGAAACAGCATGGACCTAAAAGGGAAGGAACTCCGCAACAACAGGGGGTATCCGGAGAAAGAGAACAGGGATCGTCCCGGGGACAAAGTAACTCAGAAAGATCCCGTAAACAAAGGCCACCACGGAATTCCGATTCTCCGGCCACAGATACTTCCAGAAAAAGTCCATCTGGGAGGAAATTCTCAGATACAAAACGAGTGGGGACACCCCAAAAAGCTGATGTGGAGCCGGAACAGGCTACTGATGGAAAGAAATCAAAAAGGTGGAGTTGGTGGCCGTTTGGCAAGAAATAATGAAGCCGGGCTGACAAAACCAGCACGGCTCCAGATTGGAATAATACTGATCAGACCGCTTTCTGCTCCAGTTGGATGATCTCCATCCCACGAAGGATGGCCTCTTCGTTCATGGGCAAAAGTTTATGATGCCGTTCCGGGAGAGATTTTTTCAGCCCTTCCATCACATTTTCAACATCCACCATGGGTGATATTTTGAGTAACCCTCCCAACACGATCATATTGAACACTTTGGTATTGTTCATTCTCATGGACTCGTCCATCGCGTTTATACGGAATACGTTAATATCATTTCGTTCCACTTTTTTGTGGATACCGTAGCCGTCATAGATCAACGCTCCACCCGGTTTCACCTTATCCTCAAATTTTTCGAGCGAAGGCTGGTTCAGTACAATCGCGATATCATACTTGTTTACCACAGGCGAGCTGATGGGTTCATCGGAAATAATGACAGTAACATTGGCGGTACCGCCCCGTTGCTCCGGCCCGTATGCCGGAAACCATGATACTTCTTTATCCTCCATGATTCCCGAATAGGCGAGAATCTTCCCCATAGAGAGCACACCCTGCCCTCCAAAACCTGAAATGACTATCTCCTGTAACATTCTATCTTGTTATTGCTTTAGATGTTTTTCAAATCGCCAATAGGAAATACCGGAAACATATTTTCCACCATCCAGTCGTTCGCCGCAGCCGGGGTCATTTTCCACCCGGCATTACAGGTAGAAACCACTTCCACGATAGAGGTTCCTTTCCCTGCCATTGAATTTTCAAACGCAAGCTTGATCATCCGTCTCGTTTTTTTCACAGCTGCAGCAGTATGAACACTCACGCGGGTAGCAAGACAAACGCCATCAAGGAGCGCCAGCATATCGAGTATCTTCAGGGGGCCTCCCATAGTTTGCACATCACGTCCGTCGGGACTGGTAGAGGTCACCATGTTGCCCAGGGTGGTGGGAGCCATTTGTCCTCCTGTCATTCCGTAGATACCATTATTAATAAAGATGATGGTTATATTCTCTCCACGATTGGCCGCATGGATGGTTTCCGCAGTACCGATAGCGGCGAGGTCACCATCGCCCTGATAAGTAAATACCATTCTGTCGGGTAACAACCGTTTGACGGCCGTTGCCAAGGCGGGCGCTCGTCCATGGGCCGCCTCCTGCCAGTCGATATCGAGGTATTTATAGGCAAAAACAGCACATCCCACCGGCGCGATACCAATGGTCTTTTCCTGCAAGCCCAATTCTTTGATCACCTCTGCCACCACTTTATGCACTACCCCGTGGGAACACCCCGGGCAGTAATGCATATGATTGTCGTTCATCAACTCCGGCTTTATATAAACCAGATTTTCGGGACTTACTATGTCGCTTGCATTCATATTGTTTTTTTTAGAACTTGAAACTGAGAATTTAGAACTGGGAACTGGGAACTGAGAACTGGGAACTGGGAACTGGGAACTGAGAAGTGGAGAACTGGAGAACTGGAGAACTGGAGAAATGAAGAAGAATGAATTATAGCAATTAACTCTTCATTCTTCATTCTTCACTCTTCACTCTTCATTCTTCATTCTTAATTCTTCACTCTTCACTCTTCACTCTTCACTTTTTACTGAATCTATATATAAGATAAAACAGTATGGCCGCTCCCCCGAAATACCAAGTGAGTCTCACATCCTGATTAGAAGAGAAATAGACTATTATTGTCGCCAGAAATGCAAGCATGAACAACACCATGAATATATTTCTTATTTTGGGATCCATTTTTTGCGATTTATCTATTTGACCACTTTTTCTTTCAACGCATCAAGCACACTATCGGGGGTGGGCACGATTCCTCCCAATCGTCCGTAGTGTTCCACGGGTATTTTCCCGTTCACCGCAAGGCGCACATCCTCCACCATCTGTCCGGCATTGAGTTCCACCGTAAGGATTCCCTTCACCTTATCCGCATAGCGATGCAATATCTTATCGGGGAAGGGCCACAAAGTGATGGGTCTGAGAAGTCCCACCCTAATTCCTTCATCCCGCGCCATTTCAATCGTCTTTAAACAGATACGTGCCGCGGATCCGAAAGCGACCAACAGGTAGTCGGCATCGCCGCATTTCACCTCTTGATAAAGGACTTCATTCTCTTCCACGAGACGGTATTTTGCTTGGAATCGCTCGTTATTCTTCTCCATCAGTGCCGAATCGAGTTCAAGGGATGTGATGATATTGGGTTCCCTGTCCGGTGTTTTTCCGAGGGTTGCCCACGGACATTGCGCCCTGACCTCGTCATCAGTTCGTCTAGGCCGGAACGCGGGAAGTCTTACCTTTTCCATCATTTGCCCGATCATACCATCGGTCAGTATCATAGCCGGATTGCGGTACTTGAAAGCCAGGTCAAAACCGAGCGCCACGAAATCGGCCATCTCCTGCACGGAGTTGGGGGCAAGGGTGATCAACTTGTAATCTCCATGCCCACCCCCTTTTACCGTCTGAAAATAGTCGGCCTGTGATGGCTGGATCGTCCCCAAACCGGGGCCGCCCCGTTGCACGTTCACAATCAGGCAAGGCAATTCTGCTCCCGCCATATAAGAGATTCCTTCCTGCTTGAGACTGACACCAGGGCTGGAAGAGCTGGTCATAGCGTATTTACCGCAGGCAGCACCTCCATAGACCATATTGATGGCAGCCACCTCGCTTTCGGCCTGCAATACCACCATCCCTGTCGTTTTCCAGGGAGCGGCTTCCATGAGTGTCTCAATTATTTCCGACTGAGGAGTGATGGGATAACCGAAATAACCATCCACCCCATAGCGGATAGCTGCATGGGCTATCGCTTCGTTTCCCTTCATCAAAGAAATTTCTTCTGACATAATATTAGTTTTGTTACCATTCTCTTTCGGAAAGCGATCATACCACCTTCTTCCGATAGACCGTTATGCATCCTTCCGGACATACAAATCCACAATTCGCGCATCCGATACATTCGTCGGGATTCTTCATATATGCATAGTGATAACCGCGATCGTTCACTTCGCGCGGCTGTAAATCCAACGTGTCGGTAGGACATGATACAACGCAGAGATTACACCCCTTGCAACGATCGGTATTCACCTCCACATAACCCTTGACTTTACCCATTATTAGATGTGGTTTTAATTCTCTGTCACAAAAGTAACAGTTGTTTTTCAAGAACTCAATTTTTCTATGTTAATTTTTCACCTTAAGCACCAAACGCCAAATAGTTTTCATTATTTTAAACTTCAAAAGATTGAATATCGGCCACTATGGGGGAATGGATAATATAAACGAATTTCAATCCAGCACGTATGGTAATGGATCTCATCTGACATTCTGAGTCGCATTCGCTCATCGATTTCCAGAAACTATATGGATACTCCTGCTTACAAGGGAATAAATTTCTCTCTTCAGGGGATCATTTAACAACTCCAGATGTTTTTGCATCACTTTCTCATCGGACCGCACGGCTGGTCCGGTCTGGGCGGCCTTAGGCTCCATGAGTATCACTTTGGCAGCTGTTTCGTTAATCAACGGATTGAGCAGATAAAACGGAATTTCCTCCTCACTCATTATTTCCGAGGCAAGCGTATACATATGATTGGCAAAATTACAGGCAAAAACGGCAGCGAGGTGGAGGATACGCCGCTTATCTCCGGAAAGGAAACGGACGTTTGCCGATATCATTTCCGCCAGTTCTTTCAACAGCGTTGCGGTTTCACCACTTTCTCCCTCTATAAAGAGCGGGATATCCTGAAAATCCACCTCTCTCTCCCTGCTGAATGTCTGTAACGGGTAAAGGGCTCCCCTCTTTGTGTGCGGGGAAAGCACCGAAACGGGAACGCTACCTGCCGTATGTGCCCATATGCCTGTGGTCGACGGCATCTGGGTTACGATCCGCGGCAACACATCATCTTTTACAGAAAAGATATAAAAGTCGGCAGCGCGATTGAGATCCTTGAGATTGTCAACCGGTTCAGCTCCCACCCTATCGGCAAGCAATTTCGCATTCTCCAACGTACGGCTATACACCTGTACAATCGCATTGCCCGCTTCTTTCAGTGCCAAAGCCATATGGGTAGCCACATTTCCCGATCCGATAAAAACGACTTTCATGACACTTCCGATAAAATATTATCAACTTTCCCCGCCCGTCTCAATGATCTTAATTCCTACTTTCTCGACTCCGCGCAACTGATCTTCATCCATCCCCTGGCGGATCATCAGCCGGTAGTTATATACTGAATCCCGCGGGATGAAAGTTCGATAAGGCAAAGACAACTGGTTCAATCCTCCGGCACCGCTCCCCAGCCATTTTCCGTATTCATCGGCCAGAAGACAGTGGAGCGTATCGGTACGGACAAGTGAATCGGTCAGATTCTGATCTATGAGTAGCCAGAGATCGCGGTAAAGATAACCGCGATTGGTGGTCAACTCCACCGTCACATCATATCCCGCGCCGTAAGGGCGCGCCAATGAGTCTATCTCAAAAACAAGCACAGAGTCGCGACACCACTTTCCATTCTCAATATGGTGAAACCGGGAGTAAACCTCTTTCCCCGAGCAGGAGGCAAGAAGGGTAAAAAACAGGCCGGCAAATAGTATAGAGATATTACTCTTTGTTCTCACCCGGAGATCTTCTGTTTCTGGGTTTTCTGTTTTCCAAGAGATGATCAGTCCGTCTTTTACGGGGTTTGCGTCTTCTCTTACCCTGATTCTCTCCCTGGTCATCGAAACGGGTAATGCTTTGCTCTCCAAGGATGTCTCCCGGATATGCTCCGTCACCGCCGGATTTCTCCTCCGTCTCCATCGTCAATTTCAGTGGTTTTTCCCCGTTTTTGTTCATCTTGATGATCTCGAATACGCGATCTTTGGGGATCGTCACCAAATTGACAGCATTGTGTTTGTCGGAAGAATAGGTCATCTTGCCGGAGAAAACATCGGTCTTGAAATGGTAGTAGCTGCCGTCTTTGGTTTCGAGTACAATTTCGCGCGAAGGCAGTGCGCGTTGCGCCTCCACATAAGCATCTACCTCGTAGTTCATGCAACACTTCAGCTTTCCGCATTGTCCGGCCAGTTTCTGCGGATTGATGGAGATATCCTGGCACCTGGCGGCAGAAGTGGAGACCGACACGAAGTTCGACATCCACCGGCTACAGCACATCTCGCGCCCGCAGGGGCCAATTCCGCCAATGCGGCCGGCTTCCTGACGCGCGCCTATCTGCCTCATTTCGATCTTTACCCTGAATTCGGCGGCCAGCACTTTGATTAGCTGGCGGAAGTCGACTCTCTCGTCCGCAATATAATAGAAAATGGCTTTGTTGCCGTCGCCCTGGTATTCCACGTCGCCTATTTTCATCTTCAAACCCAGCTCTTCGGCTATCTCCCTGGATCGGATCATGGTGGGCTGTTCACGCGCCTTCGCCTGTTCGTACTTCTCCAGATCGGCATGGCGCGCTATCCGGTAAATCCGCTTCAGTCCTCCGTTGGCGTCGTCCCGGAAGTTGTATTTCTTCATCTGCAACTCGACCAGTTTTCCGGTCAGTGTGACAGTACCAATATCATGTCCGGGTAAGGCTTCTACGGCCACTATATCACCCTGTTCAAGTGGAAGGTCATTACTGTTGATATAATAGCCTTTACGGGTGTTTTTGAACTGCACCTCCACCATCTTTGTGGTTTTCTGCAACTCAGGGAAATCGTGTAGCCAGTCGTAGACATGGAGTTTGTTATTATGGGGGGTACATCCCCGGCAACTCTTCGTATTTCGCAGGGTTGTCGCATGCAATGGCGCGATATCCGCTAATTTATCCGCTAATTGTTCTTTGTCCATATATATTAAAACGTCCCACCGCTCCCGGCAGACGAGACTTTTGATGATAATTAATTAAAACAGAGTGCAAGTTACAAAATTATTTTCTTAAAAGCATCGTCACTTTCAGACAAAGATCAAGGAAAATAATTTTCGCGTTACCATTTTGTTCAATCTGACGGTAAGCAAGCGAAAACTCATCGCTCAACGCTTCTATATTTTTTTCGTTGACAAAGGGGGCGAAACGCTCGCCGAACTGCCATTCGTCACTGTTCAGGTAGACCATTTCGGGTTCATGGAGGTTACTCACAAAATATTCCCTGAACAGCCGCAGCGAATAGAGCAAAAAACTTTTCTGCATCTCCCGCCCAATTCCGGCGATCTCATTGGCTATCTCTTTTATGGCTTTGATCTTACCGGCAAAAGCATTACGCGTCATTTGCCTGAAGAGTTCAAAAAAATACTCCGTATGTTGGGAAACCTGTATGATCTCAATGGCTTTGGTGAAACTGCCGTTGGCTATATGGGCTGTCGACCGGGCCTTTTCCGGATCCAGCCCGAATTTCTGTTGCAGAGCCATCACCATCTCATCCTTTTCGATAGCACGGATATGCAATGGCTGGCATCGCGACCAGATGGTCTGCAGTACATTTTCCCGGTCCTCCGAGATCAGGAGAAAGATCGTATGTTCGGGGGGTTCCTCGACCAGCTTTAACAGTTTATTGGCGCATGCCTCGTGCATCTTTTCAGGCAGCCATACTATCATGATCTTATAATGCGCTTCATATACCTTAAGATTGAGTTTGCGGATGATTTCATCACTCTCTTTCGAGTAGATGATTCCCTGCGCATTTTGTGCGTCAATAAAGTTAAGCCAGTCGTTGAGATTGAAATAGCGGTGTTGGGACAGGAATTCACGCCATTCCGCCAGATACTGGTCACTCACCTTTGATTTCACCACAGGGAAAACGAAATGAAGGTCGGGATGAGCCAGCTTATCGAACTTATGACACGAGGGGCATTCTCCGCAGGCATCTTCGGCGCGCCGGTTAGTGCAATTCAGATATCTGGCGTAAGCAATGGCCAAGGGCAACTTGCCCACTCCTTCCGGACCGTAAAAGATGCGGGCATGGGGAATAAGCCCCTGCCGCACCGAATTGATCAGGTGTTCTTTTACATCGTGGAGCCCTATGACATCTCGAAAATACATCAGTATATCTCCCCTGCTACCCTCCGGACACTTTCGGTAGCCATCAATGAATAGAAATGGATACTTGGAACGTTGTTCCGGATCAGTTCCTTACATTGTTCGACGCACCATTCCACACCCACCTGTTTCGCATCCTCATCATTTTTACATTTACGAAGTGCCGTGGCCAGTTCTTCGGGAATATCAGTTCGGAAAATACGAGGCAAGACCGTGAGTTGGTTTTTCATGTGGATGGGTTTGATCCCGGGAATAATGGGAACGGTAATTCCCACATCGCGACAACGTTTCACGAAGTCAAAATATTTGCTGTTATCGAAAAACATCTGTGTCACAAGATATTCGGCACCATTATCCACCTTCATCTTGGTATAATAGATCTCCGACTCCATATTGGGCGACTCCTCATGTTTTTCGGGGTAGCAAGCCATCCCATAAGAAAACGACTCTTCGGGAGGCGTAAAAGAAGAACCGTCGAACGTGACTCCTTTATTGAAATTGTTCACCTGTTCCTGAAGGCCGGTAGCATATGGATGGCAATCCATTTTCCGTTGCTCGGCATCCAGTTTCTTGGTATCACCTCTCAGCAGCAGCAGATCGGTAACTCCCAAAAAGGAGAGGTCGATCAGCGCATACTCGGTCTCTTCCTTCGAAAAGCCCTGGGAGATAATATGAGGCACTGCCCGTATTCCATACTTGTTCTGTATGGCGGCGGCAATAGCCACTGAACCGGGACGTCTTCGCACATTTACTTTCCGGTAAGCACCGTTTTCATCTTCCTTATAGATACTTTCACTGTGGTGCGTCGTAATATTGATATATTTCGGGTCGAACTCTTTCAGGCGGTCGATAGCATTGTACACTTGCTGAATACTGTTCCCCTTCAACGGGGGCAATAGTTCGAATGAAAAAGCAGTGTTCCTTGTATTTTTAATTAATTCCGAGACCCTCATCTTACATTGATTTGATGATTTATTGATTTTCTCATTTGTTGATTTTCAAATTTGCGACTAAATCATACCCCAGAGTGTCAATTAAAAATAGCCCTGACCACATCCATCCCGTTGGCGTACAGCACCAGTCCTAAGAGCAGGATCATCCCTGCCACCTGGGCGTATTCCATAAATTTCTCGTTGGGCTTCCGCCGGGTGATCACCTCATAAATAAGGAACATGACATGGCCACCGTCGAGTGCCGGAATAGGCAGGATATTCATAAAGGCAAGGATTACCGACAGGAAAGCAGTCATCATCCAGAATGCCTGCCAGTTCCACTGGGCGGGGAAGAGGTTTCCGATCGCTCCGAATCCACCTAAGGAAGAAGCGCCCGCTTTGGTGAAGACATATTTAAATTGTGCCACATAATCTTTTAATGTCTGTATGCCCAATCTTATCCCTGCCGGGAATGACTCGAAGAATCCATACTCAACCGTAACGGTCTGATAAAGCTGTCCCAATCCCATTGCGTAGAAACCTAAAGTTCCGGCCGAATCCACCTCTATGGTTGCGGTTTGTAATGTTCCGTTCCGGTAATAATCGAGGGTAACCTGTTGGTTTCGATGGTGGTCAAGAACTGCCCGCAGATCGCTAAAAGCGGGTGTGGACACACCGTTGACTCCCACAATACTATCACCGGTAACCAACCCGGCCCGTTGGGCAGCTCTTCCCTCTATTGTCTGATATACCACGGTAGGAATCCTCTCAACGGCAAACCCTTCTTTATCTTTCAGCAGGTTTTCCATCAACCCTTCCTGCATGGTCAGTTGCACCTCCTCGCCATTACGCAGCACGGTCACCTTTTCGGCATTGGCCACATCCAGCAATGTGCGCACACCGAAGCGTTCCAGTTCCTTATTGTCGGCCCGGAGCAAAATATCCCCGTCCTGAAAGCCGGCCCGGTGTGCCGCCTGGCTGAACTCCATCCCTTGCGTCACATTTTTCAGGGGAAGATAGGTGTCATTCCAGGTGAAGAGCACCATGGAGTAGATAAAAAATGCCAGCAACAGGTTAAACACCACACCCGCCAGCATTACCAGCAGCCGCTGGCCCGCAGGTTTAGAGCGGAATTCCCACGGCTCCGCGGGACGCGACATCTGCTCCCTGTCCATCGACTCGTCGATCATCCCTGCTATTTTCACATAACCGCCCAAGGGTAACCAACCGACACCATATTCAGTATGGCTGTTTTTGGGTTTGTGGCGGAAGAGTGCGAACCAGGGATCAAAGAAAAGATAAAATTTCTCCACCCTTATCTTGAACAGCCTCGCGAAGATATAATGCCCGAATTCGTGTACAATCACCAATATCGACAAACTCAAGATGAGTTGTGACGCCTTAATTAAAAATGTCTCCATTCAGTTATTATCGCACACACCTTGCCGGTGGTGCTGTTTTATCAATTAGTAAATTCAATTATTTGTTCTCTCGCTATCACCCTTGCTTCGGCATCGCTTTGCAGATAGTCGCTTAACGACGGTGATTGCACGAACGATACTTTCCGCATGGTTTTTTCTATCAAATGGCTCATTTGCATATAGCCTATTTTTTCCTGTAAAAACAGTTCCACCGCCACTTCGTTGGCAGCGTTCAGTATACAGGGCATATTCCCGCCTGCCGCAATCGCCTCATAAGCAAACAAAAGACCGGGAAATCTATCCGTATCAGGTGCTTCAAAAGTCAACTGCGACAGTTCGAGGAAATTCAGTGGCCTGACATCCGACCTGAGCCTTACCGGATAGGAAAAGGCGTACTGGATAGGCATACGCATGTCGGGGTCTCCCAATTGGGCTATCACGGAGCGGTCTTCGAACTGCACCATGGAGTGAATGATCGACTGAGGATGGACGAGCACTTCGATTTGCGTCGGTTCCACTCCAAACAACCATTTGGCCTCGATCATCTCTAATCCCTTGTTGATAAGGGTGGATGAGTCGACGGTGACCTTTTCACCCATACTCCAATTGGGATGGGCCAACGCTTCGTTGCGGGTGACGTGCCATAATTGCTTTTTCGACAGCGTGCGGAAAGGACCTCCCGAAGCCGTAAGCAATATTTTCTCCACCTTATTGTCGCCTTCACCGTTCAAGCATTGAAAGATAGCGGAATGTTCCGAGTCGACCGGCAAAATAGGCGTTCTATGTTTCAACGCCAACAAAGTGATCAGCTCACCAGCTACCACGAGCGTCTCCTTATTTGCCAGCGCGATGGTCTTTCCCGCTTTTATTGCGTTTATGGTAGGTTGCAAACCCGAGAAACCGACCATGGCCGTAAGAACCATGTCAATCTGTTCGTCCTGCACCACCTGCTCAACGGCTTTGCTTCCACACCACACCTTGATGGGCAGATCACTCAGGGCATCCCTCAACTGCTCATATTTCGACTCGTTGGCAATCACCACCACTTCGGGGAGAAAGGCGCGTGCCTGTGCGATAAGCAACTCGACCCGGTTATTAGCCACCAAGGCATATGCCCCGAATCGGTCGGGATGACGTGATATAACCTCCAGGGCCTGTGTTCCAATGGAACCAGTGGAACCTAAAATGGCGATATTTCGTTTTCCATCTTCCATAGGGAAATGATCATCTGCGGTAAAGCATGCAAAGATAATAAAAATTCAGGGTTGTTTTTTCCCGGATCGGGCAAGGAGTTTACGATTATTCCGGGCATACCGGGTTCATTCATCGACCAATCCTTCCGGGAGATACATTTCAATCAGGTTGTTCTCTTCATCGATAGCAACGATAAAATCCTCCGTAGCCGGGATCAGGTGTTCCTTTCCATCTTTTCTCACCACAAAGAGCACATTCAGGGTGGAATCGTCCACCTCCTCTATGACCCCTAATTTTACTCCATGGTGATCGACAACAGTGAATCCGGTGAAGTAATCCCAACCGGCCATTGTTTGCTCTTCCTGTGATTTCACCAATTCCCGCGACAGATAAACATCGGTGTTGACGTATCGAGCCGCCGCTATCTCATCGTCGACATCTTCAAACTTTACCCGGGCGGTAACATCGGTTGAATAAGTAAACTCCTCCACAAAGAAGGGTACGGGAATACCCTCTATTTCCAGAAAATAATATTCTGTTTCCACATCGGCATACTCCGCCTTACGAAACCGGATAATCATTTCACCCTTTATTCCGTGAGGTTTCTGTGTACTTCCCACCCGAAGGATATCTTTTCCGGAAATCACCCTTTGTTATTTTCTGCGTTGATACTTGATATTTTTCAATTTATCCCGGTTGGCATTTACTTTTACCTCGGGGATCACATACTCTTGGGTGTCGATCTTTATTTTGCCTTCCGACAATAGGTGCAGGTCGTGAAATATCTTCTGATCATCCGGCTCCTTGTTCCATTGGGAATAGGAGCGTTTCATCTGGCTGAGTAATAACTTCACCAGGTAGTTTTTCTTATCGCCTTCCTCCATATTGGCAGCGATCCTGATCATCCTTTCCATGATTTTGCCATAATGGCGGTACTGCATTGTGGGGCGGCTGTAATCGAGGTGTCCGGGAAGAGTATTCAGCTCCTCCCTGGTGATCACTTCATAGGGATATTCGATATCGAGTTTAAAGTCCGACATAATAGCCAGATGATCCCATAGAATATGTTTGAAATTGTTCACATCACGAAGGTGCGGGAACATACTCCCCATAATATCGATAACAGTATAGGCGCATTTTTTGCGTTCTTCGGGGTCTTCAATGGCCACGCAGTGATCTACCATATTCTGGATATTGCGTCCATACTCCGGCAGCGCCAGCTTTTTCATTTGTGTGTTGTATTGCATCTCTGTATTACTTTATTATTTATCCGGAAGCACCAGAAATCTATACTGGCACCCGGTTTTATTTTTTTATATATCGTTAATGAACAGTTCGGCGGATTTCCACTTGATAAACACATAATCATAGCCGACAAGCCGGGATATCAAGTCACCTTTCCACCTTTCCACCTTAAAATCACCTCAACTTCAGAATATCACCCTCTTCGGGGACATATTCATAGCTTTTTTTATTAAGCCGGTATAAATTACGCAGTTGAATGCCATATTTTTGTGAGATACTGTACATGGATTCTCCCACTTGTACGGTATGGAACTCATACGGCTTATCAGCACGCGTTTTCTTCTTTTGAAAATAGACCATATCACCTTGGCTCAACGGAAAATCTTCAGGCACTTCGTTGAATTTCAACAGCTCTTTTTCCTTGAACCCGAACTCCCGGGCGATACTGCTGAAGGTATCGCCATCGACAGCAATCACATATACCAAACCGTGTGTGATATAGGGCTGGTGCGTCCAGGTTACCCGCTCCGCCTCTCTTTCGCGCTGCTCATTCCGTTCCCTGCGACTGACCCCTTTACGATACTTCGCATCATCAAAACGATACAACTCGTAATCCTCTATCAGCTTTATCAATTTGTTGGCGTACGCCCTGTCGGTGGCATAACCCGATTTTTGCAATCCTCTTGCCCATCCTTTATAATCAGTAATAGAGAGAGCGAACAAAGCTTTATAACGACTGCCATAGGCCAAAAACTCAGAGTGGTCCTGATAAGAATCCTCCACGCTTTTATACTTCCGAAAGCAATCGCGGGGCGTGTCATCGGCAGCATATACCGTTCCCCCATTCCATCCCCGGTGGCATTTAATCCCGAAATGGTTATTGGAGCGCCGGGCCAGATCACTCAATCCTGCTCCCGATTCGAGAATCCCCTGCGCCAGTGTGATGGATGCAGGGATTCTGTATTTCTCCATATGCTCTACCGCCAGATCACTGTATTTACGAATATAATCCTCATAAGTGCTCACCCTGACCTGTGCCGACAGGTGATGAGCGGGCGCAAATAAAAAGGAGAAAACGACAAAGAGCGGTAAAATATATCTATATTTGTGAAAAAAATTCTGTGATATGCGATAATCAAGCATGTAACCCATTTTAAAGAGACTCGTTTGATGTGCTGATTTGACAATATATAATTCATTGATTTGCAAATAGATAAATCAGTAAACATCTGATTATTCTGTGCTCCCTTCATTAAAAAAACAATTCTATGAGAGAAATCAATTTAACCACAAAGATAGCTGTTTATCCGTTAGTGGAATGCTCCGAAATGGAAAAAAAACTTATCGAGGCGGCGAAAGAGGCAACAAAAAAAGCCTATGCACCTTATTCGGGGTTCAGAGTAGGTGCCGCTGTCTTGTTGGGAAACGGTGAAATTATCTCCGGCAATAATCAGGAAAACGCCGCTTATCCGTCGGGATTATGTGCTGAAAGGACTACCGTTTTTTTCGCCAATGCCACCTATCCTGATCAGAAAATTGAAGCCATCGCTGTCGCCGCCTGGTATAACGGTCGGTTCACCGATGAAGTGATCACCCCCTGTGGTGGTTGCCGGCAGGTGTTGTTAGAGACGGAGAACCGCTTCAACGCGTCAATAAAGATATTGATGTATGGCAACGAAGCCGTCTATGTGCTGGAGAGTGCAAAAGACCTGCTACCGCTCAGTTTCGGAGATGAGATGTTAAAATGACGCTTCATAGAGTGTCACCAGATACCACTTCTTATCGATCAGGGTAAAGTAGTAATCGGCATAAATACCGTTATTGATCCCACGGATCTCCACCACAGCGGTATCTCTCCCGTAGCGCACGCCTTGATAATACTGATCGTAAGGGCGTGTCAGATAAGTGCTGTCATAGGTAAGGTCAAGCAGTTCCCATTCATATCTCCCGATCGTCTCTTCGACGGGAGCCATTCCTTCATCCTCATCATCAGGGACGATCACGTTGATCGGAAATTTGATCCGCTCCAGCTGGAAAGACTCCTGCGTGCTGAACTTACGGATAAACTGGTCGAAATTCTCCTCTCCTGAGATGGTTTCCTCTCGGCTGTCTGCCCTACTAGTTTCCGTTTCAGCCCTTCCTTTACCCGCCATACGGCCTTTCTTTTCCGTAGACTCCGCACAGGAGAAAAGGAAAAGGGCGAGCAAGCAGAAAAAGATATGCTCCGAAATTTTCATTGTTGAGTAGACATTTTCTGTTATTTATTACACAAAGGTATAAAAATTAAGGTGATAATCAAACAGCGACCCCACTATTTTTATTTCCCGGCACTTCCATAGAGAGTAAAAGAAAATATCCTTATCTTTGCTTTTATAAAAAAATCGGTACTGAATGGATCTTCAAAGGGAAATAAGCCATTTGTTTTCTGCACAACAGAGAGATTGGGAACAATTAAGAGATGGTATTTCACAGTTGGACAACCTGCGGGAAAAAGAGTTTGCATGGGGCGACGATTACCGGGTAAGACTACAGTTCAATCCGGCACGGATGGTTTCCACGGCGGCAACAATCAGCAAGGAGGCGATTGAAAAGCGCCCCTGTTTTCTATGTGAGGCCAACCGGCCCGCTCAACAAAGGGGAGTTCCTTTTATGGGAAAATATATCATTCTCTGTAATCCATTTCCCATTCTGAGAAACCATCTCACAATCCCTCTCCATTCGCATGTGCCGCAACGTATCCGTAAAAAAACAGCAGACATGCTCACGCTGGCGGAACAACTCCCCGATTACCTGGTCTTTTATAATGGTCCCCAATGCGGTGCTTCCGCCCCCGACCACTTCCACTTGCAGGCAGGGCTCAAAGTTCCTTTGCTTATGCAGGGTGATAACGAACTTCGTTCCTGTCTGCAAATCGAAAGTGAAAACAAAAACGAAACCCAGGAACTTTTCGAGGATGTATACCAGTACCTCCATCATCTTCAGCCGGAAGAGACGGAGCCGATGATGAACGTGATCGCTTTTACGGAGGATAACAAGTATAAACTCCACATCTTTCCGCGTAAAGCACACCGTCCGGGACATTATTACGAGAAAGGGAAAAAACAGTTACTCGTCAGCCCGGGCGCGCTCGATATGGCCGGAATGATGATCTGTGTAAGAGAGGAGGATTTTGAAAAAATCAGCCAACAGGACATTGAAGATATTTATTCACAGGTATCTATGCCTGTCATTTAAAACGGGAAAGAGACCGGCGACGAGGTTCATTGCCATAACAGTACAATATTATCGTAATAATGGAAAAATCAGAAATCATTTTACTCAATATCAACGGAGAAGACAAACCTGGCCTGACAGCCGCCCTGACAGAAATCCTGGCTAGGCACGGGGCATTTATTCTCGACATCGGACAGTCGGATATCCACCGGAATCTGTCACTGGGCATCTTATTCAGATCAAAGACCACCATTTCCGGAGAGATCATGAAAGATTTGCTGTTCAAAGCCTATGAGATGGATGTGAATGTCCGGTTCACACCTATCTCGGACGAAGAATACTCCAACTGGGTGGGACTGCAGGGCAAGAACCGTTATATCATCACGCTGCTGGGAAGAATACTTACGGCTAAACAGATCGCCGCCGTCTCGAAGATTATAGCTGAGCAGAATCTCAATATCGACAATATAGTGCGCCTGACCGGCCGCATGCCCCTTGACGAGAAACAGCGGGCGGCACAGTCATGTGTGGAACTGTCGGTAAGAGGCACACCGGTCGACCGCCAACAGATGCAGCAAGCATTTTTGGAACTCGCCTCTTCGCTCAACTTCGACATATCCTTTCAGGAAGAGAGTATGTTCAGGCGCATGCGCAGGCTTATCTGTTTCGACATGGACTCTACCCTCATTCAAACGGAGGTGATAGATGAACTGGCCGAAAGAGCGGGTGTGGGCAGCCAGGTAAGAGCCATTACCGAGCAGGCTATGCAGGGTGAAATTGATTTCAATGTAAGTTTCCGGCAGCGCGTAAAATTGCTAAAAGGCCTGGATGTTTCCGTGATGAAAGAGATTGCCGAGAATCTGCCCATCACCGAGGGTGTGGACCGGTTGGTGAAAGTATTACAAAAAGTAGGATTTAAAACCGCCATATTGTCAGGTGGATTCAGTTACTTTGGCAATTATCTGAAAGAGAAATACGGATTCGATTACATGTATGCCAACGAATTGGAAATTGAGCATGGGAAACTCACCGGAGACTATCTGGGTGACATTGTCGATGGCAAAAGGAAAGCGGAGTTATTAAGGCTCATTGCCCAGGTGGAAAGGATCGATCTTCGGCAAACGGTGGCCGTTGGCGACGGGGCCAATGATCTGCCCATGCTGGGAATAGCCGGCCTGGGCATCGCTTTTCATGCCAAACCAAAGGTGAAACGAAACGCAGATCAATCTCTCTCCACGGTAGGGATTGACGGCATCCTCTATTTCCTTGGATACAAGGACTCTATGCTCGACAGCGAAATTATCAACAGTTAATTTGTTCACTAAAAACAGGGTGGTATGGATTTTGCAGAGATGTTATTAAATCGCTTCGACGGCGAGGCGGAAATGAAAAAAAACAATAGCGCATTGATCTGTTTCTCCATGTTGGAAACAGGTAAAATATTGACCGGGCTGGCCACCCGAATGATCCGGTCGAAATCGGAAAAATCGTCCATCACCCTTCTCTATTTTATCGACAAATCGGAGGAGATGCGACTCAGTGAAGAGATGGACGAATACAAGCACAAGATCATCTCCGGCCTTATCTCCGCGGAAGAGAGGGAGAGGATCACCCTTCGCCTGTTCATTCGATCCTCCGACGATTATTATGCGGATATCATAAGGATCTCTGAAGAGCAGAAATCCAATCTGATTTTATTGGGTATCCATAACAATGAGTTTAACTCCAGCTTGATGAAAAAGTACGGGCAACTCAAAAGTGACCCCAAGTACTCCGACTCCTTCATCCTCGAACAATTCGAAGAGAAGGAAGCCGGAAGCCTGAAAAGTATCAACGCCCTGTTCAGTCGCAATACGGTAGCTGCCGGTCTGTTCATAGACTGCGGGATCACGCAGTTCAGGAAGTTATTCATTCCCCTCCTGCAGAAATCCGATATCCATATCTTCACTTATCTTTACCGGATTGCCCAGCAGGAGAATGTGAAGATCATGATCTGGGATGCGATCGGCATCATTGAATCAGATGCGAAAATGCAGAAACTCTACCAGTTCATCGCAAAGAAGAGCGAAGGACGGATTTACTTATGGGACAATGACAAAAAGATAGGGTGCGACTTTATTAAGGAGCAGGATCTTGTTATCATCGGCACGGAAGGATGGAGTAAATTGATCTGTACCCCACTGCCGTGGACAGATTGTCTCCCGTCGACGCTGATCATCAAAGAGGCGACAAATTCAATCCAACTATGAAACGAGCATGATAATCGTTCTCACCCAAGTTCATGATTAAATGCGAGTTCCATACGATACTTTTGAATTTTTCCGTTAAGCTAAATGAGCTGGGAGAAGCTTGCCTCTACCATGTCATAGCGAGAATTGAAAATAGAGGAGCGAAGGCGACTCAATTGACAGGAAGAGGAGCCAAGGCGACTCAATTGACAGGAAGAGGAGCCAAGGCGACTCAATTGACAAGAAGAGGAGCGAAGGCGACTCAAATAGTCTAACTTTAGTGAAAATAAATAGTTTTAATCGTATGAATCCATCCGATATAAGGAAAAAACTGGCAACCATCTACTCATATATCGAACACAAGCAACTGAAAGATGCCCTTGAGGGTATCAAAGAGCTTTCCACCATACAGCAGAGTTGGGCGGTTTCGGAAAAAATAGCCGAGCTGACGACCAATTATCAATTCATGCTGCACTATCTGATTGAAGGTAAAAAAGACCCGGAACAAAAACGTGTTTACAACAAATTGACCCGCGATATATATACTTTGGCGGAAGATGCAGCCGAACAACTGCTCCTGCAGGAAAGTTCATCCCTTTTCTTCGATAAAACAAGATTGATGAACGCGCGCGCGCCTGTGACGATAGAGGAGTACAGGATTCTTATCACCAAACAGGCAGACACCCTCTCTTTCATCGATCTGCTGGAGGATGGGCCCGAGAAAGAGTCCCGTATAAGGCAGACCACCATCACACGCGAAAACACGCAACAAGATCTGTTCTATACGGTCTTTGTCTCTCCCAGGGCAAACGGCGATTTCATCACCTCGTGCCGTAATTTCATGGAAGACCGATCGGTCCCGCGGCAGGATAAAGCGCTGTTTATCGCGGCACTAATGATGAATATCCTGCAACGCTTCGACGCCCGGAAAATTGAATTGCTGCTCGACCTCTGCAACCACCCGGAAACGGAATTGGCTCTCCGGGCGATAACAGGCATCATCCCCATATTCCAGATATATAACTCCCGGTTAGAACTGTATTCGGGGTGCTGCGACCGGCTGAAACTGCTGTCGGATGACAAAACCTTCGGACATCGTTTTATCGCGGCTATTATCGGCTTCATTCAGGCGCATGAGACGGAAAAGATCACAAAAAAACTGACCGAGGAGATCCTTCCCGAAATGATGAAACTGAGTCCGATGATCGGTAAAAAGATAAAATTAGACGAATGGATGGGTGAAACCGGCTTCGATGAGAAGAATCCCGAATGGCAAAAGATACTGGATGAAACCGGGCTGACGGATAAATTACAGGAATTTACCGAATTGCAGTTGGAAGGTGCCGACGTCTTTCATTCTACTTTTTCAAATCTGAAGTCTTACCCCTTCTTTCAGCAAATGAGTAATTGGTTCCTTCCGTTCACACCGCGGCACAGCAGCATTCAACCATTCTTGGCCAACCGTTCCGAAAAAGATTCGCTCGTGGAAGCGCTTTCAGGATCGTCCCTTATCTGCAATTCCGATAAATACTCATTCTGCCTTAGCATAATGATGATGCCTGAAAATTACCGGAAGATGATGGCTTCCCAACTAGGGGCCGAAAGCGATGAGCTGAAAAAGATGCAGACAGAGGAAGAGGCACTCAAGCCTTTCCGAAAAGAGGAAACGATGATCAAGCAGTATATCCAGGATCTTTACCGCTTCTTTAAACTCTTCCCCCGCCGCGGCGAATTCCCCGATATCTTTGAACTGCCCCTCAACTACCATCGTTTGCCGGCATTTCAACCGGTAGTAATGCAGCCCAATCATTTAGAAAAGATAGCTCTCTATTATTTCGAGAAAAATAATTTCAACGAAGCTCTCAGTGCCTATGCCCTACTGGCAGAAACGGGAAGCGGCAAGAGTGAGATATGGCAGAAAATAGGCTATTGCCGGCAGATGCTGGCTGATATGAAAGGGGCATTAGAGGCCTACCTGCATGCCGATCTGATAGAAGGGAACAACACATGGGTGCTAAACCGCATTGCCTATTGCTACAGGGTGCTGAAAGAACCCATCACCGCCCTGGAATACTACCGCCGTGTGGAACAGTTTCGTCCCGACGACCTGAATATTCAACTCAATATCGGACATTGCCACTTGGAATTGAAAGAGTATGAAAAAGCGCTCAACTATTACTTCAAGGTGGAGATGATCAACAGCAATAATACCCGCGCGTGGCGCTCCATTGCCTGGTGTGCTTTCCTGTCGCGCAAACTCGATGTGGCGGAGAGATATTACTCCCGCATATTGGAAGCTAAACCCAATGCTCATGATTATCTCAATGCCGGCCATGTGGCTCTATGCCTCGAACAGACGAAAAGATCGGTCGAGATGTATAAACTCTCGCTCGAGAAAGCGGGCAGTTTTGAGATATTTGAATCGATGCTCGACGAAGATAAGAAGGAATTGAAAGAGGCAGGGGTAGACACTACCATATTACCGATCATTCTGGACAAGATAAGGTACGACAAGGAAGGATAAAGCCACCTGTCTTATTTCTTTCGGTATAGTCGGTTTTGGATTATAAAATCATACACTTTGGGAGGAAGAAAAGCGCGCATGTTTTTTCCGTCGCGGATACTTTCACGGATAAATGTGGAAGAGAGTTCAACTATGGGAGCTTCCACAAGCCGGACAGACAGAGCAAATTCATCCGGTATCACCACCTCTTCACTCAGTCTCGGATAAACAACGATCCGATAGTTTTTCATCAGCCGGCCGGCCTCTTTCCATCTGTGGAACTGCTTCCAGTTATCGCCGCCGATGATAAGGGTGAAGTCTTTATCCGGATACATCTTCGTCAGTTTTGTCAAAGTATCTATGGTATAGGAAGGGCGAGGCATATGAAATTCCACATCAGAGACAGTCATATGATCGAATCCCTCCAGAGCCAGGCGCACCATCTCCAGGCGCATGTCATCATCCAACAGATTTCCGGGCTCTTTGAGCGGATTGTGCGGTGTGACCACGAACCACACCTCATCCAAATCGGTGAATTCGCAGAGATAGTTTGCCAGAATGAGATGCCCGGCATGAACAGGATTGAATGATCCGCAAAAAATACCAATACGCTGTTTTTGCATAAATCGGGGTATCATTTAAACAGAAAAACCGATGTGCATACACTTACACATCGATTTTTTTATTATTTCCCAGGTGTTCCCTCACCTGTTCTTTTTAAAGAGGGAAACGATCCAGAGCAGCAATATAGCACCTACAAGCGCCGTAACAAGGCTGCCTATCACGCCACTTCCGGTACTGATTCCCAACAGGCCGAAGACCCAGCCCCCAATGACGGCACCCACGATGCCTACCAGGAGGTTCACCAGAAAACCGAAACCTCCGCCTCTCATCAAATTACCCGCCAGCCAACCGGCAACAGCACCTACAATAATCCACCATAACCAACTCATAACTAATTGTTTTTAATGTTAATAATTTTTTAATTAATTGAATAAAACAGCATGAGAGCTTTTCTCACACCAGAATCCTTTAAAATCGAAACTTGTCCCGCTATGCCGGGATTCCATATAAAACCGTTGAAAATAAATCTTTGAATCATATGAAATCAAGTTTCTCAATTTGTTAAACGTTATCAGTCTGGAAATTGTTTAAAAATATCCTTGTTTTCGACAAGCGAACACACCGGTTGATTTAGCTCATCCTCTGTTTATAATCCTCATAACCGAACCGACGATAGAGTTCGAACTCTCCTTCTGTAGTCCAAAGTCCGATGGAAGGGTGAGACACACCATTGAACATAGTAGTCTTCACGATCGTATAATGGATCATATCCTCGAAAACTATCCGGTCGCCCACCTGCAGCGGCTCGTCGAAAGACCAGTCCCCCATAAAATCACCGCTCAGACAACTGTTTCCTCCCATCCGGTAGGTGGGTTTGCCGGGAACGGGGTCTTGGCTGGCTCCGCGGATGCGCGGCTTATAAGGCATCTCCAGGCAGTCGGGCATATGACAGGCGAATGACACATTCAGCATGGCGGTCTTGATCTCTCTGTTTTCCACAATATCCGCCACCGTCGCCACCAATACGCCGGTTTCCCAGGCGAAAGCACTGCCGGGTTCCATAATAATTTCCAGATGAGGGTAACGTTCCTTCAAGCCGGTCAGTACCCGTATCAGGTGTTCCACATCATACTTCTTATGCGTGATCAGGTGTCCTCCGCCAAGATTAAGCCACTGTATCTGCCGGAAAAGGTGCCCGAACTTTTGCTCCACCACCTCCAGTGTCTTCTCCAGATCGTAAGAGTTATTCTCACACAGATTATGCAGGTGTAATCCTGTGATACCCTCGGGCAACTCTGCCCCAATCCTGTCGGAGGTGACACCGAGTCGCGAGCCGGGGGCGCTGGGATTGTACAGGTCTGTATCCACCACCGAAAATTCAGGATTAATCCTTATTCCGCATTCTATTTTCTTTCCCGACGCTCGTACCCGCGGATAGAAGCGCTCGAACTGGGATAGGGAATTAAAGGTAATATGGCTGCTATATTTCAGGAAGGATGGAAAATCGGAATCAGTATAAGCGGGCGCATAAGTGTGGGCGGGGCTCCCCATCTCTTCGAACGCCAACTGTGCTTCAGCCACAGAACTGGCAGTGGAATGCCCTATATATTCCCGTATGATAGGAAATGACTTCCACATGGCAAATGCCTTGAAAGCCAGAATAATCCGCACGCCGGCGCGCTCCTGTACCGATCGTATCAACCGGAGATTGTCGCGAAGGAGTTCCTCTTCCATCACAAAACAGGGAGAGGGTATTTTAGAAAAATCGATCATCACATTCAATTATAATTACTAATGACTAATCAGCAAAAGGAAATCAGCTAATTCTCCTTTTCGGCATCAATTGTCAACTTTCAATTTTCAATTCTCATCGGCCTATATGTTCCGATATGTACTTTTTCCCAATGAAGGTTCTCCAGATCGGCCGGAGTTCTCTCCTTCTCTTTTTTACCAAAGGCTATCACGCACAATACTTCCAATGGCATGGGGATCTCCAGCAGTTGATTGATATATTCACCTGCCGACATGGTGTCGGAATAATTCCGATTCCTGACCTGCACCCAGCAACTCCCCACACCCAACTCTTCAGCCTGCAACTGCATGTTCATTGCGGCGATGGAGGCATCTTCCACCCAAGCATCACTTATCAGGGGGTTTCCCAAAACCACAATGGAGAGAACGGCATCGGCAATGAATGAAGCACTACCGGGCTTACAAACCGATAATTTGGCCAAGGTTTCTTTCTCTTCCACCGCGATAAACTCCCATGAGTGCCTGTTCTTGGAAGTAGGTGAAAGCAGGGCCGCCTCCATAATTTTCCGGATCTCATCGGGAGATAACAATTCCGCACTGAATTTCCGGATACTGCGGCGCCGGAGCAATAAACTTTGAAAATCGAACATTTTTTTTTAATTAGGAACGCAATGATACAAAAAAATCCGGGATAAAGTATTATTTTCCGGAAAATAGAGACGGATTACCCAATATTCATATAGAACCATTCTAAATTACCTTCTTTTTTTTACTATTTTTGCACGACTATTTCACCCAATGGAGGCAGAGACAAAATCTATTTTAAATGTTTCCGCCAAAGAACAGAGCCGGAAATAGTGGGATATAATTCAAACATGCTAACTTTAGTGGAAAAAACAGACTCCAAGGTATGTATCATTCTTCAAGAACAAGAGTAAAGCCACATATGAAAATGGCCGATCTGATTGACGGCAACCCTTACCTGTTGCTTATGTTGCAACATTTCAACATCGACTTCCGGGTAAGCGATCGCACCCTGTTGCAGCTTTGCCATCAGTATGGTATCAGCGAGCGGCTGTTCCTCAGCATTGCCAATCTTTATAATGGATCCGGAACCGGAGGAGAGCAACCCTTCACCAGGAAGGATCTGCTGCAGGTGATCGATTTTCTGAAGAGCAGCCACAACTATTACAGATTCGATAAATATCCGCAAATCAGCGCCTATATTCGTCAACTTCAGGAAAATCATCCCGAAAAAGAATTGAAGTTGTTGGAGAAATTCTTCAATGAATATTTCACGGAGGTCAGGGAACATCTCGATTACGAAGATGAAGTGGCTTTTCCCTATTTCATCACACTCTTAGGCGACGATAAATATAAGAACGACCGGCAAGTTTATTCCTCCAGGGAATACAGCGACCATCACACCGATATAGAGTTGAAGCTGAAGGACCTGAAAAACCTCCTGCTCAAATATATAACGATCGATAACGATTTGGATCTTCGTCGTAAATTGTTCATGTCGCTTTATGAGCTGGAGTTCGATCTGTACATTCACTCTCTGATAGAGGAAACCATCCTGATTCCCTCGGGGGTGGATATTGAAAGGGAACAAAATGAATAAGTCCACACTCCACATAGCTATTTTGGAATCTTCGAAAATCATCTGCGAAGGTATACAGGCCATTCTTTATCAATCGGACATGGATTGCCGGATCCGCAGGTTGGGAACCTTGGACGAGTTAATCGAACTCCTCGAATCCAATCCGGTTGACATACTAATAGCCAATCCGTTACAGTTTGTAAACCGGGAAAAGGAAATCAGGAAGATCAGGAAGAGTTATCCTTCCCTGTCCATTGCAGGCATCGATTTCGGCATGATGCACAAACCGTCCACACTGACCGATGTCACTTTTACTCTTTACGATTCATCCGAACATATTTTGCACCTGCTCCTGAAACTCGACAAAAAGAGCCAATCCCATTCAAACGAAAAAGAGGGAGAAGAGAACCTCACCAGGAGAGAGGTCGAGGTGCTGACCGGCCTTGTCAACGGAATGTTGAACAAGGAAATTGCCGATGCGCTGAACATCAGTATCCACACAGTGGTAAGGCATAGGAAGAACATCGCAATGAAAACGGGGATCCGCAGTCAGTCGGGACTCACCATCTACGCTATTTCCAAGAAAATCATCTCCATTGAGGATATAGATCTTTAGTTGAACCAGAAACTCCTTATTTTGTTAAACAAATTAACGCAATGAAGCGTTCTCCATTAACACTGTTGGATTTCTTAATAGCTTTACAACAATTTTTAATCATCATAAAATTATATATGAAAAGGTCCCATGGAACGAGCATGACAATGAAACAATAAAATAATTCATATGAAACCGGCATGTTTACAATAATCATTACACAGCCCAAGGGAATGAATATTTTGCGCATCAAAGGTTCCATATACCGAAAAAAAAATAAGATAATCGTATGAAAATTCATGAATATCAGGCAAAAGAATTATTTGCGACATATGGAATACCCGTCGACAGGAGTATTGTGTGCCGTTCAGTGGAGGATGCAGTCAAGGCGTACAGCCAACTGGATTCACAAAAGGTAATCGTAAAAGCACAGGTACATACCGGAGGCAGGGGAAAGGCCGGGGGAGTGAGGCTGGCTAACGGAGAAGTGGAATTACGCAAGCATGCCGCCGCAATTCTCGGGATGGATATCAAGGGATTCACTGTCGACCGTATCCTGGTAGGCCAGGCAATCAACATTGAAAAAGAGTATTATGTGAGTTACGTCATCGACAGAAAGTCGAAATCGGCGATCCTCATGTCAAGCAAAGAGGGGGGAATGGACATTGAAGAGGTGGCCCGCACCTCACCCGAAAAGATCCATAAGATCGAGATCGACCCTTCGACAGGTATGCCCGATTATCTGGCCCGCGAGGCTGCGTTTAAACTATTTGACGACATCAAACAGGTGCGCCAGGCTGCCGTAATCCTCCAAAAGCTCTATAAATTGTTCATGAGTACCGATGCCTCTCTGGCAGAGATCAACCCGCTGGTACTTACCAAAGAAGGAGAGATCATGGCCATCGACGCGAAGATGACATTCGACGACAATGCACTCTTCAGGCATCCCAAAATAGCGACACTCAATGAGCCGACAGAAGAGGAGAAAAAAGAGCAGAATGCCAAAAACAAAGGATTCAGTTATGTGAATCTGGGAGGGGAGATAGGATGCATGGTAAATGGTGCCGGCCTGGCAATGGCCACCATGGATCTGATCAAGCTCTATGGCGGCAACCCGGCCAACTTCCTTGACATAGGAGGAAGCTCCAACCCTACAAAAGTGATTGAAGCAATGAAACTGCTGCTAAGCGACCAGAATGTGAAAGTGGTATTGATCAATATCTTCGGTGGCATCACCCGGTGTGACGACGTGGCAAAAGGATTGCTGGAAGCCATCAAACAGATAAAGACAGCTATTCCCGTTGTGATACGGCTTACCGGAACCAATGAAAAAGAGGGACGCGCGCTATTACAGGGTAGCGGCCTTCATGTGGCCGAAACGATGGGAGAAGCTACCGAAAAAGCGGTCTCGATGTGCCACCCAATGTGCCAATAAGGCTAATGTGAATAATGTGCCAATAAGGCTAATGTGAATAATGTGTCAATAAGGCTAATGTGAATAATGAAATTTAATTTTTCACTTTTCACTTTTAATTTACAAAATATGAGTATCCTGATAGATAGCAATACCCGAGTGATCGTGCAGGGGATAACCGGCCGCGATGGCGGATTCCACGCATCAAAAATGAAGGCCTACGGAACCCATATGGTGGGAGGGACATCACCCGGCAAAGCGGGGGAATTTGCAGACGGAATTCCTGTGTTTAATACGGTAAGGGATGCAGTAGCGGAAACCGGGGCCGACACATCAGTCATCTTTGTCCCGGCTCCCTTTGCGAAAGACGCCATGATGGAAGCTGCCGATGCCGGGATAAAACTGATCGTCACCATTACTGAAGGTGTGCCCACTCTGGATGTGATAGAAGCATACCATTACATCAGACGCAAGGGCGCCCATCTCATCGGCCCCAATTGTCCCGGATTGATTTCGCCGGAAAAGAGCCTGGTAGGGATCATGCCTTCCATGATCTTCAAACAGGGAGGCACCGGTGTGATCAGCCGCAGTGGCACGCTTACTTATGAAGTAGTTTACAATCTCACCCAAAAAGGGATTGGACAATCCACCGCAGTGGGTGTGGGCGGTGATCCGGTGGTAGGCCTCTATTTTATAGAGTTACTTGAAATGTTCGAGAAGGATCCCGAGACCGATTCCATCGTGCTGATCGGCGAGATCGGGGGTGATGCCGAAGAACGTGCCGCAGCATATATCAGGGAACATATAACCAAGCCGGTAGCCGTATTCATTGCCGGTCAGCAGGCGCCCCCCGGAAAACAAATGGGGCATGCGGGTGCCATCATTTCCAGTGGAAGCGGCACCGCAGCCGAAAAGATCGCGGCTTTCGAGGCAGCAGGTGTGCCGGTAGCAAAAGAACCGAGTCAGATCCCGGAGTTGTTAAAAAGAAGAAGATAACCCCGCATACATAAAAAAGCGAGCCTGTAATGGGAACTCGCTTTTTTGGTTTTACGCTTTTCGGTTTGTTCAATCGACGAATGCATGCCTGAATCCCCGGATTTTATTCCAGTTGCCGCGGGTGAAGTCGGGCACCTCCACCGCAGAGTTGTCGTTCTCTATCGAGATACGGCTCAACTCGGCCAGGCTGCACCATTCCGCCAGGTCATACACATCCATGTCCAACGGTAGTCCGTTGCGGAGACAGTAGATCAACCGGTAATCCATGATAAAGTCCATTCCCCCATGGCCGCCCACTTCCTTGGCTTTCTCCTCCAGCTCGCGGTGGATGCGGTGCTTGTACCTGTCCATCAAGGCGTCACGCACTTCCTGCGGCACATAATTATGGGCGCTCAGGTTCTCATGGTCGGGCACATCCCCTTCGGCCAGCACATCACCCTGGAGGGCGTAACCCGGCGTCGGGTACTTGTTGGCAAAGCCCTTGGTGCCGCTCACCTGGTACATCCGGCTGTAGGGACGCGGTGAAGCCACGTCGTGCTGGATATGGATCGTCCTGCCCTTTTCAGTGCGGATCATCGTCATCGTGTGCTGGCCGTTGGCAAACCGGTAGGCGCTGTCGCGGTCCACGCCCCTCTGTTCGATCAGGTATTCGGGGATGTTCACCGGTTTGGTGTCCATCGCCACCAGGGTGTTCATCTTGTCGCCACGGTGGATGTCGAGCACCTGCGCTGCCGGCCCCATGCCATGGGTGGCATACACGTCACCCCGGAACTCCCGGTTGTACTGCAGGCGCCAGTCCCCTTCGTAATAACCCCAGAAATCGCTCAGGTCGTGGATATAGGCTCCCTCGGCATGGAGCACTTCACCGAAAAGGCCCTGTTGGGCCATGTTCAGCGTGGTCAGCTCAAAGAAGTCGTACACGCAGTTCTCCAGCTGCATGCAGTGTTTCTGCGTCCGTTCGGCGGTGTTCACCACCTCCCAGATCTCTTCCAGGGTCATGGCGGCGGGCACCTCGCAGGCCACATGCTTGCCCTGCTCCATGGCGTAGACCATCATCGGGGCGTGACGTTTCCAGTCGGTGGCGATATAGACCAGGTCGATGTCGTCACGCCGGCAGAGCTCCTTCCAGGCCTCTTCACCGCCGCTGTGGGAGGCGGCGCGGGGCAAGCCGGCCCTCTGGAGGATTCCCTGGGCCTTCTCCACCCTGTCTTCGTGCAGGTCGCACAGGGCCACGATCCTCGTCCCCGGGATGTGGGTGAAACGCTGCACGGCGCCCGGGCCGCGCATGCCCAGCCCGATAAAGCCGACGCGCACGGTGTCCAGTTTTTCGGTCACCAGCCCCAGCACGTCTTTCTGTCCCGACGGCCGGGCGGGCACTTCGGTGCGGATGGGTTGGCACTTCCCCTCTTGTCCTTTTGTCCCCCGCGTACCGTTGGTACAGCCGGGCAGGAAAATGATTGCCAGCAGTATGGCAAAGGTTGTCAGTTGTTTTTGCATAAGATTTTTTATTTAACGTTGATAATATAAATCCATACCATTTTTTATATCCGTCTTACCTTCATGAAAAGCCACAACACGCACTTTAAATGACTATGGTTCGCTAAAACCTCATCAGTATCTCATCTCCGAGGGATTTTGCTTTGGCTACCGATTGGGGGGCGCCTTACCTGTCCTTATTCCCCTTTGAAAAAAAAAGTGATGCCACTACAATGGCTATCCCTCCCGCAATCGGGATCCAGACAGATGATGTTCTTTTATTGTTTCTCAATCCTCGATGGGAGCGGTATCGGGGAGGAGACTGCTCCGGACTTTTATCCGGTTCGGTAACTTCAACTGAAGCGATCCTTCTTTGGGATTCGTTCGGAACTACAGGAGTCTCAACTTCAAGTTCAGGATGAGAAATTTCCCCAGGCAAAACATTTTGTTCTTCCCGCGAAAGCGACGACTCCGGGATTTTATCGTCTGTTTCCTGTTCCCCGACAACTATTTCGAGAATTCCGGGAAACTCTACACCCTCATTCAATGGTGTGGGTTCGAACTGGGAGAAAGAGCTGTTCACTTCATCATATAATGTTTCATCCGGCGTAAAACCGGCATAGAACAATGTGTTTTCTCCGTTTTCGTGAAAGAAGGCTTCAAAAACGATCTCAACGGCGGGAGGCATCAAATGCCGTTCTTTGGTTTCCGGATTCACCAGGATATATTCCGGCTGAATGTCGGTTTTCAAACTGCCAAAATCATCGAGGATCACAGGATTGTTCATCTTCAATTCTGTGCTCACCACCTCCAGTATCGTTTCAATGACGCCGGATATCTTTTCTTCCGGCCATTCAAGCCGTCTCGCCACTTCAGCAATAAAATCTTCATGAGTCATATCAACCAAGGTATTGTGTAATCAAATTTCCAGATTCAAAATTCAACTATTCGAAAATCAAACACTCACCGTTCCCATCAAGTCGAAAGGCATGGCAGCATTGATTTTCACATGGCAGAACCGGCCAATCTCCAATACTCTCGACTTATCGATCAACACCTCCCCATCCACTTCCGGCGAGTCAAATTCGGTTCGACCGACGTAATACTCGGGATCTTCCCGGTCGACGATCACTTTCAGGGTCTCCCCCACTTTCGCTTCATTCACCGACAGGGCGATCCCCTCCTGCAGTTGCATCAGCTTGTGCATCCTTTCCTGTTTCACCTCCGCAGGCACGTCATCGGAATAATGCCTGTAACTATGCGTATCTTCCTCGTGCGAATAGGGAAAAGCGCCAAGCCGTTCGAACCGGGTCTTTTCGACGAATTCAAGTAGTTCCAGGTAATCCTGTTCGGTTTCTCCGGGATGTCCCACCATCATGGTAGTACGCAGATGGATACCCGGCACTTCTTCACGAAAACGTTGAATCAGCTCAATCGTCTGTTGCCTGGTAATATTGCGTCGCATGGTTTTCAGCATATGGTCGCTGATATGCTGTAGGGCAATGTCAAGATAGTTGCACACATTGTCGCGTTCGCGTATCACCCGTAACAGGTCGGTTGGAAAATGAGTGGGATAGGCATAATGAAGACGGATCCATTCCACGCCTTCCATATCTGAGACACGTTCTACCAGTTCGGGCAATTTCATCTGTCGGTACAGGTCAAGGCCGTAATAGGTTAAATCCTGCGCGATAAACTGGAATTCTTTCACTCCTTTGCCCACGAATCGCCGGATCTCTTCCTCGACCTCTTCGATGGGGCGAGACCTGTATTTTCCGGTGATCAACGGGATGGAGCAGTATGCACAGGTCCTGTCGCATCCTTCCGCTATTTTCACATAGGCATAATGGGACGGAGTCGACAATGACCGGTCGAACTCCCACTCCTTATAATAGGATTTACCCAGATCAGTAATAAGGCTTTTCCAGTCGAATTTACCGTAAAACCCGTCCACTTCGGGTATCTCTTCCAACAATTCTTCCCTGTAGCGTTCCGAAAGGCAACCCATCACGAACAGTTTTTTGAGTTTGTTCCGTTTTTTGGCTTCGGCAAAAGAAAGGATCATATTGATCGATTCCTCTTTCGCATCGCCGATAAATCCACAGGTATTGATCACGGCAATATCGCCGCGAGGTGTTTCAGGATCATGTTCCACAGTATACCCGTTGGCAATGAGTTGCCTCATCAGCAATTCCGAATCGACAAGATTCTTTGAACAACCCAGCGTAACGACATCTATCTTGTTATTCACCATATATTCTCCTATTCATCACTCACCAAACAGGGAATCCACAAATTCGCGCCTGCGGAACACTTGCAGATCCTCTATTCCTTCACCCAGGCCAATATACTTTACCGGTATCCTGAACTGGTCGGAGATACCGATCACCACCCCCCCCTTGGCAGTTCCGTCGAGTTTGGTGATGGCAAGAGCGGTCACTTCTGTCGCCGCTGTAAACTGCTTGGCCTGTTCAAAAGCGTTTTGTCCGGTAGAGCCGTCAAGGACGAGAAGTACTTCATCGGGAGCCCCGGGAACGATCTTCCCCATCACATTTTTTATCTTGGTCAGCTCGTTCATCAGGTTAACCTTGTTATGCAGGCGGCCGGCGGTATCTATGATTACCACATCGGCATCATGCGCTTTGGCCGAGCTGACCGCGTCAAAGGCCACAGAAGCGGGATCGGAACCCATTTTTTGCTTGATCACCGGCACACCTACCCGTTCACCCCAGATGCCGAGTTGTTCTACCGCGGCCGCACGGAACGTATCGGCCGCTCCCAGATAAACAGCGTATCCTTTTTGCTTGAACTGATAAGCGAGTTTTCCGATGGTGGTTGTTTTTCCCACGCCATTCACACCCACCACCATGATCACATAAGGCTTTTTCCCTGTGGGAAGGGTGAATTCCGACAGGTCGTCGCTGTTATTTTCGGTCAGGAGCAGGGCTATCTCATCACGGAGCATAGCGGTCAACTCATCTGTCCCCACATATTTATCCCGGGCTACACGCGCTTCAATACGCTCGATAATTTTGAGGGTAGTATCCACACCCACATCGGAGCTAACCAGTATCTCCTCCAGGTTGTCGAGCAGATCATCATCGACCTTCGACTTACCGGCCACGGCACGAGTGATCTTCGAAAAAAAGCTCTCCTTTGTCTTCTCGAGACCTTTATCCAGTGTCTCTTTTTTCCCTTTTGTGAATTTATCAAAAAAGCCCATAGAACAATTATTATGATACCTTTGATTTTTGCATCTGTGCGGAATGGCAGGCAACCCGCACAATCTGCAAAGCTACGAAATAGTCAATAAAAAACTTCCCCGCGTTTGAGCACAGGGAAGCTTTTATATATTTTTAACCAAATCTTTTCAGCCGCTCCCACAACAAATAAACTCATCTACTTGGGCGAGCAGAGTAAAAAGTCTGAATGGAACAGATTTATTTTGAAAAATAATCTTTCACCTGGTCGTTCAGGATCATCTCTTCTTTAAAACTGTACGCGCCGGTCTTGGGCGATTTTACCATTTTGATCACTTTGGTATGACTACGCCCGGTAGTTGTATTTTTGTCACGGAATCCCGCCACTGCTTTCTTTGCCATAGTCTATCTTGTTTTACTTGATTTCTTTATGAACAGTCATTCGTTTAAGGATGGGATTGTATTTTTTCAATTCCAACCGCTCTGTGGTATTCTTTCTGTTCTTTGTAGTGATATATCTCGAAGTGCCAGGCATACCGCTTTCCTTATGCTCAGTGCATTCGAGGATCACTTGTATCCTGTTTCCCTTTACTTTTTTTGCCATTGCTGCTTCCTCCCTGTCGTTAAGCGTTTAAATATCCATTTGCAGCGGCTTTTTTCAAGGCTGCATCCAAACCGATCTTATTGATGGTGCGCAAACCGGATGCCGATATATTGAGGCTGATCCAGCAATCTTCTTCCACCCAATAGAATTTTTTTCTGAACAAGTTGACTTTGAACTTACGTTTCGTTTTCCGGTTGGAGTGGGAAACGTTGTTGCCAACCATTGCTCTTTTTCCTGTTATTTGACAAATCTTAGACATTACTATATACTGTGTTTACTTTATTAATCACCAACATTTATATCCATGGATCACACCCACAGCACTTCACCGAAACCCCATTTTCCGGTAAATCAGGGCGCAAAATTAATCATATAATTTCGAATTACCAAAGTTTTCCGCAAATTAATTTGCACTTGCTATTGGAATCTACCCGGCGATAAATCGATCACGTCCAATTGTATGACTGCAGGGATTTTATTAAAACAGCCCCGACACCTCTTTATATAAACTATTCAGAAACGAGAGGGTAGCCTTTCGCGTGCTGTTTCTTATTTGCCCCTCTTCACCGGGAGCACCCACTGCCTGGTCGGTAATGGTCTGTTCAGCAGTGATGGTCTTAGGAAAAGAAGATGTCCCCTGCTTTGGCGCACTTTGATAGGTGATATCTCTTACCACCAATACGCACCCGGCATTGGCTACGGAGAGGTCGAACCGGTAATTCATCACAGTATTCCCCGGCACGCCCGTCAGCTCGGTTTTCGCACTTACCGTCGCGGATTGGTTTTTATCATCAAAACGAACACTCGACACCAATGGACTGCCGCTATACTTATCTTTCACCCATTTTTGCAGGGTGGCATATTTCTGATTAGCCGAAAGTCCCTGATCGGTGAGAATAAACTGTTCAAAAACCACCTTGCCGTTCACCACCGGAACAGTATTAAAACCGCCATCCACCTGTCCCTCCATCCGCGACAGGCCCATCATGAACAGACTTACAATCAATATATATTTCTTCATATCAAATTCTTTTTAAGAGTCAAGAAAAACCTAATGTGGCAATTTGCCCATTGAATGACCAATTATCGCATCCACCATTACCCCTTTTCCACCTTTCCATCTTCATCAGACTACAAACCTACGAAAAAGATTAAAGCAACCGCTCATTTTTGTAAAAAACAGGTGCTGAAATTTTATTTATCACTTAAAAAACTGTACTTTTGCATCTCGAAAAATAAAAACGTAACATTTTTTCAAAGAAATATGTCTGCTAAAAAAACAAAAGAGTCGAAAGCCGAAAAGAATTTCGAAAATATCGGGGAGGCACTTACTACTTCCGAACAATTTCTCGAAAAAAATCAGAAAATCATTGTCACAGGATTGCTGATTGTAATTGCCCTTGTAGGTGCTTTTCTCGCCTATCACTATTTACTCAAAACACCCCGCACCGAGAAAGCACAAGCCGCCCTCTTTAAAGGAGAACGCTATTTTCAGAATGGAGACGATTCACTGGCTCTCTTCGGGAACGGCAACGATTACATAGGATTTGAATCCATCATAGATCGTTATAAAGGGACCAAAACGGCCGATCTTGCGCGCGCCTATGCAGGCATCTCTTACAGCCGGATGGGCAATAATGAGAAAGCACTTGAACACCTGAAAAAATTCAAAGGAGGAGATTTGCTGATCACTCCGGCCGTCACCGGTGCCATAGGCGACGTATATATGAACATGGGTCAGACAGATCAAGCTATAAATAACTTTCTCAAGGCAGCCAAAGACGCCAACAACGAAATGCTCAGCCCCATCTATTATAAAAAGGCTGGCGAAGCATATTTGAGCAAAGCCGACTACGACAAGGCAATTGAGATTTTCACACAGGTCAAGGAGACCTATCTCAACTCTCCGGAATCGCGTGAGGCGGACAAGTTTATCCAGCAGGCTCTTTTTCTGAAAGAAAATAACTAAGCAGTCATGGCAACAGCATTGAGTAATCTCTCGTCATACGATCCGACGGCGGTTCCCGAGGGGAAAGGAAAACGGGTAGGCATTGTGGTATCCGACTGGAATTCGTCTGTCACCCATAGTTTGCTGAAGGGGGCAACCAATACATTGCTGAAGTTCGGTGTGTCGGCCGATGACATAATCATTGAACATGTGCCCGGTAGTTTTGAACTGACCTACGCCACCAAGGTGATGATCGAGAAAGCGGAGATTGACAGCGTTATCATGCTGGGGTGTGTCATTCAGGGGGAAACACCACACTTCACATTTGTCTGTGACAGTGTGACAGAAGGCGCCACTCATCTCAACCTCAGGTACGATGTGCCGGTAATTTTCGGGCTACTGACAACTCTCACGCTCGACCAGGCGCAAGCCCGGGCCGGCGGCAGGCACGGTAATAAAGGCGACGAAGCGGCCATCACCGCGTTAAAAATGATGGAACTTCAAACAAGATACAAATAAATATTGTATCTTTGCATTCCCAAAAGGGCAGTTACCAGAGTGGCCAAATGGGGCTGACTGTAACTCAGCTGGCTTACGCCTTCGGTGGTTCGAATCCATCACTGCCCACCCGAGTTTGATGTGATGATGGGATAATTGGATGATGAGTTGGTTTCATCCACAAATCCACCCATCAGGAAATCATCAAATCAATGTTGCGGAAGTAGCTCAGTTGATAGAGCATTAGCCTTCCAAGCTGAGGGTCGCGGGTTTGAGTCCCGTCTTCCGCTCCGAAGAGGAGAGGGGAATTTATTCCGGCACACCGGAGAATCTCCTCTTTCTCTTATCTAAAAGCGGAGCCTAAGAGAGTGAACCACAAAAGAAATTTGAGGGAGTAACATCACAGGTTACTTCCTTTTTTAATAAAGAGGGTTGCCGGTGGAATCTCAATCTTTTCAAACATCTGCAGTGCGCGATCTTACCCGGGGAGGCATTTTCCGGCAGTTGCTCACGTTAGCCCTCCCGTTGATGGCGATGAGTTTTATCCAGATGGCCTACAATCTGGTGGATATCGTCTGGATAGGACGGCTGGGCAGCAAGTCGGTCGCAGCCGTGGGTGCCGTGGGGATGCTTATGTGGATGATGAACTCGGTCGCGCTTACTTCCAAGGTGGCTGCCGAAATCTCTATCGGACAGTCCATCGGCGCCCGGCGGTTAGACCAAGCGTCACTCTATGCTTCGCATACTACCACCATCGCCATACTGTTAGGGTTTCTCTTCGGTTTATTTTTCCTTCTTTTTCCCCACCCATATATATCATTTTACAAACTGGAACAGGAGATAGGAGTGGAAGCGACCGGATATCTGCAGATCATCTCCCTGGGGATTCCTGTCATGTTCCTGATTCTCAACTTCTCCGGCATCTATATCGGTTCCGGGCGGAGTGATATCCCTTTTTATTTCAACGCTACCGGCCTTGTTTTAAATATCGCGCTGGATCCGCTTCTGATCTTCGGGGCGGGGCCTATTCCCGCTATGGGAGTAAAAGGCGCGGCACTGGCTACCATCGTGTCTCAGAGCGTGGTACTCCTCTTGTTCGTCCGGCACCTGAAAAAGAAGAACGGATTGCTGGGAAAATTCCCATTCCTGATCCGCCCACGCAGAAGGTACACGCTCAATATCCTGAAGCTGGGACTGCCGGTGGCCGCCATGAATACCTATTTCGCATTTATCAATATGAATCTGGCCCGCATCGCATCGCTATACGGGGGGCATCTGGGTATCACCAGCCAGACCACCGGGGGACAGATCGAGGGGATCACCTGGAACACCTCCACCGGCTTTTCCACCGCCCTCGGCAGCTTTGTGGCGCAGAATTTCGCCGCGCACAAGATACACCGTGCCAACAGGGCTTTCCGTCACACTTTGATGATGATGGGAGCATTGGGAATTGCAGTAACCCTGGCATTTGTGTTATACGGAGAAGGGATCTTCTCGGTTTTCGTGCCCGAAAAAGCGGCATACGAAGCCGGGGGCGAGTATCTGTTGATCATAGGGATCTCCCAGGTTTTCATGATGCTGGAGATCACCACCCAAGGCATGTTCAACGGCTTGGGCAGGACTACCCCACCCGCCATCATCAGCATTGTGTTCAACACATTGCGTATACCGATTGCCTTGATATTGGGCACCCGCATGGGGGTGACCGGCGTATGGTGGGCGCTGACCATCACTTCCCTATTCAAAGGGATCATCCTGTTCACCTGGTATCTGATACTGCAGAAAAGGTTTCGGCCATCCTGTAGTGAATGAAATATTTCAATACCCCGGCAAAAACAGTCCGATATCGGTTACGGGAATATTGAAGTGGTTGCCTACATAACTGTTGACCATTTTTCCGGCATAAAGATAGAAACCGCCGGCAAATCCGCGGTCGAACCGGGCAAAATGGTCGATCCCGCCACAGTCGGCCATGGCGGAAAACATCGACACGAAGATATTGCTCAAGGCGATGGAAGCGGTACGGGCCACACGCGAACTAAGACTCATCTCACAGAAATGCAACACGCCGAATTTCTCAAAAACAGCGGGATGACCGGGCAGGCAGGCTTCCATGGTGGTTTCGAAGCATCCTCCCTGTGCCATCCGCACATCGATGATCACAGCCCCCTGCTTCATCTCCCTGATCAGGTCATTGGAAATGCGGTAAAAATGGGTTTTATTGATATACTGCATGGCACCGATCACCACATCGGCAGAACGAAACACGTTCCTCAACACATTGGGCTGGAGCGTGGAAGTAAACACCAAATTGCCCAGCTCATGACGAATAGTGCGCAGCTTCATGATGTCGTTGTCGAACACCTTTACCGATGCTCCCATGCCCAACGCCGCGCGGGCAGCCATAGTACCTGCCACACCTGCGCCGATAACGACTACCTCGGAAGGCGATATGCCGGGGACACCTCCCAGTAAAATGCCTTTTCCACCGTGGGCATTGCTCAAGAGTTCCGCCGCCAGAGTAATGGAATAAGTACCTTCGATCTCGGATATGGATGTCACAAAGGGTGAGATGCCCGTATTGTCGTACAAAAGTTCATAAGCCAACGCGTTGATCTTCTTCTCAGACATCAACTCCAACAAAGAAAGGGATAACTTATGGATATGGAGAAACGAAAAAACAGTAGCACGCGGCCGCATCATAATCACCTCTTCCATTGTAGGAGGCAATATCTTCAGGATCAGGTCGGCCTGAAAAACCTCTTCACGAGTCTCGACTATCTGCGCACCCGATTCGGCATAATAGCTGTCGGTATAATTGATGGTCATCCCCGCCCCGGCTTCAAGCAGCACCCTGTAGCCCGATTCCACCAGCAATGACACGGTTTCCGGTGTCAACGGCACCCGTTTTTCATGTTTCCGGTCTTCCCGGGGAATCCCGATCACCAGAGACGTTCTCTGCTTTTCCACCTTTTGCAGCAATTCACGCACGACAAACGAAGTGCTTCTGTGGGAATCGTACATCATTCCGCGTTCCTCCTTTCTAATTGTTCTTTAATTCCATGCACCGTCAAATGGACCTCCTCTTTTGTGATCATGCGGTCTATAGGGTAAACGATTTGCGCTTTCCGGTAATGACATTCCCTGCGGGCCAAATGCTCCGTAATAAAAGGAATAAGCTCTTCCCTCGACTTTCCGGCAATGAGTGGCCGCACGGTTTTCGACACCAGCAGATGATTGGCAAGATCTTCGGGGTGAGCCTCAAGATAAATGGTGAGACCGGCACGATTCATTATCTCCATATTATCGAAAAAACAGGGTGTTCCTCCTCCCGTGGAAATCACCACATCTTCAAACTCAGCGACCTCCCGGAGCGACTGGTTCTCTATCTTTCGGAAACCCGCTTCTCCTTTTTCCGCAAAAAGAGCCGGAACAGTCTTTCGATACTTGTTCTCGATATAGGCATCGAGATCGACAAACGAGAGTGAAAATAACCTGGCCAGACGCTTCCCTATGGTGGTTTTGCCGGAACCCATATAACCTATAATAAAAATCCGTTCCATATAATCTTCAATTTAACTCCTGACGCCCGTCACATCAAAGGGGCGAAAAGCCGCATCAACGACTCCACAAAGCGCTTCGAAACAGGACGTTTAGACCATTCCCTCATAGAGACCAGCTCTGAAAAGCGCTGGTCTTCCACAAAAATACTGTCTGCCCGCATCCCTAATTTTTTATCATAGATAAAAGCCTCTACTTCAAAATTCTGCTCGAAGCTGCGCGAGTCGAAATTGGCTGATCCGACCAAAGTAAGTGAACCGTCGAACACCATCATCTTGGAATGCAGGAATCCTTTGTGATACATATATACTTTCACTCCGGCCCTCAACATATCCCTGATATAGGAGTTGGAAGCCTTCTGCACCAGTGGCACATCCGATCGTTTCGACATCATCACCCTCACATCGACCCCCCTGATAGCGGCGGCCTGCAACGCGTCCGCCATGGCCTCGGGGGGCAGGAAATAGGGGGTCTGGATAAAGATCGATTCACGGGCATCATAAATAGCCTGCATAATCCCGTGCGAGATCTCGTTCACTCCACTCAGAGGGCCGCTGTTCACTATCTGCATGGGGCACCCCCCATCATTTCCCAGTATGGGAAAATAGTCGCGTGAGGTGATCAGCGTTTGTGACACAAAATACCAATCGATCAGAAAGACCGACTGCAATCCCTGTACTCCCTTGCCTTCGATCCGGGCATGGGTATCGCGCCAGCAGCCCCAGTGAAACCCTTTCAGGTAACGGTCGGCAATGTTCATTCCCCCCACATAACCTATCCGCCCGTCGATAACCACTATCTTACGGTGTGTCCGGTAATTGAGCCTCGAAGTAAACGCCGAGAGATTCAACTTTAAAAAAGGCTCGGTTTCGATTCCCGCTTTTCGGAAATCTTCAAAAAACTTCTTCTTTACTTTCCGTGATCCGAAACTGTCGTAGATGACCCGTATCTCCACTCCTTCCCTGGCCTTACTGATAAGCGCTTGCTGGAGTCTCAAACCCAGTTCGTCATCGAGCAACACGTAATACTCTATATGGATATGTTTTTCCGCCTTCTCGATATCGGCAAAAAGATGTTGGAATTTTTCCTCGCCGCAGGTGAACAGCTTCACATCATTTCCTCCCAATAAAGGAGTATAATCCATGTTTTGCAGCAGATTGATGAGGTTGGCATACCCTTCGGGGAAAGTGTGTTCCACCACAGTCTCCATCCCGTCGAGCGGACGCTTTTTCAGTTTGCTGTACATCCGTCTGGAAATCACTTGTTTTTTTGTGGCATCCTGTCCGAAGAAGGCGTACCAGATAATACCGATGAAGGGCAGGAAAACCACGGCCAGTATCCATGCCACGGTTTTGATGGGATTCCTGTTTTCCGAAATCACCACCACTACGATACTTGCCACGGTGAGCAGGTAAAGTATCTCAATGATGATAAGCAGTGCGTTATTCAGCTGTATAGTCATAACCGATATTTTCCTTCCTCGATGTCTTCCAGTATATTCAGGTATGAGTTATAGCGGCTTTCACTGATATGATGATTTTCCACCGCTTCCAATACAGCACATCCCGGTTCATTGAGATGCAGACAGTTGTTATATTTGCAGTTTTTCGAGATTTTGAATATCTCAGGGAAATAGTGTGACACCTCGGCCCGGATCATATCGATTGTGCCGAATCCTTTGATACCCGGAGTATCGATCAGGAACCCTCCGTGCTTCCATTCGATCATCTCAGAGAAAGTAGTGGTATGCGTCCCTTTATGATGGTAAAGGGATATCTCTCTCACTTGCTGTGCCTGATCTCCCACTAACAGATTGACGATACTCGATTTTCCCACTCCCGAGTGTCCCGCCAGTAAAACAATTTTCCCTTCGGCAAGCGCCTCTAACCGCTCTTTCCCTTCGCCGGTCACTGTCGAGATTTTCAAACACCGGTAACCGATCGAAGAATAAAGGTGTATCAATGCGTCCAGGTATTCATTTTCCTGGTCATCATACAAATCAATCTTATTGAAAATAAGACAAACAGGCACCGAATAGGCTTCGGCAGTGGTCAGGAAACGATCGATAAAGACGGTTGTCGTTTCAGGATAACTCACTGTGATGCAAAGAAATGCCAGATCTATATTGGCTGCCAATATATGTGCGTGTTTGGACAGATTGGAGGCTTTGCGGACGATATAATTCCTCCGTTCGGCTATATCGGTGATAAAAGCGGTGCCGTCGGGATTCAGTGTCATGAAGACCCGGTCGCCCACCACAATAGGACTTGTGCTCCTGATCCCTTTGAGTCTCAAGTTTCCTTTTGCTATGCCAATGATATCGTTGCCGTGATCATCACGCACCAAATAGGCATTCCCGGTATTCCTCACGACCAGTCCCTGCAACCCTGTCCCATTGCTTTCCTCACCTCTTTTTGCCATTAAACGGTAAGTATCTCCTTCTCTTTTTCAGCGAACATCTCATCCACTTTCTTGATATATTTATCATGAAGTTTCTGTAATTCGTTCTCGCCGTCTTTTCCTATATCCTCAGCCAAACCTTCTTTGACAGCCTTCTTCACTTCATCGATCCCCTCACGGCGCGCATTGCGGATACTGATCTTTGCCTCCTCCGCCTCTTGCTTGGTTTGCTTTACCAGTTGCCGGCGACGTTCTTCCGTAAGTGGCGGTATGCCTAAACGGATCACCTCACCGTTATTTTCGGGTGTGATACCCACGTCAGAGTCCTGAATGGCTTTTTCCACTACTTTCAACATCGCTTTTTCCCAGGGCTGCACCATAATGGTCTTTGCATCGGGGGTGGTCACCGTTGCCACATTCGACAACGGGACAAGACTACCATAATATTCCACACGTATACCATCCAGAATACGGGCATTGGCACGGCCTGCACGAATACGTGAGAATGTCTCATCCAGGAATTCGATGGTCATCTGCATCTTCTCTTCGGCTTCTTTTCTGATTGTCGTTGTTTCCATATGTATCTTTCAATAAATTTAGTTGACTTCAAGTTTTGGGCAAAAATAGTGAAAAAATTCTAATCATCTCCTATTTTCAGCAGATACATAGCCTGACAAACAGGAAACAGCGTTATTGGCACTGTCCAAGCGCCGGACTAGACATGCACCAACGTCCCGATATCTTCGCCTTCAATCACTTTTTTCAGGTTACCGTAACTGTCCATATCGAACACGACAATAGGAAGGTTATTCTCCTTACACAGGGTGGTAGCGGTCAGGTCCATTACTTTAAGGCCACGGCTGTAGACTTCATCGAAAGTGATTGTCTGGAATTTGGTAGCGGAAGGATCTTTCTCCGGATCAGCCGTATAGACACCGTCGACCCGCGTACCCTTGAACATGGCGTCGGCCTCGATCTCAATTCCCCGAAGCGCGGAAGCAGTATCGGTGGTAAAGAAAGGGTTTCCGGTACCGGCCGCAAGGATCGCGATCTCCCCTCTTTCCAACGATTCAATGGCTTTCCATTTGGAATAAAGTTCACCTACCGGTTCCATACGGACTGAGGTGAAAACACGGTTTCTCTGTCCCACAGCGATGAGCGCCGAACTTAGCGCGAGACTGTTGATCACGGTAGCCAACATCCCCATCTGGTCACCCTTTACCCGGTCGAACCCTTTGGTAGCGCCACTCAAGCCCCGGAAAATATTCCCTCCGCCAATCACGACCCCTATTTGTACCCCTGTCTGTGCCACCTCATGTATCTGTTCGGCATATTCCTGTAGACGTCTTTCATCAATCCCGTACTGTTTATCCCCCATCAGCGACTCTCCGCTGAGCTTGAGTAAAATCCTGTTAAATTGCATATTTATATTAATATTAAAGAACTGGGAACTTAGAACTGAGAACTTAGAACTTAGAACTGGGAACCACCTTCATTCATCCACAAAAGCAACCTCTTTGAACGCGTAGGTACGCACCTCGTCGGTATCCATTGTTTTCAGCACCAGATGACCGGAGGGAAGCACTTCATCGATCTCGGCCATAAAGCGTCCGTTTTTATCTTCATACCAATAATAACCCTTCGCGCGGTAGAGATCGAGCATATACTCGTCTTCAATAGCCTTGATGTCACCTTTCTGAAAATCACGATAGAGTAAAAAAAACTCCCTCTGAAAAATGTCGAGGATATAGTCCCTATCTTGTATTGAGCCGGTAATCTGCCGGAGAGAAACAGGATTAGGGAGATCAGGCGGAAACAGTTTCTCGTTAACATTGACACCGATCCCAATCACAGAATTTGTGATATGTTTCTCTTCTATATCGTTCTCTATCAGTATCCCTGCGATTTTCCGCTCTTTCCAGTAGATGTCGTTCGGCCATTTGATACGAATATCGTCCGCAAACCGGTCGAGCGTATTTTTGACAGCCAATGATGCTATACGGGAAATAATGAACTGTTCATTGGCCCGTACATCCCGGGGATAAATAAGGAGGCTGAACAGCAGATTTTCGCCTTTCGACGAAAACCAGGAATTCCCCATCTGTCCCCGTCCCACGGTCTGAAAATCGGCTATAACCATTGAACCCTCTTCCAACTGTTCCTCCCTGAGGAGTTGCTTTAAATAGAGGTTTGTCGATTCCGTCGCTTCTACCCGGATTATCCGTCGCTCTTTACTTAATTGTTCCATAAATATTCACAATAGTTAAATATTTTGAGTCGTCTTCGCTCCTTAATTTTCAGTTCCGCATGGAGCAAATCAAAATTATTTGCCCTGCTCTCACTTGACGAGATAACGCTCCACAGAGTAAAAACTTGTTTTTCCTCTCTGTTCGCTTATCGAGAACATTCAAGCAAGCTTGTCTTCTGCCCGTATTGCATAACCAAAATATTGCTGTCGCTGTTTTTTGGGCAATTTCTTTATAACCTCCTCCACAGAATGATCGATCCATTCCTTGAGTTCATCATCGGGCATATCCCCGTCTAAATAAATAGTATTCCAATAGGTTTTGTTCATATGATAGGCCCCTTCCACGCATACATACTTTTCTCGCAATACAATGGCTTTTCCCGGGTCGCATTTGAGACTGACACTGAACCTGTCCGCATCCGTGGGTATCAACGCGAACATCTTCCCCATCACCTTCATCACAATGGTTTCCTCATCAAAGGGAGTAGTTGCCTCCGCTCCCCGAATGGACTGACAATAATCAAAAAGTTCCTCGATATTCATATCCCGTTGGATTGCCGTTTTAAAATTAAAACTGTTCTGCCTTACTATAACCTTCCAAAGCCATGTTTCACAAAAAGGGCAAAAACGCATCTTCAATATGTTCCAGTTCGAAAAACGTTTCATTTCCTATTACGGCAACAATATCGAAGCGGGCCGGTTTATCGATATGGTGTATTTTCAGATAATGACTGGCAGCCCGTATCATACGTCGCATGCGCTGTTCAGTGACGGCATCGACCGGATCGCCCCACTGAGCCGAAGTGCGGGTTTTCACCTCCACAAACACGATAAATCCTTCATGTTCCGATACTATATCAATTTCGTAACCGGAGAAAGACCAGTTTCGCGCCACAATATGGTGTCCCTTCTTTTTAAGACAGGCTATCGCCGCTTCCTCGCCCTTCCTTCCCAACTCATTGTGTTCGGCCATCTCTTTTTTGACAATACAACTGATAAACTTCGTAAAAATACAAATTTACACCGTAAACTCTTCTTTTTGGCGAAAATATTTTGTTTTTTTGCATCTGCAAAGGAAAAGCGGATATTTTTTGTTGAGTCTCTCCGTTTTCTATGAAGCAGAAATTTCAATGGCTATTTGATGAGAACAAAGCAATACAAACCGCAGGGCAAGACAAAGCCTCGCACGAAAAAGGCCGTATTCATGCTCAGCGATGAGGAATACAGCCTGATCCATTTTTATCTGAAGAAGTACAAGATCACCAACCGTTCCCGGTGGTTTCGCGAAACTGTTCTCAACCATGTGCTGAAAAATATGGAGCAGGATTATCCCACGCTGTTCGAAGAGAATGAAATGAGGAGATGAATTTCGATGGGATGATTTGGTAATGTGACGATTTGTTGATTTCAGATTCAAGATTTTTGCTTCTCGAACCCTTAATTGATAATTGGTAACTGATAATTAATAATTGGTAATTGGTAATTGGTAATTGGTAATTTCAAACTGATGCTGGACGATCAATATTTTATGCAGCAAGCCTTGCGGGAAGCGCACCGGGCTTTCGAAAACGAAGAGGTTCCCGTAGGTGCGATAGTCGTGGCGAACGACCGCATCATTACCCGCGCACATAATCTGACAGAAACGTTGAATGATGTAACAGCTCATGCCGAGATGCAGGCAATTACTGCCGCCGCCAATGTGTTGGGAGGAAAGTACCTGACCGATTGTACCCTCTATGTGACGGTGGAGCCGTGTCCGATGTGCGCCGGCGCGCTGCGATGGGCGCAGATATCACGTATAGTGTATGGAGCGTCGGATGAAAAACGGGGTTACTCACAGATTTCCCCTTACCTGCTCCATCCCAGAACAACCGTCACTTCCGGTATTCTGGCCGATGATTGTGCCGATCTGATGAAACTTTTTTTCGCCCGTTTCAGGAAATAACAGGAAATAACTCAAAGACTAATCCTGGCAACAGACTTTTACCGCTTCTCCGCGCTGTTGTTCCGAAACCGAGACCGATAGCCGACTGTCAATATTTGCTAATGCTGGGGTTGCGTCCACCGAATGGGTATATAAGTCCTACAATATCTTCATACTTTAAAAAAACCGCTCCAAAAGTGATTATACTTTGGGAGCGGTTTTTTTAATTTGACCGACCTGACCCATATAGCCCAAGAAATGATTAAACTTTCGGTAATTTCCAGGGAGCGCGGTAATGGGCTTTGATTAACCTGTTGGCTTCGTCGTTGCCCGTAAATTTCCCGGCTTTGTCATCCCAGTTGAGTGCAGTTCCCACCCGACAGGAGATATTGGCCATGTGGCTCAGGGTAGCCACTTCCGCGCCGATGGCGATATCGGCATTGGGTAACTCACGCGTGCGCATACAGTCAAGCATATTGCCCGCATGGAGGTAAAGGCCTTTGCCCGTACCGGTTCTTTTTTCCACGGCTTCCATCCGGAGGGTGTTGGGTTTCCTCTCATCATCGCAGGGGTAACAATAAGGGAATGTACGGCTATTGATAGCCTGCTCGGGGACTACTTCCCATCCCTGACGGGTAAGTATCAGCGTACCATTTTCACCGAAAAAGGCAACTCCTTCCCGCAGGCCGAACAACCCCGCGCCTATTCCGCAAGCATGGTCCCAGATGATATTGAAATCGGGATATTTATAAGTCACCATCAGCGTGTCGGGTGTTTCCATCGCATCATCGGGATAACCATACTTTCCTCCGGCACCATAGACATACGAAGGTAATCCCACACGCATGCCTTTCATCGCGTAATCGAGCAGATGTACCCCCCAATCGGCCATCAAGCCGCCGGCATAATCCCAGAAGAAACGAAAATTATAATGGAATCTGTTCTGGTTAAATGTGCGCTTGGGTGCCGGACCCAACCACATGTCGTAATCCACACCGGCCGGTGGCGCCGAATCGGGAACTACCGGCAATGTCCACTTGCTGGTCTGATAGGCCCATACTTTTACAGTTCTGATTCGCCCCAATTCTCCGCGATGCACATATGCAGCCGCTTCGTCCCAGTGTGGATCGCTGCGTTGCCACTGTCCCACCTGCACGATACGGTTATACTTCCGCGCAGCTTTTACCATCAGGTCGCACTCCTCGATAGTATTAGCCAGGGGCTTTTCCACATACACATCCTTGCCTGCTTCGCAAGCGGCAATTAACTGGAGACAGTGCCAATGGTCGGGGGTTCCGATGATCACCATATCCACATCTTTGTTATCGATTACCCTTCGCCAGTCCTTCACCAACTGTGGCGGTTTTTTACCCGTCAACTTCTCTAAATCGGCTGCCCGTTGATAGAGCCACTCATCATCCACGTCGCACATGGAGATACACTCCACTCCGGGATACTGAAGAAAAGCTTTCAGATTACTCCACCCCTGATTGCGGCAGCCAATCAGGCCCACTTTGATTTTATTGCCGGCGGCGGACTGACCGAAAACAGAAGAATAGGATCTTCCCATCAACGGCGCCAGGCTTAACCCTGTGGCTGAAATGGCGGATTTCTTTAAAAAATTTCGTCTGTCCATGATAAAGTATCATTTAAAATTCATATTTGCTCTGTTTCCATATATCTTGTCTGTTTCGATCCGTACAAACTATCCGTCGGACAATTATGGGTTGCCATCATGTTCACGTCAACACCTCAGGACTGCAATAGAAAAGAAAGAACACAAAAAGTAAAAGCAAAGATAATAAAGTTTATATAAACAGGGCGCGGGAATCTTTTTTAAGTGAATGTTGAGTCTGCTCCGAAAACCTCAAAAACCGATCCCGCGGGCTTGTAATCCATTGATAATCAATCGCCGTTTTGAGGGAAATTTGGGTAAAAAAGACTTTTCGGAGGGGACTCACTGTTTGATTTTTTAAATGAATAACTCTATTTGCAAACTGTTCATCGTTTGGCTTATCACTCAGCTTTCACTATATTTGCAGGCTCTAATGAAAGGGGTGTTTGTCTATGTGAAAACGTTGTTTCGAAGCATCAGCACACAGTCCGTAATTTGAAATTCGAATATGTCAAAACAATTTAAACGCACGCTCATTACCTCGGCACTGCCGTATGCGAACGGTCCGGTACATATCGGACATCTGGCCGGGGTGTATGTCCCCGCCGATATCTATGCCCGGTACTTGCGCCTGAAAGGGGAAGAGGTACTTTTTATCGGCGGTTCCGACGAACATGGAATTCCTATCACCATCAAGGCCCGCAACGAGGGAGTCACTCCCCAGGATATCGTAGATCGCTACCATAGGCTGATCAAAAAATCGTTCGAGGAGTTTGGCATTACATTCGACATCTATTCACGCACCACCTCGGATATCCACAAGAAAACAGCATCCGATTTTTTTCGTGCCTTGTACGACAAGGGTGAATTCTCCGAGCAGGAGAGTGAGCAATATTACGATGAAGAGGCCGGACAGTTTCTCGCCGACCGTTATATCACCGGCACCTGTCCCCACTGCGGTAATCCAAAAGCCTACGGCGACCAGTGCGAACAGTGCGGCACTTCACTCAGTCCCTCTGACCTGATCGACCCGAAATCAACGCTTAGCGGCAGCCAGCCTGTGATGCGAAAGACCAAACATTGGTACCTGCCCCTGGATAAACATGAAGCATGGCTGCGCCAATGGATTCTCGAGGATCATAAGGAATGGAAGACAAACGTGTACGGCCAGTGCAAATCGTGGCTCGACTTAGGATTACAACCGCGAGCCGTGAGCCGCGACCTTGACTGGGGCGTGCCGGTCCCGGTGGAAGGTGCCCAGGGAAAAGTGCTGTATGTATGGTTTGACGCTCCCATCGGATATATCTCCAACACCAAAGAATTGTTGCCCGACACCTGGGAGAAATGGTGGAAAGATGAAGAGACCAAACTGGTGCATTTCATCGGCAAAGACAATATTGTGTTCCACTGCATTGTCTTCCCCGCCATGCTGAAAGCGGAAGGCTCTTTCATTCTGCCGGAAAACGTGCCGGCCAACGAGTTCCTCAACCTGGAAAATGACAAAATCTCCACCTCACGCAACTGGGCGGTATGGTTGCATGAGTATCTGGAAGAGTTCCCCGGCAAACAGGATGTCCTCCGCTACCTGCTCACGGCCAACGCCCCGGAAACCAAAGACAACGATTTCACCTGGAAAGATTTTCAGGCACGTAACAATAATGAACTGGTAGCCGTGCTGGGTAACTTTGTAAACCGCGCATTGGTACTTACACAGAAGTATTTCGACAATAGAGTGCCCGTACCGGGAGAACTGACCGAATATGATCGTGAAACGATTGCCGAAGCCGGAAAGGTAAAGGCCGCTGTTGAGCACAATCTCGATAATTTCCATTTCAGGGAAGCACAAAAAGAAGCGATGAATCTCGCTCGCCTTGGGAATAAATACCTGGCGGACTCTGAACCGTGGAAGATAGCCAAAACCGACATGAAACGGACGGCCACCATCCTCAATATCGCGCTGCAGATCACGGCCAACCTCGCCATTGTCTTTGAACCGTTCCTCCCTTTCTCATCGGCAAAGATCAAGACATTTATCAACACCGAAAATCTGGAATGGAATGATTTAGGCAACTTCAATCTCCTTCCGGAAGGACACCCTTTGGGAAATTCCGCATTGCTGTTTGAAAAAATGGAAGATGAGGTAATTGAAAAACAGGTTCAGAAGTTGCTCGACACAAAGAAAGCCAACGAGGCGGGTGAGCACAAGACGCATCCAATAAAAGAAACCATCCAGTTCGACATGTTTGAAAAGCTGGATATCCGTGTGGGCACGGTGCTGGAATGTGAAAAAGTGCCCAAGACAGATAAACTTCTCCGGTTCCTTCTCGACGATGGGCTGAAGAAACGGACGATCCTCTCCGGTATTGCCGCCTACTACCCCAATCCTGAAGAATTGATCGGTAAACAGGTGTGTTTCATTGCCAATCTCGAACCAAGAAAAATGAGAGGCCTGCTCTCCGAGGGGATGATCCTTTCGGCTGAAAAATCTGACGGAAGTCTCGCCTTAGTCGCTCCCACGAGAGATGTGCAACCGGGTAGCCAGGTGGTGTGATTTTGATTATTTTAACTGAGTATTTGGTTATTTTAATGATGACCAGGTAACTTTTTTGCTCTATTTGCATCTTCATAAAAGATAGGGTGCTTTTTAAAAATAAAATAATCAAATATGAAACATCTATTTACTCTTGCTATCGCGTTGCTGGTCAGCTTTACTGCTTTTTCCCAAAAGACACATCGGGTGATGGGATGGAAAGTATCGAGAGATCTTCCACGGAATGAAATAAAGTTAAACCTGCCAACCACCATTTTCTCTTCTTTCCCCGAGATTTCTTATGAGCGTATCTTAAGCGCCGATTTCAGCCTGGGAGGATCGTTGGGCGCGGCATTGGATCAGGGAAGATATCCTGTGGACTTTGCAGTGATTCCTTATGTCCGTTGGTTCTTCGGAGGAAATGCGAAGAACCTGCAAAAATATGGAGCTGGTTTTTTCATTGAAGCGAATGGGGCTATAGTGTCGACAAATGAGCGTTTCTATGATATGAGATCCGAAGTGCTGGCCGGATTCGGGCTGGCCATAGGATGGAAATACCTCTCACAGAACAACTGGGTGGGAGAACTTTATGTGGGTGGTGTACGGTATTCCGACACCGACTATGTGGGTTATCCCCGGCTTGGCATTTCCATAGGAAAGCGTTTTTAAAAACAGTTTTAATATCCATGCAAGAGGGGGCCTAAAAAGGTTCCCTCTTTTTTGTCGGCCATATCCCGCTTGATCCCCGCATCTTCCAAAAGAATTGACCAAAAACAACGCTTTCACGGAATAATCTGTTAAATTTGCGGTTCAAACAGTAAACTGCAACGGTTAATCCTATGAAACAATCTTTCAATTTCAAGAAAATATTGCCCGATACAATCGTGATCGCAGGATTCATCCTGGTCTCATTCATCTATTTCGCATCGCCCGTGACAGAGGGACGTGTAATAGCACAAAGCGACTCCTTGGCTGCCATCGGGCAGGGAAAGGAACAACGCGATTACATGGAACGCCACGATGGGAAACGTACAAGGTGGAACCTCTCCATGTTCAGCGGAATGCCTTCCTATCAGATGAGTCCCACTTACGACTCCTCCAAGCCGCAGGATGCGGTCAAAAAAGCCTATTCTCTTTTCCTGCCGAATTATGTCGGCCTGGTATTTATTATGCTGCTCGGGTTTTACATCCTGATGCGGGCCTTGAAAGCATCTCCTCTGGTTAGTGCATTGGGCGCCGTTATATGGGCCTTTTCATCCTATTTCTTTATCCTTATCGCGGCAGGACATATCTGGAAATTCGTCACCCTTGCCTATATCCCGCCTACCATAGCTGGAATGATCTATATCTACCGGAAGAGATATCTTCAGGGCGGACTGGTCTTCATGCTCTTCGTCGCCTTCCAGATATCGTCAAACCACCCGCAAATGACCTACTACTTTTTGTTTGTCATGCTTTTTATAGCGGCTGCTTTTTTTATAGAAGCCATTCAAAAAAAAGAGTTGCCCGGTTTCTTGAGATCGACAGCGGTGCTGCTTGCAGCGGGGATCATCGGCGTGGCGGCCAACGGAAGTAACCTTTACCACACTTACGAATATTCGAAAGAAACCATGCGGGGTAAATCAGAATTAGCCCATCATGGAGAAGAGAATAAAACCGGCAATGGGCTGGAACGTGATTATATCACCGCCTGGAGCTATGGTATAGGCGAAACATGGACATTGCTGGTACCTAATACCAAAGGTGGAACTTCCGCCGCTAGAATTGCCGAAAATGAAAAGGCAATGAGTAAAGCGCGCCCGGAATATCAACCACTCTATCAACAGATCGGACAGTACTGGGGGGAACAACCCTTTACAGCAGGACCGGTCTATGTGGGCGCCTTTGTGTTGGCGCTCTTCGTATGGGGGCTTTTCATTGTGAAAGGGCCATTGAAATGGGCCCTGTTGGCCGGGACCCTCTTCTCTATCCTGCTCTCCTGGGGAAAGAATTTCATGGGATTGACCGATTTTTTTATTGATTGGGTACCAATGTACAATAAATTCCGGGCAGTCTCCTCCATCCTTGTGGTGGCCGAATTCTGTATTCCGCTGCTGGCCGTACTGGCAGTGAAGGAACTGGTTCAAAAGCCGGAAATGCTGAAAAACAATATGAAACAACTCTATATCAGCCTTGGGGTAACCGGTGGAATGGCTTTATTGTTTGCCGTCGCGCCAAAACTCTTCTTCTCTTCCTTTATCTCCGGACAGGAAATGCAGGCATTACAATCACTGCCACCCGCGCATATCCAAGCGGTGATCGCCAACCTGACCGACATGCGTGTGGCCATCTTTACGGCGGATGCCTGGCGCAGCTTTTTTATTGTTGCCATCGGAGGAGTTCTTGTTTGGCTGTTCATCCATAAAAAGTTAAAAGCAGAATGGACGGTAGCAGCCATTTTACTGCTTTGTTTAGTGGATATGTGGGGGGTGAACAAACGCTACTTGAAAGATAGTGATTTCGTGCCGGAAAGCAACCAACAACAACTATTTGCCCCATCACCTGCCGACCAGTATATCCTGCAGGATACCACCCAATATTACCGTGTGTTGAATATGGCAACCAGTACCTTTGACGACGGCGTCACACCCTACCACCATAAAGTGATCGGGGGGTATCATGCCGCAAAACTGCGTCGTTACCAGGATCTGATAGACATACATCTCAGATCCGAAATGATGGCTTTACAACAAGGAATTATCCAGGCACAAGGCGAAATGGATTCATTGAATGCCGACAGGTTCAAAGTGTTGAATATGCTGAATGCGAAATGGGTCATTATGCCCGCACAGGATGGCACCGCTGTTCCTCTGGAGAATCCGTATGCCATGGGGAACGCGTGGTTTGTGGATGGTATACGTTTTGTGGAGAACGCCGATGAAGAAATCGACGCATTGGGAGCCATCGACCTCCGGAAAGAGGCAGTAGCCGATAAAAAATATGAGCCAATCCTCGCCGGCTTCCGACCCACGCCGGCCGACTCGGCGTCAACCATTCAACTCACCGACTACGACTCAGATTATGTGACCTATGCTGTAGATGCAAAAAAAGATGAACTGGCTTTGTTCTCAGAAATTTATTATCCCAAGGGATGGCAGATCACTATCGACGGACAGCCGGCAGAGATGCTGCGGGCCAACTACACCCTGCGGGCACTCCCTATTCCGGCGGGACAACACACAGTCGAATTCCGTTTCGATCCGAAAAGCATCAAGGTGACAGACAGCATCGCCTACGCGGCGCTGCTCATCATGTTGCTCACGGCTCTCCTCCTCGCGTATAATACAGTAAAACGTAAAAATCAACAATAATTTTTCGGCTATTCATCCATGATATTGATGGAAGAGGAACGGATAAGGACAACGTCATCACCGGAAAATAGCGTGAACTGAACGCAAAAGAGACCATTTTTGCTCCCGAAGGTCAAGCCCAATGAACAAATAACCTGTGTGGTGGTTCATTCATTATGCAGAAGTTAGCGTTAAAGACTATTTTATTTGATATGGATGGTGTTGTGATTGATTCGGAAAAACTACACCTCCGGGCTATGGGCCTCACTTTGGAACGGCATGGCATCGAATATTCACAATCGTTTCTAACCGATTATGTGGGGAGATCGGATGAGTCATTCTTTCGGCATGTATATGAAAACATGGACAACACTCATTCCATGGAAGAGCTGCTGGAAGAGAAAAATGCTTTTTTTGAAGGTCTGTTGAAAGAGTTGAAGTATGTGGAAGGTTTCACTGATTTTATTCAAAAAGTAAAATCCATAAAACTACAGGCCGGACTGGTTACCTCCTCCTCGCTTTTCACAGTGCGAAAAGTGGACAAGCTATTGAATCTGACTTCTTTTTTCGATATTGTCATCACGGAGGAGGATACCCAAAAACATAAACCCAATCCGGAGCCTTATCTTCTGGCATTGGATAATTTAGGGGCTGATCACAGATCGACCCTCATTATTGAAGATTCCATCAATGGGATACTCGCCGGAAAAGCGGCCGGATGCGGGGTAGCCGGATTGACGACTTCATTTGGCGCTGCAACCTTACAGGATGCCGGAGCGGATTGGGTGATCAACAGTTTTTCCGATCTCCACCCCCTCATCGACTACAAAGCTCCTTAAAAGCGCACCATTGGCAGTTTTTGGTATTTTTTGTTTGGGCAAACGGGATGTCGGGATTGAAAATCTCCTCAAGGCAATTGTGGAATAACGGGAGAAACTCGTCCATAAAAACCGAGATGTCAGATATAGGACGTTTATTACAGGTGACAGCCGGTGATGGATCACCAAAAATGGAACGAAGGTAATAAATGGCCGGCGATAGTCGCGCGTCAGGATATTCCTGTGCGTAAAACAATGCGTACACAAACACCTGCAGGATCTGGTAGGGCCGGTTCGGTTTTGATCCGTCAAACAGGTCGGCGATCTGCTTGAAATCAGTCATTCCCGTTCCAGTCTTATAGTCGATGATACGATAACTATCCCCCACCCTGTCGATCCGGTCTATAATCCCCTTGAAATTCACCCAGAGTTCAGCGTTCACACGGTACGGCCTCCCCTGCCCGAAACGGTATTCCGCCGCCACAAATTCAAAGGGCGTGAACTGCTTGTCCGTTTCCAAGGTTTGTTTCACATAGCTCCGGAGAATCTCCCCGATCAGATAGTGCTGTCCCAGTAACGGCCGGGGCTCATCCTTCTGTTTGAAATAATACTCCGCGAATGCCTCTTCGAGCAGCCTCGTCAGCAAAGCATCATCTTTGGCAATCGCTGTCAGCACGTCAGGCGTAACCGTTTTGGCTTTATAACGGCTATAGATCGTCTCCATCAACTTGTGGAAGATCGAGCCGAACAGGTCAGACTCTACCGACTCCCGCACTTCATCTTCTTGGTAGAGGCCTTCCACCGCCGTAAAGTAAAATTGCAGGGGACAATTGATGTAGTTGTTGATGAGCGAGGCCGACAGAAACGACTCCCCTCCCTTTCTGAATGCATCCAACTTCCGTAATACTTCCGGCGTTTTGCTGACCGAGACCGGTAATATTTCGGGCGCGGCCACATCGTAAGCCACCACTCGCTCCGAAATATTGAAATAATCGGGATAAAGATACTTCAACTGATAAAAATAACGGCTCACTTCGCCCGTCTGCATCTCTTCCGCGCGTGTATCATAGAGCATAAACACCCTCTTCGCACGGCTGATCATGCGATAAAAATGATATGCATAGGTACCGTCCTGATGTTCGTATACGGGAAGACCGAATCCTTTCCGCAATGTGAAAGGGATAAAAGAGTTGACCGGATCTTTCAAGGGGAAAACGCCTTCATTCATCGAAAGGATGATGAGGTTTTCAAAGTCGATCACACGTGTTTCCAGCACACCCATCACCTGCAAGCCCGAAAGGGGTTCACCGCTGAATGCCACAGTGATGGAATGTGCCAGTTTTTTCAACAGACGGAAACAGGTCTCCAGCGACATGTTTCTCGCATTCTGAAGCCTGTCCTGCAAACGGGTCACGGTTTTATGATACTGTACGATAAACTCCCGTTCCAGATCTACCGGCCGCGTAGTGTCCCCGGTTTCTTCCTTATGATGCTTTTCATCCGTCAGGATGCCATAGATAAAAGTGAGGATATTTTTTATGTATTCGAAAATATCATGCCACCCGGTCAAGGGACGAAAGATCAGCCGGAAGAGGGGATGGGGCGGAAATTCCCCTTCCGAGACGACAATCCGGTTATTGGCAAGGATATATGTTTTTAGCGCTTCCACCTCCTCTTTGGCCGATATACACACCAACGGATGATTCAGTATCGATAACACATTCCGGTGATAAAACATCTTTTCTCCGGCGGATTCCCGTATATTACGCTGTAAACCGGCAATATGTTCCATCAGCGCCGCAATCGAGGAATAAGAGAGTCCATACCCCATAGTGACGTTTATCTTTCCGATCTCCTCGGGAATGGAATAGAGTACCGGCAACAAAAGCCGTTCATCCGGCAGCACTATGGCAGTGTTGATCGCCTCATCCGGATTGGGAATATTGCCGGACTCGATCAATCGCGAAAGAATTTGCGCGACATGTTTCGCCTGTCCTACCCCGGAGGGAATACCGATTGCTTCTATATGTGTTTTCGCCTCCCCCTGCTTATTTCTTTCACCCACCTCTTCCAAATCAACCCTTGCTGACTCTCCGCCTCTATCTTCCGAAAAATTTCCGCCAACAGGTTGAGATGAAATGCCGGCTCCATCACTATCCTGTAGTATAAACCGGGAAGGAAACCTCCGCAGGTTTTCTTTTACCCATAAAGATGCGCGGTTCTGACTGTCTTGAACCTGCGGTGACTCATAATCCCAGTAGAAATCGGCAATCCCCCGATGTTTCAAGTGTTCAAGCAACACCGTCTCCGCAGGCGTAAGGGCATTCAATCCTACAAATATATAACATCCCGGCTGCCAGCCGTCCTGATCAGGATTCCGTTGTTCTCCAGATTCGAACGAATGATCCTGTTTTCCGAATCCTTCGACCTTGCCGGCCGGCTTCTCCGTTCCCTGCCAATTCGTTACATTTTTCCTAACATCCAATTCCCCCGACCGGGCACTTTGGGCCACCTCACGGAACATCATGCCTTCATAGGCAAGTCCTTTTTGTTGTAGCTCCGTGCGGAAAGTGGTGTAGAGTTGATACAATATTTGCCATGTCTCCTGAAACTTTTTCTTGGTCTCGCTCTCCCCGACCGGCATAAAATGAGTCCAAAAACGTCGGATGGCATCTTTCTGCTTTTCTGTAAGATGGGTCAAATCATCATCCATCGACCTGAAATCATGCACGTTGCGGAATAGTTGCCTAGCATCCGCCATATACTTGTCCACATCATTAAAATCGTTCAGCAACATCTCCCCCCAGTAGAGGAAGTCATCAAACGACTCGCCGGAACCACTGATCTTTCCAAAATGATCGTAGAGCATCACCAGCATTTCAATTTTGTCGGCAAGCCGGTAGGAAGACATGGACATGAAAAGTTCCTGAATAGTTATTATAGAAGGGGAAAAAAGCGGCTTACCGGCAATTTCCGCGAGGTACTTCTGGAAGAAGAAACCGGCACGGCGGTTCGGAAAGACAAAGGTATGCCGATACAGGTCATTGCCGTATTGCGCGTAAAAGAGTTCCGCTATTTTATACAGGAATGGGGTCATATAAGGTTATACTCAATAGTGGCTATTACTTTATTATTACCCATACGATAAATCTCCTTTCATGTACAAATTTACGCAATTTATTTTGTACCGGAAAAGATTTATTTTTTGTTTTCCTTGAATATATTTTATTACTCTTTTATTTTTTCATTATTTTGCACATCCATTCGATCCACTGTGGGTCTTTTTTCAAATAATTATTCGTTTGACTATCAGTAATATAACACTGATTAATAGACACCTATTGACAATTTGCTTACAAGAGTACTGAAAGAGCAACATTCCTCTTTGAATGAAATAAATAACCTGAAGTCTTATCTTTTGAGATCGTTAAGAAACAGGCTTATAGATATTAACCGAACTAACAAGGAAGACACCACACCCCTCACTGCGCAAGAAGAGATGCGGGATGTTCTCCCTTTTCAGTTGCACGTAACCGTAGAGGATGAGCTTATCTTGAAAGAGGATGCGGAGGAGATCACCATTCACAATTTATCCGATTATTTATGACCTCTTCCTCACAATTTATTCATATATTTGTAACTGAAAGGAGGATTATTATATGAACAGTACTTCATACTTAAAAAAAAATCTGATTTCCCGCATCAAAAGTTCAAACAATGAAACTTTTCTAAAAGCATTACAGACAATTTTTGATAGTTCCGAGCAAGAGTTATATGAGTTAAACAAAGCTCAAAAACAGGCAATTGAAGCCGGACGGGAGGATATTGCAAAGGGTTACTATAAATCTCACGAGCAAGTAATGGAAGAAATGACGACATGGTTAAAAGAACAATAATATGGTCTAAGCAAGCGGATTATGAACTTAAAAACACATTGATCTTCCACAACTTAAGGAATGGAAACACCAAATACAGTCTCAGGCTTTTAGACCAGATCAAACAAATAATGGATGCTCTTTCGGAAAACGAGTTTATAGGAAGACTTTCGGAAGACAAGAGAACCCGTGTTATCGTAATGAAGGTTTATCTGATCTTCTATGAAATTATTGAATCTGAAATCCACATACTATCATTTTGGGATAATCGTCAGAACCCCGAAAATAGGATTGACAAAAAGAATGCTACAAAATAAATTTTCAAGTAAATACCGGTTGAAATCTTCTCCTTCTACCCTGATTGTTTTCTTCAAAAATTTACAATCTTAAATCATTCCAACGATCTCTTTTTTTGTTAAATTTTAAACAAAAACAACTATTTCGTTAAGCAGTACGAGCAGAAGACAAGTTTACCTTGGATTATGCCGTTGGGAGAAATAGTCTGATGAAAGCGAATTTTTATTAAAAAACGTATTTTGGGTATCCATCAGCCAATACCTGTAAAAAGCAAAGAGGGTTGGTTATTTCCGCCTGGGAAAAGACTCCGGAAGGAAACAGAGAGATTAGCCTGGTACTTTTACCTTATTATGCCTGGAATAACCGGAAGGAGGGAAGTATGATGGTCTGGTTTCCAGAAAACGAAGACATTCAACCCTAAGTCGACCGCTAATCTGGTTACTCATGGCAAATACAAAGCATCAGATGCTTCTCATACCTACCGGGGCGATAATCTGGCAGCTGTGGCCGATACTTCCACGACGACATAATGTTTGAAAGGTGGATGGCGCTCCGTAGTGGACTTGCCCCTCCAAGTTTGTAATCATGTACGGCACACGAAAACAAGAACACGGACAACTCAATCGGTTATCCGTGTTCTTTGTTATACGGTCTCTATCCATCTTAGGATGAGAGGTGATCACCATCCGCTACGCCAGGGTGATCTCGTTGTCGAGATAAACATCCTGGATAGCATGGATCAGCTCCACACCGTCTTCCATCGGTTTCTGGAAAGCTTTACGACCTGCGATAAGCCCTATTCCTCCGGCGCGTTTGTTCACCACCGCGGTATAAACCGCCTCTGCCAGATCGCTCTCGCCACGTGATTCCCCTCCTGAGTTGATCAATCCTATCCGCCCCATATAGCCATTGATCACCTGATACCGGCAAAGGTCTATCGGGTGCTCGGAACTCAATTGGTCATACATGCCGGGATTGGTTTTTCCAAAACCTATCGCCCTGAATCCTCCATCATTGGTCGGCAACTTTTGCTTGATGATATCCGCCTTGATCGTCACACCGAGATGATCGGCCTGACCGGTGAGGTCGGCCGCGCTATGATAATCCACTCCCTCTTTCTTAAAAGCGTTATTACGCAAATAACACCACAGGATAGTGCCCATCCCCAACTCATGCGCGTATTCAAATGCTTCCGCCACTTCCACAATTTGACGGCGACTCTCTTCCGATCCGAAATAAATAGTAGCCCCTACCGCGGCAGCACCCAAATTCCATGCCTCCTTTACGGTACCGAAAAGTACCTGGTTATAGGAATTCGGATAAGTCAACAGTTCATTGTGATTCATTTTAACCACGAAAGGAATCTTGTGCGCATATTTTCTGGCTACGGAAGCCAGCACGCCGAAAGTGGATGCCACAGCATTACAATCGGCTTCAAGCGCCAGTTTCACAATATTTTCCGGAGCAAAATAAATAGGATTGGGAGCAAAAGAAGCACCTGCCGTATGTTCAATTCCCTGATCGACAGGCAATATGGACAGATAGCCGGTGTTCGCCAGACGTCCATGCCCAAACAGACGCTGGAGGTTATTCAAAGTCGGAATATTCCTGTCTGAATCAATCCATAACCTTTCAATAACATCCGGCCCGGTAGGATGAATCATTGACTTCTCAACGGTTTTACTCACATGGTTCAGGAGATAATCACTTTGGTCTCCCAACAGCTGTATTATAGTAGAATGTGCCATAGTTTGAATGAATGTTGATAATAAACCAATATAAATCAAACAAACGGCACCGGAATTGGTTCAATAAACCTGAAATTTACCGTTTTAGCACAGGTGGAGCAAGGAGGAAGCGTGAGAGTTGTTCTTCCGGCCGCCATACCCCCTTGCCGTACGTAGTTCGTTTACTGATACTGTATATAGAGGGGGTGAGGTGTTAACTTCATGATCTCGGGGGGAGTAAGCATCCGATGCGGCGGATGTTTTACATCGTTCTTGTAAAAAAGTTTAAAACCTGTAAACTGTACGGGTTCCTTGTAGAGGTACTGCCGGTACGTATCGTATTTTAACTGAGGGCCTCCCCAGCCGTCCATATCGACGACGATTTGCACCTCTGGCCTGAGAACGATATCCTGGTAGTTCGTCACCATTCCCCGGGTGAAACGGTGTACGACCAGTATCTTGGGAGGAAGATCGTATTCCCGCACCAGTTTCGCAAGGTATTCCGTGCAGAAATTAATGTCTCCGGCATCATACGTGCCGATTTTCTTTCCGGGCGGGGTGCCGTCTTTCATCGAAAACTCGGGATCGACGCCCAGATGCACATGCGGCATTTTCAAATATCTCTCCAGTAGCGGCACTTCTTCTTCCACAGTACTCAATGCCACCTGAATATCGAGGAATAGGATGGCGTTGCCCATTTCGGCGATGGCCAACGCGGAATCGATCTGCGCCTCGGGCATTCGATAACGGTATTTCCCGTCGCTCCAGGGCGAACCCTGAGCTACCACGGCTATGTAATGGATGGCCGGCTGCACAGGCGTATCCGGGTCGACATGCTCCCATGCTTTCACTTCTTCGTTCAGCCTTCGCCATACCTCTTGCGGCGGATATTCTCCCAGAATACCCATATTTTTGGAGAACAGATTCCCGTAATATGCCACTACACGCCTGTAAGGCAAAATAGCTCCTTTGAGCGGCAGCGGCTGGTCCTGCACCGGCCACAGTCCGGTCGTATCGCCGTTGGCATTGTACAGGAGCCGTTGCCGGTATTCCATTTCGTCAACAGTTTCCGGTTCCTCCCTCGATCGTGTGTCGGCCGGTTGTTCATCGTTCTCTTCAAACGGAATGCGGTCTGATCCGGACAGGGTCTTTGAACCGGATCTTTCCCCGCTGCACGCGATCAGCAGAAAACTACCTATAATGGATGAAATCAGAGTGCGGATGAATGGATTTATCAAAATATCAAAAGTTTTGGCATATTGCCGCAAAGGTACAGGATTTTCTTTTTAAAACCGCGCGGACAGATAAAAATCACCGTTCAATATACTAGGAGAAACTTATGTGAAAAAGCCCACCGCCTACGGCTCATGGCATTAGCAGTGTACAATAAAAAATAAAGCGATGAGAGTGATCAGTTCATCATCAATGGACAGATGATACAAAGATCAGCGACAAAGAAACATATTTCTGACCGAATAATATTATCTTTGTGGCGAGAGGTGTTTTTGAAAATGTAACCCTCATGAAAGACTATAAGGTTGCGGATAAGTGAGGTAATTGAAGGTTTTTACTAAGTGAACACAGAATCATACAGGAAAGAATTTGAAGAAATATTCATTCAGTATTTTCCGAAAGTCAGGACGTTTGCCGCCATTCTTCTTAAATCGGAACAGGAAGCTGAAGACATAGCACAGGATATCTTTGTGAAATTATGGGAACAACCTGATTTATGGGAAGGAAATCTTGTGAGGAATTACTTGTATACAATGGTTAAAAATCATGTTTTCAATCGCATTAAACGGAAAAACCTAGAATCCAAATACATATACTCTCAGATAAACTTACATTCATTGGAAGAAATGACCGAATTCAAAGATCCACTGAATGAAATATACCATGAAGAGTTACAGCTATTACTGAAATTGACATTGGAACAAATGCCTGAGAAACGCAGGCAGGTATTTGAAATGAGTCGTTTCGGACATTTAACCCATCACGAAATCGCCGAAAAAATGGACTTATCGGTGCGAACAGTAGAACAACACATCTATTTGGCGCTGAAAGATCTCAAAAAACTAATTCTTATTCTAATTTTTTTCATAAAATTTTAAGTAGTCCCCTCTTCTCGATTGTATCTAATATACAATCGGCAAATCGAGTGTTGTCGTATTGATTGACAGAAGCGATTTTATTAGACGCAGATACGAGATGGGAAACTATTTTAACAAGATTATCGAATTATTTGTAAAAACGACCGATGTTTCAACCTCCTCACGGGACGAATTCCATCGATGGCTTACCGGAGAAAAATTCTCCCGAGAAAAAGAAAAAGCCTTACAAGGCTTGTGGGACAATATAGAGGAAGTCACCCCTGCAGCAACTTCATCTCAAACACAGCGATCACTGGACGAAGTACGTAAAAAGATCAGACAACGCCACCACAAGGTAAACATCAAGATACTTCGTGTCTGGCAGGTGTCAGCAGCCGTTTTACTGATCGCTCTATTATCCGCCTTGTATTTTACATCCAATGAAACACCGGTGAATGCCGACCTTATCGAACAATATGTGCCGGTCGCCGAAATGACTCACCTTACATTGCCCGACGGAACAGAGGTACAGATGAATTCCACCGCGACTTTGTTATATCCCGCACAATTCAATGGGGAAACCAGAAGTGTGTATTTGATTGGAGAAGCGAATTTTAAAGTAACAAAAAATGAAGAACAACCCTTTATCGTTAAATCCAATGATTTTCAGGTAACAGCCTTAGGAACGGAGTTCAGCATGAAAGTATATCCCGATGAAACCCTTCTTACCACTACTTTATTTTCCGGAAGTGTGGAAGTAAGATTTAATAATATGGAGTCATCATTGATATTAAACCCAAGTGAACAATTTACCTATAATAAACGGACCAAAGAAGAGACCATCAGCCGTCCCAATTTAGATGATGTGACAGCATGGCAAAGAGGTGAACTTGTCTTCCGGTCGGCAACTTTGGAGGAGATTATCCCCGTACTGGAACGAAAATACCCCTATTCATTCGTTTACACGGTCAGCACCTTGCGAAATGACAGATACACGTTCCGTTTCAAGGAAAACACTTCCTTACAGGAGATAATGGACATCATTGTTGAAGTTTCAGGCAATATCAAATACAGGATTGAGGATAACAAATATTATTTATCACCTTTATAATAAACGATTTTCACTCCGTAGATTTTTTGTCGTCACTCGGCATAATGCAAACAAGTTTGCTTCTGCCCTAGTTCCTAAGAAAATTCACTCTTAATTTTTAATTTTTAATTTTTCATTCTTCATTCTTAATTTTTCACTCTTAATTTTTAATTTATATGCATATGGATACATCCTAATCAAAAAAGCCGGAATAAAGTGGCACCTCTATTCCGGCGAAACAAGCGTTAGAGTTATACTCTTGAAAATCAGTCAAATTTCTAATCTAACACTAAGAACTATTAAAGTTATGAAAATTTCTTACATGAAAAAGGCAAAAATAGGACTTTTTATCTTTTTTTTCTGCTTTATTGCCTCACCACCCTTCTTGTTTGCTCAGAAGAATGTTTCAATAACCATAAAACAAAACAATATCTCGGTTATCGAAGCATTACAGGCCATTGAAAGGCAGTCAAAAATGTTCGTAGCCTACAATGAATCGCAGTTAAAGAATCAAAAGAATCTCGATTTGAACATCTCCAACCAACCCATAGAGAATGTGCTGGCCCAAATACTTGCGGGAACGGGATTTTCCTATCAGTTGAAAGACAACTATATCATCATTGTCCCGGAACGAGAGGCCAGCACACAAAGGCGGATCACCGGAACAATTATCGATGAATCCAATGAACCCGTCATAGGTGCCAATATCATCGAAAAAGGAACAAAGAATGGTACCGTTACCGATATGGACGGTAATTTCACATTGGATGTTGAAAACAATGCCATACTCCTTATTTCTTATATCGGTTATCTGTCGCAGGAAATCAATACTGCGGGACGAAACACCTTTCATATCACATTGCAGGAAGACTTAAAGACATTGGAAGAGGTAGTAGTAATCGGTTATGGCTCAGTAAAGAGACGTGATGTCACTACCGCCGTGTCTTCTATTTCCACGGAAAGTCTGGACGAAAGGCCCATCGTTTCTGCAGGCCAGGCTATCCAGGGAAAGGCTGCCGGAGTCAACGTATACCAACCCAACGGCGCTCCCGGCGGAGAAATGGTGATACGTGTACGTGGAACGACCTCTTTCAACGGAAGCAATGATCCGCTATACGTGGTGGATGGGGTGCCCGTCGACAACCTGAATTTCCTGTCACCTACCGATATTGCCGACATACAGATACTTAAAGATGCCTCTTCCGCGGCTATTTACGGATCACGTGCGGCAAACGGCGTGATACTGGTCACTACAAAACAGGCAACCGCCGGCGCCAAGATTACGGCCAATATACAATATGGCGCAAGCCGTGTTGCCAATCAGATTAAATCGCTAAATGCCGCGCAATACAAGGAATTAATAGACGAGCTTCGTCCCGGTGCCATTCCTGAAGGCACAACCGACAGGACCGACTGGTTCAACGAAGTGTATGGGACCGGCATCACTCAAAATTATCAGCTACAGTTGGCTGACGGAAATGAACGTATCCGTTATTTTGTATCTGGAGGTTATCTGGATGAGAGAGGGATACTTAGTTCAGCTTTCTTCCGCCGATTCAATCTGCGCAGCAATGTGGAAAGCCAAATACGCAATTGGCTTCACATGGGATTGAATCTCGCTTATTCGGACAATACCAGCAATGGCGTTACTACCGGGCTTGGCTCCAACCGTGGAGGTGTTGTATTGTCCGTGGTTAATTTACCGACCGCGGCGGCAGTAAGGGATGAGGCAACAGGGTTATACAACCGGCTTTTCTTTGGCCAAAATATCACTAACCCTGTAGAATCGCTGGAAAACGGGAAAAACAACAAAACCAACGAAAACCGGTTAATCGCCTCCGCAAACGCGACTATTACCTTTATGCCCGATTTGACATTGAGATCATCATTCACGTTAGATCGCCGGAATGGAAAAGCCACAAGCTTTACACCTCCCGTACATGGATCTGACAGGGATGACTGGGGATATGCAAGAGATAAGCGTAGCACTAATCAGCTGGTGGTGTTCGACAATGTACTGACCTATAAAACAACATTGGCCAACAGACATGGCTTTGAAGGTATGGCAGGCACGTCATGGACCGATTCCCAATGGTCACAGAACTATATCCATGGAACCCATTTCAAAGACGGTTCCATCCACACGCTGAATGCCGCAAACAAAATTGCATGGGGAAATGATCCTAATAGCGGCACCGGTTCAAATGCATCACAATGGGGCATCATGTCAGGATTCGGAAGGGTTTCCTATAATTACGACAGCAAGTACCTCTTTACATTCAATATGCGCGCGGACGGATCATCTAAACTCCATCCCGACCACAGGTGGGGATATTTCCCCTCTTTTTCCGGCGCATGGCGTGTTTCATCTGAAAACTTCATGCAGGACCTTACCTGGATCGACGACCTGAAGATTCGTGGTGGATGGGGGCAGACCGGTAACCAATCGGGTGTGGGCGACTATGCATACTTACAACGGTACAATATTGTTCGTGAACCATGGTTCGAAGAAGGTAAAGCCGACGCGGTGCCCCTCATACCCCAACAAAACCTGCGCACGCGTGATCTCACATGGGAAACCACCTCCCAAACCAATATAGGTATCGATGCGACGCTGTTCAGGGACAGGTTGACTATCGCAATGGATTACTATTACAAATACACCACCGATATGTTGATGTATGTATCATTGCCTTCTGGTGCGGCGGCGGCAAATAGCATTGTAAGGAACGAGGGGAAAATGACCAACCGCGGGTTCGAATTTGCCCTTCACTCACGCAACCTGACCGGCGCATTCACCTGGAATACCGATTTCAATATCTCTTTCAACAGGAACAGACTGGAGAAACTCGCCTTACAACAGATTTATTACGATGCCGAAACAACCGACGCCCTTCGTCTTATACGCGTAGTACGCAATGAACCCGGGCGGCCCTTGGGAGGATTCTACGGATATATCAGCGACGGTGTCGACCCCGAAACCGGGGAATTGATGTACCGCGATATAAATGAAGACGGCAGGATATCTTCTTCCGACAGGACATATATAGGTGATCCCAATCCCGATTTCACATTCGGACTTACCAATACATTCTCCTACAAGGGATTTAACCTGTCGCTCTTTCTTCAGGGATCTGTGGGAAATGACATATTCAATGCTTCAAAAGCTGATGTGCAGGGAATGTATGACTTAAAGAATCAGTCGGTAGAGGTACTCAGACGCTGGCGTACCCCGGGACAAATCACAGATATCCCGAAAGCGGGATTCGATATGAAGCCGTCAACCTACTTTATTGAAGATGGCAGCTACCTGCGCGTGAAAGACGTGACATTGTCCTATAATTTCAAGGGAAATCTGTTGGATCGTGCCGGGATCTCCCGTTTACAGCCCTACGTGACATTCAATAACCTACTGACACTGACAAAGTATAAGGGGATGGATCCCGAGGTCAATCAATGGGGAAACAGTGGCGCCGTACAGGGTATCGACTGGGGTACATATCCTCACAGCAGGACATTTGTTTTTGGAGTGAATCTTGAATTTTAAATCATAAAAAAATGAAGACAAAATATATTCTATCTGTCCTTACCGCTTGTTTACTGGCTTCCTGCTCACTGGACTATGATCCGCTGGACACCTACTCCGATGTGACGGAAGGAATGGAACAGGACACCGCCGTAGTGGTCTTTAAGGATAAGGCCGCCGTGGTATCACACCGGCAAACATTATTGAATTTGTATAAGAATGGACAGGAGCACTGGCACTTGGATTTGCTTCTATTAGCAGAAACTCATTCCGACAATGCTTATGCAGGCGCACCTAATAACGAAACAACGCCGTTTGAAGTGAATTCCATCGAAGGATCGAGCACCACGCTGAACCGCGACTGGAACATGCATATGGGAAATATAGCCCAGGCAAACAAAATGATCGTATATGTCGACAGTGTGGCCGATAACACACTGACAGCCGCTGAGAGAGCTCAATTCAAGGCGGAAGCAAAATTACTCAGGGCAATGATCTATTTCGATATGGTAAGGATATGGGCAAATTTACCTTTGGTTACAACTGTGGCCGGAGACATTACCGCCGAGACCATCGAAGATGTGTACCCGGCCTATTTCCCGAGGCAAACGGACGCATTGACCATCTATCATCAGATTGAAGAGGATCTTTTGGAGGCATTGCAATATGCTCCCAATAACAATCCACAGGATAAAACCCAGCTATCCAAATCGGTGGCTCGCGCCTTACTGGCAAAAGTATATGCCGAAAAACCATTGCGGGACTACGACAAAGTGATCAAATATGCTGATGAATTGGCTGCCGACGGGTTTGGACTGATAGATAATTTCGGCGACATGTTCGATGTGGTATTGACTGACCCTAATTCACCACCCTCCCAGGAGAATAAAGCCACAGAGGCAAAAATGCGCAACACCGGGGAAACCATTTATGAAGCGCAGTTTTTCCCGGGAAACACGAATTGGGTAACATGGATGTTCGGACGTAAACTGGATGACTGGACATTCTATTTCAGCTTCCTGAAGTGGATCACTCCCTCGCGCGACCTTATCCGCACTTTCAACAGTGAACCGGGCGATAAACGGTATGAGCAGACTGTGGTATTCTATGAATGCAATTGGAACGTATATTACCCGGCCAATAACTACGCATTCATGTATAAATGCCGTAGTGGTTTCAATAGCGTCATTAAGTTGCGTTATGCTGATATCCTGTTGTTGAAAGCGGAAGCATTCATCGGCAAAGGCGATTATAACGGCGCAGCACAGATCATCAACCAGACACGCCGGCGCGCCGGTTTGTCGAATCTGCCCGCATCGGCATCCGCGAGTAAAGAAGCCATTACCCAGGCATACCTGAAAGAACGCCGTCTTGAATTGGCATTGGAAGGTCAACGTTGGTTCGATCTGGTTCGCCTCGACAAGGTGGAGGAGGTGATGAACGCCGTATTTGCCAAAGATGAAGGCCGTCCGTCACAGGCTATGCCTTATACGAGTCTATCCTATATATTACCTATTCCACAGGCAGTAATGGATCAGAACCCGAACCTTGAGCAAAACCCGGGATATTAAAGAGGGTAAAGACTTTAAAATTGTTTCATCCAACAAGAAAAAATAATCATATGAACTTGATACAAAAAATATTATCCATCACCGCGATAATCCCATTATTGCTGATATCTTGCAATGATGATGAATATGGCTCCCGGAAGGAGTCCACTCCCCTGTTTGAGTCAGCGGCGGTGAGTCCCACCAGTTTTACTTTCGGCGATTCCATCACGCTCACGGCAAAAATCACCGATCCGGCAACCAATCTCAGCCTATTGACCTATGAGGTGGTTTCAGGAAACAGCGTTATCACGTCGGGAAAAATACCCATTGGTGGCGATTCACACGAAGTTTCCCAAGCGATCCACGTACCTTTGTTGAGCAATCAAGCCGATAAGTCGGAAGTTCGGGTCAATCTGGTTGCGCAAAATGTTTTGAAAGGATTCGCAACGACCCAGGTCACCGGCCTGACCGGAAACCGTCCCGTTTATCAACGGCTCTATTTGGTCACGGATATTGGGGAGATAGCCATTCTGGAACCCTTGGCGACCGATAAAAATAAATATCATGTGGGAGAACTCCCTTTCGCCACCTCCATCCGATTTAAAATAGCGGAGAAAATCCACAACGACAAAACTATTGATTACACGGGAGATGTATATGGCAATGTGAACGGTAAGATTGGAATGATCAACGAGAGTGGCGAATCGGCTTTTGTATATACACCATCGGCTGATTACACAAAGGAATTGACCTTCGATAGCTATAGTCTCAGTGTGACAACCATTGGGAACAATCTCGGGGAGGGAGAGCTGGGCTTAAGTATTTTCACGGATCAGGGCATCAACGGGGAATCATTCAAAGTACTTCAAATCCACCTGGAAAATGGGAAGACCTATTCGGTATTCGGGGAACTGGCCGAAACAAGGAATCTTTTCAATCCCGACTTTTTCGAGCGACCTGCCGCCAACAAGGTTACCTTTCTGGGAAAAACAGGAGAATACACAGTGTATTACAATACTGTCCGGAAGAATACCTTCGTGGGTGTCAACAATCCTTCCTACCCTGATTATCTGCTGGCTTGCGGTTGGGGATTAGGATATCCCACAAATATCACTTCCGAAAAAATCGCTTCGGTTTATCCGGGAAAAGGTAGGACCCATACCGATTGGGGATTTGGAAATGTGTTGAACTATGTACTTCTGCGCCGCATGGGTGAAGGCATCTATCAGGGGACGTTCTATACGCCGGGTGACCACGACCATTATGCGAGTTTCAAACCGTTTGAGAATACCGGTTGGGGAAATGAGAAGCAAGCAGGTGGGTTTACCTTTACCGGCGAACAAATCATTTCGGGTAACAATAACTGGAATATCCCGAACGGGGAAGATGATCCGGTGATAGAATCCGCCAACTACAGGTTCACTGTCAACCTGAATGACAACACAGTGCATATTGAGAAGGTAATCCTATAATAAGGTAATCCTATAATAATGTGCCCGTTAATCAACCAACGTTCCACGGAACGAAGCGTAGTTGATATGCCAATGAGACAAACCATGTTCAACGGAATGAAGCGGAGTTAAATGTGATTAATTTTATGAATAATGCGAAGATTAGATTTTCATTCTTCATTCTTCACTTTTAATTTTTCATTTTTAATTTTTCCCTTTCTAAAATATAATCGAATGAAGCTATTATTTAATTTAAAAATGACAACACTACTGATGCTGACATTATGCTGTCTCACATTCTGCGGCGGTGTGGAGAAAGAAGATAACGGGGGTGCGATTCCCCCACCTGAGCCGCCGGTAGCAGGTGATGTAACGATGTATATCACCACCCATACCCGTTCCCAGGACTTCAAAAAACAGGCGGTCAATTTCAGCACAAAGGACAACATGTCGCCGACAACCCTGAAACTGGAACCAAGTACCCGTTTTCAGACCATGGACGGTTTCGGGGCGGCTGTAACGGGATCAACCTGTTATAACCTGATGCGAATGACACAGGAGAACCGCGCCCGTTTCTTGAAGGAGACATTCTCTACCACAGAGGGTATGGGGCAAAGCTATATCAGGATATCTATCGGCTGTTCCGATTTCTCGTTGAGTGAATACACCTGCTGTGACACGCCCGGTTTGGAGAATTTTGCGCTTACATCGGAAGAGAACGATTACGTAATCCCCATCCTGAAAGAGATCCTGGCTATCAATCCGGATATAAAAATCATGGGGTCGCCATGGACTCCTCCCCGATGGATGAAGGTGAACAACCTCACTGATTTACAGCCGTTCAACTCATGGACAAGCGGTCAGCTCAATCCGGCATATTATGCCGACTATGCCGATTACTTGGTGAAATGGATCCGGGCTTTCGAAGCACAGGGAATAAATATCTATTCGGTAACCCCACAGAACGAACCGCTCAACAGGGGAAATTCCGCTTCGCTTTACATGACATGGCAGGAACAGCGTGATTTTGTAAAAACCGCGTTAGGCCCTAAGATGAAAGCAGCAGGATTGAACACCAAGATATATATTTATGATCATAATTATGATTACGACCGCGACAAGGCGGGAAATGCCGATCAGGGACAATATCCGCTGAAGATCTATGAAGATGCGGCAGCGGCTGAGTTTATTACCGGCGCGGCCTACCATAATTATGGAGGGAACAAGGAGGAGCTGAACTTTATCCGTAATTCCCGTCCGGACAAGGAATTGGTATTTACCGAAACCTCCATCGGCACATGGAACGACGGCCGTAACCTGGAAGTCCGACTGATCGATGACATGAGGGAAGTGGCGCTGGGTACGGTCAATAATGGGTGCAAAGGCGTCATTGTCTGGAACCTGATGCTCGACACCGACCGCGGCCCTAATCGTGATGGTGGCTGTCAAACCTGTTATGGCGCTGTCGATATCGACCGCGCCAACTATGCGACCATCACCCGTAACTCCCATTACTATATCGTCGGGCATCTCTCATCAGTGGTAAAGCCCGGAGCGGCACGTATCGGCACATCCGGTTTTTCGGAGCCCGGTTTCTATCACTCGGCATTTGAAAATCCTGATGGCACCTATGCGGTGGTATTACTCAACAGTACGGCGGTAAATAAGGTGGTCACCCTCCACGACGGGACACATCACTTTGCTTATGAAGTACCTGCCCAATCAGTTATCTCTTATCGATGGAAAAAATAAAAACATAATAATCGTATGAACATGAAAAAAATAAAATATTGGATGCTTGTCTTCGTGGTTTCCTTTGCTTTAGCCTCATGCGACAATGAGGTCGCGGAACCTCAACAGGAAGGGAACCCCACCATGCAGATAGAAGACCAATTTGCCCATGTGCATTTTGGAGACCTCCTGCCGTTCGAGGTAACGGTCAATGACGATGTGCCCCTGTCTACCTTGACAGCCAAGTTGTATTTTGGGGAAGAGGAAGTGTCTAAAACAATTATCCGCACAAAAGAGAACGGTCAATATGCCGGAAGTATAGCAATCCCATACGGGAAAAATATTCCCGACGGAACCGCCACCCTCGAGTTCGTCCTGGTGAATACCACCCTGAAAAAAGCTTCCCGGAGCTTTGATGTTCCGGTAAAACTGGCTCACTATCCTTATCTCATACTGGTGACCGCCGATGCCTCTTATCCCATGGTGCCGACAGGAAAACCCAATGAGTATGCGGCCTCTTCCGCTTTTCCGACAACCGAATTACCCGCATATATAAAAACCCCGGTCTTGGATGGCAAAGGACGTGAAATTCTTTTTGGATGGGATGATGGACAAGGAGGCATCGCCGAAGGCACCTCAAACAATATTCCGTTCGTCAGCCCGGAGGGTGGCACCTACTCTGTCACATTCAATACAAGGACATTTGAAGCATCCCCATTCTTCGAAGTGATACTCAACGGTCAAAAGATGAATATGGTCGACAAGGACAATTACCAGTTGGATATTGATCTGGCTCAGGGAGAAGAAATTACTTTTGAAGGATTGAGCAATTGGTGGGTAGACCCCGATTTCTTTGCGCAAGACCAAGACAAGATGACTTTCGTCCCCCTCACTGGCAGATACCGGGTAACAGCCAACCTACCGCTTAACTACCTGAAAGTGGAAGCGCTTGTTGGCAGCAACTTAGCCACACTCCAACCCGACGGCACCGGAGCCATTTGGGTCATCGGCGATCAGGTGGGGAAACCCTCCTACCTCTCCAACCATGTGGGCTGGACACCAGCCAACGCGCTCTGCATGGCTCCCGTGGGAAACAAGAAGTACCAGCTCACGCTGGTGGCCGGTGAAACGGTGAATGCCTCGCAAATCAACTTCAAGTTCTTCCACCAGAAAGACTGGGGAGGGGAATTCGGCAGCCAATCGCTTACCAGCGAAAGCGGCATCGTATTTGTCGGCAACGGGACCAATGGCCGGGATAACGGCAACCTGGGCATTGTCGAAGGTAAAACGTTAACGGCTGGTAAAACCTATGTATTTGCTGTGGATGTATCCCGAGGGATAAATAACGCGGTATTGACAGTGGAAGAGAAGTGATATTGAAGAAGTCATGTGAAGAAGTGGAGAGATTGGTTAACAATCGGACAAGGGGCGCGTACCATAACGGTATGCAGCCCCTTGCCTTTTCAATCTTCGGCCGGGTTGCTGCCCGGAAGGCCATATCCCGGTCGTTTCTCACGTTGCTATATCACTCCTTGGGCCATCATGGCGTCGGCCACTTTCATGAAACCGGCGATGTTGGCTCCTTTCACGTAGTTGATATATTGTCCGTTTCTGCCGTGCGCCACACATTGTTCATGAATATCACTCATGATCTGGTGCAGCCATTTGTCTACCTCCTCATTGTTCCATGAAATATGCATGGCATTTTGCGTCATCTCCAGACCCGAGCAGGCCACACCGCCCGCATTGACCGCTTTCCCGGGAGCAAAAAGCATCTCATTCTCCAGGAAGAAATCCACCGCTTCGGCGGTACAACCCATATTAGAGACTTCAGCCACGAGCAACACTCCGTTCTCTTTCAACCGCTTGGCATCTTCCAGGTTCAATTCGTTCTGAATAGCACAGGGTAAGGCGATGTCCACTTTGAGCTCCCATGGTTTCCTTCCGGGATAGAACGTCGACCTTGGAAATTCTTCGGCATAAGGCGCCACCACATCATTTCCGGAGTCACGCAATTCGAGCATATAGTCGATCTTCTCCGGGGTATTCACACCATCCGGGTCATAGATATAACCATCGGGACCTGATATCGCCACCACTTTGGCCCCCAACTCGGTAGCTTTTATCGTTGCACCCCATGCCACGTTTCCGAAACCGGAAACAGCTACGGTCTTTCCTTTCAGATCGATATTATGTGTTTCACACATCCTCTGCACAAAATAGAGTGCTCCAAATCCGGTAGCTTCGGGACGAAGCCGGGAGCCTCCGAATGACATTCCCTTTCCTGTAAAGGTTCCCGTATGTTCGCGGGCCAACTTCTTGTACATACCGAACATATAGCCCACTTCACGTCCACCAACGCCAATATCTCCGGCCGGCACATCGGTATCGGGACCGATATTCCGCCACAACTCCATCACAAAGGCTTGGCAAAAACGCATGATCTCCGCCTGGGAACGGCCTTTGGGGGAGAAATCAGATCCACCTTTACCTCCTCCCATCGGAAGAGTCGTCAACGCGTTTTTAAAAGTCTGTTCAAATCCCAGAAATTTCAGGGTGGACAAAGTCACCGAGGAATGGAACCTAATCCCCCCTTTGTAAGGGCCTATTGCGCCATTGAATTGTACCCGATAACCGATATTCACATGCACTTTCCCATTATCGTCCACCCATGGGACTCGGAAAGTAAACACTCGGTCGGGTTCCACTATCCGTTCGATTATGCCCGCCTTTTCAAACTCAGGATGTTGGTTGTATACCTCTTCAATCGATATCAACACTTCTCTCACGGCTTGAAGATACTCAGACTCACCCGGGTGTTTCGCCTCGAGTTGTGTCATAATGTCATTCACTTTCATATTTATAAGGTTTATTTAGGAATTCAATCTGACAAAGGTATAGAATAATTTGGAATATTGACACTTCTTGGATCATAAATTATTCCGAAAAAATTTCAAATTCCACGAAATGGGCTCTCAATTCAGGATTTCAGATTCAGGATTCACAATCGATTAATTATCACATTATCAACTCAGCATAAATTCTCCTTCTCCGCGTTATCCCAATCTCGCTCTTCACGTCCCTCTTTCCCTTTTTCACTCTTCATTCTTCTCTCTTCATTCTTCCCTCTTCACTTTTCATTCTTCACTCTTCATTCTTCCCTCTTCACTCTTCCCTCTTCATTGTCTCTCCTCTTCCCCTTATGCAACGGCATAATCCAAAAAAGTTTCGGATGGTAAGAGTTAAATGCCTATTTTTGTGATGAATTTCTGATCTGTTTACAATGGCAAAGAACAAACTGGCCAAATTTGCCGATATGGCCACTTACGGAAACGTGTTTCAATACACCTTTGAAACCTTGAAAGAAGAAGGGTTTCCATATAAGGGAAAATGGCAGGCCTATTTTGGCAATAATAATCCCCTTGTGCTGGAACTGGGTTGCGGCAAAGGGGAATATACCGTCGGGCTGGCGCGTAAATTCCCGGAAAAGAATTTTATCGGGATAGACATCAAAGGTGCGCGAATGTGGACCGGCGCCACACAGGCATTGGAAGAAGGGTTAACAAATGCAGCTTTTCTCCGGACACGCATCGAGCTCATCCAGCACTTCTTCGCACGGGATGAAGTATCGGAAATATGGATCACTTTTCCCGATCCCCAGATGAAGAAGACCAACAAGCGGCTCAACTCCACCCGGTTTATGGAACAGTACAGCCGGATGCTGAAAGAGGGTGGTATCATTCATCTGAAAACAGATAGTAATTTCCTTTACCGATACACCAAAGCAATGATCACGGAGAACCGGCTCGAAGTGCTTTTCGATACCGACGACCTCTATCGCTCCGGACTGAATGAGGATATGCTCGAAATCCGCACGTTCTATGAACAACAGTGGCTCTCACGTGGTTTAAACATCAAATATATCCGCTTTCTCTGCCCGAAAAATCACCGTTGGACAGAACCGGAGGTGGAAATAGAAAAAGACGCGTATCGCAGTTTTGGCCGCGATGCGAGAGTTTAATGTGACTAATGTGACAATGAGTCACATTGGCACATCAGTCACATTGGCACATTAATTAATTAGTCACATTAATATTATGGCAATATACCCGCAACTCATCATCGACGCATTGAAAAATGTGCGTTACCCGGGAACGGGACAGGACATTGTTTCCGCCGGCATGGTAGCCGACGACATCCGGATTGAAGGGATGAAAGTGAGCTTCTCGCTCATCACTGAAAAGGCCCATGACCCGTTTATTAAATCGGTCGTGAAAATGGCCGAACAGGCTATCCTGATGTATGCCGACGAAAATATCGACATACAGGGAAATATCTCCGTGAAATCGAAACAGGCACCCCGCCCGGAACTCCCCGACCTGTTGGCCGGAGTAAAAAATATCATTGCCGTGGCATCGGGAAAAGGCGGTGTGGGGAAAAGCACCGTATGTACCAACCTGGCGGTAGCACTGGCGCAAAAAGGATATAAGGTAGGCCTGCTCGATGCCGATATCTTCGGCCCGTCGGTTCCCAAAATGCTCGGAGTAGAAGATGCTTCACCGGCATTAGAGAAAAAAGAGGGGCGAGACCTTATTGTCCCCATACAGAATTACGGCATAAAAATGCTCTCCATAGGTTTCTTCGTCAAGAAGGAAGACGCCGTAGTCTGGCGTGGGGCGATGGCAGGTAACGCGTTGAAACAACTTATCGGCGATGCCGATTGGGGAGAACTCGATTATTTCCTGATCGATTTTCCGCCGGGGACAAGCGATATCCACCTGACGCTGGTACAAACGCTAGCCATTACCGGTGCGGTGATCGTAAGCACTCCCCAGGAGGTGGCACTGGCAGACGCGCGCAAGGGGATCAGCATGTTCGCCGCAGATAAGGTAAACGTACCCATCCTGGGCCTGGTGGAAAACATGGCATGGTTCACCCCTGCCGAATTACCGGAAAACAGGTATTATATCTTCGGAAAAGAAGGATGTAAGCGATTGGCGCAAGAGCAAGGATACGCTTTATTAGGTCAGATACCCATCGTACAAACTATTCGTGAGGGCGGTGATGAGGGACAACCGGTAACGTTACAGGAAGGAAGTATTACAGGCATGGCTTTCTCGCAACTGGCCGATAATCTGGTTGAAGCTGTCGATAAACGAAACCGGGAACAACCTAAAACGCAGATCGTGGAAGTAACCCGGAAATAAGAACGTTTTATAATTACCAATTAGCAATTACTAATTACCAAATTGGTCATATTAGTCTCATTGGCACATTGATACATTAGCACATTGTCACATTGCCACATTAGCACATTGGCACATTAGTCACATTAGTCACATTAATCACATTAATATGAATCATCCTCTGCATCAATTTCGGTTTTGTCCGAAGTGCGGTTCAGCACATTTTCTCGAACACAACGAAAAGTCGAAGAAGTGTTCCGGCTGCGGATTTATATATTATTTCAACTCGTCGGCCGCTGTGGTGGCGGTAATTGAAAACAGCAAAGGGGAAATACTTGTCGCCCGCAGGGCGAAAGATCCGGCAAAAGACACACTGGATCTTCCTGGCGGCTTTATTGATATGCACGAAACGGCGGAAGAGGCTGTAGCTCGTGAGATAAAGGAAGAAACAGGCTTATTGATAAATTCATGCGAATATCTGTTCTCTATTCCGAATATTTATCTATATTCGGGGTTTGAAGTACATACTGTGGACATATTCTTTAAATGCAGAGTAAAAGAATTCAATCATTTAACTGCCCAGGACGATGTCTCAGAATTACTTTTTATTGCATACAACAGAATCAATCCGGCTGATTTCGGGTTAATGTCCATTCGTAAAGGGGTTGAAAAATTATTATTGGGAGTAAAGAACAAAAAATGAAAACAGTTAAAATAGATATTATAAATCCAAAAGCGGAAGAGCTACTTCGCAGTCTTGCCGATTTACAGCTTATCAACATATCCCAATCCGAAGAAAATATCATAAACCTTTCTTCGGAACAAAAAGAGATGTTGATAATGAGTGAAAAGGATGTTGCATACGGTAATATCGTTTCGGAAGAAGAATTGGAAGAGATAGACAAAGCATGGCTTCATTAAAAGTTTTTTGGACATAGACAGCCATTTTACAACGTAATCTTGTTTTTCGGTATTGGAATAATCGAAACAAGAGTAATGAATATTCTATAAAGTTGAATATAGCAATAAAAGAACGTACTTTTTTGTTGAAAAGTTCACCTTTTAGCGGGAGAAAGACAGATTTTAACGATATTAGAATTTTGCCTATTAAACATTATAGCATTTTATACAAAATTGAAGGCTCCCGAATTCTTATTATGGCATTTTGGGATAACCGGCAAAACCCACAAAAATTATTAAAGTTATCAAGTGAGAATAAATAATCTAAAATATGAAGAAAATCATTTTACTGTTTACCCTTGCCTTTATAGCACAGGTTTCCATAGCGCAAAAAACGGTATACCATGCTCAGCCCGAGCAACTGTTCAACCGTGGGAAAGAGATGTTCCTTGAAGGGAATTGGGAAGGCGCGGAACAATTGCTGGGAAAATTCGTTGCCGGAAGCGACGATGCTTATTTGAAAGAGGAGGCCGCCTACATGAGGGCTCTGTCCTCATTCTATCGCGGCAGCAATAACAGTGGGAATATCCTGGAAGCGTTTCTCGACACACATCCTGAAACCATCCACCGCCATCAGGTCAATTTCCTGATCGGCTCATACTATTTCGATAAGAAAGAGTGGCATGCAGCAGGAGAGCGGTTCAATCAAGCGGACCTCGATTATCTCACCCTGTCGGAACAGGAAGATTACAGTTTCCGTTCGGCTTATACCCAATTGCAATTGGGAAATAAACAAGATGCCAGCCGTCTTTTCGGACTACTCTCACAAAACAGTAGCCAATACCGGGATGCGGCCACTTTTTATCTGGGTTACATCGAATATTCCAACGGAAACTATGCGGAGGCGTTGCGCCGTTTTGAACGATTACAAAATCATCCCGAATACAGTGAGGAAGTAGCATTTTATAAAGCTCAGGCTACTTTCTTCGATGGCAAGGTCGAGGAAGCCGTCAGGTTGTCGGAGGCTTTCGTAAGCAGATATCCCTCGAGTGAACATCTTACCGAGGCATACAGAGTTCTGGGGAACGGTTATTACAGGCTGGGACAAGCCTCCAGGGCAGTACCCCATTACGAGAAGTACCTTGCCGGCGTGGACAAGCCGCTTAGAGGGGATGCTTACTTCCTGGGATTATCCTATTTCGAAACAGGCAATTACAGCAGGGCAGTAGAGATGTTCCAGCAGGCGGTGGGAGAAGCCGATGAACTCACTCAGAACGCACAATTGCAACTGGGGCAAACTTATTTACGGCTGAATCAGAAACAAGCGGCCCAAATGGCTTTTGAGGCGGCGTCCCGCGGCAATTTCAACCCACAGGTACGTGAAACGGCCCTGTTCAACTACGCTTTACTGGCCCACGAGACCAATTTCTCCGTCTTCAGCGAATCCATCACCCTGTTCGAGAACTTTCTCAGGGAATTTCCCAATTCGCCCTATAAAGACCAGGTAAACGACATTTTGGCTGAGACTTTCCTGACTACCAAAGATTACAATGCTGCCCTGAACGCGATCAACCGTATCAGTAACCCCGGACGCCGGATACTGGAGGCGAAACAGATGGTCCTTTTCCAGTTGGGAGCCCAGGCCTTTATCAACGGTAACATGAACGAGGCAGTACAGCATTTTAACAATAGCATCAGTCTGGGCAATCAGGATGCCAAAGCCCGCAATAACGCCTATTTCTGGCGGGGTGAAGCATATTACCGGATGGGGAACTACAGCAATGCAGCCAATGATTTCCGGCAATTCACCCAAAACGCCGCCCCTGCAGACGAGAATCACTCTCTGGGATGGTACAATCTGGGGTATGCGCTCTTCAAACAACAGCAATATAATCAGGCCGTCAATGCTTTTCAGCAATACATCGCGGCGGAAAAAACCAGGAATCGGCCGGAATACGCCGACGCACTGAACCGCATAGGCGACAGCTACTACTTTAACCGCAGTTTTAGCGAGGCAGAACGCTATTACGCACAGGCAACCGACATCAACCCATCCTCTGCCGATTATGCCGCCTATCAACGGGCATTTGTGATGGGACTGCAACGCAACTACCAGGGAAAGATCACGGCATTGGACAATCTGATGCGCACCTATCCCAATTCACAATATTTTGATGATGCCCTTTATGAGAAAAGTCGCGCACTCACGATGCTCAACAGAGAGAATGAAGCCATCGCGGTACTGCAACGACTGGTGAATGATTTCCCGAAAAGTCCCCTCGCCAGTCAGGGAGGGGTCCAATTAGGGCAATTGTACTACAATATCGGTAATTATCAACAGAGTATCGCTGCATACAAGAACGTGATTGCCCATTTTCCCGGTTCAGACGATGCGCGTAATGCGCTAATCTCGTTAGAAACAGTCTATCGTGACATGAACGATATCGACAGCTATGTAAAATATGCCAACTCTTTGCCGGGAGGTATGCGTATCACCCCATCACGACAGGATTCGCTTACCTATCTGGCAGCCGAAAGTGTATATATGCGTGGCGAACGGGCGGATGCCGAGGCGGCCATGACAAAATATATCCAATCTTATCCCAATGGAGCATATCACAGCGATGCCCATTATTATCTCGGAGTGATTGCCGACGAAAGGAAAAAGCAGGATTTGGCACTATCGCATTTCCGGAAGGTGATCGACGCCGGCAATCTAAAATTCCTCGACAACGCGTTGATCTATACCGCGCGGACTGAATATGCAAACGGAAACTTCCGCCAGGCGCTTGCCGATTATTCCCGATTGGCTCATTCAGCCCGTAATGCCACCAACCGGCAGTTGGGACAAATGGGAGTTGTGCGGTCACAATCGCAACTGGGCAGTTATCACGAAGCAGCCAGAGCAGCTACCGACTTGCTCTCCAATAATAATCTCTCACCCGAAACGATCACAGAAGCCAGATATTTGAGAGGAAAAGCGTACCAGCAAGTCAATGAAACGGATAACGCCATGGCCGATTTCCAGTTCGTGGCCAATGATACCCGCAGTATCTACGGGGCGGAAGCACAGTTCATCCTTGCCGACACCTATTACCGGTGGAAGTCATATGATCGTGCCGAAGCTCAGGTCAAAGAGTTCATGCGAAAAGGCACCCCACACCAGTACTGGATGGCGCGGGCACTTATTATCCTGTCGGACACCTATCTTGCCAAAGGCGATGAATTCCAGGCACGCCAATACCTGGAAAGTCTGAAATCCAACTATAAAGGAGATGAGGCCGATATCCAACAAATGATCAATCAGAGACTTAATAAGTAGTTGATGTAATGATTTAATGATTTGATATTCCTAATTTTTCACTTTTAGTTTTTCACTTCTATAATTGGCACATTCGCAAATTAGCACATTGACAAATTTATATCCGTATGAAGAAAATATATATCGTAATAGCAGCATTGGCGTTGTCCGCCGGAAGTTTTGCCCAGACAGCAGATTCTCTGCTGAGGCGTCAGATGGAGTTGGAACGGGATTTCAACCCTACCCTGCTGGATGCCGACAAGATCCATTCGCTGCCGGCCCTCCGTGAACCTTCCGTTCAGAAAGCCAATACCAATTACTCCACCTGGGCAGGCCGTACCACTCCCCCCTTGGAAATAGCCTTACCCCGGCCGGGAAGTATCATGACGGAGATTCCTTACAGCCTGAAAAAGGGGTATCTTTCCTTCAACGCGGGGAATTATGCCAATCTGGATGGGGCATTTGGTTACCGTCTCCTGGAAGATGACAAGAACAGTCTCACTTTCTCCTTTCTGCACAATTCCTCAAACGGAGAGATAAAATATGTGCAAAATGTGGAAGCGGAGACCAACAAAGCCTTTTTCATGGACAATAAAGGTGGTTTGGGCTATCAGCACCGGGCCGATGCGCTCACGATCAATATGGAGCTCTCCTACCTTCATTCACTGTTCAACTACTACGGAAACAGATTCGGCAACCCGGCTTTCTATGAGGATGAAAACCAACGCCTGGGAGTGTTGGACGCTAAAGTCGGCGTCGCGTCGCGCGAGACGGATCTGTTGAATTACAGGGGATATGTGCATCTCCGCAACTTCTCCACAAAATTCGACGGACTTCTCGACCAGGAAGGGATAAAGGGAAATGAGATAAACGCCATGGTGGGATTCGATAAACCTTTCGGCGACGCACAAAGTAAATTAGGTGTCGATGGAAAGATTTTTACAACATTTTACAATAATGACATCAATAATTACTACCTGATAAACGCGGCTCCTTATGTCACGTTCGGAAGTTCAAGCAGTTTTGCCAAACTAGGGGCAGAGATATTATTCCAGAACTCCAACGGCACAAAGGCCCGGGTTGCTCCCAACGTAAAGGCCCAATGGGCGGTAACCGAGCACTCATCGCTGTATGCGAATATCCACGGTGGTTTCAGCAATAACACTTTCCTCGACATGGTACAGGAATCGAGATACATTCGTCCTTATGGGAATGTGAATCCCTCCTACTCCATCGTGGATATGGATGCCGGGGCAAAGATCGGCGAAGTCAGCGGATTCCGGTTCGATATCTTCGGTGGATTCAAAAAAACTGATGATGAGCATTTCCTGATACTGAACGGCCGGGATGTGATCGACGGAGGTGTGCCGGGGGCCCATAAAGAGGTGCTCAGGCCTGTATATGGCGATTTGTCCCATGCTCATATTGGCGGAATGATCCAAAGCAATATCTGGGCTCCCCTCGACATTTCGTTGCGTCTGAAAAAGAATTTTTATAATCTGGACTATGTCACTATAGATGAGACGCAGGTCAAAGACCCCAAAGCTTATAACAAACCCGGTTTTGAAGCTGACCTTCGTGCCGCATTCACCCTTACCGGTTTCCTGAAACTTACAGCCAATTATTACTTTGCCGGAGACCGATGGTCATACTACGATGGCTCAAACAGGCAAATGGACAATATCAACGACCTCAATGCGGGCGCCCTCTACCAGATCAACGATGCCTTTTCGATCAACCTGAGGGTAAATAATCTGCTCTCTCAGAAATATGATATCTGGTACGGTTATCCGGCACAGGGACTCAATGCATCCGGTGGATTCACCTTCCGCTTCTGACGATATTTTCCTGTGAACGAACCGCCCGATTCTCCCTTCCGAAAGCCGGGGCGGATCCCACTCCCCGGTCTGACAGTGAGGTTGCATAGCACTGAAAAGCGTTTGAAACTATTTTTAATAGATCTCCCTTCTTGTTTCCAATGCTTTTGTGTACTTTTGTAGAATGTAAGATGCGTTTCGGCCAAGTCTGAAAATCTATTTTCACCTTGCCGCTCAACATTCATTACTTTTGTCGCAATCTTTCAGCATCTATAAATCATACGGGAGAATAAGATAAGGTATGGGTAAACAAACAAAGGGTCGGAAGAAAAGCCCGAAAACAAAGGATATATCACAAAAGAATGGCATCATCAAAGCCATATGGAGCATTTTCGGTATCATGGCGGGAGGCGTTATCCTTTTTTTCCTGCTCATTTCCGCGGGACTCATAGGCTATATTCCCAAAATTGAACAACTGGAAAACCCGATCGACAAATATGCCTCTCAGGTAATCTCCACCGATAATGAATTGCTTTTCACCTACTCCCAAAGTGATGATAACCGCATATTCGTGGATTACTCCGATCTATCTCCCCATCTCATCAACGCGCTGGTCGCCACGGAAGATATACGCTTTTATTCTCATTCCGGCATCGATATCATCGGTCTGGGAAGGGTCATATTCAAGACACTTATCCTCAGCAGGGAAGAGAGTGGAGGCGGTAGTACCATCACCCAGCAGTTGGCGAAACTACTCTATTCACCAAGGGCGAATAATAAAATAGAACGTGTTTTCCAGAAACCGGTGGAATGGGTAATTGCAGCCAAATTGGAACGCTTTTACTCAAAAGACGAAATCATTAACCTCTATCTGAACAAGTATGATTTCAACTACAACGCGGTAGGAATTGAATCTGCCGCCCGTACCTATTTCAACAAAACACCCAAAGAGCTGGGTATTGAAGAAGCGGCCATGTTGATTGGGATGCTTAAAAACTCTTCCCTCTATAATCCCCAACGTCGTCCGGAAGTAACCCGGAACCGCCGGAATGTGGTGATCACCCAGATGCAGAAAGCCGGCCACCTCACTAAACAGGAAGCTGACTCTTTGAAACAGCTTCCCATTCGGCTCGATTTCAACCGTTCGGACCACGTCGATATTATCGCACCTTATTACCGGCAGCACCTGGCAAGGATAATGATGGCCAGAAAGCCGGAGAGGAAGAATTACGCATCGTGGCAAGGACAGCAGTTCAGGGAAGATTCGGTGGCATGGATAGAAGACCCGCTTTTCGGCTGGTGTAACAAAAACAAGAAACCTGACGGTTCTCACTATAATATTTATACCGACGGATTAAAAATCTACTCTACCCTCGATTCCCGGATGCAGCGCCATGCGGAGGCAGCCGTGAAAGAGCACCTGGGAGGTTATCTCCAGAGTCAGTTTTTCCGTGAAAAGAAAGGAAAGGCCTATGCCCCTTACTCCCGTGAGGTAAGCGACAGAGCGGACAACCTGATGATGGCGTCCGTGAGACAGAGCGAGCGTTACCGAGTCCTTAAACAAGGCGGCCTCAACGAAGAGGAGATTATCCGTAACTTCAAGGAGAAACCGGTGGAAATGAAGGTCTTTTCCTGGGAACACCGGGAAGTGGATACGCTCATGACGCCCTGGGATTCCATCCGTTACCACAAAAATTTCCTGCGGACCGGCTTCATGGCAATGGATCCCTTGACGGGACATGTGAAAGCCTATGTGGGAGGCCCTGACTTCAAATTCTTTAAATATGACAGTGCCACCGGTAAACGCCAGATCGGTTCTACCATCAAACCCTATCTCTACACGCTGGCAATGGAGGAAGGGATGAGCCCTTGCGACGGAATGATCCACGGGCCGGTAAGATTGATGGATGAGAACGGCATTCCATGGGAACCGAGAAATACACGTCCGGCAAGCGGTGATTTTGTATCTATAAAATGGGGGTTGCAAAACTCCGACAACTGGGTAACCGCCTGGCTGATGAGCCAATTCTCGCCCTATGCCTTTGCCAGGATGCTCCAATCCTTTGGGTTAAAGACACCTGCCGACCCGGTAGTCTCCCTGGCATTAGGACCAAATGACGCTTCCGTATATGAGATGGTGGGCGCTTATTCAGCTTTCATCCATAGGGGTATCCGTGTGGAACCGGTTTTGGTAACCCGAATTGAAGACGCCTATGGAAATGAAGTCGCTTCATTCGTCCCCCGGATGAAGGAGATCTTCAGTGAATCGACTTCCTATAAGATGCTTGATATGCTGAAAGGAGTCGTGGACGGCGGAACGGGTGGCCGGTTACGCCGCATCTATAACCTGAAAGGACAAATGGGGGCCAAGACCGGCACTACCAATAACAACTCCGATGGTTGGTTCATGTCGTTTACGCCCCGCCTGGTAGCAGGTTGTTGGGTGGGAGGTGAAGAACCCTCTATCCATTTCGACCAGATGGGTTATGGCCAGGGAGCCAGTATGGCACTCCCCATTCACGGTATTTTCTATCAGAAGGTCTATTCCGATAAGGAATTGAATTACACCGATGACGGCGTCTTCGATATCCCTGCCGCTTTTGATCCCTGCCATGATAGGCAGCGATATTCTCCCGATTTCTACCGCCGAAACGATCCGGTAATCGAAAGCCAGGGGATTGACGACATATTCAACTAATGAAAAATCTGCCACCGTGGCCATCCTTTAAGTGATGATGGGGTTATTATTAAAACTCCTGAAATTCTGCACTGTAGGATTATCGGGATTTGTGATTGATTTTTTAAAATAATACCCATATTTGCATCTTATCAGTAAAATACTGATATAAAAGTGTTTATCACAATTTCAATGAGAGACGAATAGTACCAGAATAGGTAATAACCAAAAACGAGCTGGTCCGATAGAATGAAAACATAATTCTTTTCCTTATGGAAACACAAAGGCCATCTATCTTTTCTTTCCGCTACTTGTATTTCATAATACTGGGAGTGTCTGCGGTGGTAGTATATTACCCTATCCTATCTGCCAACGCACGTACACGTGGTATAATACGGATACGTTGAAACAAGAATTAAGAAGTTACTGAAACAACAGGATGATTATCATATATTTATCCTAATAATGAGTGATGAATCAACAATCAAAAAAAGATAACCGCATGAAAACAGATTTTGCTTTTTATGAAAAGTCGATCTTCCGACAATCCCGTTATCAAACGGGATGAAAGTAATTATTAAGCAATTTATTGATTCTAACCATATTATTAATAACTAAACAATTAATAAAATGAAAAAGAACTATTTAACAATTTTGGGCATAGCAACTTTACTATTTGCCCTTACACTGAACCTGAGGCATGCATTGGATGATTACGGAGTAGTAGAGAATAAATTGCATGTGGAAGTATTGGCGCAGTCAACTACCTCCGGGGGTGGAGGTAGCTCCGGGGGTGGGAATGAAGGATGTCAAGGATATCTTGTAGATTCATACAAAACTACTCTTTATAATGGTTATTATACATATAAATCTATCACAAAGAGGGCTTGACATTGACAAGCCCTCTTGATATACAACTAACTTATGAAAAAAAAATATTGTTCATTTTCTATATTGGTATTGGTTCTGGTTACAATTGCATCATGTAAAAAAAATCACAATTCAGTTCCTATTAGTTCGGAGTATATTGAAATAAATCTAGATGAAATAAAAAAAGAAGACACATTACTCTTATCCCAGATCTTCAATAATATTGATGTCATTCAATTAAGTGATGAAATACTTATTGGAGAAATAAGTAAGATATTGGTTCATGATGAAGAACTATTTATTTTGGATAAACTATCCAGTGCTGTTTTTATTTTTGACAAAAAGGGGAATTACAAGAAAAAGATTGGATCAAGAGGGGCAGGCCCCGGCGAGATGTTAAGGGCTTTTGATATGTCTGTTGACAAAAAAAACAATTGTATCTATATCTCAGATATTCAGACACAAAAGATCAACAAATACAATATTAAAGATGGAATATTCCAATCATCGATATCCCTGTCTTCGAATATGCCGATGTGCTCATATATTTTTTATGAGAATGACACTATATATCTGACTCAATTCGATCCAAGTAAAAAGGATACAGAATATTTATTTAGAATACTCCCTGTGGATGGGGAAGATAATAACTTTATAATTCCGACCCTTAGTAATAAGTCTTGGGATAATGCTCTGACAAATTATAACGGACCCTTTCTATTGAAATGGGATAATAAACCCTTATTATCCCACTTGTTTATGGATACAATATATGAATATTCAAACAACCGGCCAACACCATATATAGTTTTGAGTGGATATGAAAAGAATTTTTTTATCCCGAACGATTTATCCGGGTTAGACGTCAATAACAATCCTATGGATATGATAAAAATTCTTGGAATGAACAAATATTTTGATATTCATCATTTTATGGATACGGACGATTTTATCTTCTTTAGATTGAACAAAGGGAGCAAACCCCATAATATCTTATACGATAAAGGGAATTCGTCTGCAAAAAAAATAGAATCTATTTATGAAGATTTATTTTTTAATCGTGTCAATATTAATCAACTCCCTGTAAATTATGGTATTAAAGAAGATAAATCTGTTCTTTATTATATCGGACCGAGGGATTGGGAGACTATGATAACATCATCGAAACTTATTAAGGATGAATCCTTATTAAACGGTTTGAAAAACATAAAAGACAGTGATCGTTTTAATGGTTTTATTTTGTGGTATGAAATTAAGTAGAAAGAATATTCTTTCAAATCACAAAAGAAATTCTCTGAAGGACTGAATCCAGTTATAATATATGAAACGAGCATGATAATCATTATCACACAAGATCATGACTAAAGCGAGTTCCATATGACACCATTGAAAATAAATATTATAGTCATATGAAAAATAAAATTTTCTGTTTTTTCGCAATATTAATTGGTATAATATCCATCTCTGTCTGTTTATTTAACAACAGAAATAAAATGGGATATACGACTATTCATGAAAATTTAGATAATTCTTTTTTCAACGAACACGAGCAAGCCCCGCAAGGGGAGGGGGGCATGATAAAATAAATAATCTCACTGAATCCCGGGCTTTGGCCCTCTACTCTTTACCCCTATTTCCTGGTGACTGGAAAAACAACTCCTCTTTGAGTCTTTCAAGATGTTGGGCCACATACCTGTAAAGGCGGTCGGTAGAACTTGGACTTCCGGTTCCACCATCTACCAGGTTCCCTTGGTCCGCATCCCAACCTTCGGGGGCAGTCTTTAGAAAACGTTCATAATAGGTGACTGCATTTTTATAATCTTTCACCGACTCATAGCAGTAACCCATATTGTAAAGCAGAGAATGCGTATCAGGGTTCCGCTTATAGGCCGACTGGAAATACTGAATGGCTTTGTTGTAATTTTTCGACCGCATATAGGCATCAGCAAAGGATCGGTCAAAATCAAACAACATCCCGTTCATTTTTTCGATCATCTCCACACCTTCCGTCAGAACCTCTATCCCCCTCTTTCGGTCATATGTCCTGGAAAGAGCGGTTCCATAGTAATAGAGCAGATTGATATCAGTACTATTCTGATTATATGCTTTTTCCAGCCAGTTAACTGCTTCATAATACAATTTGGAGGCATACAAGCTCATACCCAGATAATAACAGGTGGTGTACGAACTGTCGCCCAGAATGATATTTTCCTTTAACCGTTGGGTCGCTTCCCTATAGTTGCCCGCCGAGTAGTGTGCCATTCCGTTCAATTGGCCGATTAATGGCTGGCCAGGGTTGATATTTTCGAGATATGTCCGCGTCAGGTTGATCGCCGCATCATAAAATTTCGCCCCCAGATAGATATTCCCCAGCTTATTTACAGCCAGATAATCCGCCGGATTTTTCGCGATGGCCTGGCAATAGTACCAGATGGCGGAATCAGCTTCGGAGCTGTATAAATAGGCATCACCCACCATACGAAGAAGATGAGGCACTGAATCTGTTTCAAAGACCACTTTCGCCTGTTCAATGGCTTGTTTCCAATTATCATTCCTGTAAAGAGCCATTGCTTTTTGGGTCTGAATAAATTGGTTTTCCGGTGATAAACTGTCGGCCACTATCCAGCATTGTAACGACAAGGGTGAGTTCCCCGCCTGTGATGCGCATTCCGCCATGGAAATCACCAGATTGGCATCATCAGGATATTCATCCACCAAAAGTTTGTAAATATTCAGTGCGGAAGTGTAACTATACAACTTTTCATAACAATGGGCCTTTAGTTGCAAATTCTCCCGGGTGGATGGTTCCGACTCCAACAACATCAATACTTCATTATATTGATAGTTACGCAAGGCATCCCGCAATTCATTCGACTGAGATAATAACCACAGCGAATGAAGGAACAACAGACTGAAAAGTATGGATCTGGGCATGATTGAAAGTGTTTGCACTCTCAGAAGAAACCTCCCTTGCCGGAGACATTCCTTATACCACATGTTTTCGTAATATACTCCTCATTTATTCAACGGAATATTGATCAGTGCTGAAGACTGAAGACCACCGGCAACGTATAACGTACTCTCACCCGCTTTCCCCTCTGCATACCCGGTTCCCATTTGGGCATACCCTCTATAACCCTTACAGCCTCTTTATCGAGAACAGGATCCTGACCGCGGACAACCCGCACCTCACTCAGGCCGCCGTCCTTCTCGACCACAAAATTCACGATCACGCGTCCTTGGATTCCATTCTCCTGGGCTACCATGGGATATTTGATATTGTCGGAAAGGTATTTCATCAGGGCTTCCTGCCCTCCAGGAAATTCGGGCTGTTTCTCCACCACCACAAACACTTCATCTGAAGCGCTCTCTTTAACCGGTGCAGAAGATGCTGAAACGGAAGAGGAATCTTGGGTGTCTTTCCCCTTTAACCTGAAAACCACAGGCAACGTAAACCGTACCCTTACCACCTCTCCCCGTTGTTTACCGGGAGTCCAGTTGGGCATGCTTTTCAATACCCTCAAAGCTACACTGTCCAATAAAGGATCCACACCGCGCACAACATTAAAATCGCTCAGGCGACCATCTTTTTCGACGACAAAGTTAACGATCACTCGTCCTTCAGTGCCTTTTTCCTGTGCCTCTTTCGGATATTTGATATTATCAGCCAGGAACTTCATCATCGCCTCATTTCCCCCGGGAAATGAGGGTTGCTCTTCCACAACCACAAAAACCTCACTGTTGTCTTCTCCCACTTCATCAGGGAGAAGATCGGGCGTATCCGTGGAACCCGGTATGGTAACCACACTCTCCGTGGTCGCATCCTCTCCGCTTTTCTTGTCCCGATTCACACAACTATTGGCAAAGACCAGTAAAAAAGCCAAAGGAAGCATCAGCAGGTATTTCGCCAGTTTCAAGGCAGGCGATTTGGTTTTATTCATCATCATAATTCGTTGTTTTAATTGTGACACATTAAAGTTATTTGCTATCCGGACTGCCGTCTCATGATAAGTCAATCGTAAAAGATGATATTGGTATTCCCGGCTGTCAACCCCTTCACTCAGTACGCCTTTATCAGCGAGGTATTCCAAATTCATGGCCATTTCCCGCTTCAGTAGCCATACAAACGGATTCCACCAGGATAACAGGCACACCAGTTCGACAAGCATGATATCGACGGAATGCCATTGGCGCGCATGTGTTTGTTCATGCAGTAAAATTTGAGAGAGTTCGGTTTCAGAATGCTTTCCGGTATGGATAAAAATCAAACTGAAAAACGAAAAAGGAGTCATATTCTCCTTCAATTGGCACACCGGGATTCCCGAAATAATCTGTTTTTCACTTTTCGCCCATATACCATGGATAGATAGCAATTGAAATACGAACCGTAACACGAACGCAAGCGTGACGGCTATATAAAACCAGGAAAGGATTTTTTCCCAAGGGATCGCCACAGGTGCGACAGCCTCTCCTTCCACTATCATAGCCATAGTTGGTTCACCAATCATCACCGTGGCAGTCGCTTCCTGAAAAGCGGGAAAAAGGGAAGTCCATAGGTCGCTTAGCCCCGGGATGGTAAAAAAAGGATAGAGAAGTGAAAAGACAATCACCGAGAGGAAGAAGAATCGCCGTAGCCACAGAAAGGTATCCCTCTTAAGAAGAATAATATACAAGAGATAAAATAAAGCAAGGGCGATATTTACTTGTATCAGGTATATAAAAAACAGTGACATGAGATGGGCAATTTGGTTGAAACAAATCCTTACTTCCGTTTCTTTTCAATCAGACGAATAATCTCCTCCAGTTCGTCCGCAGTAATTTTCTGTTCTTTGGCAAAAAAAGAAACCAACTCTTTATACGAGTTATCAAAATAACTCCGCACGACCCCTGACAAAAAATGTCTCTTATAGGCCGATTCCGATATTACCGGCTTGAATACCTTCACGTTTCCAAACCGCCTCTTTGCAAGATATCCTTTATTCTCGAGATTGTTGAAGATAGATGCCACCGTGGTATACGGCGGTTTCGGATCTTCCATCCTGTCTACCACATCCTTAATTGCACATTCGTTGAGTTGCCATACATGCAACATCACATTTTCTTCCTGGTGAGTCAAACGTTCCATATCTTTTTGTCTATATTTACAATGCAAATCTACGAATTTTCCGTAACAAACCATGCGTTTCGTAAAAAAAATCGGGTTAAATAATTTTAAAAAGAGCCGACTCTGTGATAGAGGCGGCTCTGGACAAGCAACTGCAATGGATAATCAGAGCTGTTTCTCAAAGTCTTGCATACAGCGGGTCAGCGCTTCCACCGCCTCTTTGGGACAGGCATTATAAATAGAAGCGCGGAATCCGCCCACAGAACGGTGGCCTTTGATGCCCACCATTCCCCTTTCAATGGCGAACTGAAGGAAAGCGGCTTCTTGGTCCTTGTATTCTTCATTCATCACAAAGCAGACGTTCATGATAGAACGGTCTTCTTGGGAAGCGGTTCCCACGAAAAGTTTATTACGGTCTATCTCATCATAGAGGAGCCGCGCTTTCTCCTTGTTAAGCTTATGCATCACTTCCAGACCTCCCCGTTCCTTCACCCATTTCAGTGTTTCATGCATCACGAAAATAGGAAATACCGGAGGGGTATTGAACATGGAACGATTCTTGTCGGAATCGCTGATATGTGTACGGTAATCAACCATCGTCTGCAGCGGGCGGTCAATCTTACCGAGAATATCTTCACGAACGATCACGAAAGCCACACCTGCCGGGCCCACGTTTTTTTGCGCACCACCGTAGATAAGACCGTATTTGGACACGTCTATCGGACGGCTCATAATATCGGACGACATATCGGCCACTAATGGAACCGGACTATCGATATCTTCATGCAATTCAGTACCGAAAATAGTATTATTGGTGGTAATATGGAAATAATCGGCATCTGCCGGAATAGTGTATTCTTTGGGGATATAGGAGTAGTTTTTGTCTTCTGATGAAGCCACCACTTCCACCTCACCGTAAAATTTCGCTTCTTTGATGGCCTTTTTAGCCCAGGTGCCGGTTTGCAGATAAGCTGCTTTCTTCCTCATCAGGTTGGCAGGAACCATAAAAAACTGGGTGCTGGCACCTCCGCCAAGCAAAAGCACCCGATAATTATCAGGAATATTGAGCAATTCCTTCCACAGATCTGCCGTCTCTTTCATGATCCGCTCCCATCCCGGAGTACGATGCGAAATTTCCAGAATACCTATTCCGGTATTGTCGAAATTGCGTATCGCTTCAATGGCTGACTCCACTGCCGGCCGGGGAAGCACGCACGGACCGGCATTAAAATTATACTTCTGCATACGGTTATATTTTTGAATTATGAGATTAGAATTTAGAACTTAGAACTGAGAACTGAGAACTGGGAACTGGGAACTGGGAACTGAGCCCTCCGGTCATTTTTCCACTCTCAGAATTCCTCAATTTACCCTGAAACGTTCATCTCCATTCTGGAAGTACGCCACAATCTGATTGGCGGCAGCTAAACCCGCATTTTTATTGGCATCCATAGTTTGCGCACCCAATTTTTTTGGTGTAGTAAAATAACGTCTCGGGAATTTTTCCAGAAATTCCTGATGTTTATCGGGTTTGATATCGGTAACATATTGGAAATCCGGGCGTTCTTCCATGATACGGATCAAATCGTCTTCCACCACCAACTCCTTCCGTGCTGTATTGATGAGAAGCCCATCTTGCGGCATCAGGGATAAGAGGGAATAATCCACACAGTAACGTGTTTCTTCCAGCAAAGGCATATGGAGAGAAACAAAATCGCTATTCTGAAACAATTCTTTATTAGTATATGCGGTAATCACTCCGTATTCCCCTTCTTTACGCAAGTCATCATGCGTAAGGGTAGGTGAAAAAGCATACACCGGCATATCGAAGCCTCTCGCTATCTTGGCCACCATCTTGGCCACGTTCCCGAAAGCATATAAACCCAGCCGCCGGCGAGTCAACTCACGTCCTACCGAACCATCGAAATGGTTACGTTGGGCATAAATCATCATTCCGAAAACAAGCTCAGCCACAGCATTGGCATTCTGTCCGGGAGTGTTCATTACACAGATACCGCAATCGGTAGCGGCTTCCAAATCCACATTATCGTATCCTGCCCCGGCCCTGACAATTATTTTCAGATTGGGGGCAGCTTTCATCACATTCCGGTTGACAATATCGCTTCGTATGATCAAAGCATCCACGTCCTTCACAGCATCAAGCAACTGGCTTTCCTCCTCATACTTCTCTAACTTCGCGAACTGATGACCCGCACATTCTATAATATGCTGAATCCCCTGCACAGCAGGTAAAGCGAATGGCTTACTCGTTGCCAAAAGTACTTTCATATTCATCCTTTGTTTATAAAAATTCACCGGATACTCGACCGATTCCCTCAAAGCAGGGCTTTTTATACACTTTTTTTAATTATCACTTTGTAATTAAGAAGTGCAAATTTACAAACTTATATCTAACAAAAAACGAAATCGGAATAAAAAATCCGCGATGATTCTATTTTCCGCTCTTTAAAAGTTATTTGTCCGATAAATTGAATCATCGTATCTTTGTGCCACTCGAAAATGTTAGGTAAATGAACAGTCCTTATCCATCCGTATTACTCGAAAATGCAGTCAATGAATTTGCCAATCTTCCCGGGATTGGTAGAAAATCAGCATTGAGACTGGTACTTCATCTGTTACGTCAGGATGAAGACAGGGTAGCCAACTTTGCCGGCACCATGCTGAAATTGAAGCGGGAGATTAAATATTGTGCTGTCTGTCATAACATTTCCGATACCCAGGTATGCAATATTTGCAGTGACCAATCCCGAGACCGTTCTTTGATCTGCGTGGTGGAGAATGTAAAGGAGGTAATGGCCATTGAGAGAACAGTGCAATTTGGCGGCCTTTACCATGTCTTAGGGGGTATCATCTCCCCTATCGACGGTATCGGCCCGTCCGATCTGGAAATAGCCAGTCTCGAAGAGAGGGTGAAATCGGGCGAAGTCCGGGAGGTGATTCTTGCCCTCAGCGCGACCATGGAGGGCGACACCACCAATTTTTACATCTACCGCAAGCTTCAGCCTTATGGGGTAACAGTGAGCATTATAGCCAGAGGGGTATCCATCGGCGATGAGATCGAGTATGCCGATGAGGTGACACTGGGCCGCTCCATTTTGAACCGGACGCCGTTTGATGAATCCTATAAACTTGTTTCAAAATGAAACGAGCAGGTAAGTCGATGTAATGATGAAAAAAGGGAAATAATATGAAAAACGTGAATACAATGGAGAAAACCATAAGGCTCTTGAAAGGGCATTATTATGGAAATATCATCCTGCTGGCGACTATTTTCCTGCTTGCCATATCTAGCCTGATTCCATTCTTTGCCAATGGAGAGGTCATTAGCGTCACGACTGAGAGATATGCCATCATGATCTCTATCATAGCCATCCCCTCCTCACTGAAATTTTTCGCCCATCAATTAAAGAAAATGCCTCGTCCCGCAGAAACCAAGAGAGCCACCGAAAAATATAAAAATGCCTCTTTCATGCGTCTGTACACTATCAGCGCGGTGACGCTGACGCATATTATCCTGTTTATCCTTTCGCGGAATATGAATTTTTTCTGGTTTACGGTAGTATTGTTTATTGTTTTTCTCTTTTGCAAACCATCATACCAAGAGTTGGAAAACCTCACTGAAACGCCCGCAAAACAAGGTTCGCCGGGGAAAGAAGAAGAACAACAACGACAAGAAGAACAATTACACCCAAATCTGTCTTACGGGGATCACAGCCGGATCGATGACGGAAAAGCCGGAGAAAAGCAGGGAAAACGATTTGAGGATAGAGAAGATATCGCAGAACCCATCCAATATAAATATCCGGAAAATGAACAGGTTCCTGGAAAATAATATTCTCAGCCTCCGTGCTCCCGAACCGGAGGATCTGGATTTGCTTTATGCCTGGGAGAACGACACGGCCCTTTGGCAAAACGGCGCCTCTATTGTCCCTTTTTCCCGGTACTCCATCAAACAATATCTGATCGATTATAAGCATGACATATATGTGGACAAACAGTTACGGCTGATGGTAACACTCAGGGAAACCGACGAATGCATCGGTGCCGTCGACCTGTATGATTTTGATCCGTTTCACCGAAGAGCCGGTGTGGGGATATTGATTGACGGCAAACACCGGCGTAAAGGCTATGCGGGGCAAGCACTCATGCTGCTGGAAGATTATGCGTTCCGGTTCCTGAATCTGAGACAGCTCTACGCGATCATTCCCGAAAAAAACAATAGTAGTATCGGTTTGTTCGCTAAGACGGGTTACCGGCAGACAGGGCTGTTGGAAGAGTGGCTTTCTTCGGAAGATTCATTTTACCACGCATTGATCATGCAAAAGCTCAAACTGTAAGGTCAAACTTTTTTTTTTCACGAAGTATGCAAGACGATATAAAAAAAGCGTGCGACATATTAAAAAAGGGGGGAATCATTCTCTATCCCACCGACACCATCTGGGGTATTGGTTGCGACGCGACCAATGAAGAGGCCATACAACGCATTTACGAACTGAAGCAACGCGACGATAGCAAATCGATGCTCGTGCTGTTGGATAACCCGGCAAAGTTACAGGCATACGTAAAGGATGTGCCCGATATTGCATGGGATTTGATAGATCTGGCCGACAAGCCGCTCACCATTATCTACGATGGAGCTAAGAACCTGGCGGCAAATCTCATTGCCCCGGATGGTTCCATTGGCATCCGCATCACCACTGAGCCTTTTTCTATGGAATTGTGCAGGCGATTCCATAAGCCCATCGTGTCCACATCGGCCAACATAAGCGGAGACTCGTCCCCATCCTCCTTTTCACAAATCGGACAGGCCGTCAGAGAAGGTGTGGATTACATCGTCACATACCGCCAAAAAGAACAAAGCCAAGCCAAACCGTCGGCGATCGTGAAACTGGCCAAAGACGGCTCCATCAAAATTATACGCAAGTAAAAAATAATTATCTTTGCATAAAGGCTATTATTGATAGCCATTTTGAATTTCATTCTACTATTTTAAATGCTTTAGACTATTTCCACGTTCGGCAAAACCAAAGCAGCTTTGTTTCTGCCCTCACTTATCGAAATAGTGCTATGCTCGACAGAGTTAAAACAAGTTTTAATTCTGTATTCGCTTAACGAAAATGTACCGTACTCCGATGCAACTGACAGAAAGATTCAATACATTTCTTATTTGGCGCGACAGACACATAAAGGAGCGTCATTTTTTACTGTTCGTCTGCTTCTTAGTGGGGATTCTCACGGCATTGGCCGCCTTCTTCCTGAAAACAGCGATCCACTTCTTTCAGGTTTTTCTCACCGAAAATTTCAGCCGTCCCAATCTCAACTTCTCCTACCTGCTCTACCCTATTGCAGGCATCCTGATTGCGGGACTGTATGTGAGATATGTGGTAAAAGACGATATCAGCCATGGTGTTACAAAAATCCTCTTTGCCATCTCCCAGCGCAAAAGCCGGATCAAACCACACAACATCTATTCATCGTTGGTGGCCAGCTCCATTACTATCGGCTTCGGGGGGTCGGTAGGAGCGGAAGCGCCGATCGTACTGACAGGTTCCGCTATCGGCTCCAATCTGGGCAGATTCTTCAAACTGGAACAACGCAGCCTGATGATTCTTGTGGGTTGTGGTGCCGCCGGTGCCATCGCCGGCATCTTCAAAGCACCCATTGCCGGAATTCTCTTTGTGATAGAAGTACTGCTGCTCGACCTCACCATGTCGTCTATCCTGCCTCTCCTGGTAACGGCTGTCACAGCCACCACCGTGTCATACATCCTTACGGGCATGGACGCCATGTTCGCTTTCACGCTGATCGAACCTTTCACCCTCAACCGCATTCCCCACGTAATTTTTCTGGGGATGCTCTGCGGATTCCTGTCCTTGTATGTGATCCGTATCATGAGTCGTCTGGAAGGGCTTTTTCACCGACTGTCACACTGGAAGAAATTCCTGCTTGGAGGAACCATGCTGAGTTTGCTTATCTTCTTTTTTCCACCGCTCTATGGTGAAGGATACAATACCATCAATATCCTGTTAGCCGGGGGAGATCTATTCCAATCGCTCACCAAAGAAAGTTTTTTTCATCAACTGGAAAGTAGATGGACTATTGTCGCATTCCTGGTGCTGGTCATCCTCTTTAAGGTATTTGCCACCAGTGCCACCAACGGCGGAGGCGGTACCGGAGGAGTGTTTGCTCCTACCCTTTTCTTAGGTTGTATTGCCGGGTTTGTCTATTCATACACACTCAATCAATTGGGACATACCGTTTACCTCCCGCAGGAAAATTTCGCTCTGATGGGGATGGCGGGGGTAATGGCAGGAGTAATGCATGCTCCGCTTACCGGCACCTTCCTTATCGCGGAGTTGACAGGTGGTTATGACTTGTTTTTACCTCTCATGATCGTCTCCCTACTCTCCTATGGGACTATCATGGTCTTCGAAAAGCATAGCATTTACGCTATCCGCCTTGCCAAAAGAGGAGAGCTGATCACCCATCATAAAGACAAGGCCATACTTACTTTCCTGAAGATCAGAGATCTGCTTGAGAAAGACATCCCAACCATAACGCCGAAAATGACCCTTGGCGATATGGTAAAAGTAATCTCTACCAGTAACCGGAATATTTTCCCGGTAGTAGATGACAACGGTATTCTCTTGGGACTCGTATTGATGAACGATATCCGCAACATTATGTTCCGCCCTGAGCTGTACGACCGTTTCACGGTGGAGAAATTCATGGTGGGAGCTCCCGCCACGATAGAAATACACAGCAGCATGGAGGAGGCAATGGCAAAGTTTGAAAACACCAAAGCATGGAATTTGCCGGTAGTAGACCATAAAGGAGTCTATCAGGGCCTCCTGTCTCAATCATCTGTATTCAACTCCTACAGGGAGGTATTGGTCGAAAATTATTCCGAAACGGATGAGTAGGGTGGGAAAATGACCGACGGACAAGGAAAACGCCGGACAAGAAAAACGGCGGACAAGGAAAACGCCGGACAAGAAAAACGGCGGACAAGGAAAACGGCGGACAAGGAAAACGGCGGACAAGGAAAACGGCGTATAGAGGGATCCGGTTAATCACCTATTTTCTAAGTTCTTAGTTCCCAGTTCTAAGTTCTTAGTTCTTAGTTCTTAGTTCCAAGTTCCAAGTTCCAAGTTCCAAGTTCCAAGTTCACAATTCAAAAATTCAACCGCATGGACAAAAAATCATTACGTATCCTCTTCATGGGAACTCCCGAATTTGCCGTAGAGTCGCTGAAAGCGCTTGTAGAGAACGGATATAATGTAGTGGGAGTTGTCACTATGCCCGATAAACCCGCGGGTAGAGGTTATAAACTGCAACCCTCGCCGGTAAAACAATATGCGTCACAGCGGGGACTTCCTGTTTTACAACCCGAAAAACTGAAAGATGAAGGGTTCCTGAATGAGCTGAAACAATTGGACGTCGACCTGCAGGTCGTAGTGGCCTTCCGCATGCTACCCGAAGTGGTATGGGCAATGCCTCCGAAAGGGACCTTCAACCTCCATTCATCCCTCCTTCCCCAGTATCGGGGCGCTGCTCCCATCAACTGGGCCATTATCAACGGGGAAAAGGAAACCGGCGTGACCAGTTTCTTTCTTTCACACGAGATTGATACCGGCAAGATAATATTCCAGGAAAAGACAACGATCGACGATAGAGACAATGCAGGCACTCTGCACGACCGACTAATGATCATGGGGTCGCAACTGGTGCTGAAAACCGTCGATGCCATACTGAAAGGGGATGTACAATCCGTCCCGCAGGATAAGCTTTTCAGGGACCTATCCGAGCTAAAGAATGCACCCAAAATATTCAAGGAGGATTGTCAGATCGACTGGAACAAACCCGCGCGGGAGATATATAACCTTATCCGCGGCTTATCGCCCTATCCCGCAGCGTGGACGGAACTATTCTCCGCTAACCAGGGAGAGAAACTCCGCTTCAAACTGTTTGCCGGTGAACCGATTGAGAACAGCATCCACGATCTACAACCAGGAAGCATTGAAACAGACCATAAGACATATCTCGATGTGGCTACAAAAGACGGTTTCTTACGAATTACCGTACTTCAGATGCCTGGCAAGAAACGAATGAACACCATTGATTTCCTGAACGGATATCACTTCGGGAAAGAAGCGCGCTTCGGTTGATATCACCACTTATAATTCAACCCGAAACTGAGAGTCTGATTCACTTGCAGATGCTTGAACTTGGGATCGGGAGGAACCCCGTCGTCAAACCTCATATTTACATATATACGCGTGGAGAAGGCATTGCTCAATGACATATTCAGGCTGTTCTCAAATTCCGAAATAACCTTTTCGTAGCTGGTAAAGTAGGTCAGACGTGAATCCCATGTGATATACCTTGTGATATCGTACTTCAATATCGATGTAAGGGTACTACCGATATCGAGTTGGGATTTCTTTCCCTCCTGAATACCAAACCGCTTCACCTCCACAGAATTATTCAACACATAGGTATAGTTTATGGAGATGGGCGCGATGGCCAGCTCCCATCTCACCCGGCGATGCCGTACCCTTTGGGAGGGTTTATCGAGATTATACTTTAACCCTATCCCGGCATTGACATACAGAGGCGACATGAATGACGAGAGAATATCGTTCGAATTGACAGGATAGGTGTTGAACAACTGCGATTTCGCCTCCAAATTCGTAGAATAAGACCATCCTTTACCAAAAGCATCCACACCGAAGTCACCATAGTAGCGAATAAGGTCATTACCGATACGGTACTTGCGTAAGGAATCGTCAGGGGCATTAAAAACGGACAAACGCCATTCGAAGGTATTATTGAATTTCACCTTATCTTTCTGATAATTCGCCCGCACTATATGAAGGCTATTGAAGTTCAAATTGTTAACCCCCCCCTTATGCCAGTTGTCAGAGAAATAGTTTTGCGCAAACTGGAAAGAGTGTTCACCGGAACGAACCCAATATTTCCGTCCAATGGTAACTCCTTCAATACCCGGCGCATCCAACGAATAAGTCGTTTCTGCCTTTATCAATTCGCGGAAAGGATTGAATGTCTCTCTTACAACCTGATCATCAGACTTCAGACTCGGTATTGAGTCGAAACTTGCCACGGAATATCTGATCCGGTCAGGATACTTCATATAATAATCACGCCGCACATTCCGTACAAAGTCGATATGATTGAGCCGGGGAGCAAAAGTTTTTTCCCGCGGGATAAGTACCCCTTTATCTCCATCCTTTTCCTCAGAATATAAAGACAACTCCCGAGGAAGCATCTCTCCTGTAAATATCATCGGCAGAAAAAGCGGATTATAAAAAAGTGTGTCCCGGAATGTAAGTCCACTCATTGATTCAAAACTGCCCTGATTTACCGGAAGCTGCAGCGTACCATTCTCTTTCCTGAGATAGATGAAATCAAGTGGGTTCCGGTATGAAGGTGTCGAATCTACCGGTACCATAGGAACGGTTTTCCTCGGTGTTTGGCTCGAAACCGGAGAAATAATAATGCTATCGGGAAGCGTATCAGAAGGCTGCCGCGGAGAAATTATCGCACTGCCATCTATCTCTTGGGGTTGTGCTCTGCGACGTTCAATCTGCCTGCTGATATCGGTAATATCCCGGAACAGATCCAGGCTATCTATCACCGGTATAGAATCTGGCTTCTGGGCGACCTTTTTCTCAACTCCGGAAGCTATCACTCCGAATGAGCATACAGTTATTATCAAAAAAGGGAGAATAATTCGTCTCATACGATTATTTTATTTTTTTACGTCAATTCACCTATACATTCTTCCAACGGGCAAAGATATAAAAAAGTTTTATTTATTCTTTGTTTTTCTTGCCTGGGACTTTAAGAAACTGTTTTGAATTTGGGGATGATGATCGATCTGCATAATTCATTCAAAAAAACTTTTCTCTCCGTTTATCTGTTATTTATATCTGTTAAGATCTCTTGTGGCAGACAGTAGGAACAAAAAATTGTTTTACTTTTGCAGGAAGGGACAAGACAATGCGAATAATCCCGACAAGTAGTGCCAATGCGACTAATGTGCCCATCTGCTAAGGGGACTAATTGAATGGGTAGTTAGCGGTTGGCAATTCATAATTTGGCAATTCATAACTCATAAATAGAACCAAATGAGAAAATTATCTTTCGTTTTACTGATCGTTGCAGGTGCGATGGGCCTTACCGGATGCCAGGGATACAACCGGATGGTAGAAAAACAGGAAGCAGTAACCTCACAGTGGGGGAATGTGCAGAATGCTTATCAACGCCGTGCCGATCTCATTCCCAACTTAGTGAATACAGTGAAGGGATACGCCCGGCACGAACAGGAGACCTTTACCCAGGTGACCGAAGCACGGGCCAAAGCCACACAAACAACGATCAACCCCGAAAACCTCACCGCGGAGAGCTTGCAGGAGTACCAGCAGGCCCAGGATCAACTGAGCCAGGCATTGGGAAGATTGTTACTGATACAGGAGAATTACCCTGAACTGAAAGCCAACCAGAATTTCCTCGCCCTTCAGGATGAACTGGCAGGAACAGAAAACAGGATCTCGGTTGAGCGGAACCGTTTCAACCAGATGGCGCAGGACTATAATGCCTATATCCGCAAATTCCCACAGGTGATGTATGCGAAATGGTTCAAATTTGAACCGAAAGCTTATTTCGAGGCGACTTCTGAAGCCCAGGCCGTACCCCAAGTACAATTCTGAGAAGATTTTCCCGGACTTGTATGACCGGTCACAAAATGTACAGATAGAAAAAGTCCGCCAAGTACAATGCTGGGAAAATTTTCCCGCACCATACAATTTAATTTGACGGGAAAATATAAACCGGTTGAGATATGTTGAATAAAGAGGAACTGCAGAGAATCACCGAATCGATTCAACTCGCAGAAAGCCATACTTCGGGAGAGATACGCGTATGCGTGGCCCGGCAATGCAAAGGCGATCCGCTGGAAGCCGCATTCAAAAAGTTCAATCAACTGAAGATGGATACAACCCGGCTCCGTAATGGGGTGCTCATCTACGTGTCTCCATCCGACCATAAAACAGCTATTATCGGCGATCAGGGCATCCACGACGCCGTGAATGGTGTATTCTGGAATGAAGCCCTGGAAAAGATGCTCTCTTATTTCAAAAAAGGAGAAATTTCGGAAGGGATCTGCAAAGGTGTGGAAAAAGTGGGTGAATTGATCAAGTCCCGTTATCCTGTATCGGAAAATGATATAAATGAATTAGGCGATGAAGTTATTATGGAAGAGTAAATATCTTCTTATACTTATATTCTTTTCCTCTTTAGGGTTGTCGGCGCAGGATATCCCGTCACCGATGGTGCCCTACCGTTTGGTAAACGACTTTGCAGCTATTTTCTCTCCGGCTGAAGAACAGGCGCTGGAGCAAAAACTACGTGCCTACCACGACTCCACCTCCACACAAATATATGTAGTCTCAGTAAGCGATCTGGGCGGATATCCCGCCTCCGATTATGCTTTCAGGCTTGGTGAGAAATGGGAGATTGGACAGAAGAGTAAAGACAACGGTGCCGTCATCCTTATCAAACCGAAAATAGGGAATAGCCGCGGACAAGCATTTATCGCCACCGGGTACGGTCTGGAAGCGCGGATCAATGATGCCTATGCCGGCCGTGTTGTGCGCGACGAGATGATTCCCTACTTTATCGACGAGGATTATTTCGGTGGAGTGAATGCCGCTATTGACGTAATGATAGCGCGCCTCTCGGGTGAATTTGTCGCCGATGCCAAAGAAGAGGAAGGAATCCCCTTTTTCGTGATCATTATTATCCTGGTGGGCATCATACTGTTGCTCTCTTTCCTTTCCAAGGGAGGAGACCAGCATATCAGCGGTGGCGGTCACCGGACAAGCCCCCCCCTATTCTTCCCGCCAATAAGTGGTGGGCATAGAAGCGGTGGCTTTGGCAGCGGAAGCGGTTGGAGCGGAGGGTTCGGTGGAGGCGGCTTCGGCGGCGGTGGCGGGGGCAGATTCGGGGGTGGAGGCGCCGGAGGAAGTTGGTAACATGGAAAAGAAATCGTTGATCACCGTTCTGGGCCCCACGGCGAGTGGAAAAACCGCGTTTGCCGCACAATTAGCATATACGCTCGATGGCGAAATTGTGAGTGCCGACTCCCGACAGATATACCGGCGGATGGATATAGGTACCGGCAAAGACCTTTCGGAATATAATGTAGAAGGCTCTTCTATTCCCTACCATCTCATCGACATCCGCGAACCGGGAGAGAAATACACCCTGTTTGACTATCAACACGATTTTCATAAAACCTACCGCGACATCCTGGGCCGCGACAAGACTCCCATACTGTGCGGCGGCACCGGACTTTATATCGAATCGGTGCTGAAAGGATACAATCTTCCTGATGTACCCCCCAATCCGGGACTGAGGTTAGCACTCGACCAAAAATCACTCGAGGAGCTAACCGACATCCTGCAAAGTTACCGTCCACTACACAACACAACCGATACCGACAGTAAAAAAAGGGCGATCAGAGCCATCGAAATAGAAGAGCACAAGTCGAGACAAAAGAGTTCAGCCACCACCTTCCCCGCAGTGAATAGCATCCTATTAGGTCTTGATATCGACAGGGAACTCCGGCGCCAAAAGATCACTGCACGCCTGCACGCGCGCCTTCAGGAAGGGATGATCGAAGAGGTGCGGAGTATCCTTGATTCCGGAGTTTCACCCGAAGATCTGATTTATTACGGACTGGAATATAAATTCGTAACACTTCACGTGACCGGTAAGTTAAGTTACGAAGAGATGTTCCGGCAATTAGAGATTGCCATCCATCAATTTGCCAAACGGCAGATGACATGGTTCAGGGGCATGGAACGGCGAGGATTCTTCATTCACTGGATAGACGCGACCCTACCCATGGAACAAAAACTGCATCTGGCCCATTTTTTTACCGGAAAAAAATCGTAATTTTGCCGTTCAGATAGTGATGCGCCTGAAAAAACAAGATAGGCAAGGAGCTTTTCGCAAACTCCATCTTTATAAATTAACACCAATGGTCAAAGGAATATTTCCCGTTGAGAAATTCAAACGTCTCGACACACCGTTTTATTTTTACGACATACAATTGTTGCGGGCAACACTCCACGCAATCAGAAAAGAGACAGAGAATAAGCCTTTTCATGTGCATTATGCGGTGAAGGCGAATGCCAACCCGCGTATCCTGAAAGAAATCGCCTCTTTCGGATTCGGGGCCGACTGCGTCAGCGGCAATGAGATACTGGCCGCACTGGCTGCCGGATTCACCCCTGACAAGATCGTCTTTGCCGGTGTGGGAAAAAGTGATCGTGAAATAGAAGTGGGTCTCGACAACGATATCTTCTGCTTCAATGTGGAATCGATTCCCGAGCTCGAAGTGCTCAACCTATTGGCCTTGGCAAAAGGGAAAACAGCAAGGGTCGCGTTCCGCATCAATCCGAATGTGGACGCACATACACATAAATATATCACTACCGGACTGACTGAAAACAAGTTCGGTCTCAACGAGCAGGATCTGCCACGGATTCTGGAGGTAATAAAAACCTCGCCAAACCTGCAACTTAGCGGCATCCATTTTCATATCGGGTCGCAGATCACAGACCTTAAATCATTTGAGGATCTTTGTGTGAAAGTGAAGGAGTTGCAGGAATGGTTCAACGCGCGGGGGATCAAACTACCGATTATCAACGTTGGTGGCGGGTTGGGAATAAACTATCAGCACCCCAACCATATCCCGATGGCTGATTTCGAGTCTTATTTCCGGCTCTTTGAAAAAAACCTGCCATTACAGGAAAACCAGTCATTGCATTTCGAACTGGGACGCGCGGTGGTGGCACCCTGCGGCTCGCTTATATCACGGGCACTCTTCGTGAAAGAGGGTATCCAAAAGAAATTCCTGATCGTGGATGCGGGCATGACCGAGTTGATACGTCCCGCGCTCTATCAGGCTTTTCACCATATAGAGAACATTTCCTCCGAGAAAGAGCCTATGCTGTACGATGTGGTAGGCCCTATCTGTGAATCGAGCGACGTCTTCGCGGAACAGATATTACTCAACGAAAGTGCCCGGGGAGACCTGATCGCTATCCGCTCAGCCGGCGCTTACGGAGAAGTCATGGCATCCCGATACAACTGTCGCGACTTGCCCCTATCCTACTTCTCCGACCAGTTTTAAATTATGATGCTCAACCAATTCACACTGACAGAATGGATCCTGGGAGGCACCCTATTGCTTTGCTTCCTGATACAACTCTTTTTCTGGCTCTTCTTCTATAAACGGCCTTATAGTTACCAAAAAAAGAGAAAAGAGATATCTCCTGTTCCCGATGAAGGGCTGCCTTCCATCTCGGTCATTGTTACTTCAAAGAACAGTGCCGAAGAGTTGGCGCGGAATCTGCCATTCATTATCGAGCAGGATTATCCCGATTTTGAAGTGATTGTGGTGAACAGGGGATCGACCGATGATACCGACATGGTGCTGAAAGCCGCACAACATAAATATTCAAGGCTCTATCATACCTATGTACCCGCGGAGGCCGACGGCGTCAATGAGAAGAAACTGGCGCTCACATTGGGTATCAAGGCAGCGAAAAATGACTATCTCCTTTTTACCGAAGCGTATTGCAAACCCTGTTCCAAACACTGGATAAAAGAATACGGAAAGGAATTCGCACAAGGTAAAGAGGTGGTGCTGGGTTTTAGCCGGTTAGAAATTCCCCGAAAAACAGGCCTGCGGGGTTTTATGCTCTATGACAACCTTATCCATCACCTGAAATTCCTCTCCATGGCCATCCTGCGCCAACCGTTCATGGGAATCGGTCGTAACCTGGGTTACAAAAAGGAGCTTTTTTTCAAGCACAAGGGTTACTCCGCCATATTGAATCTGGAAGGCGGCGAAGATGATCTGTATGTGAACAGGATCGCCCCCAAAAAAAAGACGGGTGTGGTACTTTCCAGGGAGAGCCTCACGGAGACTGACAGCGTGAAACACTTCTCCTCATGGCGCACATTGAAGTCGGGGTATCTCTATTCAAAACAATATTACAAGGGATTCTCTTTCCGTTTATTCGGACTGGAAACATTCTCAAAATATCTTTTCTATCTGTTATTTATTGGCACTATTACACTGGGAGTGGTAACCGGCAACCATCTACTGACAGTTTCAGCGCTATTGCTTTTTGCGATCAGATACGCAGTGCAATGGAGAGTGATCACCCTGAACAGCCGTCTCTTCGACGCGGGGAAATACCATGTTAACCTTCCCTTTTACGATATCTTCCAACCGCTCAACAACATCCGCTTCAGGAAGTATGCAACCAGACGAAACAGGACGGGAAGATAAACATAAAACAGACAAAAATGACAGTCAAAAGCGGGAAAAACCAGGAATTAAAGAAACGCTATGGAAAGTGACCCACGGTGTTCCGTCAATCTGTCATGCTAAAACCACTCTGAATGAAAACAATAGGGTTAAATCGGGTTAATCGATCTTCGTTTGCGTTAAAAGTGTTAAAAAGTCAATCCACAGCGAAAAAATCTGCATGCTATTTGTCATATATTTGCAAACAGATTAAGACAAACATCAACATTCAAAGAATTATGAACACAGGAAATAGTAAAAATGTATTTGTTATCGTTTTGGTCGCAATGATAACTTCCGTTATCACTCTGTTGGGTTACAACATAATAACTAAAAACAACGGAAACAGCGCGCTCCCCGGTTTATCAGGAGACAGGGTTTCAGAAGAAGTCAGCGCCTATGCCGACTCCTTTTCGCAAGACAAGAACATAGTACTCACAAGCCTTACCACATCGGACGGTTATCCCGACTTTACGGAAGCAGCCGCCAAATCAGTCGACGGCGTAGTTCACGTAAAAACAAAGACAATAAGCCAGCAACAATATATCAATCCGTTCGATTTCTTCTTCGGATTCGGTGACCGCATGCCTTCGCAGCCCCGCGAACAGGTGGGTTTCGGCTCAGGGGTAATCATCTCCAAGGACGGATATATCATCACCAATAATCACGTGGTGGAGAATGCCAATGAGGTATCGGTCACGCTCAACGACAACCGGGAATTCAACGCCAAAGTGGTCGGTACCGACGCTATGAGCGATATTGCCCTACTAAAAATTGATGGGGATGACTTCCCCTATCTCACTTTCGGGAGTTCTGATGCCCTCCGGGTGGGAGAATGGGTATTGGCGGTAGGTAACCCGTTTAACCTGACCTCTACGGTCACTGCCGGTATCGTCAGTGCCAAAAACAGAGGCAATGTAATGGGAGGCGGGTTAGGCATTCAATCCTTCATTCAGATAGACGCAGCCGTCAACCCCGGAAACAGTGGAGGCGCGCTGGTCAATACACGGGGAGAACTGGTGGGGATCAATACTGCCATTTACTCACAGACGGGTAATTTTGCAGGATATGCTTTCGCCGTTCCCATCTCAATTGCGGGAAAAGTGGCTGCCGACCTGAAAGAATACGGCACCGTACAGCGCGCCTTGCTGGGAATATCGGCACCAAACATAGAAAATATCAGGCGTCAGGATCCCAATAAAGCACGCGAACTATCGCAAATAAGAGGCGTCCTTGTGGACGATTTCAGCGACCGAAGCGCGGCCAAAGCTGCCGGTATTCAGAAGGGAGACGTTATTACCGCTATCAACAACGTACCTATCCGCAACTTCGCCGAATTGCAAAGTCAGTTGAACAGATACCGCCCCGGAGATCAAGTCAGCGTAACGGTTGACCGCAACGGTGACAGCCGTTCATTTAACGTCGCACTGACAAACGATGAAGGAAGCACTGAAATCACACGCGGCACAAATGCCTTAAGCGCTTTGGGCGCCACCTTCAAGCAAATACCTGATGAAAGGAAAAAAGCATTGGGAATATCGAGCGGTATTGAAGTGGAAAGCGTAAAAAGCAATGGGCTCTTCCGGAAAGAGGGAATCAACAAAGGATTTATCATTATGAGAATCAACAATACACCTGTGAATACCGAAAGCGATATAAATAACATTGTAGCGGCCACCAGCAACCGCCAGGATAAAGTACTGCTTGTAGCGGGATTCTATCCCAACGGAAGAACACAGTATATTGCCATCGATTTGACAATCAGGTGACGAAGATCGGTTAACAAAAGTTAATCTCGACTTTTTCAGTAACAAAAAAGGAGTGATTCGTGTTTTATAGCAAAGGAATTGGGTGTAATACCAGATTCCTTTGTTATGGTTTATTGACGGGGCTTTTATGTAAGTATCAGAAATATTTTGTAGTTTTGCACCCCCGAAATAATACACCATAAGATAATTTAGTAAGGATTAATTATAAATGAGACAATTAAAGATTACAAAATCAATCACAAACCGGGAAAGCGCTTCTTTGGACAAATACCTTCAGGAGATCGGCCGTGAAGACCTGATCACTGTGGAAGAAGAGGTGGAATTGGCGCAGGCCATCAAGAGAGGCGATCGCCAGGCGCTGGAAAAACTCACCAGGGCCAATCTCCGATTTGTGGTATCGGTAGCTAAACAGTACCAAAACCAGGGATTGAGTTTACCCGACCTTATCAATGAAGGGAACCTCGGTCTGATAAAAGCTGCCGAGAAATTTGACGAAACCAGAGGGTTTAAATTTATCAGTTATGCCGTTTGGTGGATTCGTCAATCCATTCTGCAAGCGTTAGCCGAGCAGTCGAGGATTGTCAGATTGCCGTTAAATCAAGTAGGATCACTTAATAAAATAAGCAAAGCCTTTCAAAAATTTGAACAGGAGAATGAGCGGAGGCCTTCGGCTGAAGAATTGGCACAGGAACTGGATCTGTCGGTGGAAAAAGTGACGGACTCACTAAAAGTGTCAGGCCGCCATATCTCCATGGATGCTCCTTTTGTAGAAGGAGAAGACAATAGCCTGTTGGATGTATTGGTGAACGATGACGCACCTGTAGCCGACCGCACGCTGATCAACGAATCACTTCAAAAAGAGATTGACAGGGCGCTCTCCACACTGACCGAAAGGGAAAGCGATATCATCAAAATGTTTTTCGGTATCGGCTGCCAGGAGATGACCTTGGAAGAGATCGGCGATAAATTTCAGTTGACGCGCGAACGCGTCCGCCAGATCAAAGAGAAAGCAATCCGAAGGCTCAGACAAGACTCCAGGAGCAAGTTACTGAAAACTTACCTGGGTTAATCAGAGCCTATTATCAGAAATAAAAAGCAAAAAAATTGCTTAAAATGCCACTATAGCGATGTTTTTTGGTGATTTTTTACACAAAATAGAGTATATGTGAAAATTAAGTTTTATATTTGTGATCCGAAGTAAGAATGAATACACTTCGATGAACATTATTTTAGCGGAAATGTTATACATGAAGTAATAAAGGTACTAAGTGTGTATTACACATGTCTAACGAACGACAGAAAATAATATCGAGTTATTGTAATAAAATGTTTAATTAGAATTTAAATTTATGAAAAAGTTTGGTTTACTTTTATTCTCGGCTCTTATTGCATTCAGCATAAGCGCGCAAGAAGTACAAAACGTTTCTCACGGTACAGTGTATCTGAAAAACAAAGCAAGTGATAATTGGTATATTGGTCTTGGCGGCGGAACCAACCTTTACATGACCAAAGCCGAAAATGACGCCAAAGCAAACTTCGGCGACCGTCTGGGATGGAACGGACAAATCGAGGTGGGACGCTGGAACTCTCCCAATTGGGGTGCACGTGTGGTTATCGACGGTGGTCATATCAAACACGTAGCCGGCACACCGGTTCCGAATGAACAAAATTGGTTAGGCGGCCACTTGGATCTGATGTACAATGTCACCAACGCGTGGGGCAGCTACAATCCCGACAGGGTTTACAGCCTGGTTCCTTATCTTGGTATCGGTTACATGTACGGACTGAATGAAGACTGGAAAAAGCCCAATGCGAACGGCGACTTGTTCAAACACCAAAACCAGACATTGACCTACAATGTGGGTTTGATCAACAATTTCCAACTTTCCAGAAGCGTTGCTTTGTTCCTTGAAATAGGCTACAAAGTATTCCAAGAATCTTTTGATTTCAGTGGAGTAACCGGAGATTATGAATACGACAGCAAGTTGACCGCCGCGGCAGGTATCAAATTCGGTCTTGGCGGAAAACAGGATTTCACTCCTGCCGAGCTGATGGATTACAACCTGATCAACGACTTGAACAGCCAGATCAACAGACTGCGTGCTGAAAACGAAAAACTGAGCCTCAGACCGGAATCTTGCCCGGAATGTCCTGAAGTTCAACCGACCGTTGTTTCTGAAGGTGTATACGTGCCGAACGTGGTATTCTTCCGCATCAACTCCGCGAAGATCGACAGAGGTCAGCAAGTAAGCGTTTACAACACTGCTGAATACCTGAAAGCTAACCCGAATGCGAAAGTAAACATCGTGGCTTATGCCGACAGACAAACCGGTACTCCGGAATACAACTTCGCGCTTTCTGAAAAACGCGCAAGAGCGGTTGCCGACGCGTTGACTAACGACCACGGAATCAACAGCGACCGTATCTCCATCGACTGGAAGGGTGACACCGAACAGCCGTACGCGGAAAATGACTGGAACCGTGTTGCTATCTTCTTCGTTGAGTAAGAGAAGGCATGGCAAACAGTAAATAAAAAATATCCCGGCCAATGCCGGGATATTTTTTTATTCCTTAATATAGACGCGTTTTACGCGTGGGGAGACAGAGGTGAGTATTTCGTAAGGGATTGTCCCGATACTTTCCGCTAACTCTATCACAGACAGATTTTCGCCAAACAGGATCACGGTATCTCCCTCCTCTGCTTTAATATCGGTGACATCCACCATACAAAGGTCCATGCAAACATTCCCCACAATAGGAGCATATTGCCCGTTAATCAGTACTTTTCCTTTCCGGTTCCCGAATTGCCTGTCCAATCCATCCGCATAACCAAAACGAATAGTAGCTATGCGGGCATCCCGGTCCAGTTTTTCCTTTCTCCCGTAACCGATAGTTTCGTTTGAGGGGATCCGCTTGATCTGCAAAATAGTCGTTTTCAATGTACAGGCATTCTTAAGACCCTGTAAACCGCTCGCACTTATGCCATACAACCCGATTCCCAAACGCGCCATGTCCCACTTCGTTTCCTGAAAACGCTCCATACCTGCAGAATTGAGAATATGCTTGTAGATGGGATAATTGAAGGCTTGCTCAATTTCCTCTGCAGCCTTCCTGAATATTTCCATCTGCCTGTGGGTGAAATCATCGAAATGCCAACTCTCACTTGCCGACAGATGAGAGAATACGGAACGTACCTTCAACCCCTTTTGTTTTTTAAGCAAGCCAATCATCTCGGTTATATGCTCCGGCAAAAATCCCAACCGGTGCATTCCGGTATCGATTTTCAGATGGATGGGATAACCGGCAATGCCTCTTCGTTCCGATTCCTTAATGAATGCCTCCAGAATACGGAAATTGTACACTTCCGGTTCCAGATCGGCGGAGAAAAGTTCTTCGAAGCCATTCACTTCGGGATTCAACACGATCAAAGGCAAAGAAACACCTTCTTTCCGGAGTTGGATCCCTTCCTCGGCCACAGCTACCGCCAGGTAATCACAACGGTGGTATTGGAGCGTCTTGGCAATCTCCACCGCACCCGCGCCATATCCGTTGGCCTTCACCATGCAAACCAGTTTCACATCCGATTGCAGGCGGGACTTATAAAAATTGAAATTATGCACCACAGCATCCAGGTCGACTTCCAGCATTGTCTCATGTATACGCTCCTCAATAAGAGCGCTGATCTGTTCAAAATGATATCTCCGTGCCCCTTTCAGCAGGATCAACTCATGATTGAAGTTTTTCCATCCGCCTGAAGAGATGAATTGATCTGTTGTCTGATAAAAGGATTTCTCCGGCATTGAAAACAGATCGTGATGGGCAGAGATATCTCTGCCTATACCGATAATTCTCACCACACCGCTCTGCTCAACCATCTCCGCTACCTTTTTATAGAGAGACTTGGGTGGTATTCCCATCTGAAGAATATCGGAAAGAATCAACGTTTTCTTCAGATGGCGATCCAGCCTTCGCTGTTGTTGGAAATCAAGCGCGATTTTAATGGAATTGATATCAGAATTATAGGTGTCATTGATAATAATGCAATTTTCTTTTCCTTTCCTCACGTCCAACCGCATGGCGACCGGCTCGAGCCTAGCCATCCTGGAAGAAATATCTGCCGGGGAAATATGCAGGTAAAGTGCCACCGCTAGGCAACTTATTGCATTTTCAACGGAAGCATCATCCGTAAAAGGGATGGTAAAGGAATCGTCAAAATCCAGCAGCGAATAGTTAATCACTGTTTTCTCCCCTTTCTTTTTTACGGAGGAAATATACAAATGCGCGTCCCTGTTCTTTCTCGACCAGGTAAAGGTTTTCTGGAAAAGCACCATCTGGTCGACACATTCTGAAACCAGATCATTATCTTCATCAAAAATAAACACATCACAGTTGACAAAAAGGGTCAGTTTTTCCTTGATCTTTTGCTGCAAGGAAGCAAAATTTTCCTGATGAGCCTCCCCTATTTTCGTCAATACTCCGATCGTAGGCCGGATAATGGGCGCCAGCTTTTCCATCTCATCCGGCATCGATATCCCTGCCTCAAAAATTCCCAGTTCTGTATCATCGTCCAATTGCCACACTGAGAGAGGCACGCCGATTTGGGAATTATAACTCCTGGGTGAACGGACAATATTATAATTATTCTCGAGTATCTGGTAAAGCCATTCTTTTACAATAGTTTTCCCGTTACTGCCGGTAATTCCGATGACGGGTATATTGAATTTTTTTCTGTGATAAGCCGCGATCTTCTGCAATGCCGACAAACTGTTCTTCACTTTCAGGAAATTCGCATCAATAAACTTTTCCCATTCCGGTAAAGTCTTGGATACTATAAAATTGCGCACGCCCTTTTCATACAGTTCTCCTATAAAAACATGTGCGTCATTATTTTTGGTTTCCAACGCGAAGAAAAGCGTCTCGGCCGGCAGTGTCAATTTACGGCTGTCGGTAAGCAAAATAGTTATTCTATCTGACCGCTGCTTGTTAACCGGAACACCTAATATGGCTCCTATATCTTGAATATTGTATTGCATAAAATTAATTTTCCAATTTGCAGATTTTGTGGATTAAAAAAATCATCCCATCAACTGACATTTCTCCTCGTCGCACGAAATCTCCGGATATCTCCGGCTAAAAGCCTCCATTTTCAGTAAGGTATCCTTTACAAACGCAGTGTGAGCCTCCGTGCCGGGATAAAGCGGACGATGCTCAATTGCTTTTCGGATATGCTCCCATTCTTCATTGATATTCATGGTCTCAGCGGAAAAGAATGTATTGCTGAAAAGTTGCCAAATATAATCTGCCGCGAAGGAGGAAGGGTGCATCATATCCTCATCGTAAAACCTGTAATCACGTAGTTCATCGATCATCACTTCGTAGGCAGGAAAATAACGGACATTTTCCGGGAAAACTTGTTGTAAGTTGTCTATCGCCAGATGAAGCACCGATTTACTGATTTGATTCTCATGTGCTCCCTCTTTCCAGTGACGGACGGGGCTGACAGTAAACAGCCATTTGACACCCGGACGAATGGAGGTCAGCACAGAGATCAACCTCTTCCACTCCTCAGTAACCTCTTCTACCGACAAACGGGTCCGGTGGAACAGACGGGCGGGAAACTTATGGCAATTCCCCGCTATTTCGCCGCTGTCTCTCCATCGATATGTATATGCGGAACCAAAGGTGATAAGGAAAAGATCCGTCTGTTGGATATTCGCGGCAGCACTTTCAAAACGTTCTGAAATTTTCCGCAAACAAGCAGTCTTGTCAGGAGCAGAAAATTGGCCATGATGCATCAAGCTATGATATATCCCATTATTGAATACCAGATCGGTTTCGGAAAAGGGAATTGCGGACAACAACCTTTGCATGGCAGCGGAAACAGAAAAAGGGTTGTACAAAATACCGAAAGGATTCGCATCCACCCGGAACTTATATTGCTGAAGTTTCCTGCCTATATTTTCAGAAAAGCAGGAACCGAAAAGCATCATCCGGGTGGAGTGATCAATCCGTATATCCGATACGGGAATATCTATGATTGTCCTAAAATTCATATATAAACCATTTTCATCACAAAAATAACAATAATAGCGCCATTTCGCCCATGCAACCGGTTTATATTTTGTGAAATCATAATATGGAGGATGTGATAAACTGAAGATATGTGGAGGCGAGCATATGTGGAGGCGAGCATATGATAAACCGAGAGCTTGATCCGACGATGTGTTGAAGGGAAGATTGTCTGTCAGGGAAGAGGGTTCCCTTTTAGTTTTCACTTTTCATTTTAAGTGTGAGGTCTATAAAAAAGGAAAGGTTGTCTCACGACAACCAATCTTCATTGTTAACCTTAAATCTAATACCATGAAAAACACGTTGCAAAGATAAGCGTTTTTGTGTTATAAAACATACTTTCCGAGCATAAAAATCACATATTTCATATAGTTTAACTGATTCTCGATCGATCAGGGGTGTTTTAAACAGATTTAAACGCATTTTTTAGTCACCGGGGTTATTTGAGACCAATTACCCATGACCGATGAATGGGCGTCCCACAAATCTTGAATTTTGAATCTTGAGTCTTATTCCACCTCAAGGACCAATCCTTTCAGGTATTCACCTTCGGGATGATAGATATTGATAGGGTGATCGGCCGGTTGTGTAAGTTGGTGCAGGATCCGTACTTTCCTGCCCGATATGGCGGCAGCACTGAAAACAGCCAGCCGGAACTGCTCAGCAGAGATCACCTGTGAGCAAGAAAAAGTAAACAGGATACCGCCGGCAGCAATTTTCTCCAAGGCATGAAGATTCAGCTTTTTGTAGCCCTGCAACGCGTTATTGATGGCTCCCCGATGTTTCGCGAAAGCCGGTGGATCCAGGATGATAAGATCCTTTTCTCCATCGGGAAGCTGTTTGAGGAACTTAAAAGCATCTTCAGCACAGGAACGGTGCCGGGGATCGTCACCAAAATTGAGCGCCACATTCTGGTCGGCAATCGAAACCGCTTTCGCGGAGCTGTCGACCGACACCACCGAAGCGGCACCGCCCCGAAGGGCATACACCGAGAAACCTCCGGTATAACAAAACATATTCGCCACGTGCCGGTCTCTCGCATAATACTCCAATAGCGCGCGGTTTTCCCGCTGGTCGACAAAAAAACCGGTCTTTTGTCCCTTCAACCAATCGATACGGAACTGCAAACCATTTTCCATGGCAATTCCATCGACATCCTCCCCTCCCGAGAGATAGCTGTTTTCAAGAAAGATACCGGCTTTATAGGGTAGTGTTCCCTCCGATTTATAAAAGATATGCTTCACCGCATCGGCAGGAAGGATGCCCTTTAACGCATTGGTCACCAACTCCAGGTCTTTGTGAATTCCCACCGAATGGGCTTGTACCACCGCCGTATTGCCGTATATGTCGACAATTAAGCCCGGGAGATAATCCCCCTCACCATGCACCAACCTGAAAATTGTATTATCAGGTCTGACAAGATTCAGCGTCGAGCGCATCTTATAGGCATTGGAGAGTCTTCTTTCATAAAATGCACCGTCTACAGCTTCATCAACAAAAGACATGATACGCACAGCAATACTGCCGATCTGGAAATGCCCCACCCCTAAGAAAGAGCCGTCGGCTGACAATACCCGTACCGTTTCCCCTTCAATCACACCTTCCGGTTTATGGGCGATGGCACCCGAGAAAACCCATGGATGAAAGCGTTGTAATGACGCCTCCTTGCCGGGGCGCAACCGTATCTCTTTGTATGGCTTCATCTCTCTGTTCGGATTAAATGATTATAAATACGAAGGCAGGCCCAGGCATCGATCGCCGCGTAGGACTGTTGCGCGGGGGTAAGCGTTTCAGCTTCCCAATTCGAAACACGTTGGTTTTTGGATATCTTTTTGCCAAAAAGAATAGCATAAATCTTTTGCAAACTGTTATCCTCTATGCCGAATTGATCCACAAAACCCTGCAAATCGATAAAATTTTCCGGTTTCCGTCCCGACCGTTTTCTGAGGGCTGCAAAATCGTCGCGCAACGAAAGACCTATTTTCTTGATCCCGGGATCGCTCAGGATCCTTTCCAGTTCATCAGGATAACCGATTTTGTTTAAACGGAACAGGAAACACACCTCCTCCGTGGAGAGTTGCACAAGAGCCACCTTATTTATTTGTCCCCGCTTGAACGCGGGCCTGGTCTCCGTATCGAAACCCAGCGCACCGTGTGAAGAAAGATAGTGGCAAGCTTGCCGTATTTCCCCAACATGGTCAACAACCACTATTTCACCCTTAAAGGTCTCCAATGGCAACTCCGCCAACTCTTCTTTTGAAATCGCTAACCCCACAATTCCTCCTCCCATAAATCCGCCTCATCATTTTCGTTTTCCAAGTAGAGACACTTCAACGCGTGCAACGGACGCAACACGTTTACCAACTTTTGTCCCCAATAGAGACGGAAGTTTTCTTTACACTGATACAGCGCATCATTCATCTGTTCAGTAAGGCCAATCTGATACACCGACACAAAATTCCTGATATCCTGATAAATATCTGCGATATTTTCCGACACAAACATGGATATGGGCGTATCACTGTATTTCATCTCTTCCACAAAGACATCAAGATAGACATCCTCCTCACCCATCACTTCCGACACCCCGTTTGCTACCCGCGAATAATCTTCTTCCCTGACAAAAGTGGCCGGAACCTCCTCCTGTGTGGCTGCCGTCTCAGGCAACAAAAGCGCCTTCACATACAAAAGGGGAAGCATTTTCAATAGCCTGTCCACCCACTCTTCACGAGCAAGAGGTTCGTTTTTTTCCAAAAACAGACAAACCTCCACGGCAATAGTGACGAAGTCGATTACACTTTTATCATATACGATCTTATCAATATCTGCTTTCTCCATACGCTCAATCCGTGTAACAACATGCCCTTTCTAATCTGGAGAGGGCATACACTTTTTTTCGGAAGACAAAATTACGCATTATTTTCCGATAATATCACACCCGGCGGTGGCAAACAACTGATCCGACAATACAAAAAAAGTCACAAACATTTTGTGAATCCGTTTGAAAATAATATCTTTGCCCCCGTAAAGGAGGAGGGAAGCAGGACACACACCGCTTCCTTTTTTATTCGTACAAAAAAGACTCAAGAGGCAAAATCACCACACAAGACATTTTAACTATATCTTTGTGTGTGAACTTTAATGAATTTATATCTTATGAGTCTCTCTTACTGACTGATAAATAAATATGATCGAAAAGAAACTGATTATCGATTTTGCTGAACAATATCTGGAAGGTTCGCCCAATTATCTGACGGACGTTTCGGTGAGTGCGGATAATACCATTACCGTTGAAATTGATAACGATCATGGAGTGGATATTGACGATTGTGTCGCGTTGAGCCGTTATTTGGAGTCAAAACTCGACCGTGACACAGAAGATTTTGAATTGACCGTCACCTCGGCCGGACTCTCCTCGCCCTTCAAAATATCGCGTCAGTACAAAAAATACGAGGGCAGGGAAGTGGAAGTACTCAGCAAGAACGGACAGAAAATTACCGGGACGCTGAAATCGTCTGATGACAACGGGTTCACTGTCTCAGTCACAAAAAAGATAAAACCCGAAGGTGCCAAACGCAAAATCGAAGTGGAAGAGGATCTCCGTTTTGCGTTTGAAGAAGTAAAACATACAAAATATCTTATACGATTTAAATAATATATGGGTAAGAAGAAAGAAACCATCAGCCTCATCGATACATTTTCTGAATTCAACGAGCTGAAGAATATCGATAAAGCCACACTCATCAGCGTGCTTGAAGAATCGTTCCGCAATGTTATTTCCAAAAACAACGGTACGGATGAAAACTATGATATCATCATCAACCCCGACAAAGGTGACTTGGAAATATGGCGTAACAGGGTGGTTGTGGAAGACGGTGAACTGGAGGATCCCAATTTGGAAATTAGCCTGTCGGAAGCCCGGAAGATCGATGAGGATTTTGAGGTGGGAGAAGAGGTTACCGACGAGGTATCGCTCGACCATTTCGGCCGCCGCACTATCCTGAATCTCAGGCAGACACTGGCTTCCAAGATACTGGAACTGGAAAAAGACAATCTCTATAACAAGTATAAGGAAAAAGTAGGAGAAATTGTTTCCGGAGAGGTCTATCAGGTCTGGAAAAAGGAATTATTACTGCTCGATGATGAGCATAATGAGCTGATCTTACCCAAGACAGAACAAATACCCAGCGATTTTTTCCGGAAAGGGGAACATGCCCGTGCCGTGGTGGCACGCGTCGAGAACAAGAACAACAATCCCAGGATCATTCTTTCGCGCACCTCACCCGTATTCCTTGAAAGGTTATTTGAACAGGAGATTCCGGAGATTGCGGACGGACTGATTACCATCAAAGGTATCGCCCGTATTCCGGGTGAACGAGCCAAGGTAGCTGTGGAAGCGTATGACGATCGCATCGATCCGGTAGGAGCCTGTGTTGGGATGAAAGGATTTCGTATTCACGGCATAGTGCGTGAATTGCGAAACGAGAACATCGACGTAATCAACTACACTAACAACACCACTCTCTATATCCAGCGGGCGTTGAGTCCTGCCAGGATCAACTCCATTACCGTAAGGGAGGAGGAGCGTCGTGCCGAAGTATTTCTTAATCCCGAAGAAGTCTCCCTTGCCATTGGAAAGGGTGGTGCCAATATAAAACTGGCCTCCATGCTCACCGGTTATAACATCGAAGTGTTCCGCGACATAGACGAGGTGGACGAAGAAGATATCTATCTCGATGAATTCCGTGATGAGATCGATGGATGGGTGATCGACCAATTAAAAAAGATCGGCTGTTCCACTGCCAAGAACGTACTCGCGATGGGACGTGAAAGGCTTATCAGAGAAGCGGATCTGGAAGATAGTACAGTAGATGAGATATTGGCCATCTTACGCTATGAGTTTGAAGAAGATGACCTGGACGACACAGATATGGATGCGGAAGCAGATGTATACGTGGACACAGATATCGAGGCAGAATCAAATATAGATATGGATACCGCTACAGACACGGAGGCCGATATGGGCATGGCTGTCGAAGAGGAAGATGATAATTAGTCCAATCCAATCCCGGTCAATATTATACATACTGTTCACAACATAAAAGAGAGAAAGGTTAGGAGAGATATATGCCTGTAAGACTAATAAAAGTATCAAAAAATTTAAATGTGGGAATCAACACTCTTGTTGAATTCCTGCACAAGAAAGGTATTGAAATTGAAGCAAATCCCAATGCGAAAATTGAGGATGAACAGTATGATATACTGATTGCCGAATTCGGTAAAGACAAAAATATACGCAAGGAAGCGACTATCACCCGTGAAAAACTACATCGTCGTGACGAAAAACGGGAGACTGTCGCCATAGAGGGCTATGAACTTCCGGAAGAACAAACTCCCAGGAAAAAGACAGAAAAAGAAGCTATCGAGACAGAGATACCTGACGAATTAAGACCTCACTTCCATGTCGTAGGCAGCATTGATCTCGACAACCTTCATAAAAAGAAAAGCGGACCAGAGAGAGAAGAGCCGGTGAAGGAAGAGATTGAAGAGATCATTGCGCCGGTTTCCCGTGAAGTGGAAACACAGCCCGAGGCCGAAGTGGAAAAACCGGCCCCTGTTGAACAGGCGCCGGCAGAAGAGATTTCTATTGAAACAGCTCCCACTGAAGAGATCACTTCACCTCAGGGGGGAGCACAAGCAGAAGAGAAAAAGGAGGAGGGCGTAAAAGAGAAAACAGAGGAACAAAGAGAAGAGAAAAAGGAAGACACCGCACATCCGGTGGTAGTGGAAAAAGCCGAAGCGGAAGAAATAAAAAAACCAGAGCCGGAGGAAGCAGTAACAAAACCGGTCTCCGAACCGGTATCGGAAGCCGCCGAAACAGCGTCGCGTAAAGATGACTCTCAAGAGGAAGAAAAAACCGATGAGACAAAACCCGACTCAGTATTCCGGTTACATAATAATAAACTGGAATCCAATATTGTGGTTAAAGGATCTATCGATCTGGATTCGATCAATGACCGTACCCGGCCCCCCAGAAAGTCGAGAGCCCAACGGAAGAAAGAACGGCTTGAACGCGAACAGAAAGCGCTGGACACTAAAAAGCTGAAAGAAGAAAAGGTGAAACAACTGAAAAAGGAGGCGATCGATGAAAAGAAAAAGCAACCTGACACTTCTGAAAGAGATAATGACAGTGCAAAGAAAAAGAGAAAACGCATACGTTCGGGACAGGTGAACATCGACAAACCTACCGCCTACACTCAGGGCTCCAAAAGCAACAACAAAAAATTGTCGCTCAGGAAACCACTTAAAGCCGAGGTCAGTGAAGAAGATGTACAAAAACAGATAAAAGAGACCCTCGCGCGCCTCACTGAAAAGAGAGGAAAGAAAGCGGGCGCGAAGTATCGTCGTGAAAAGCGCGAAGCCAGCGCCCAGAGGCAACAGGAGGAACTCAAACAGCAGGAAAAGGCAAGCCGCATATTACAGTTGACCGAGTTTGTCACGGCAAACGACCTGGCCAATATGATGAATGTCCCTGTGACCAATGTCATCTCCACCTGTATGAGCCTGGGGGTAATGGTGGCTATCAATCAGCGTCTCGACGCCGAGACCATTAATATTGTGGCCGAAGAATATGGCTTCAAAACCCAATATGTGAGTGCCGATGTCATTGAAGCAATCGCCGATCAGGAAGACGCGCCCGAAGACCTGATACCGCGTCCGCCCATTGTCACTGTGATGGGACACGTGGATCACGGGAAAACATCATTACTCGACAGTATCCGCAGCACTAACGTGATTGCGGGTGAAGCCGGCGGTATCACGCAACATATCGGAGCCTACAACGTGCAGTTATCCGACGGGCGTAAGATCACCTTCCTCGACACGCCGGGCCATGAGGCATTTACCGCCATGCGCGCGCGGGGCGCCAAGGTGACGGACGTGGCTATTATCATCGTAGCGGCAGACGACAATGTGATGCCCCAAACGGTAGAAGCCATCAACCACGCGGGCGCGGCAGGCGTCCCCATTGTGTTTGCCATTAACAAGATCGATAAACCGGGCGCCAATCCCGAAAAAATAAAAGAAAGGCTGGCCGAAATGAACTACCTGGTAGAGGATTGGGGAGGAAAATACCAATCACAGGATATATCGGCAAAGAGTGGCATCGGTATCAATGAACTACTGGAGAAGGTGTTGCTTGAAGCTGATCTGCTGGAACTGAAAGCCAACCCCAATCGGAGGGCAACCGGATCCATCATTGAGTCGTCACTCGACAAGGGAAGAGGTTATATGGCCACCGTGCTGGTGGAAAATGGAACGCTCAGGCAGGGTGATATCGTATTGGCAGGCTCCTACTTCGGCCGAGTGAAAGCCATGTTCAACGAGCGTAATCAGCGTATAGAAGAGGCCAGGCCATCTGAACCGGCGCTGATACTCGGTTTAAACGGAGCGCCTCAGGCTGGCGACACTTTCAATGTAATGGAGACCGAACAGGAAGCACGCTCAATTGCCAACCGTCGCGAACAATTGCAGCGCGAACAATCGTTGCGTACACAAAAAATGCTCACACTCGACGATATCGGACGCCGTATCGCTATCGGCAGCTTCCAGCAGCTGAATATCATTGTAAAAGGAGACGTGGACGGATCGGTAGAAGCACTCTCCGACTCATTGATACGTCTTTCCACGGAAGAGATCCAGGTCAATGTGATTCATAAGGCCGCGGGCCAAATCTCGGAGTCGGACGTTAGCCTGGCGGCAGTGTCGGATGCCATCATTATCGGCTTCCAGGTACGTCCCTCGCTCGGGGCACGTAAAGAGGCAGAGAAAGAAGGGGTGGATATCCGCCTCTACTCTATCATCTACGATGCCATAGAAGAGGTCAAAGCGGCTATGGAAGGTATGCTTTCTCCCGATATCAAGGAAGAGATTACCGGTAACGTTGAAGTGCTGGAAGTATTCAAAATATCAAAAGTGGGAACCGTAGCCGGATGTATGGTACGCGACGGCAAAATAAAACGCGCAAGTCGTATCCGTCTCATCCGCGACGGTATCGTAATCTTCACCGGCGAGTTGGAATCGCTGAAACGGTTCAAAGAGGATGTGAAAGAGGTTACTTCAGGCTATGAGTGCGGCGTCACCATACGTAATTTTAATGATATAAAGGTGGGTGATGTGGTGGAAGCCTACGAAGAGACTGAAGTAAAGAAAAAATTATAAAAAACCCTAATTATGGATCATCCCGTTCAACACGGAGATCCAAGGGCTTTATGTATGTAACCAGTTGACATTGTAATTTTAATTCCTACCCTGAGAGCGGCCGCATTTGCTCTTCACAAGCGGGTGCGGCCACAACACACAGGAGATGGGAAAAGAAATTGCAATTGAAACCGGGTTTTATCAATTGAATATTCACTTTTTAAAATAGTTGACAATGACAAAAAGAGTTTTTTTCACGCTTAGCCTACTTATTTCATTGGTCGGTGGAACTGCTTTTTCACAGGTGTTGCCACAAGTTTCCGTTGCTTATGTAAATACAACCCAACTACTGGACCAAATGCCTGAAAAAGCACAGGCCACACAGCAACTGCTTACATTAAGTGAGAATTACGAAAAAGAGCTGGAGCTGATGCAGAATGAATACAACAAAAAGTATTCCGACTACATCACCTATCAAGCCTCTCTCTCAGAAAATATCAAGCTGCGCAGGATGCAGGAACTTACCGAACTGGAAAGCAGGATCACTCAATTCATGGAATTGGCCCAGAAAGACATTGAAAATCGGGAGAAAGAATTACTGGAACCCCTGAAACAAAAAATAAACAATGCCATTCATCATGTCGGCATTGAACAGGGATATACTGTAATTTATGATCTGGCCAATCCGGGGATCGCCTTTGTATCGCCCGACGCGGTCAATGCCAATCCTTACGTGAAATCAAAACTGGGCATCCGCTAAGCGATCTGCGGCAGACGTGGAAGAACAAACAGGACTGGATAGCCGGAAAACAGGGCCAATCGGCATCTTCGACTCCGGATATGGCGGACTTACGGTACTCTCCGAAATAAGAGCGCTGATGCCGGAGTATGACTATGTCTATTTGGGCGACAATGCCCGTGCTCCGTATGGAAGCCGTTCCTATGAGCGGGTATACCAGTTCACGCTTGAAGCGGTGAGGTGGTTTTTCAGGCAGGGGTGCCATCTGGTAATCCTGGCATGTAACACCGCCTCCGCAAAAGCATTACGCACCATCCAGCAAATCAACCTGCCGGAGCTTGATCCCTCGAAAAGGGTATTGGGTGTGATCCGCCCCACAGCAGAGTCGATAGCAACTCTCTCGGAAAACGGCCATATAGGCATTTTGGGGACAGAAGGAACCATTCGATCGGGATCGTATGAGTTGGAGATCGGCAAACTCTACCCGGATATAACCGTAACGGGCGAAGCATGTCCCATGTGGGTTCCCCTTGTGGAAAACAGGGAGTACCACACACCGGGAGCCGATTATTTTGTGCGACAACATCTGGAGAGACTCTTTGAGAAAGATCCTCTTATCGACACAATTATCCTGGGATGCACCCATTATCCACTCCTCATGAACAAGATAACCCGATACCTTCCCCAGAATGTGAAAGTAATTTCCCAGGGAAAGTATGTGGCCGAAAGCCTCAGGAACTACCTGCAAAGGCATCCTGAAATGGATCGAAATTGCACAAAAAAAGGTAACATACAATACTTTACCACCGACTCACCGGAAAAATTCGGACAACAGGCATCCATTTTCCTGAATGAACAGGTTGATGCCTTGCAAACCAATCTTGAATAAAAGCTATGAACTGGTTTGATCTCACCGTGGGCATACTGCTGCTTATCGCCTTTATCCACGGATACCGTAAAGGATTAATCATGCAGGTTGTGGGACTGGCAACTCTCGTCCTGGCAGCCATCTTTGGGGGAAGACTGGCCGGTACCATCCTACCCGAAATAAACAGGCTGATAGACCTCTCGCCGCAAGCGGCAAGGGTATTGTCTTTCATCCTCGCGTTTGCGGCCATCGCTATCGCTCTCTCACTGGTCGGACGAATACTACAGCGCTTTATCGGTATAATCTTTCTCAGTCTCATCAATCGTCTGCTGGGAGCAGTAATTGCAACCGGCACAATGATGGTGTTCCTGAGCATCATCCTCAATCTGGCGTTGATGCTCGACCATAACGGACAGCTCATCAATAAAAAAACGAAAGAAGAATCATTTTTCTTCAACCGGGTGGAAGCGGTAATTCCCGCTATCGTTCCTTATCTTCAACCTCAACTATGGGAGGAAATTATTCCCGAAAAATATCGTGAGGAAATAGAAAAAAAGAGCGAACCCATTGACTCGGCATACCCACAACTCCACTTCAATATTTAAGTGGAAAAGGGGGAAGGTATCCCTGAGTGAATGTGCCAATGTGCCAATGTGAATAATGGGGATAATGGGATAATGGGATAATGGGATAATGAAATTTAATTTTTACTTATAAACTCTTGGCTTTTAGCGCTAAAAGTCTTTATTCTTTAAAATATGAAACAATTACGAATACATAAAGAAGGTAAATCGGCTTTGATAAAAATAGGAGTTGTACTTATCCTTCTCAATGCAGTTTTCCTGATCCTGCTTCCCGGTACAATATTCACCTTCTTCCTGGCCCTTTTGTCATTTTTGTTATATGCCATGGCGATCAACTTTTACAGACACCCTGATCGCGCCTATAAAGGCGATCTGCACGGATTGGTAAACGCACCTACAGACGGTAAAATTGTAACCATAGAAAAAGTATTCGAAAAAGAGTTCTTTCATGACGAACGTATTCAGATTTCTATCTTCATGTCATTCTTTAATGCTCACTCCAATTGGATACCGGTCACCGGCAAAATCACCCATTTCTCCCATATAGAGGGAAATTTTCATGCCGCATACCTGCCCAAAGCGAGCCATGAAAATGAACATACCAATATTTTGATAGAGACGCCCGACCATGGCACAATACTCACCAAACAAATCGCCGGGGCAATGGCAAGAAGAGTGATCACCTATGTGAAAGAGGGTGATGAAGTACATATTGGGGCGCCATTGGGTTTCATCAAACTGGGTTCCCGAATGGATATTTTCCTGCCGCCGGACAGTGAAATATTGGTCGACCTGGGAGAAGAAGTGCATGCCAATGTCACCTTTTTGGCAAGGCTCCCCCAAAAGGAAGGATAACGGACTATGCGCAAACAGATACCCAATATCCTGACTTTGTTGAATCTCTTCTCCGGATGCATAGCCATTGTCATGGCGTTTCAGGGCAACTTTAAAGCGGTAGTGATAGGGGTTGCAATCGCCGCCCTGTTCGATTTCCTGGATGGCATGGCGGCACGGCGCCTAAATGCTTATTCCCCTTTGGGCAAAGAGCTGGATTCCTTGGCAGATGTGGTCAGTTTCGGCACTGCTCCCGCAGCGGCAGTTTTCATACTACTTCGGGATTACGCCTTACTGCCAGGTTATCTGGAATCACTGCACATCTGGATCCCATATCTGGCATTCCTTATCCCTGTTTTTTCCGCATACCGGCTGGCCAAATTCAATGTCGACGAACGACAAACCACCTCATTTATAGGCCTGCCCACTCCCGCCAACGGACTATTCTGGATTAGCTACTGCTCCGGAATGACTGAAATAGCAACCCAAAATGAAAACTCCTTCTATCTAACCGCCGGATTGATCGTCCTCATGTCGTTATTGATGGTCTCCGAAATACCGATGTTCTCATTGAAAATCAAAAAATTGGCGTTCAAAGGAAATGAGAGGCAGGTTATCCTGCTCATCCTGATGGTACTGCTGGTGGTACTGCTGGGCATCAGCGGCATGGCCTGGGGGATCGTGGCCTATGTCATTCTTTCCGTTTCAGTGCCACGTCGCTGATCCGGAACAAACAACCGACCCATGACAAACGGGCAACGGCACTAGTCAACCCTGTAAAACCGCGAATGGGAAGGGTCTTGGAATCGCCGAATCGTTAAATAATACAAACAGATCAACCAGCATTGCCTGAATCATTGTATCTTTATTCCTGAATCAATTTATCGCACAATATATGGGATTCCTGATTAAATTTTTTCTGGGTTTTATGGTTGTCTATTTTCTGCTGAAAACAGTCGCAGCCTTTCTCTTGGGAAAGCGTGGCACACAGACTTCAAACTCCCGGCAGCCACGGGCACAACAGGCCAGACAACCTGAGAACCAACAAGATCGGATCATTGAGTATCAGAAAAAGAAATTCGAGTCGAGCGAAATCGAGGACGCAGATTTCGTAGAGATACATAAACAGCAGTAGAATACCTGATACTTGCTCATTTCCATCATCAAATCCGGCCCACTGACAGAAGTAGCGTGAAGTGTTGATGGGTTCCTCCCTATTTCAATAATACCGACAAATCAAAGGTATGTGATTTAGCTGCGGGGATATTTCATTGTTAACGAGAGAATAACTATTTTTGCACCTAAAAGGGAATCGGTTCCTTTTTATCAAGGAAAATCAAACCAATCATATACAATCGTGACAGATATTTTCGACCGGCTGAAAAGTGCCGAAGGTCCGCTTGAACAGTATCGCAAGAAAGCGGAAGGATATTTTATCTTTCCCGAACTGGAAGGTGAGATAGGTCCCAGAATGAGGTTTCTCGGTAAAGAGGTGATCACCTGGAGTCTGAACAATTATCTGGGATTGGCCAACCACCCTGAAGTGCGTGAATCGGACGCGAAAGCCGCGGCCGACTGGGGTATGGCATATCCTATGGGTGCGCGTATGATGTCGGGACAAACAAAATATCACAAAGAGCTGGAGGAAAAACTCGCTGCCTACGAGAAAAAGGAGGCTGCCTATCTGCTGAATTACGGTTATCAGGGAATGGTTTCTATCATTGATTCTCTGGTCTCAAGGAATGATGTTATCGTTTACGATTCCGAATCCCATGCTTGTATCATGGATGGTATTTTTCTGCATAAAGCCAAGGGTGGAAAGAGTTTTGTATTTCCCCACAACGATATGGAGAGATGTGACAAGATGCTTGGTTTCGCTACCAGAAAAGCAGAAGAGACAGGCGGTGGTATCCTGGTGATTACCGAAGGAGTATTCGGTATGTCGGGCGATTTGGGCAATCTTCCCGAAATCGTTAAATTCAGAGAAAAATATAATTTCCGCCTGATGATCGATGATGCACACGGATTTGGCACCATGGGGGACTCCGGAGCGGGTACAAGCGAACATTTCGGATTGATGGACGAAGTGGACATCTATTTTGGCACCTTCGCCAAATCAATGGCCGGTATAGGGGCTTTTGTCGCTTCTGAAAAAGCGATCGTCCATTCATTGAAATACAATATGCGCTCCCAGATCTTTGCCAAATCACTTCCTATGCCCATGGTGATCGGCGCATTAAAACGCCTCGAAATATTACAGACACAGCCCCAATATAAAGAAAAGCTGTGGAAAATCGCCAAGTCGTTGCAAGAAGGACTGGTGGCCGAAGGATTCAATATCGGCAATACGCAATCACCGGTGACCCCCGTCTATTTCAGCGGCTCCGTCCCCGAAGGCACCAATATTGTAATCGATCTGCGTGAGAATCATAATGTTTTCTGCTCCATCGTGGTATATCCGGTGGTACCTAAAGGAGTATTAATGCTCAGACTGATCCCCACGGCCTCTCATACACAGAAGGATGTGGATGAGACCATTGAGGTATTCAAAAAGATAAAGGTTAATCTCGAAGCGGGAAAATATATGGCTGACGAGATGAAATCGATGTCCACCACATAAAAAGGAAAATGCTTCGCATAAAAATTCAGCATAAGTACCATTTAGCCTGTACCGGCTGTGGGCATGTCACTCCCAACTTCTGGACATGGTTCGAACAGGATCAACAATGCCCGAAGTGCGGAAGCAAACATTCCGAAGTGTGGTACAACCGACCTTATCAGCGGTTACCGCGACTTATCGGACGCCGCAACCCTAACAGTTTCTGGCATTATTTCCCTTTTCTCCCGCTATTACGCAAAAGGCATATCATCTCGAAAGGTGAAGGCGCCATTCCCGTAGAACAGTGGACATTCCTCGAAGAGTTTGCGAAGGAGAAGTACGGGCTCGATCTCAATGTTCATGTCTACAGGAATGACCTGAACGGAGGTACAGGGACATTTAAGGATATTGCTGCTTCGTTGGCAGCCAGCCTGTTCAACGAGATCGGCATCCATCAGTATTGTATTGCTTCCACCGGTAATTCGGCCACGGCTTATGCCAAATATCTTTCCCTGGCAAAGGTAAATTGTTCCGTATTCATGCCGGAAGACGCTATCAAAACATCAGAAGCCACTATCAGTTCTTACGGGCAACAGGTTTTCCGTGTGATGGGCGACTATGCCAAAGCAAAGGAAATTGCAGCGGGATATGCCAGACTGCACAATATTCCGATATCGACCGGCAACATCGATCCTATCCGTGTGGAAGCAAAGAAGACAATGGTCTTCGAATGGCTTCGCCAGATGGACAAGTTTCCTGATGTGTATATCCAGGCAGTCAGTGGCGGCACAGGCCCCATCGCTATAGACAAAGGTATCCGCGAGATTAAACAGGTCTATCCTGAATTGAAAAATCCCCGCTTCCTTCTGGTACAGACAGACGGGTGCGACCCGATGGTGCAGGCGTGGGAAGAGGCTGAAGCCGTCGGATTTCCCGTAGGTTTTGAGAAGAAATATCCTATTATTGACAATCCTCAGACAGAAGTTCCTACCCTGGCAACAGGAAATCCTGCGACCTACCCTATCGTAGCAAGATTGGTAAAAGAGTCAGGGGGCAGCTTCCTGCGGATGCGTGAAAAAAAACTGGTGTCCGTAGGTAAACTGACCGCCTATGAGCAGAAAGTAATCCCTGGACCGGCATCTGCCGTTTCTATCGCCGGATTCTTCGTCGCACTCAGGAAAAACCTCATCAAAAACGGAGAGACAGTGCTGCTCAATATAGGAGAAGGCCCCAATCGCGCCCCCTATTTCCTGGAGCAGATGATCTATACCTCCCATAATGTATATAATGTGGATGAATGTGCCCCCCACTCCATAGACGATTACCGATCACAACTCTGGAATGAGGTGATGCGCGACTGATTGAAGAAAAGGTGGAATGGTGATCAGGCTGATGTGGCGATGATTTGCTGATGCGCTGATTAGTTAATGCACTGATTATAGGAAAGAAAAAAACAAAAATCGCAATTAATAACAGGTAATTAATAATTAGTAATTGGTAATTAATAACAAAACCATATGGATTACAGGTGCTTCGTCGGGTATCGGTGAAGCATGTACTTATCTCTACGCGCGGCAGGGAGTCAACCTGATCCTTACGGCTACACGGGCCGGCAGGTTGGCGGAGGTGCGGGCAGAGTGCATCCGGCTTGGTGCACAATGCGTAATATTACCATATGACCTGTCCGATCTGGCACATATCGACGAGTTGACCGATAAAGCCATAATGACTTTCGGGGGGATCGACATCGCATTTCTGAATGCCGGTATCAGTCAACGCTCCAAAATACTAGAAACAGACGGCAAGGTAGATGAAAAGATCATGGCTGTGAACTTCTTTGCACCGGTAAAGATCAGTAAACGGCTATTACCTGACATGATTAAAAAAGGCGGAGGAACCATCGCTGTCACCACCAGCATCTCAGGGAAATTCGGCTTTCCTCTGCGATCAGCCTATGCTTCATCCAAATTTGCCCTCTATGGTTTTTTCGAAACCCTTCACGCGGAGTACTACCACCGGAATATCCGGGTAGTGATGGTCTGTCCCGGAAGGATAAAGACAAGCATCTCCTTCAATGCGTTAGAAGCCGATGGCAGCAAACACGGACAAATGGATCACGGGCAGAACAACGGCATCTCCGCGGAGAAAGCAGCAAAGAAAATCGTGAAGGCCATTGATAAACAGGAACCTGAGGTGTTCGTCGGAGGGAAAGAGTTACTGATGGTATATGTCAAGCGTTTTTTTCCCGGACTGGCAAGAAAAATGGTCAGAAAGATCAAAGCCACATAACTATATGAAAGAGAACTATATCATTGCAGGGATCCAACAGGTAGGTATCGGAGTAGAAAAACTGTATGAAGCATGGAAATACTATATTGACCTGTTCAATATGGATATTCGTATCCTTGAGGACGATAAAGTTGCCGAACTGATGCTACCCTACACGGGTGGAAATCCACAACAGCGCCATGCGCTGATTGCTGTTAATATGCAGGGTGGCGGCGGTTTTGAAGTGTGGCAATACTCACAAAGGAAACCAAAACCGCTTGACTTCACATTGAATATGGGCGATCTGGGTGTTTTGGTCTGCAAAGTCAAAAGCAGGGACGTGAGCCGCACGTTCGAAGAATTTTCCAAAAATCCGAAAGCTTATTTCCTCGGCGGACTCAACAAAAATATCGACGGAAATCAGACTTTTTATGTGAAAGACCCATATGAAAATCTGTTTCAAATCGTAGAGGACAATTACATTTTTAAAGACGAAGGGAAGTCGACAGGCGGTGCGGTTGGCGTAACTATCGGCGTGACTGATATCGATAAAGCGATGACAGTATATTGTGATATTCTGGGTTACGATAAGATTATCGCAGACGAGACAGGCGTTTTTCCCGATTTCGAAGGATTGCCTGCAGGCACACAAAAATTCCGTCGCCGTTTGCTGACACACTCACAACCCAGAAAAGGAAGCCTTAGTGAACTGTTCGGTCCATCCTATATAGAACTGGTACAGGCACTGGAACACACCCCGAGAAAACTTTACCAAGGGCGTTTCTGGGGTGACCCCGGCTTTATTCAGGTTTGCTTCGATATCCGGAATATGGATGCATTACGCAAAAAGTGCGCTGAGTCGGGGCATCCCTTTACGGTAGATACCACACAAAATATCAAGGAAGGCAGCTCCTTCGACATGGGTGACGCCGCAGGACAATTTGCATATATTGAAGATCCGGACGGCACGTTGATCGAATTTGTGGAAACACACAAAATACCAATCGCAAAAAAATTGGGCCTAAGCCTAAACCTGAAAAACAGGGATCCCGAAAAACCGCTTCCGAGGTGGATGCTCGGGATGCTCCGGCTTATGCGGGTAAAATCCTCCAAGATATAATAGGAAATTCCTCCCGGACACAATTTTTTCGTCGTTTTTCAGTTATACACATAATGGAAAAACGGTGCTTATTATTAACCATACTCCTGTCGCTGTGCAGCCTGTCACATCTGCAGGCACAGTGGGATGACCCGCCCGGTCAATACTGGGCCGTGAAGAGTTATCTCAATTCCTCGTTTGCGGGTGATACAGAGGCGATCAGCACCACCGCCTTTTACCGTTATGGATGGAGAGGCATAGCAAATGCACCTCAACAAGTTATCCTTACCGCCGATATGCCCTTTGAATTTTTCGGCAGACGCCACGGCGTCGGACTGGTGATGAATAATGAAACCGTAGGCCAACTGAGTAACTCATTGCTGGCAGTACAATACAGTTTCAAAAAAGAGTTCGGTAAAGGCTGTCTGAATATGGGGCTACAAGCCGGGGTGCATGACTTGAATTTCGACGCGGGAAGCAAATATATTTTTCAAGATTCATTACAACATGGGCGGGGGACGCTGAAAGTGGCCCCCGCCGACAAACAGGTGATCGACCTGAGCGCCGGCATCTCCTGGACAGGGAAATCTGTTTTCATAGGTCTGTCGGCAATACATCTCAATCAACCCCGGTTTTATGTCCATAATGACTCTCTGGGAGCTGATCTTCAAACCGACTCTACGTTGTCGGCTATTCCCCTTTCCTGTAATTTGATGGCCGGATACAATATTACTCTCTTTCATACGTTAGAAATACAACCGATGTTGTGGGTTCAGACCGACCTCAGCAGGTTACAAGTGCAGGCTACCCTTCGCCTCGAATACAATAAAAAATTATCAGGCGGTATATCATGGAGGATGAACGACGGATATCTGCTTTTTGCCGGAACTACCATCCGTGAAGTAGAGTTGGGATATGCCTACGGATCGCATACCAAGGGAATCGGACAAAATAGCAGGGGGAGTCATGAGCTCTACCTCCGATATAATTTCCCGCTCGATCATTTCAAACCCAAGCGGCAACCGCATAAGAGCATCCGGCTTTTATAGTGAAGAATGAAGAGGGAAGAGGGAAGAGGGAAGAGGGAAGAGGGAAGAGGGAAGAATGAAGAATGAAGAATGAAGAATGAAAAGGGAAGAATGAAAAGGGAAGAGGGAAGAGGGAAGAATGAAAAGTGAAAAATGAAGAATGAAGAGTGAAAAATGAAGAATGAAGAATGAAGAGGGAAAAATGAAAAGGGAAGAGGGAAGAATGAAAAGGGAAAAATGAAGAATGAAAAGGGAAGAAGTAAGAGGGAAGAGGGAGACGATTGGCGCTAATTTTTAATTTTTCACTTTTGATTTTGAGTTCCCACCCGAAACGTCTTTTTTGGTGAAAATACCAAAAAACTCTTGATTTTCAGCAATTTGCAAACTAAAAAAATGGTGTTTTGGGGTTTTCGGAGCAGGCTCAATTTTTAATTGGTAATTATGAGGAGATATATCTTACTTGGGCTGTTACTGATAGTGATCGTCTCTTGTGGCAGACGGGGGATCGGGAGCAGTATCGGCGGTGAACTGACCGGCATCCCCGTGGGCAAAGTGTGGGTGGAACCCACACCATACAATATGGTACTGGTGTCACGGGGAACTTATATCATGGGGCCGGGAGAGATCGATTCGCTTTGGGGATTCTCGATACCTACCCGCGGCGTGTCGGTAGACAATTTCTGGATGGATGAGACGGAGATCACGAACTCCCAATACAAACAGTTTGTTTACTGGGTACGGGATTCCATCATCCGAGAACGGCTGGCAGACCCGGCCTACGCCGGCGATGACTTTTACAAGATCACCGAGGATGAATACGGTGATCCTGTCACCCCCCGCCTGAACTGGAGGATTCCCATCCCCTGGACAAGAAATACCGAAGAGGAAGAGGCTGCTATCAACAGTGTGTATACCACACATCCCATCACAGGAGAAAAAATGCTGGATGCCCGCCAGATGAATTTTCGTTACGAGTGGTTTGATGCCGCGGAAGCGGCCAGACGACAGCACCGGCTGAACCCCGCAGAGAGGACATTCAATAGCGACATGGCCATCGATCCCAACGAAGTGATCATGATATCGAAAGATACCGCATATATTGCTTCCGACGGGCGGATTGTCAACGAGACCGTCACCCGCCCGCTTAGCAGCCTATACGATTTCGTGCACACGCGGATCGTCAATATATACCCCGATACCACCTGCTGGGTGAACGATTTTCCGAACGCCGACAACGAGCGCTATTTACGCCATTACTTTTCCCATCCCGCCTATGCGCACCATCCGGTAGTAGGTGTCTCATGGGAACAGGCGACCGCCTTCTGCGAGTGGCGCACCCTCTTTCTGCGCAGGAGTATTAACAGACAAGGGGTGACGATAGAAAAATACCGTCTCCCCACCGAAGCGGAATGGGAAATGGCGGCACGAAATGCCAATTCCGACAACCGATACCCGTGGGATTCCGACGCCACAACAAGTGAAAGCGGCTGTTTCCAGGCCAATTTCAAGCCGGGCGACGGAGCCTATGGAGCCGATAACCACCTTATCCCCGCCAAAGTGAGGAGTTTCAAACCCAACAACTCAGGCTTGTATGATATGGCCGGGAATGTGGCGGAATGGACTTCTACCGCCTACACCGAGTCGGGGAATGAACTGATGGGTGACCTGAACCCGGAATACAGCTATAATGCCACTACCGAAGACCCTTATGCATTGAAACGAAAAGTAGTGAAAGGAGGCTCATGGAAAGATATCTCCACCTTTATCCGGTCGGATATGCGCGACAGCGAACACCAGAACCGCGGACGTTCCTATATCGGATTCCGTTGCGTAAGGACGCAGGTCAGTGCGGGAAAATAAATTATATGAACAAAGAGTGAAAAATTAAGAACTTTCCAAGTTCTAAGTTCCAAGTTCTAAGTTCTAAGTTCTAAGTTCCAAGTTCCAAGTTCTAAGTTCTAAGTTCCAAATTCCAAATTCCAAACTTCAAACTTCTAAACTTCAAACTTCTAAAAGAAAAAGAATGAACGCTTACAAAAAATATAAAAATAGTCTCGAACGCTTCCTGCAGACCGAGCGGGGAAAACGGTTCATCAACTTTGCTTATAGTTTCGGGGCGGCCATAGTGATCCTCGGTGCGATGTTCAAACTGCTTCATTTTCCCTTCGGCAATGAGATGCTCTTTATCGGGATGGTCACCGAATGCATTGTCTTTATCGTTTCTGCATTCGACACGCCGATACGGGATTATAACTGGGAACAGGTATTCCCTGCTCTTTCCGGCAATTCCGAAAACGGAGATAGCCCCCAACTTAATACCGGGATGCCTCAACAGACAACTGTAATGTCACGCGAAATCATTTCCGGTCCCGTCGCGCAAAATGCTATGTCAACCCCATCCGGAGCAACCGCAGCCTCACATACAAACTTATCGACCTCTGCCGGCGAACCGGGGTATGAAATCCCTCACAACCTCTCGGCACACACCGAAGAGTACGGCAAACAGATGGAAAACCTTAATCGCACATTGTCAGGACTCAACTCCATCTACGAGATACAGCTCAAAAGTGTCAGCAGCCAGATCGGCGCTATCGAGCAGATCAATCAGGGGCTGGCCCGCCTCAGAACCATGTATGGCGACACACTTCCCGACGGATCAGTTATTAAAGCGGAAACAGAGAAAATGGCGGATCAGCTCAGGGAACTGAACGAAGTCTATGGGCGCATGCTGAAGGCTATGACAGTGAGCAAACAGAACAATTCCGGTAACCCCAACATATAATCCCATCCATGGCAGTCAACAGTCCCAATTCGCCCCGTCAGAAAATGATCAACCTGATGTACCTGGTATTCATTGCAATGCTGGCGTTGAACGTATCGGTCGAAGTGCTCGACGGGTTCGAAATGGTGGATAATAGCCTGGGAGATTCATCCGGCACGATGCTGGAACGCAACAGGCTGATCATGGACGAATTAACGGCCTACCATGCGCAGAACCCGGAAAAGGCCGGTGAGTGGTTCCGGAAAGGGGTGCAGGTGCGCGCCATGAGCGATTCGCTGACAAGATATATTGGAGAACTGAAACTGCGTATGGCGCGTGAAGCCGACGGAAGAAAAGCAGATATCAATCACATCAAACACAAAGACGATCTGGAAGCCGCCTCGGTGGTCATGCTCTCCCCCGTAAATGGTGAAGGAAGAAAATTCAGGAACGCAATCGATACCTACCGCGACTCAGTAACGCGACTCGTGACAGATCCCGCCCGCCGGGCAATCATCGAAAAAAATCTCAGCACACAACCACGATCGGCCAACAAAAGCTGGGAAGCCTCTCTTTTTGAACAAATGCCGCTGTCCGCAGCTATCACCATGCTTACCAAGATAGAGAATGATATCCGCTCATCGGAAGGGGAAGCACTCTCCAATATTCTGCACAATGTGGATATTGGCGATTTTCGTGTAAACCGGCTGAATGCTTATATCATCCCCGAGTCCGATATCGTCATCCAAGGCGGTTCCTATAATGCCCGTATTGTACTCTCGGCAGAAGACTCTACCCGGCAACCGCTTATCATGGTCAACGGCGAGATTCTCGATAGAAAAGAAAACGGATCCTTTTCTGTGCGGGCCGACCGTACTGGAACATTCCCTGTAGAAGGGTATTTGGAAATGGCCGGCAGTGAGGGTAGCGTGACCCGTCGCCCGTTTGCGGCCAGCTACACCGTGATTGAACCGATCGCCACCGTCGCCCCCACCCTGATGAATGTATTGTATGCCGGCATCGACAACGAGATCGGCATTTCCGTACCCGGTATCGCTCCGCAGGATGTCAGTGCGACTATCACCCACGGCACCCTCAGCCGTCGGGGGAATATGTGGATTGCCCGTCCCTCGGCCATAGGACAGGATGTCACCATATCGGTATCGGCCCGTACCGCCGGTGGAGAGGTTCGGCGGGTGGCTGTCAAAGAGTTCAGGGTACGCGCACTCCCCGATCCCACTCCATACATTGAATACAATGACGCGAACGGAAATCCGGTGATGTTCAGGGGAGGCGGATTCCAGAAAGCGGCTTTAATGAATGCCGGCGGGATCAAGGCAGCCATCGACGACGGCATCCTGTCCATTCCGTTCCGGGTGATCAGTTTCCGTACCGTCTTCTTCGACTCCATGGGAAATGCCATTCCCGAAGTTTCCGATGGGAACCGTTTCTCTGATAGGCAGAAAGAGCAGATCAGACGTCTTGCGCGAGGCAGTTATTTCTATATTTCGGGCGTACGCGCGGTCGGCCCTGATGGTATTGAGCGGGAGATCGCGGTGATGGAGGTAAGAGTCCAATGAAAAATTGAACGTTGAAAATGAAGTATTGAATCAGGAATTGTGAAATGTTGAAATTGTGAAATCAGCATTGAATTGCAAATCGACATTGTCAAATCTTATAGTCTTGGTTCTTGAATCTTGATTCCAAATAAAGAAATATGCAAACAAAACGATTACTCATATTCATTCTGTTGACGGTAGGGGTTGCTACCCTTTCTGCCCAAGAGACAGCGAGGGAAAGAATAGAACGACGTCGGCAAAGCGCTGTGCAACAAAAGGCTACCGGCACGAGTATCCGCATGGGGCAACCGGATCGTCACAGCGACGAACAGATAAAAAACGCCAAATGGTCGCGTATCATCTACCGTTATCTCGACCTTACCACAGAGGCCAATGCCCCGCTCTATTACCCGGTCACCCCTGTAGATGGGAAGATGAGCCTGTTTACCATGCTATTCAATCTATTGCGGGAAGATGCCGTTGTGGCTTATGAATATCTGGACGGACGGGAAGAGTTTACCGATGAGTACCGGATAGATTTTCAGGAATTGCTGGACCGGTTCGGAATCTATTATGAAACCGCCGAGGGGAAGATCATGGTCAATGACGTCGATATTCCCGGCAATGAGGTAGAAGGTTATTTCGTGAAAGAGGCCTATTATTTCGACACGGGCAATTCCGCTTTCAGGGTGAGACCGCTCGCCATTTGCCCTGTCTTGCAGCGCCGGGACGATTATGGTGCCGCCACACGCTATCCTTTATTCTGGATCTCTTACGATGAAATAGCCCCTTACGCGCGACGAGTACCGCTCATGGGCTCGTCGTTTAATAACAGTATGAACGGTAGCATTGATGATTTTTTCCGTATGAGAAAGTATGACGGGGAGATCTACAAAGCACAGAATCCGCGGAACCTTGCCCTCTCGCAGTACACCTCCACTCCCGAAGAAATGAAGGCTGAACAGGCAAGAATAGAACAGGAACTGATCGATTTCGAAAAGAATCTCTGGAAGCAGGAAAGCCACCCTGTTGTCCCTCAACGCCAGAAAGTAAACCCTCGGGGCAAAAGAAGATCCCCGGCAACTTCATCCGGCACGGCATCCATCTCCATGCGGGACAGGAGGTATTAGTATTCATCGGGAGAAAAGCCGGTCTTTCCTGTACCTTGGGTGAAAGGTGAGAGATACCACTATTGCCCGATACCGCTATAAGCAAATCCGTAGGAGGCAAGTTCCTCCATATTGTAGATATTTCTTCCGTCTATCACGACATGGTCGCGCATGATCTTCTTCAGGATACTCCAGTTGGGCAGCCGGAATTCTTTCCATTCAGTAGGCACTATCAGCGCGTCAGCGCCACTGGCGGCATCATAAATATCGGTAGCATAATAGATGGAATCGTTCAGGTAATGACGGGCTTCCCGCATTGCCGCGGGATCATAAGCCCGCACAGACACACCTGCCTCCCGCAGGCTTTTGATCAGGGTGAGTGACGGTGCTTCACGCATATCGTCGGTTTCGGGCTTAAACGACAACCCCCATACAGCTGCGGTCTTCCCTTCCATCCCGCCCTTAAAATGATGTTTGAATTTTTGAAACAGGATATCTTTCTGACGGTTATTCACCTCTTCCACTGCCTTCAGGACACTCATCTCATATCCGGCCTCCTGCGCCACCTTGATCAACGCGCGGATATCCTTGGGAAAGCAACTTCCCCCGTAACCGCAACCGGGATAGAGGAAACTCCTGCCGATCCGGGAATCGCTGCCCATTCCACGGCGCACCATATTCACGTCGGCTCCGACCCGCTCACACAGGTTGGCGATATCATTCATGAAACTGATACGGGTCGCCAGCATGGCATTGGAAGCATATTTGGTCATCTCCGAGGAAAGGATATCCATAAAAATCACCCGGAAATTATTCAACAGGAACGGACGGTAGAGCCGAGTCATCCGTTCTTTTGCCCTTTCCGTTTCCACTCCCACGATCACCCGGTCGGGACTCATAAAGTCGTTCACGGCGGCACCTTCCTTCAGAAATTCGGGATTGGAGGCCACATCAAATTGCAGATCGGTCAATCCCCGTTCATCGAGCCGTTTTCTCACCAGATCCCTGATACGATATGAAGTCCCCACGGGAACAGTGCTCTTGGTGACAACCATCAAGGGTTTGGACATGTGCTCGGCAATAGTATTTGCCACTGTCATCACATAAGAAAGATCGGCTGTCCCGTCTTGGTTGGAGGGAGTGCCCACTGCGATGAACACAATTTCCATATCATTGAGTATAGCCGGCAAATCGGTCGAGAAATGAAGCCGATCCGCTTCATAGTTGCGCGCCACAATATTCTTTAATCCCGGTTCGTAGATGGGAATAATTCCCTTCTTCAGTCTCTCTATCTTTTCACTGTCGATATCCACACAGGTCACATCGACACCCATCTCAGAAAAGCAGGCTCCCGAGACCAAACCTACATAACCTGTTCCTACAATTGCTATTTTCATTTTTCAATAGAATAAAGAGTAAAGACTTTCAATCAATTCCCTCACCTTACCACCTTCTCACTTTTCCACCTTCTCACCTTACCACTTTCCCACCTTCCCATTTTCCCACCTTCCCATTTTCCCACCTTCCCATTTTCCCACCTTCCCACATTACCACTTTTCCACTTTTACTTTTCCGCCTTTCCACTTTCCCGCCTTACTGTTGGAGTTTCTTTCTCAAGTTATTGACGGGATAAAGCACTGTCAACAGGCTTATCAAGCTCACCACCGCAAAAGCGATCACCACATCCGTCATTTTGACGATCACCGGATAGGCGTCAATGATATAAGCACCGGGGGTATCGCTCAGCCGAAGCAATCCGAAATGTTGCTGCAATAAACACAATGACAACCCGATAATTATGCCGGAGAGGATACCGATAAACGAAATCAGCCATCCTTCGTACAAAAAGACACGCGATATCAATTGTTCGGATGCTCCCATATTCTGCAAGCTTTTGATATCGTCCCGTTTCTCCACGATCAGCATGGAAAGCGAACCCACCAGATTAAAAACAGCAATCAACAACACGAATACCATGATCAGGAAGGTCACCCATTTCTCAATTTGCATCATCCGGTAAGATTCTTTTTGTTGTTGATACCGGTCTTCCACAAGAAAATCATCTCCCAGGACACGTTCTATTTCACGCTTCACTCTGTTCACCGAGACGTTGGGGTCCAATTTGATATCCAGCGACGTCACCTGGTTTTCATACCCAAAAAGATCCCGCGCCAGTTGAATAGGAATGATAGCCATTTGTTCGTCATATTCCGGGGAATTGAGGCTGAAAACCCCACCCACCTGGATGTATGCCCTGGTGAATGCTGCAGCCGGGTTAGCCAGGTTCACCCTTACATCACGTTTGGGTGCATATATTTCAATGGGATTGATAAACCCGGGACGCGCGCCCAGGGTCATTGCCAATCCGGAACCCAGCGTAGTATAGTCCACCACGTCTTCGCGCAGGTTGAATGATCCCTCCAGTAATAACTTCTCCATGTCGGTCATCCACTTAAACTCCTCCGATACTCCTTTCATCAGCACCGGAACCTGACTTTCGCCGAACATAAAAAGGGCATTCTCTTCCAGTGATTCGGAAATGATCTGTATGCCATTCACCTGCAAGGCCTTCTCAAATTCCGGCGTATGATAATCAAACACTTTTCTCTCTTTCACCGTAATCTTCAGATCGGGATCGAAAGCATTGAATGTGCCCTCCATGATACCTCCGAAACCATTAAAGATAGAAAGCACGCATATTATGGCCGCAGTAGCGACAGCGATACCGCACACCGATATGGCGGAAATCACATTGACGACATTGTGTGATTTCTTTGAGAAGAGATATCTGCGCGCTATGAAAAAGGAGACGTTCACCGCTCGGGATTTTACTGGTCTTTCAATAACCTGTCGATATTTTCGATATAATCGAGCGAGTCATCCACATGAAAGGTCAGTTCAGGGATCACCCGCAATTGGTTTCTTAACCGTTTGCCCAGGTCGTAACGGACGGTCTTCACATTTTCATTGATGTTCCTAACCAACTCTTCTGCTTTTTCCGAGGGGAACACACTCAGGTAGGCATGGGCGACACCCAGGTCGGGCGATACCCGCACGTGGGTTACCGAAATCAACACGCCCTGCATCTTTTTGGCATCCAGCAGAAAAATCTCGCTGAGTTCTTTCTGTATCAACCGGTTTACTTTTTGTTGTCTGTTCGTATCCATGCTATTGTTATTTTTTTCTTATCAATGTCAATCCGTCGCGGAGAGGCAGGATCACCTTCTCCACCCGGTCGTCATCGGCCAGTTTCCTGTTAAAATCCAATATCGCTTGGGTTGCCCAGTCGTTACTTCTCACCTCTTCTATCACTTTTCCGTACCAAAGGGTGTTGTCGACCAGGATGAACCCCCCTTTCCTGATTTTCGGCAGGGTACCCTCGTAATGAAGAGCATAATCTTCCTTATCGGCATCAAGGAAAGCGAGATCGAAACTTTCATCCGGAAAACGGGAGAGGATATCCAACGCATCACCCAGATGAAGGATAATCTTGTGTCCGTGCTCAGATTGCGCAAAATTATCGCGTATCCGGTCTTCTAATTCATCATCAATCTCAATGGTGTGAAGTTCGCCTCCTTCCGCGAGGCCCTCTGCGAAACAGAGAGCAGAATATCCGACAAAAGTACCGATTTCCAATACCCTCTTGGGACGGATCATTTGGGTGATCATTTTCAGGAAGCGTCCCTGCAGATGCCCGGAAGTCATGTTTCCCTGCAACAGTTTCACATGCGCGTCCCGATCGATCTTTTTCAGCACCTCTGGCTCCGCATCTATATGGGAGAGTATGTATTCTTCTATTTTGCTCATTGATACTACTTTTAGAATTACCAATTACCAATTACCAATTACCAATTACTAATTTATCATGCGAGCCTCATCATCTTATTATATTGGCACATTAGCACATTAGTCACATTGACACATTAGTCACATTGGCACATTCAATGGCTACATTGTATAATCGGGTAGATTGTATTTCTCTTTGGCTTCGAGAATTCTCCAGACATCTATGATTTCCAGATAGGTCGTTCCTCCGGTTTCACCGAAACTTCCTCCCAGGTAAGCTACTCTATCCTGAGACCGGATCGTCTTCTTTTCGAGCATTTGATTGATCGCTTCCGTGAAATAGGCGCGCCGGCTCTCCTTGGTGTTACCATCCCCTTTTCCTTGCTGAAATTCCGCCCAGATACCGTATGAGAGTGCCAGCTCACGTGCCAGCCGTTTGGTGGTGGTAATAGCGTAAACGGGACTCTTTCCCCGGAATGCAGCCAAGACCCGGGCAGTCCTGCCGGTGTGACTGTCAGTCACAATCGCCTTTACATTCAGGATGGCACACGATTTCACCGCCTGCTTGGCGAGAAATTCGGTAACCCCACGATTATCATCAGGATCATAGGGTACCCGGATATCGTTCTCCGACAGTTTGGTCAGTTCCGCCTCATAGGCTGTCTTTGCCATGGTACGCACCGCCTCTACCGGATACTTGCCATAGGCTGTCTCACCGCTAAGCATTACCGCATCGGTACGATAATAGATCGCATTGGCGATATCGGTAATCTCCGCCCGCGTGGGACGTGGATTATTGATCATGGAGTGCAGCATTTGAGTAGCCACAATAACCGGTTTCTTATGATGAATGGCTTTTCTTATCAGCACACGCTGTATACCGGGTATTTTTTCTTGAGCTACTTCTATTCCCAGGTCTCCACGGGCGATCATAATGCCATAAGCCGCTTCCAGTATCTCGTCGGCATTATCCACTCCCTCCTGGTTCTCTATCTTGGCAATAATTTTGATCGGACTGCGCAGCGCGTCCAGTATTTCCTGCACAGCTTCCACATCCTCCCTGTTTCTCACGAACGAATGCGCCACAAAATCCACATCGTGTTTTGCGGATAATTCGAGAAATTTCTTGTCTCGATCAGTAATTGCAGGAAGGTTGATACGCACACCGGGAATATTCACGCTCTTGCGGCTACCGATCACCCCGTCATTTTTGGCGCAGCAAAGCAGATAATCGCTCGCAACCTCGATCACTTCCAAATCCACTTCTCCGTCATCAATCAGGATATCATCCCCCACATGCATCTCTTGGGTGATATTCCGGTAGGTGATATATACCGTATCTCTTGAGGAGATGCCCTGCGGATTTCCCACAATTCTTATCTTGTCTCCACTTTTCAATTCAATAGGACTTTCCAACACCGTGGTGCGAATCTCCGGTCCTTTGGTATCCACCAATATCGCGATCTGATCGGAAACTATCCGTACATTGTGAATGATATTGAGAAACCCTTCTTCATCAAGATGGGCGGAATTAAGCCTTACCACATTCATTCCGGCATCGAATAATTGTTCTAAAAAGGGCACATCGCAACGTTTATCGGAAATAGTGGCAATAATTTTCGTATGTTTATACATATATGTTGATTTGTAAATTCATTGATGTGATGATGGGTTGAGAACCAAAGCACTCAACGCCAAACGATAGGAATCGGTGCCGAAACCGGCAATGACTCCGAGGCAGACAGCCGACAGCATTGAGTGGTGGCGGAACTCTTCCCGCGCGTACACATTGGAGACATGCACCTCTACCACCGGAGCAGGGACCGCCTTGATAGCATCACGGATGGCTACGGAGGTATGGGTATAACCTCCAGCGTTGAGGATAATGCCATCCGTTTCAAATCCGGCTTCCTGTATCTTGTTAATGATTTCGCCCTCCACATTCGATTGGAAATAGTCGATCCCAATACCGGGATTATCGGCCCGCAACCGTTCCAGATAGTCGCCGAATGGCTGACCACCATATACTTCCGGCTCCCTGACACCCAGCAAGTTGAGATTCGGGCCGTTGATGATTTGAATTTTCATAACTGTTCATCTTCTTAGACCGCAAAGATACATCATTATTTTCAAACAACGGGGGTATCACCATAAGTGACACCCCCGGGAGTATGGCAGCTACTATATGGTCATTTACTTCGCCTCATCCGCTGTGTCTGTTACCGGCACGGCAAACGACGCTTCAGCCATCCGCCGGTAAGAGCGGTAACGCCATTGCGCATTCTCTTTCGCGGCGGCAAAAAGCTCGTCGGCTTCCCGCGGGAATGACTTCATCAACTGGGTGTAACGGACTTCTCCGAGAAGGAAGTCTTTAAATTTACTCCAGTCCGGCTCTTTACTGTCGAGCTGGAACGGATTCTTTCCTTCTTCCTCCAGACGCGGGTCATAGCGCCACAGGTGCCAGTATCCGCATTCCACCGCGGCTTTCTGTTCAGACTGGGCGTGTCCCATTCCTTTTCTTAAGCCGTGACTGATACAGGGAGAATAGGCAATCACAATGGAAGGGCCGTTGTAAGACTCGGCCTCCTTAATCGCCTTCAGTGTCTGTGCCTGGTTGGCACCCATGGCTACCTGTGCCACATATACATATCCGTAGGTAGCGGCAATCATGCCAAGATCTTTTTTACGTATCCGCTTTCCCGCGGCGGCAAACTTGGCAACCGCGGCGATCGGCGTCGACTTGGATGATTGTCCTCCCGTATTGGAATAGACCTCCGTGTCAAGGACCAATATGTTGATATTCTGTCCACTTGCCAACACATGGTCGAGACCGCCAAAGCCTATGTCATAAGCCCAGCCATCACCTCCGAATACCCAGATTGATTTCTTGGACAAATATTTCTCAAGCGACAGGATCTCCGCCGCGATCTGGTTCCTCACCCCGGTGAGAGACGCGATGATCTTGGGAGCCAACTCTTTCGAGACTTCGGCATCCTCTCCGTTATCGATCCATTGGCGGAACAGTTCTTTCTGTTCTTCGGTGAATTCTCCCGAGGCGAGCCCTTTTTGCATTAAGTCCCGGATACGGTTACGCATACTCATATGGGCAATGGCAAAACCATATCCGTATTCGGCATTGTCTTCAAAGAGCGAGTTGGCCCACGCCGGCCCTTTACCTTCTTCATTTTTGGTATAAGGTGTGGCCGGGGCAGAAGCGCCGTAGATAGAGGAGCAACCGGTGGCGTTGGCGATCATCATCCTTTCGCCATAGAGTTGTGTGACCAGCTTCACGTAGGGTGTTTCTCCGCAACCTGAGCAGGCACCGGAGAATTCAAACAACGGCGTGGCAAACTGGGAATTCTTCACATTCAGTTTCACATCCACCAAATGCGCTTTACTGGTCACATTATCCACCATATAATCCCAGTTTTTCTGGTTGTCGTACTGTGTGGCGATGGGCACCATTTCGAGCGCCTTTTCTCCTTTCTTGCCCGGGCACACATCCACACAATTGCCACAACCGAGGCAATCGAGCACATCCACCTGAACACGGAAACCCATATCGGCAAACTGCTTGCCCTGTGCTTTGAGGATTTCCACATCTTCTCCCACACCTTTCTGTTCTTCCTCATCGAGGACAAAGGGGCGGATGGTGGCGTGGGGACATACATAAGCACACTGATTACACTGGATACATGTCTCGGGCTTCCATACCGGCACGCTCACCGCCACCCCGCGTTTCTCGTAAGCGGTTGTACCCATTTCCCAGGTACCGTCTTCACGGCCGCTGAAAGCAGATACAGGCAGGCCGTAACCTCGCTGCGCGTTTACCGGGCGTACCACCTTCCGGATAAATTCAGGCGCATCGCCGGAGGTGTCGGCAACCGTCTCGATAGCAGCCCATTCCATAGGCACTTCCACTTCTTCGACGTCACCTCCACGGTCGACCGCCGCGTAGTTCATTCTCACCACCTCTTCCCCTTTTCTTCCATATGATTTCACAATGAATTTCTTCATCTGCTCCACGGCAAGTTCATAAGGAATAACGTTGGATATTTTAAAAAATGCCGATTGCAGGATGGTATTGGTACGATTACCCAATCCGATCTCTTCGGCAATTTTGGTAGCATTGATGATATAGAACCTGATATTGTTTTCAGCAAAATATTTCTTTATCGGGTCAGGCAGATGATTGCCCACTTCTTCTTTAGTCCATAGCGAATTGAGAAGAAATGTTCCGTTCTTTTTTAATCCTTTGGTCACATCATACAGATGGAGGTAGGCCGGCACATGGCATGCCACAAAATTGGGCGTGTTCACCAAATAAGTCGAACGAATGGGATTATCGCCAAAACGAAGGTGAGAACAAGTAAATCCGCCCGATTTCTTGGAGTCGTAAGCGAAGTAAGCCTGTACGTATTTATCGGTATTATCACCGATGATCTTGATAGAGTTTTTATTAGCTCCTACGGTACCGTCCGATCCCAAACCGTAGAATTTGGCTTCGTAGGCGGTCTCATCTATAGTGATCTCTTCTTTCAAAGGAAGCGATTTGAATGTCACATCATCTACAATACCGATAGTGAAATCGTTTTTCGGTATATTCATGGAGAGGTTTTCAAAGACCGATACGATCTGTGCCGGAGTGGTGTCTTTGGAGGAAAGCCCGTAAATTCCTCCCACAATTTCAGGCGCACCTTCTTTTCCATAGAAGGAATCCTTCACATCAAGATAGAGCGGCTGTCCGGCAGCACCCGGTTCTTTGGTCCGATCAAGGACGGCGACACGTTTCGCCGTTTCCGGAATTGCCGACAAAAGCGCTTCGGCCTTAAAGGGACGATAAAGATGAACGGCCACCATTCCCACTTTCTCCCCTCTCTCGTTAAGGTAATCCACTGCCTCGCGAATAGTTTCCGTTACCGAACCCATGGCGATCACTACCCTCCCGGCTTGCGGATCACCGTAATAATCGAACAGGCCGTATTTACGGCCGGTCACCGCTGCCAGTTTTTCGAGGTATTTTTCCACCACGCCAGGTACCGCATCGTAAAACGGGTTGGAAGCTTCGCGCGCCTGAAAATAAATATCATCATTTTGAGCCGTGCCTCTTGTAACAGGATTATCCGGATTCAATGCCCGGTCACGAAATGCTTGTAAAGCCTCCCGGTTAATAAGGGGTGCCAGGTCGTCGTTCGATAAAGCCTCTATCTTCTGGATTTCGTGTGATGTGCGGAATCCGTCGAAGAAATGGAGAAAAGGAACACGGCTTTCTATCGCTGCCAAGTGGGCTACGGCCGCCAGGTCCATCACTTCCTGTACCGATCCGGTGGCAAAAAGCGCGAAACCGGTAGGCCTTGCAGCCATTACATCCTGGTGGTCGCCGAAAATAGAAAGGGCGTGTGAAGCCAATGCGCGTGCCGAAACGTGAAATACGCCGGGAAGCAACTCTCCCGCTATCTTGTACATGTTGGGGAGCATCAACAACAGTCCCTGGGAGGCGGTAAAAGTGGATGTAAGTGCTCCCGCCTGCAAAGAGCCGTGCACCGCTCCGGCAGCCCCGGCCTCCGACTGCATCTCCTGCACCAGCACCGGCTGTCCGAAAATATTTTTTCTTCCGGCAGCCGCCCATTCATCCACATATTCGGCCATAGTGGAAGAAGGGGTTATCGGGTAGATCGCGGCCACCTCGCTAAACATATACGCGATGTGAGCGGCGGCCTGATTACCGTCGCAGGTTAAGTAAGTTTTTTGTTTTGCCATAATTATATGATGATGTTACTATAAAATTGCAATCCTCCGTTTAGATACTTCACAACAGTTCAATTACATCAGGCACTCTGAGTCGCCTTGCTCCTCGATTTCCAATTCTCGCAACGGCAAAGTAAATAAATTCACTCTGCTCTCGCTGAACGAAATAGCTCTATGCTCGACATAGTATAAACAAGTTTTTCCGCTCTACTCACTTATCGAAAACATTCAAGCGAGGTTGACTTTCGCCCCTATTGCTTATCGAAAACGTTGTAATCTGAGCAACGAAATTACTATAAAAAAGTGGAAGCGACAAACCATACTGTTTTTTTTGTTCGCGGACCATTTGATAAAAAAAGAATCCAAACAGAAAAAAATAAGTTAAATTTTAATCTTTCATCAAAGTATAACGTTATAATTAATATACTAATGGGTCAATAAATCAATGTGCCAATTTAATCATGTGACAATGTGGGAAGTGTTTTTCGCTTTTCATTTTAATTTAAACAGTCATGGCCCTTGCTTTAAAAAGTGTTGAATAAAATATGAAGATAATAATAATTGCCAATAGATTACCTGTCAAAATTGAACGGGAAGAGAAAGGGTTTTGTATCGTCAGAAGTGAAGGGGGGCTTGCCACAGGCCTCGGGTCCCTGGAGACAGAATCCGAAATCTACTGGGTCGGTTGGCCCGGTATTCATACTGAGGATGAAGAGGAAAAGAAGGAGATCACGGAGAAATTACATGAAATGAATTTTCATCCTGTTTTTCTTTCCGCCAATCAGATTGAATACTATTACGAAGGTTACAGCAACAGTACCATCTGGCCGTTGTGCCATTACTTTTTTTCCTATATCGAATACAAGAGGGAATACTGGCAGGCATACCAGGAAGTGAATCGGCTGTTTTGTCAGGAGTCAATTCCTTTTATAGAAAAGGATGACATGATATGGGTCCAGGACTATCAATTGATGTTATTGCCAAAAATGCTCCGCACCGAAAAACCGGACACGAATATCGGCTATTTCCATCATATTCCTTTTCCTTCTTACGAACTTTTCAGGGTGTTGCCGGAAAGGGAGGCAGTATTGGAAGGCCTTCTCGGCGCGGATCTTATCGGCTTTCACACGCATGATTACATGCGGCATTTCATCAGTGCCATCTATCGCGTACTGGATCTGAACTGCAGCCTCGACGAGATCAATCTCCGGGACCGGATCGTTCATGTCGATGCTTTCCCGATGGGCATCAATTATGAGCAATACCATGAGGCACCCGGGTTGCCGGCGGTGAGAGAAAAGTCGGAGATGCTCCGCAAAGAGCTTGGCGACACTACCGTAATACTTTCCGTAGACCGCCTCGATTACAGCAAAGGTATCCTTCACCGCCTGCAAGGTTTTAAACAGTTTCTGGATAATCATCCCGAGTATCATGAGAAGGTATCGCTGACCATGATAGTGGTGCCTTCACGCGACAGTGTGGATATGTATGCCGACCTGAAAACAAAAATCGACCAGGCTATCGGGGAGATCAACGGCCAATATTCCAGATTGGGATGGACTCCCATCTATTATTTTTACCGTAGTTTCTCATTCGAAGAACTGATCGCGATGTATGATATCGCCGGGATTGCCCTGGTAACCCCTCTGCGCGACGGAATGAATCTGGTGGCCAAAGAATATCTGGCAACCCAAAACAGCCACAGCGGCGTTCTTATCCTCAGCGAAATGGCCGGTGCCGCTATCGAATTACAGGATGCCATCATCATCAACCCAAACGACAGCGACGAGATTGAAAGAGCCATATTGGAGGCGCTGCGTATGCCCGAACCGGAAAAGAGAGAAAGGCTGGAAAATATGCAGAAACGGATATCCAAACAGTCGGTGAAGAAATGGGCAAACGATTTCGTGGAAGAACTACAGGCCATCAAAGTCCAGAACAAGGAGATACTCCAGAAGATCGTAGGGAAAAGACAGCTCAACCAGATCAAGAAGGCTTATGACGATGCCACCTCCCGCCTGATCCTGCTCGACTATGACGGTACCCTTGCACCCTTTGTCAAAAAACCGGAAGATGCTGTTCCATCTCCCAGATTAATGGAGCTTTTACAAAAGATGTCCGGAGATAAAAGAAACAAGGTGGTGATCAATAGTGGAAGGAACCGTCAAATCCTTGACCGGTGGTTTCATGGATTGGAGCTTGATTTTGCCGCCGAACATGGTATGTTTTACAAAGAAAACGGGCAATGGCACAAAAATATGCAGGAGAAAGTGGAATGGGACGAGGAGATCATTCAAATCATCCAGCATACAATCGACAAAACTCCCCGCTCTTATCTCGAACAAAAGGACGCATCACTGGTATGGCACTATCGCAAAGTGGACGTCTGGCTTGCCGAACTGCGGGCACAGCAACTGATCAATGCCCTCATAGGGCCCTGCTCCCGGTTGAACTTGCAGATCGTTCCGGGAAATAAGATCGTGGAGGTCAAACCTCCCGATTTCAACAAGGGCAGCGAAGTGTCGCGCAGGCTGGAAAAGGGATCGTACGATTTTGTACTGGCTATCGGCGATGACACCACCGATGAGGATATGTTCAGGGTGCTTCCTCCGGACGGTATCAGCATCAAGGTGGGTAATTTCTCTGCTGCGGCGAAATACCGTATTCCGCTGCAATCATCCGTAATTCCGTTTTTATCCAACTTAATTCAATGACAATCTCACTATGGATTTTATCGACCATCTTATCCCCGGCAGTTCACTACGATACCCATTGATTGCATTGCTATTCGTTGGATTATTCATCATACTGGCTCTTGCTTTTAATTTTATCATCAGGAAATGGAGGATTCGGACACGTAAAAGCAAAAGCCACATTGATGATTTTATTGTCCGCCTTTTCAGAGTTCCCGGGATATGGATTATTTTCTCGATATTATTGAATATATTCAGCGCGCTGTTACAGGAGGATGCCCGTACATTTGCCATCTTGCAGAAAATAAGCCGGATATTGCTGATTCTCACACTCGGATGGATAATGGTACAGGTTATCAGGGGTGCCTTTCATTATTGGCAGAACAAGCTCGACATCCATAATCCCAACAACCTTGAAGCCAGGAAGAGGCTTACACAGATGAGCATGATCGAGAGGATCGCAATCATACTCACAGCCTTTGTCTTCTTTTCGATAGCGCTGATGACGGTCGATTCGGTCAGGCAACTGGGTGTCAGCCTGCTGGCTTCGGCCGGTGTGGCGGGGATTATTATCGGATTCGCGGCCCAACGTAGTTTCGGACAGATATTCTCCGGCATCCAGATTGCTTTTACCCAACCGATCAGACTGGATGATGTGGTAGTCATCGAGGGAGAATGGGGACGGATCGAAGAGATCAATATCACCTACGCGGTGGTAAAGATCTGGGATGAGCGACGGTTGATCGTACCCATCGATTATTTCTTGAACAACCCTATACAAAACTGGACAAGAACCACTTCCGATATATTGGGGACAGTATTCCTCTATGTCTCTTACGACCTGCCCCTGGAACCATTGCGTGAAGAACTGGCTCGCATAGTGGGAAATGACCCCAATTGGGACGGACGTGTCCATAACATCCAAGTCACCGACAGCAAGCAGTGGTACAAAGAGATCAGGGTATTGGTCAGCAGTAACAACTCATCCAGCAACTGGGATCTCCGGGTAGCTGTCCGCGAAAAACTGATCGATTTCATCAATCGGCACTATCCCGGATCGTTCGCGAAAATCAACTCGGCCGTTACGGGAGAAAAAGGGACTCTGCCCGTTATGGACGAATAAATTTGGAGAGCTGCTTCTCCTCCGAGAACAGCACCGCTGTGTTGATAAATGCAAGGTGTGAATAAGCCTGCGGGAAGTTGCCCAACTGGCGTTTGGTCTTAAAATCGAGATCTTCGCTGTAGAGCCCCAGGTGATTGGAATAGGAAATCATCTTCTCAAATATTTCACGCGCCTCCTCTGTTTCGCCGATCTTATAAAGCGCCTCGATCAGCCAGAATGTACAGATAGTGAATGAGGAGGCAGGCACACCGAAATCATCCTCTGCCTTATAACGGTACATCAGTCCTTCATGATAAAGGTGCTCTTTGATGGCCTTTACCGTTTTCACATACCGTTCATCGTCGGGTTCGATAAAGTCATAGAACTGCATAAGCAACAACGAGGAGTCGTAATCCGTATTACCGTAGGCCTGCGTGAAGCATTGCAACTCTTCGCTCCATCCCTTCTCATGCACTTCCGCCTTGATCATATCCGCTTCCCGGCGCCATTTCTCGGCGTAATACTCTTTTTGCAGGAGTTCAGCAATCAACGACGCCCTGTCCACTGCCACCCAACTCATTACCTTGGAAAAGACAAAATGCATCTTCCTGGTACGGAATTCCCAGATACTCCTGTCCGGCTTGCTCCAGGAAGCCAAGACCGCGCGCACCAGATTCTTGATGATCTCCCATATCTCCTCCACTTCATCCAGCGTTCCCGGGAAATAGAGATAGTACTTATAGATGACATCCAGGAGATAACCGATAGAGTCATTCTGCTCCTGGTAATAGGCTGCATTCCCGATTCTTACGGGGCGTGACCCTTCGTAACCGCTCAAATGGGCCAGCTCCTCTTCCGTCAGTTCACGTTCACCGCGGATGCCATACATGATCTGGATGGTCTCGTTGCGCGATGATTTCAGGATGCGTTTCACAAAACCGATAAAACGCTCTGCGGTGGCCCGCTGCTTCATGAACAGCAGGGTATCTATCGACATGGAGGCATCACGCAGCCAACAGAAGCGGTAATCCCAGTTCCTATTCTCCCCGATACTTTCGGGCAAGCTGGTAGTCACCGCTGCCAGCATGGCTCCCGATTCCTGGTATGACAACAGTCTAAGCACAAGCAGGCTGCGTTTGATCATGTCGTTATATTGCAGATAATCCCTGGATCGGTTTACAAAATTGAGCCAGTATACCTTTGTCCGTTCGTATTCGAGCAGGATACGGTTGATATCCACAGTCATTAATTTCTGGTTATAGGACAAAAGAAAGAAATGATGGCCGGTGAGCTCAATCTCCCGGCGACCAATCACTATTTCCGGATCGAAGCTGCTATAGAGATAGATTTTATCCTCCGAGTCCTCTGCCGAGTGTGTTTTGATATAACCTCCCACTATTTCATGACGCACCTCTTCACGGGCATAATTGATCTTCGGATCATATATTATCCTCACTACGGGACGTCCTCTGGTGACGCGTATGTAGCGGTGAATTTCCGGCGGCATGTAATAGCGGTTCGCCTCGGTCTCGTAACGGGGCATATAATCGAACACGATAAACCCGTTTTCAGGCGAATCAAATCTTGTCAACAGCATATTGGTATGGCCGTGATAACTCTGGGTAATGGTATATTCATCCGACACCTCAAAATGAAAACTACCTCCCTTTTCCTCATCCAGCAGTTTAGCAAAGACAGAAGGCGAGTCGAAATCGGGGAGACAGAACCAGTCGATACTCCCTGTTTTCGACACCAATGCCGCGGTACGGCAGTTCCCGATTATTCCGTAATCCAAATTCTTCATCCTAATCATTTTTGTCGATTCCGCGCATCGGCACAACCGGAAATTCACTGCATGCCGCTTGCCCGACGAAATCGCATGTTACACTTTTCCTGTACACATTCATATAGATACGGACAAAGATAGGTATTCCAACTCAGAAAGGGAAGGTCATTGATCAATAAATCCGGCGATTATATCTATTAAGCCCGCTTTCAATGGTAAATCGGGCATTGAATAAGTTTGGAGGTTCTTCTGCCTGTCAATTTCCGCCTCTTTCAGGATATGGTTCATTCCCTGGATAAGGTGTAACTTCGCCTGTTGACCTCCTATCTTCTCACCGTCAATTCACCACGGAGGGAGACCGCCATGAGGCGGTTCACTTCTTCGGGGGTTTTGCCTTCTCCGAACAATATCATCAGTTTGGCAAGAGCGGCCTCGGTGGTTATATCATATCCGCTCACCGCACCCAGTTTCTCAAGACGTTGGCCATTCTCATAGCGGTGCATTTCCACTCCACCGTAAAGGCATTGGGTGACATTCAAAATCACAATACCCCGACCTATCGCATCATGCAACAAGTCCGTAAACCATGGATAAATGGGAGAATTCCCTGTACCATAGGTTTCCAATACAACCCCTTTCAGGCCGGGAATTCCGAGATGTGCCCGCACCGACTCCCGGGAAATGCCGGGAAATAGTTTCAGGATCACCACATGGGAATCCATGGCATAATTGAAGTATACCGGCTTTTCGTAATCGGGCTTGAGGATGAATTGTTCATTGTACCGGATATCCAGGCCCGCCTCGGCCAGATAAGGATAGTTGGGACTGTTGAAAGCACTGAAGTGATCGGCATTGACCTTCGTAGTACGGTTTCCCCGCATCAGGAGGTTTTGCATATAAATACACAGTTCAGGAACGATAGGACGACCCGCGGCATCTTTATCAGCTGCGATTTCAAGCGCGGTAATCAGATTTTCTTTCCCGTCCGTCCGGAGTTTGCCGATAGGAAGCTGCGAACCGGTCAGGATCACCGGTTTGGTAAGGTTATCCAGCATTAATCCAAGTGCTGAGGCAGTATAGGCCATAGTATCAGTTCCATGAAGGATGACGAAACCGTCATATCTATCATAATGATCTTCAATGACATGAGTTATCTGTTGCCAAATAAACGGAGACATGTCTGACGAATCGATAGGAGGATCAAACAGGTAAGTTTCCACGTTGAAATTCAATCGTTTTATCTCCGGCATGTTAGAGCGAAGATGACTGAAATTAAATGGTTCTAATGCGCCTGATTCCGCATTCTCCACCATTCCAATAGTGCCTCCTGTATAAATAAGGAGTACATTCGCATTTCTATCGATCATATCGGTATCATTTTTATACAAAAATAGCAATTTGTAATTGAATGATTGTCGTTTTGACAGAAATTTAACGGTAATAACGGATCACACACCCTTCAAAAATTTACTTTTTCGTTTACCCAACCAAAAGGGAATACAATTTGTCTGACTTGGACGGCCGGATAATGTCGGAACGGCATGCAAACTCTCGTTCGACAACTATTGCGGCGTGTTGGCCGTGCATGAAAAAGCGGTACCTGCAACCCTCCGCGAAGTGGTGTTGAGGCACTCCTGAATTTTCCCTACAGCTATTATGGAAAAAATTCCACATTTTTTGTAACTTTGTGTTTTATTCGGCATTGCCGTAAGTGGGTTATTTCGCAAAACTTTTTATAAAATATACTGAACTATGCAAACAATGGACACTTTTAATTTTGCCGGTAAAAAGGCATTCGTGCGTGTGGACTTCAATGTTCCTCTCGATGAGAAATTCAATATCACCGACGACACACGTATCCGCGCCGCTATCCCCACGTTGAAAAAAATCCTGAAAGATGGTGGCAGCGTAATCATAGGATCACACCTGGGCAGACCGAAAGGCCCGACCGATAAATTTTCCCTCAAACATATCCTTCCCCGTGTGTCGGAACTGTTAGGGGTGGATGTGCAATTCGCCAACGACTGCATAGGTGAAGAAACTGAAGCCAAAGCCGCCGCTTTACGCCCCGGAGAAGCATTACTGCTCGAAAACCTTCGTTTTTATGCGGAGGAAGAAGGCAAACCGCGTCTGGCTGCGGATGCCACCGAAGAAGAAACTGCCAAAGCAAAAAAAGAGGTGAAAGAGTCACAAAAAGAATTCACCAAAAAATTGGCTTCTTATGCCGATGTGTATGTGAATGACGCTTTCGGGACCGCTCACCGGGCCCATGCCTCCACAGCGCTGATCGCCGACCATTTCGACGCGGATCATAAGTTATTCGGATACCTGTTACAAAACGAAATCACTGCCGTCGAAAAAGTGATGAATGAAACCCAACGTCCTTTCACAGCCATTATGGGCGGTTCCAAAGTATCTACCAAAATAGAGATTATCAAAAACCTGCTGGATAAGGTAGACAACCTGATCCTTGCCGGCGGAATGACCTATACTTTTGCCAAAGCATTCGGCGGTAAGATCGGCGGCTCCATCGTGGAGAACGATAAGTTGGATTTGGCAAAGGAGCTCGTGGAATTGGCAAAAGAAAAAGGCGTCAACCTGGTGTTGGCAACCGACGCAAAAATCGCGGACAGTTTCAGCAATGACGCGAAGACCGGTTTTGCATCCGTAAAAGAGATTCCCGACGGGTGGGAAGGCCTTGACATCGGCCCCGAATCGGAAAAAGCTTTCGCCGAAGTGATTAAAAACTCCAAAACGATCTTGTGGAACGGACCGGTGGGAGTATTCGAATTCGACAATTTCGACAAAGGCTCACGCGCTGTTGCCGATGCCATTGTGGATGCCACCAAAAAGGGAGCGTTCTCGCTGGTGGGAGGGGGCGACTCTGTAGCTTGTGTCAATAAATTCGAACAGGCAGATGAAGTATCGTATGTTTCTACCGGCGGCGGCGCGTTGCTTGAAATGATCGAAGGCAAAGTGCTTCCGGGAATCAAGGCGATAAGGGGATATTGATCTTCTCTGTTCACATAAAGATAATAAGGGCGGAACTCTCACACACAGGAGTTTCCACCCTTTGTTGTTTAAAATCCCTTTATGAGATTCTATAATTCCGTTTACACTGTTCGCATTTCCTTTTATGGGAAGCATAATCCCTTTTATGGGTTTAATAATTCCTCTACAGGAATGAAGAACTTTCGGAGGCATGACCCCGCTTATGTGCAAGGATCATCATAATCTCAGTATTCGAAAAATCAGGATGCAAGGTGTAATATACGGGATCGTCGGGTGAACCAGCCCTAAGTTTCTCTTCCGCCAGACGAAGCCGCTCCAGTGGAATAAAATCGGTAACGATCAGTTCGCCCGTCTCCACATATTTTGCCAGATGCGTACTGATAGTCGAAACTGCCAGATTCCGCTCTTCGGCTATCTCTTCGATCGTTTTTCCCGACCGGAACATTTCCAAACTCAAACGCCGGCTATCCCCTTTTCGTTTCTTCTCTTTCTTCTCTTTCCTTTCTTTCCTTTTTCTTTTGGATACTTCCTTCTCCGGCAGACAGGACTCCAGCCCGCGCCTCTCACAGTAATCTCTGATGACCGATAAGAAAATTGGTCCGTATTTTTCGACTTTGGCCGGTCCGAATCCGGTGATTTGAAGCAACTCTTTTTCATTTTGTGGCAAATATTCCGCCATCTCATAGAGCGTCTTACTTCCGGCCACCAAATAAATCGGTAAGTCCCGCGGACCACATATCTTATTCCGTTCCTCTATCAGCAGACGATATAGGGCGGGATGTGACAGGTCGGACTTTGCGGAGGCCGATGTAGCATAAGCATTTACACTAAAGGAAGGAAGCATAAAACTATTTTTCACCTCAAAGTAGGCCTCAATACTTGCATCGGATTTTAGTTCACCTACCAGATCCTGCTTCAAGGCCAGATCGGAGAAAATATCCTGGATCGCCTCGTTATACTCGGCAGCGTGTGCCCGGCTATCGGTCGTAGCAGGCGATTGTCGCAGATCGTCTATCAACAGATCCATCTTTTCCACAAAGAAATCACCGGCAGCGTTTAACCGGCTTCTTAAATAGTCTTCGTTTACAGGATACTGACCAAAGATCGAGTTCAATTGCATCTGAAATTTCGCTGCCACCCGCTCCATCTCCTCCAGTTGTTGCCGGATATTTTGTAAATAAGGTAATGTCTCCTCATTGAACGACTCTCCCCACTCCTTAATCTTCGACAACAATCGTGTGATTTGCGACAAGATACCCTCAAAATCGTAAACAGACAACAGAAGGTGGCAACGATATGCTTTGCGCGACTCTTCCAACTGGTTTTCAAGCACATCACTGCTCAGCTTATTCCTTTCATAGTCTATAATCTGACGGTCATTGCGAATACTATCCGGGTGTATCTTGCTCAAAAGTACGATACCTTCCAACGAACGGCACCGGCTCAATGCCACATATACCTGTCCCGATGCAAAAGCTTGTCCGGCATCGATCACCACTTTGTCAAAAGTAAGCCCCTGGCTTTTATGAATAGTGATAGCCCATGCCAGGCGTAAGGGGTACTGTATAAAACGCCCCAGTATGTTTTCTTCTATCTGTTTTGTATCCGGATTGGCAGAGTAACCGATATTTTCCCACATAGCGCGCTCCACTTCGATGTATTCATCTCCATCACAACACACAATAATACTGTCTCCCTCAATTTTATCGACAATACCCGTTTTTCCATTATAGAAACGTGCCGCCTCGGTATCATTTCTAAGGAACATCACCTTTGCGCCGGGTTTCAACTCCAGTACCGGCTCAGCAGGATAGTTCCTCTCGGAATACTCTCCCTCGATTTTGGCTGTGAACCTGCGAGTCTTACCCTCTAATTTATTCAACTCCCGACTGTTGATCTGATCCGCTTTGTAATTATGGGTGGTGAGGACAATATAATCATCCTCATACTTGGGTGTAAACTGCGGATCATATCGGTTTTCGAGCATCCGGAAACTCTCGGGAGAAAGACAATCGTTCCGGATCTCGTTCAACACCCGTATAAAATCGTTGTTTGTCTGACGATAAATTTTCTCAAATTCGATATAGACAGGCGAATCCTGCATAATCACCCGGCTATGGAAGAAATAGGGACTTTGATAATATCCCGATAGCAAGCGCCATTCCTCTTCTTTCGCTACCGGAGAGAGCTGGAACATATCACCAATAAAAACGACCTGCACACCACCGAAAAGCTGGTCTCCCCTGTATCGGAAATGACGCAGAGAGGTGTCAATCGCGTCCAGCAGATCGGCACGCACCATACTTATCTCATCGATCACCAGCAACTCCAGTTCTTGTAATACCCTCCGCCGATGTCCCCGCATTCTTGTCTGACTGATCAGTTGTTTCCTTCCCTCGGGGGTAGGAAGGAAAGGCGTAAGCGGTAATTGAAAAAAAGAATGGATCGTAGCACCACCGGCATTGATGGCTGCCACACCGGTAGGTGCAACCACCGCCATCTGCTTACCGGAAATCTCTTTCAGGCGATGCAGGAATGTAGTTTTTCCTGTTCCCGCTTTTCCGGTAATAAACAAATTCCGATTGGTCTGAAGCGCAAAGTCAAATGCTAATTGATTGTTGTCCATTCTCTTTAAAGATTAAATCGCTCTATCTTAATGCGATATAAAGTAACAACAAACAAAAAATAGGTTAAATACAGGATTCTCCCAAATTTCAAGACAGTCAATATGAGATGTTATTCAATTTATACCTACAAAAACACTATTTCTTCGTCAAATCACCCATTGACATCTTTGTCGTTGTCAATAAAACAATAAAATGATCCATTGCCCGTTACCGTTCATATCTCGATATGTCGATATCAGTAAATCTGCCAATTGTTCATTAATGGGTGCATCCGACCGCTTCGCAGGGAAAGGACTCCAATGTATGGTGGTATGGCATCCCAAATCCTGAATATCACAGATATTTGGCAATGGTTATCGCTTTTTTTTGTAATTTTGAGCTTTATTTCAAAAAGAATCAGGATTCCGGATTTTAACAGGTTGGTATTGACTTGGAATAGGCTGAAAAACAACCTATTATCAATCCGTATCTATCTGATTGAATCTGTGACAATCTTATGCAATATTATATAGAATGAACATTTCGTACAACTGGCTCAAAGAGTACCTTCAATTCGATCTGTCGCCACAAGAGACAGCCGACGCGCTCACCTCCATAGGACTGGAAACAGGCAGCGTGGAAGAAATACAAACCGTCAAAGGGGGTTTGGAAGGCCTCGTGATCGGTGAAGTGCTGACATGCGTATCGCACCCCAACTCGGACCATCTGCGCCTGACAACCGTAGATATCGGCCGCGGTGAAGAGCCATTGAAAATCGTCTGCGGAGCCCCCAACGTGGCTGCCGGCCAGAAAGTGGTGGTGGCCACCATCGGCACGAAATTGTATTCGGGTGATGATGTGTTCACGATAAAGCGTTCCAAGATCCGTGGCGAAGAGTCGTTCGGCATGATTTGCGCCGAGGATGAGATCGGGATCGGGACTTCGCACGACGGCATCATTGTACTGCCCGACGATGCGAAAGTAGGGACTCCGGCCAAAGAGTACTACAACATAAAGAGCGAGTATGTGCTGGAAGTGGATATTACCCCCAACCGCGTGGATGCCGCGTCGCATTACGGCGTGGCGCGCGATCTGGCGGCATGGCTGGAGCAGGCAGGCAAACCTTATAAGCTAACCAAACCGTCGGTAGAGGGATTTGCCGTGGATACCCAACAGGGAGGTATCGAGGTGATCGTGGAAAACAGGGAAGCCTGTCCACGCTATTCGGGACTGACTATCCGTGATGTGACAGTGAAAGATAGCCCCGACTGGCTGAAGAATAAATTATTGTTGATCGGACTTCGTCCCATCAACAATATCGTGGATATCACCAATTTCGTACTCCACGAGACCGGGCATCCGATGCACGCATTCGATGCCGCACATATCACCGGAAACGAAGTGGTGATACGCACCCTGCCCGAAAAGACCAAATTCATCACATTGGATGAAGAAGAACGGGAACTGAGCGGGAACGACCTGATGATCTGCAATTCGGAAGAGGGAATGTGTATTGCCGGCGTCTTCGGAGGGCTGAAGTCGGGCGTAACCGAAAAGACGACCGACATATTCCTGGAATCGGCCTATTTCAATCCCACATGGGTACGGAAAACGGCGCGCCGGCATGGGCTGAACACCGACTCTTCATTCCGCTTCGAACGGGGTGCCGACCCCGACAATACGGTATATGTCCTGAAAAGGGCAGCCATGCTGGTAAAGGAACTGGCGGGCGGCACAATAGAGGGCGACATTCGTGATATTTATCCAGTACCTGTCGAAAGAGCAGTGGCATACCTCTCTTATGACAAAACAAAGAAGCTGATAGGCAAAGAAATACCGAAAGAGACGGTCAAGCGCATTTTGAACAGTCTTGAAATTGAGATAGAAGATGAGACAGATGACCAACTCACCCTACGTATCCCCAGTTACCGCGTGGATGTGACGCGCGATGTGGATGTGGTTGAAGATATCCTCCGCATCTATGGATACAACAATGTGGAGACCAGCGACTCATTAAAGGCGAATCTTTCCATTCAAATGCCTGCCGACCGCAAGCAGAAATTGCAGACATTGATCTCTGAACAACTTACGGCAAACGGATTTAACGAGATATTGAATAACTCGCTTACTAAAAGAAATTATTATGAGAGCTTCGAAACTTATCCCGCCTCACACTGCGTACCGCTGCTAAATCCGCTAAGCAACGACCTCAACGTGATGCGACAGACATTACTTTTCGGGGGATTGGAAAGCATTGCTTACAACCGCAACCGCAAACATGGCGACCTGCGGTTCTACGAATTCGGCAACTGCTATTTCTTTGATGCCGCCAAAAAGAGCGAAGAAAATGTTCTTGCCCCATATTCCGAAGAATTTCATATCGCACTGTGGATATGCGGCAAACGCATCCATAAAAACTGGGCGGCAGCCGTTGAACAAAGTTCCGTCTTCGAGTTGAAAGCGCATCTGGAAAATATCCTGAAAAGAATGGGAATCGGTGGAAATCAGGTGTTCTTTGAAACAACTCGAAACGAGCTCCTTTCCGCCGCCATGAGTGTCAAAACGCATAAACGTATCATTGGTTTCTTTGGCATTGTTTCTCCGGCAATATGCAAAAAGTTCGATATCGACACGGAGGTGTTCTTCGCCGAGATCAATTGGGACATGCTGATGAAAGAATCCGAAAAACAATCGGTACGATTTTCCGAGATAGCCAGATTCCCCGCCGTAAGCAGAGACCTGGCATTGCTCATCGACAAAGAGGTCACCTTTGCCCAGATCCGCAAGATCGCCCTCAAGTCGGAAAAGAAACTGCTGAAACAGGTATCTCTCTTTGATGTCTATGAAGGAAAAAACCTGCCTGAAGGCAAAAAATCCTACGCGGTCAACTTCCTTTTACAGGACGAAGAAAAAACGCTCAACGATAAACAGATCGACCACGTAATGCAAAGCATCCAAAAGAGCCTGGAAGAGGAATTGGGGGCTCAGTTGAGATAGGACGGGGGAATAGAATGAAGAATGAAGAATGAAGAATGAAGAATGAAGAATGAAGAGGGAAGAATGAAGAGGGAAGAATGAAGAATGAAGAGGGAAGAATGAAAAGTGAAAATTTCTGGTAAATTGGCAATTGATAATTGGCAATTAGAATTATAGATGGCTGATTAATACTATTAGATAAAGGATATAAACAGTATGGGAAGAGCATTTGAGTATAGAAAAGCGACCAAGCTGAAACGCTGGGGTAATATGGCCCGGGTATTCACGAAATTAGGGAAACAGATTACTATTGCCGCCCGTGAAGGAGGGCCTGATGCCGATACCAACCCCCGCTTACGTGTGTTGATACAGCAGGCGAAGAAAGAGAATATGCCGAAAGACAACGTGGAGCGCGCCATCAAAAAGGCGACCGACAAAGATCACTCCGATTATAAGGAAGTGGTCTATGAGGGGTACGGACCCTACGGCATCGCCATCGTAGTGGAAACAGCGACCGACAACCCCACCCGTACCGTAGCGAACGTCCGCAGCTATTTCAACAAACATGGGGGTTCATTGGGTACTTCCGGCAGCTTGGAATTTTTATTCGACCATAAGTGTGTGTTCAAAATTGCACCCAAAGAGGGTATTTCGTTGGAAGAACTGGAACTGGAACTGATCGATTACGGAGTGGATGAAGTAGAAGTGGAAGAAGATGATATCCTGCTCTATGGCGATTTCAAATCCTATTCCGATATCCAGAGCTATCTGGAAGAGAATGGTTTTGAGATCCATTCAGCCGAGTTTGAGCGTATTCCGCGCGACATCAAAAAACTCAACGAGGAGCAACGCGCCCAGATCGAAAAACTGCTGGAAAAATTTGAAGAGGACGAAGACGTTCAAAACGTCTTCCATAATATGGCGGAAGGGGAATGAGTGTTATGATCCTTCACAAGGGAACGGAGATAATCGAGATCGAGAGGATGATTTCTGAGGGAAGATTTCCAGTTAAAATAGTTTCATTAAAATTCCACCCGGGTACTACTTCAACCTGAGAATACTCTGACCTATCTTATCCCGCAGTTTTTTGGGAGTCTGTTTGTCTTTTCGGATAGTTTTCAGCGCCTCCACTATCTGCTCTCGTTTCACACTCCAACGGAACCATCCCAATGCTTCCGCAAGGACAACCCTTACCTCCGTATCGTCGCTGTCGTCTTTTAAAATCTCTAATAATTGGGTGACCTGCAAATGGTTATTATGGTTTCTCAGAAAACGGATGGCGGAAATTCTGTCCGATTGCTCCGCGGTTTTGTCCTGGATCACTGTCAACAACTTGTCGTTTCTGGCTTTTTGTGCCGAAAAGTAAGATATAGCCTGCGCAGCCGCGTCCGAAGGGTTTTGCAGATGGGAAGCGGCAGCCTGGCGGGTTATCTCACTGCTGATCTTCTCCAGATCGAACATCGGAAGGGAATTCCGGGCTGCATACTGTACCCGTTGGCTTTCATTTGAAAAGAGGAGTGTTTGCACCAACGGCCCGATCAGTTCCTCATCACCCGAATAACCGGCGAATCTCGCCCCATTCCTTCGTATCAACTCATACGGATCATCCAGGGCAAGGAGAAGGGCTTGCGTCAGGTTCCTGCCGGAAGAGTAAATGATCCGCTGTAAAGCCTGCATCCTCACACTGTAAAAAGGACTCTCCTTCAAATAGCGCAATAAAATATCATCATAATTCCCAGGCTTGTTTGTGGAGAGCTGCTTCAATGCGATGGCCTGACAGTTGGGATTGCCGCTCTTCAGGTATTCCAACCAAATTTTGTTATTCCCCTTATTCAGTGCCAGGTTTCTGTTCAGGACAGCCGCTTCCCGGCTACGATCTCCGGCAGCTGATCCCGGGGTAAGCCGGAAGGTGGGATCACCGATAAGATGAGATTCCAGGAACTGGAACTCTTTTTGCCAAAATCCGATCCTCGCTCCTTCCGCGATCATACCTATCAGTTCCATTGACCATTTGTCCTGCAACACGTTGACCGTATTACCCTGGGCAACCACTGTGTTACCATCCGAAAAAATATGGTAACCTGCCACATAACCGGGTTGATGGAAAGAACCGTTATAACATGCATCGAAAATAGTGATCCGCGGCTGGGGTTTAAGATTCCGTAAATCGGAAAGCGCAATATTGATATCGGCAGAGAAAATCGAATCATTCACTCTGGTGCTGTCAATCAACTTCCCACTATAAAAATCGGGAGAGAGATTATATTCCCTGATAGTGGTTTCCGCAAAAGACTCTCCGCGCTCACCGGTATATCTCCGGTATCTGTTTCGCAGGGATATGGAAAGAACTTCCATGGGACCGTAAATTCCCTCCTTGCGCATGCCAATGGCATTGGGAGCCGGATAATCCCCGTTTATATACTGGATGTCAAATGCACCATGTTCATGGAAAACAAACAGGTCAGTACCGGGCATTTGCAACCTTTCAAAAAGGTTGTATTTCATGAAGGGATCCTGCCGGAAGTTATAGAACGCATTTCCGCGGGAGGAGCGAAACGCTTCGGGAAACTGCTCTTTAAGAACAAATTGCTGATTGTGCCATACGGTCAAACAGTCCGAATTATATCCGTGCCCGTTAAAAAATTTGATATTATCGGCATAATTCACCTCTTTATGGGCTTCTACCACTTTACGAAGGTATTTTCTGAGCAACTCGTACACATCCGTTCCCATATCTGAAGGGGGTAACATCCTGGCCGAATAAAAATCACTTTCTATCACCTGGGGGGAGTCTTCCCTAAGCCGATAATAGAAGTGGCGGGGATTTTTTTCGTCCACACTGAGAAACTCGAACCTCAGGTCGAGGTCATCATAAAAACGGTCGCTGGTAACAGAAGACTCCTCAATAGGAAAGGTTTCTTCATTCATCTTAAAGGCGGTAGTAGCGTGTTGGAAATTCCTGACACGTACCACCGGAATATCGCCGATAAAGACGGCTCCCTCCATCACCGGTTTTTTCCTGTATACCTTCTCAATTTCACGCCTTAGATCATCAGGAGATTTCCAGTCACCCACCATGACTACCACTCCAAGCCCCTGTTCTTCCAGCACATTTTTATATGCCATTACCTCAGCAGAAGCCTGCTCAAAACTCTTGGAGTCGATCACTATGAGGAATCTGGTATCGAACTTTCCACCCGCGGGGATGACGCGCTCTGCCGCCGGGAGCAAAAAGAGACTGCATTGCAGTATACAACATAAAAAAATAGCAATTTTTTTCATCTCACGGGTTTTATCGCATATAGACCTCAATCCTGGCTATGCTTTTGAGCAATTCGCCTTTCAGCGCTTCCGGAGTCTGCGGCATGGCAGCCACGGCCTTGAGAACTTCAACTATGTAATCGCGTTTATAAGAGAGAGAGAACCATCCCAATGCCTCGGCAAGAGCCATCCTCAGAGAGACCTCTTCGTTGTCGTCGGCAATAACCTTAAGATAATCCTCTACCCGGTTATGATAGGTATAGTTTCGTAACATTTTCACAGCGGAGAGTCTTGTTTTCAACGGCTTCTCCTTGTTGACCGCATCATCCGCCATCACGGCAATCCTCTTCCGGGAATCGATCCTGCCCTTGAACTCTTTCCAGACACGTTCCTTGTCGGAATAGGAGGTATTCTCTTCCAGTTGTCTTTTCACTTCCGCTTCCAGTTTGTCCATATCCACCAGATCGAACGTGAAGATGGAATTGAAATGAACCCTCTCATCCAGATAATCATTAAGATAAACCGATGCCAGAGAGGGGATAAAACGATCGGAACCGATTCTACCCATCGAGAAAACAGACTTGCGGCGAATGAACTCGTAAGGGTCGTGGATGGAACTTTCTATCAGTTCGGCAAAATCATTCCCGCTATAATGTTGCAGCAAATCATATACCTGCCATCTGACAGCATGCCATGGAGATTGACGATAGGTGGAAACCAGCAGCTCCGGCATTTCCCCATATTCCAAATGGAACAACTTACGCAACGCCAGCCCTTTCAGGTCAGGATGATCCTCTCTTTCATACACCGACAGCCAATATGCGGTATCGGCACAGTGGAGATCGATTTGTGAAGCTTTCTCTCCGGAAAAGCGGAAAGTAGGATCCCCGATAATATGTGACTCCAGGATATTGATCTCCCTGGCCCACTCTCCCACACGGAAACCCAGCCCGAGCATCCCCATCAGATCGGATGAACTTTTGTCCTGCAATACATTGACACTGTTTCCGAAAGTCACCAGGGTCTTTCCTCCGCCAAAAATATACTCTCCCGCGATATAACGATCCTCACGGAAGTCTCCGTTATAACAAGCATCGAAGATCACCATCCTGGCATTGGGTGCAATCAAGGGAATATCATCCAGAACGATACCGGTACGAAGATCCATCAGGGAATCCTCCTCTATTTTCTCGATGGAAAAAGCATCCGCAAACCATACCGAGTCTATCCGATAGTGGTACATCCACTCTTCCATGGCCTTGGTCCTCTCTTCAGGACTTTTTATTCTTTTGAGCGACTGACGGAAAACACGTCTAGCCGCATCCCGGTACTCTTCCGTTCCTTTACTGTGAGGCGTCGCTGTGAGATACTGCCTGTCAGGGGTGCCATGCTCATGGAAAAACATGAGATCCATCTCCTCACGCCTTAACTCTTCCACCACCAACTCTTTCATAAAGGGATACATCGCGAAAAAGAGGAATTTCGCGGAATTCTTATCCCTGAATGCCTGGGGAAACTGCTCTTTCATCAGAAATCCCTGGTCTCTCCAAGCGGTCATACTGTTTGAAAAAGACCCCTCACCGGTGTAGGAGGTAATGACATCTAACACATTCTCCTTCTTTCTCTCTACCCGCAGCTTCGTGAAATAAGCCCTGATCTGCCGGTAACCTTCCTCTCCCTGGAGGGTTGGTTTCAGCCTGCCGGTATAGATATCGCTTTTGATAAACTGCGGTGAACCGGCATTCAGAGAATAGTAATGAAATAGCGGATCATCCTCTTTCTGCCCAAGATAATCGAATTGCAAGTCGAAATCATCATAAAACCTGTCGGACGGCACCGAAGATTCTCTAAAAGGAAACCGTTCCTGGTCCATCTTAAAGGCAGAAGTAAGATGTTGGGCATCCCGTATCATCGGGATCGGGATATCACCGATGAAAAGAGCGCCTTCAAGCGACTGGTTCCGGTACATCCCGTACAGGATATTTTTCACCTCCTCAGGATTCCGCCATTCCCGACAAACGATATACGAGGAGAATCCCTCCCTTTCCAGCATGGATTTGTATTGGTCTATCTCTGGTTTACAGGCATTATATGTCTGCTGATCGACCACGATTGCAAATCCCTTCCCTGCGGCAAACAGGGAGAGAGGAAGAAAAAACGCACCGGCTATAATTAAAAATATCTTTTTACTTACGCTCATTCAATAGCATTTAGAATGTAAGACCCACTCCCAGATCAGCTATCAACCTGTCACCCTCACCTTCTGACGGTTTATAGTAATTGGCAGCCAATTTCACGAAAACCCCCGTTGATTTCTGATTGTCAATGCCCGTAAAATAACTGACAAATCCACCGAACTTATAAAAATTCTGTTTCAGGTATTCAAAATCGGGTGTCATCAATTGGGTGATCACCATTGATTGCGGATCCACACCCCCATACCGGTAATCCCCCTCGAGATGGTTCTTATAGGCAAAATCGGCACCCAGCGTCCAGGTACCCGAACGGCCGGCTTCCATATTTACTTTGCCGTTCACACCCATATAAAGATTCTTGATGATCCTCCGTGACTCAGGCATAATATAGAGGTCATCGTTGGCGCGATAGCTGGCAAACAAACCGGTCTTCCATTTATATTCATGGCCGGTTCCTTTATAGAAATCATAAGAGAGCCGGATATCATCCTGGTTGTAAGTAGAGCGGATGCTGCTATAGACATCCACCCATTGCTGCACCTCAAAACTGTTATCCAGGACTTGCACGAATTCTATGGCATCCATCCGGTTACTCCTGACAGACAGGTCGATGCGGTTCAGATTCATTCCTTCATGTACCAAAGCAACGTTAGCGTAAAGGGTCTTCTCTTTGATGGCACCCTCTTTTCTCGGTTTGGTGATATCCCTTATCACGTCTTCCACGCGGTAGGTGTATCCACCATAAGCGAAAAGACGAAGTGCCGGAAAATGGTAGGTGTACTGCAGTTCACCCCCCACTTTGTTGGCATGATACATAAACCCTCCCAATGACTGCAAACCTCCGATCACTGCCGTATAATGATTCCCCAGGCCCTTCATCACGAACACGTCCTGGTGCATCTGGCTGTTGCTATTGGTATGCCTGGTTTCCTGGATCATGTTCTCATACTCGAAGTTCAAACCCACTTCCTGATTGTGCAAAAGAGCCACTATCCCAGGCTTCACATTGATGGTGTAATAGTAGATCTCCGACCGGGGGTCGACCTGTTTGGCGCCCGTATGGGTGTTGTATGCCGCTTGCATACCGAGAAGATACCTGTCGAAAAACGGTTTCGACGACACCTTCATCTCCAGATTGTAATCCTGTTTTTTCCAATCACTGCTATTGGGATCAACCGGAAAGAATGGTATCCCCCTGTAGGGATCAAGCATGGCCGTGTTGAATTTCGAGTCGCGGGTAGTAGTGTTATGGTAGGAGAACCGGCCCCAGGCATAAGCTTTACCTAGTCGCCGTCCACCTTCGGTATCCACCATCAGCGTACTCTCTTTGGCTCCCTCCTGCACTCTTTTAAAATCTCCGTTCACCATCTGATATGCCGCTCCAAGCGAGCCGAAGTCGCCTAAATGGTCCAGCGCCACACCGGCACCGTTGCCGGTATTCAACCATGTCGCCCTGGCTTTCCGCAATTCGATGGAAGCCGGAGAAGCAAGCGTTCCCTGCTCCTGTGCCGGAGCATACTGTGTGAGTTGAAAGGCTAAGACAATTGCCAAACCTCCTTTCATATATCTATTATTTCCTCTATTCATAATTATCTCCTGTTAAGCTCTATTTCCATGTATTCCAGGATGGTGCTTTCGCATCGTATCTCCTGATAACCGGCGGATCCATCACTTCAAAATCGTCGGTGCTGTTATTGGTGTCCTGCAGAACAACCCTTCCGTCGGGCAAAGTTTCCTTCACTTTTCTGGCCACACTTTTACCCAGATAAGTTCCATCCACCGTCGCAGCTCCGGCATCAAGCACAGCCGGCACACGTTTGAGTTGCATCTGGTTGGGATTACCTACATTCTCTAACGCATCCACCACCACATCGATGGGTATCCGGTAACTTTTGGCGGTAGAGCCTTCAGGACTCACGGTTTCGGTAGGGCTGTTAGGATCGATGGGGTTAGGAGGAAAGAAAATAACAAATGCCCCTCCGAAGACGGTAGTCAACCATTGAGCCGTAGGCGAAGGCCAAAAAGCCATGGTCATATTAATGGCCGGATTGTCTTGTATCAGCGAAGTGGTCTTGACAAATGTCTCAAACTCGGCGCTCAACAGATTCACCGGTGAGCCGGGATTCAAATTATCTTTTTTATGGTTATCTGCCATCTGCGCGATAATGATCGACTCCCCGGGTTGTAACGGATAATCCTTATCGTCTGGCACCTGCCATATCTGCAGGGCATATACATATTTATCCGCATCCGGGCCGGGCCATACCGGCAGATTTGCCGTGGCTGTCAGAGGGTTCAGGAGCGCTATGGCAAGTCCTCTTACATTTTGCCCGGTCTCACTGTTATTGTAGATCTCATAGAACTGGTCCCGGAAATAAGATCCACCGGATGGCGTGCGTGATCCGCAGTAATAGACCTCTTTGAAGACAAGCGCTCCTGAACGGGATGCGCCCACATTCACATTTATCCGCTTCTTGTCGGTCACAATATCCACATTCACAACATTACCGTTATAATTATAGGTAAAACCATCCTCATTCTTCTCGGCACTTACAGTAACGGTATAGATACCGGGAATAATTTCGTCTATCCTAATATCCCCTTCGGGGGATACAGCAGTGACAAGTTCATATCTTTCCGCAAAATTCGTCAGCCTTACCCTCACAATGTCCGGCATAGGCGCTCCCTGAAGGTCATACGAAATATCAATCGTCGCGCTCAACAACTCCACCCGCTTCACCCCCGAAACATCTCGAAACTGCTCACAGGAGACAGCCACAAAGATGCACAGGAGAAGCATCGCATATATATATCTTAAGTTCTTCATATGATTATTTTTTTAAACCACCCTGTCCCAAACAGCAGGGATACTTATTTTAATTTCATGGCAAGCTCAAAGCCGAAATACATGGGAATATTGAGCCTGATAAATGAACCGGGCGAACGCTTGGTTTCATATAACGGCCTGCGGTTAAACATATTATTCACATAAAACGAAGCCTTCAGGTTCTCCCCTATCTCTTTTGTCAGATGGAAGTTAAGCAGGACTACAGGAAAATAGGACTCCATCACATGCCGGGTGGAACTCCGGGTTTCAAACAAATAGGAAAACTCATCCGGATTTGCTTGCAGGACGTCGTCATTGAAAGGTTTCACCTTACCGTCCAACCTTGAGATATAAGCAACGAAAGTGGTGTCATTGCCATACTCATTCCAGTACTTGTTTAACCAACTGACCTGGGCAGTGGTGGTCAGCACAAATCCGATAGAAGGAATATTATGAGTGGCTCTCAGCGTAGTGGTCAGACGTTCCCTTTCCAGCCTCTCCACTCCTTTTTCATAGATACCTATATTCCTCTCCAGTTCATTACGATTCTTCTGGTTACTGAAGCTATGCCCGTCATTCCAGTCGGTAGAACGCATATAGGCTCCGTTCAGCACAAAAGAGGTGCGTATGGCGTTGATGCGGCCGAAATCGAAATCGAACTCCACCCCCCTGTTATGCGATCTGGCATCATTTAAAGGGGTTGCAAAGGAAACGAAGATATTATGTTTTCCATTCTCCTTCTCACGTAACGTCGGGATTGCTCCCGGGTTGTGGACCGCCTCTTCGTATTCGGTATACTCCAGCCATCGGTAGGAGTCGATAGTCCTTCCCAACCTGTACCCGTTCTTTAACTGCTCATCGTATGCCGTTACGGAAAAACGCATTTTATTGATCCTTACATCAAATCCCACCTCCTTCTTATGATTGGTTGCTATCTTGAGATCTTTGTTCCGCGTATTAAACACCCTTGTGGATGCCAAAAGAAGTTGTTCATTTTCGGGCACAGAAGAAGAATTCAATGTGTTAAAATGGACAAAGTCAAAATAAGTCTCCTCAGGATAGAGATATAACACAGTCGGCGCTTTGGCTGTTACCCCGATTCCTCCTCTCAGCCACAATTTATCGGGCAGCACCTCAAAGGCAAAGTTGGTACGGGGTGAAAAAACACTTTTGGCGTTTATATTATCATACCTCAGCCCCGCCTGCACGCTCAACTCCCGCGTGGCCACTCTCCACAAGAGGTTGTCTTCAGCATATAGCGAGAACTGATTCACGAAAGGTATGGAGGAATACTTCCGGGGTCTGGGAGAAGAGTTTGTTTTCGAACTCAGATTTCTATAAGGGGGATTGTTCAAGTCATATACCTTTCCATCACCGAGGTTTCCATCGGTTTTAAAGTTCACCCCTGTCAATATCCTATTGGTGACCTTCCCTACTCTCTTTGAGAAAGAAGCATTGATATTGGCAAACAAATTGACCTCCTTGCCGTAGATATCATACCTGCTCATATATTCGTTGGGAAGATAGGTGGCAATCAGCCCGCTCTCGTTCGATGGGATATGGGTCAATTCTTTTCCATCGGCATCGTACACCTTCTGACCGGGCCTGTTGCTCAGCACGGCCCCATCGGTATTGGACATTGAATAGGCGGAAAAGGCATTGCCGAGAAGTTCTTTGCTAAAAGAATGTTTATCCCGGTAACTACCCGAAAGGGCATATTTCACGTTTCTCAGCCAAGCTTTATTGAGGTTCCATGTTCCATTGGTATTGAACCTTACCCCCACATCCCTGGCCCCGGTTTCCAATTGGTTCCGCTGGTCGTCGGGATTCATCTCCCGGGTATCCTTGCCTAAGGAAAAATCAAAAGAAGTGTTGCTGAAAAGTTGTCTCCCGAACCGGTTGGAATACATTGCCCGCGCGGTGGCGCGTTGATAATAGGCGTAGGCCTGGGTAGCATCCGAAATGCCATACGCATAATCACCGCTCAGATTCAAATTTCCTTTTCCTTCACCCAGACTTATCCCTTTGCTTACCGAAGCCTGGTAAATCTTGGGATCTGTTTTGAGCCGTATCGTCAGCGGTTCACGCCCCGCCTTGGATCTTATGATAACCGCTCCCGAGGTGAGGTCGCCATGCTCTACCGAGGGAATACCCCGGATCACTTCGATCGATTCGATATTATCCGTGGAGAGTGAACGCACATCCAACCCTGAGTTGGGTGAAGATCCTCCGCCGACCGAACCTCCACCACCGCTAATAGAGGGAGACAGGGTTTGCAGGTTCGCGTTGTTCGACAAAGGAGCTCCATCAATCACGATCGCAGTTCCCATGCTATTCATATTGGCCGCGTCAGTAGGTATGGGGATATTCGCGTTCAAACGATCCGCACCCAGACTTCTGATGGTAAATGTCTTGGCTGTGGCAAGTCCGCTTTCAGGAGAGACGACCCCTCCCGGCAGGAGTTGCATAATATCTCTCAGGGAAGTGACCTGAAGGTGATCCATCGCCTGCCTTGAGATGGAGGAAGAAGTGGCTTTTCCCGCTTTGCTCTCCCGGGCTACTATCGTGACCTCGGCAAGCCTGAAGGTCCTTTCTTTCATCTTGAAAGTCATTTCAGTAACTCCCGATGCGATCGTGAAGGTAGTGTCGATTGTTTCCATACCCAGGAAATCGACCTTCACATTGATACGCCCCGGGGACAATTGGTCGAACTGAAACTCACCCCTGCTATCAGTGACTGTCGCCAGTCCCGTTGGCAAGAGTTGCACGGTCGCAAATTCAATCGGCGCATATCCATTCCCGGTCTCCACCACTTTACCTCTCAACGTGGTGGAAGCGGATTGGCCATATCCCTTAACCGATCCCAACGTCAGCGCTATTATCAAAATTAATACCCGCGACAATAATTTCCCGGGTGGGAGTCCCGGATTCACTATTCCGTGTCTATCCATAATTTATAACTATATTAAGAAACTGTTTTGAATTTTACGAGTAATTATTTCACGCTTGTTTTTCCACTCTTTCCTATTGTTTTTTGCCCTTTTTCGCGACTTTGAACTTTCATTTCATTTAAGTGGCCCGCCACATTTCAATCAATGAAAATCCAAATCCATCAAAAAACAGCTAAAAAACAATGGATGAAAAAATTCAAAACAACTTCTAAAATAAAATTAGCTAAAACATTCAATCTGTCAATCTCCTTATGGTCCGCAACAACTCATTCTTCACCGCTTCATCGCTCTCGGTGGCAGCCTGCGCTTTACAAAAAGCCACAATATCATCCCTTTTCCAAGAATGGGTAAACCACCCCAATGCCTCCGCCAGAAGAAATTTCAGATCATTATCCTCGGATTCTTTCATAAAACGGAACAAATGATCGAGGCAGGTTACATTATTGGAGTTTCTGAGCGCGGTGATCGTAAAACGTTTGTTACGGGATTCAACCGCCGGATCAAGCAGTTTTTCAAAATCAGCTTGAGTGCCGGAGAGTGAACTCTCCAGCTTTTCTCTCTCTTGGGCTTTCCGTTCGTACCATATCCCTTCTTTTCCTTTCAATTCGGCATCATACGCGGCAAGGACTGCCTCCCGGGGATAGACATCCGTCGCGCCCTTGATCTGAAAGTCAACCCTTTTGCTTATCCCCGGCGACAAGCGCAGTTTAATAATGTCCTCTAAGAGAAGGGGTGACTGGTTGTCCGCCGCGTCCCTGGCAGCAAACCGGCGTATCAACTCATAGCTGTCATACAATCCGGCTTTGATGGATGGAACAATCATCTCGTTGTATTTTTTATGGATCAGGAAATAAGCCATTAACCGCACGGTAGGTTTGAGATTGTCCGTCTGAATCCGGTAGAGCTCCTCATATGAAATTCTCCCATTATGAAAGAGCATCTTTATGGCCAATGCTTCCACCTCAGGATTATTATCTTTCAAAAGCCCCTTCCAGAATTTGACATCATTCCTTCTATGTGCCATGGCTTCATTCAATCCATTCAGGTCACTCCTATGGCTCACATACCGGTAGGTAGGGTCACCGATAAGATGTGACTCCAGGGTAAAGAGTTCCTTTGCCCAGTTGCCCACACTCACACCAAGATCCAGAAGTCCTATAAGCTGATAGGGCCATATATCCTGAAGAGAATTGACGGAATTGGCTTTCACCACGACGGTGTGTCCGGGGTTAAAGATATAATGCCCGCTGATATAGTCATCCAGATGGAATGAACCGTTAAAGCATGCGTCCAGCATCACAAAACGGGCGCCTGACTTATAATCTTTCAAGTCTTCAATATGTATGTCCAGTGAAGCGTCCATCAGACTATCGCGCGTTACAACCTCGGGGTGAAACACATCGTCTATCCATGATTCCGGGATATTATAATTATCTATATAATACTGCTTCGCGGCCAGGGAGTCTTTGGCACTTCGAATTTTCCCCCTGAAAAACTTCCTGGACATTTCCAACCACGCGCTGGCCGTGCTGCTAACAGGACTGCCATTCAGGAGTTGCGCATCGTCCGCGCCATGATGATGCAGCATAGCCAAATCAAGATCCTCCCTCCCCATCTCGGCCATCAGTCGGTGTTTCACATAATCGTCATAACTATGGTCAATATAGTTCAGTGCCCCCTTCCCATTTGCCAGGTCGACAAACTGAGATGTGAGCGCTATCCTCTCATCCGCTCTGGAAACCATGCAATTGGAATTATAGCCGTGACCGGTAAAATAGGTGATATTGGATATTTTCCTGGCAGCTTGCTTCTCCCGCACAACCTTTTCCAGATAGTTGTCAATCAACTCAAATCGGGTTTGACCATCGTACACGGGGGGTTTAATCCTCGCGCTGTAGATCTCGCTGTATACCGACTGTGCCCCCTCGGCAGACAGATTATAGTAATGATACAGCTCGTTGACACTATCCTTCTTAAGATAATCGAACTTCAAATCAAAATCATCATAAAATCTGTCGGACGGAACCGAAGATTGATCCCATGGCCTGCGTTGATCCATTTTGAATGCTGTGGTAAGATGTTGACCATTCCTAATCATGGGTACCGGTATGTTTCCTATAAATACCGCACCTTCAAGATTATCGGACCGATACAACCTATACAACTCTTCCCTGATGGAATCGGGGATATTCCAGCAGTCCACAATAACATGTGTCCTGAGACCATCAGCCTCCACAGAAGCGGCATATTTGTGGATGGAAGGCTCACAATTTTCCATCACCTCTTTATCCACGACAATAGCAAAACTTCCTGCTTTTTTTCCCGCAAATACGCATATTCCGGAGAAAGTGAAAAGCAATAAAACAATTAAAGTAAAACGAATTTTCATTTGATATAATTTAACCTAAAAGAGCAATCCCTTTTCAATAGAAAATACTGAACAAACCAGATAAAAATAGACAAAAATGATAACCCAACCCCTTGCTTGCTGTTTTAACAAAAAGCGTAAAGGAATATCGACGCGACAATATAATTATACTCGGTTCAAGAAGATGTATCCCCAAAAAAGACACTATCTCTTTTCCAACCATTCACCCAAACAACAAAATGACAGAAACTTCGCAAATTTAATTAAATTTTCCATTTTCATCAAGCTCTTACTAACAATATGAAACCGAAATGTTTAAAATAATCATTAAACGCCCGAAGGGAATGATTGTTTCCGTTAAGCTAAGAAACTGTTTTGAATTTTACGAGTAATTATTTTATCAGGTCTGCAAAATTAATAACGTCAATCCACACACACAATCCCCATAAGTAATCATTATTCACACAGAGCATCCCCTTTTATAGGGATATTTCATGATAGGGCAAGCGTAAAAAAATTGGAATGACTCATCATTCTTTCAGGAGGGATTATTTTTCGTTGTGTTCTCCGGTGATTGACCTAGGAATGGAAATTGAGGTTAGTGAAGTAGCGCACAGCGGAATCGAACCGCTATTCATTGCCTGAGAAACAATTTTCCTAACCGTTAGAAGAGTGCGCCGTGTAGACAATGACACAAAAATAAGAAAAAAATTTATACGTTATTCATTGGGCTGGATTTTATTTTCGCGAAAAATATTTGTCGAGTGCTTCCCGGGCGGCAATAAAAGAACTTTTACGATTACTGAGGACATCGCCCTCCAGTCTTCGCAATAAGGCGGTAATTTCAGGGTCACGGTAGAAGCTGTTGCGTAACTGCTCGTTAATGGTCTCGTACATCCAGTATTTGGCCTGTTGTTGCCGTTTACGGTCGAAATAACCGTTTTCCTTCACAAAATCGATATAGTTGTGCACCATCTCCCATACCTCAGTGATGCCGAGCTTATAATATCCGGAATAGGTCAACACTTTAGGCAGCCAGCCCGAGTCCGGAAGCGGGAAAAGGTGCAGCGCATTGCTGAAATGACGCTGGGCCATCTTCGCCTTTTCGATGTTATCCCCGTCAGCTTTATTAATCACAATGCCGTCGGCCATCTCCATGATCCCGCGTTTGATCCCCTGCAACTCGTCACCTGTACCGGCAAGCTGGATCAGTAAAAAAAAATCGACCATGGAATGGACTGCCGTCTCCGACTGCCCTACCCCTACGGTTTCCACAAAGACGTAATCGAATCCGGCCGCTTCACAGAGGACAATGGTCTCGCGTGTCTTGCGCGCCACACCTCCCAGGGATCCCGCGGAAGGAGAAGGACGGATAAAAGCATCCTGCTCTACAGAGAGTTTCTCCATCCGCGTCTTATCTCCAAGGATACTCCCTTTCGACCGCTCACTCGAAGGGTCGATCGCCAATACCGCTAATTTGTGGCCTTCCCGCAAAAGATGCATCCCGAACGCATCGATAGAGGTGCTTTTCCCGGCTCCGGGAACGCCCGTAATACCCACACGGATTGAATTACCGGCATAGGGGAGACACTGTTCAATAATAGCCTGCGCTTTCTCCTGATGTTCGGGTCGCGAACTCTCCACCAGTGTCACAGCCTGACTAAGCACCACCCTGTTGCCCGACAAGATACCCTCCGCATATTCCGCCACAGAACGCTCATGCTCTTTTGTCCTTTTCTGTAAATAAGGATTCACACTGGGTGGGCGAGCCACACCTTTATTGACAATCAGTCCTTTATATCTCGGATCATTCTCGGGATGTTCCATCATAGTGCAAGCAAATTAAAAACCGAATGAACTCCTGCAAAGATAGGTCATTCGGTTTGTATTATCAATCGAAACGATATTTATTGTTTGGGCGTTACGTTCCCTTTGATAGTGAGTAAGTATACCGTATCGGGAACATTCGTATACACCCTGATCGTTTTGTTAAATGTCCCAGGACGACGTACAGTGGAATAAGTGGCGGAAATGGTTCCCTTTTTACCCGGCAACACCGGCTCTTTTGTATAACTGGGAGTGGTACACCCGCACGATGTCGACACCCGCTGTATAATAAGAGGACTTTTGCCTGTGTTGGTAAACTCAAACTGCGTGGAAACCGAGCCCATCTCTTCTTTGATAGTCCCGAAATTATGTTCTGTTCTCTTAAAATCCATATCCGGTTTCTGCTGTGCAAAACCAATGCCGCTGACCAACACGGCAAATAATACTATTAAACTTAACTTCTTCATCATATGATCATTTTATTTCTCACCACGTTTAGAGATTCCTGCCACTTCAGCAACTTGCCCGGCAGATAATAAGATTACAAAAATAACAAATTCGTTTAAAGCTTGTTTATTCTTTAACAATAATTTTCATTCCGGCGGTATGCGAGGTGAACTCAGGGGCATACATGCTCTGAATGGTGGTGATGCCGTTGGAATAGTTGCCGGGCCGGCTCACATACACCGCATATTCAAACAGATAGGTACCCCGGGGCAGGTGATCGAAATAGAAACCGGTGGAGGCGTCTTTCGATGTCTGATAATAGGGAATCCCGTTCTGCCATCCCATAGCTGAAATCTGGTTGACCGGCTCAAAAGCGGCTGCACGCATATCTTTCAAATGGACAAACTCCAGATCGCGATCGCTCCGTACCGTCAGACGTACGACCACCTTGTCTCCCACCCTCAATGGACTATCCTGCGTAATCCGCACCAGCTGTGGTCCGGATGCGGTAGCCTGCTCCACAAAAAGCTGCTTTTCCACGTCGAGCGAAGCGTCGGTTTTTTCAATCTTGTCCATATCTTCGAAATATTGCCAGTAAAGCGCGCCCCACGCGGGAGTGTTTCCCTGATGCCTCACCGTGACCTCACCCATTCCTGGAGTTACCTCGGCACGGTACCACGACTCCTTGAAATAGCCGCTTCCCGGTTCCTTGTTCTCAGGTTCCACACGCAGTTCACCCAATGTCACGGTTGTTTCCCCTTCTGGGATGAACCAATCGCTCCCGGTATTCAATAGCGTATATACGGCATCTGCCGTAGCATGGGTAGTCTCCCACAACTGTGTCTGTTTCTGTTTTAACAGCCAACGTTTCATTTCGTCCATTTCATCGGCCTTCGCTCCTCCGATACGGAAAGCATCCATGATAAAGGTGTGCACCGAAACGGCAGATTGCGACATAAACACCTGCGCGCGGTTATTGGCCCAATAGATGCCCATTTCCCCTGAACGGGTGGCATGCTCGCGGAAAGAAGCCAATATGCTTTCCACCACGCCTGTTTTCCCTTTCCGGCCCATCAGCATGGCAATCAATGCGCGTTCATATGATCCGTATTGTGTCCAGTTCTTTTCGATGATTGAAAGATAAAAATCGGTCATTTTCTCCCCTTCTTTGTCCAACGGATATCCGGAATAACCTGAACGGACATAGAGATATTCAAGGTCGGTGGTGGAAATGGTTTTGATATTCTTCCACTCTTTATTGTATTTCTTCAGCGCCTCGAAGCGGCGTTGGGCTTCAGTATCGATATAAAAAACCGCTTTCTCCTGCATTGAAAGGATCTCTTGCGACGACTCCGCGGCTCCCAGTCGTTTTAACTGATGAAATCCGTGAAGGATATATTGCGTAATGCTTACGCTGGGATGGAAGCCCTTGAACCAACTCCATCCGCCCTGATTGGTTTGCAAATCCCACAGCTTGTGTATAGCGGCACCGGTAAGGTCGCGGCTACGGTTCAGGTCGAACAGCAACGACAGCCGCGCTTTCTGTTCCGATTCATTCCGGGCTTCCAGCACCCAGGGAGTTTCTTCGAGTAACACACTCTTTAACTCCTGATTCTTCTCAAGATTTGACAGGAGCGTCTCTTTACTGCCACCCTGTTTTTTCCACGCCTCTACCATGGCTTTCACCTTCGGAAATGCCTGTCCGATATGTGCTCCCAGCGAATTAGCGTAGTAGGAAGCAAACCAGGAAACCGCATTGTCGCTATCCGGCTCACCCAGCACCGGCAATGCCTGTATCGCATACCATGCGGGATTGGAAGTAAATTCAAGCGTCAAACGGTAATCCTGTATGGTTTCGGACGATCTGTCGACCAACCTGTTCATGGAAAATTGCTTGGTCTGTCCACCGTTCAGATCCATCCGCATACTTTCGGTGACAAGCATCCGGTTAGGAAGCACGGCCAACGCATGTTGCTCACCGTCACTGAACTGCTCGCTACTGGCTAAGATCCGCACACCAAGTATATCCACATCGGCGGGGACATCGAATGTCCACCATGCATCCCAAGAGGCACCCCGCGCTAATGAGAACAGCTGTTCACGGTTCTCGATCGATATGTGATGGATCACCTCCTCCGTGACCGGATCAAAGAATTCCAGTTTCACGTTGCCATTGACGCTGCCATCAGAGAGGTTGGATATCTTGGTGGAAATAGCCGTCCTGTCACCGTGACGAAGGAAACGCGGCAGATTGGGCGTCACCATCAATTCTTTCTGCGACACGGTAAAAGCTTCGGCCTTTCCCGTATTCAGTTCCTTATCGTGCGCCAGCACGCGGAAACGCCATTTCGTATTGCTCTCCGGAACAGTGAAGGCAATCTGGGTTTCGCCTTTACTATTGGTCTTGAGATGGGGAAAGAAGAAAGCGGTCTCGTTGAAATCGCGCCGTATCTGAAGGGCTTCATTTTCTTGCCCGGACCCTCTGGAGGCAGGGGCGGGAGGGGGGGCCTGAGCTCCTTCGCCACTGGTAATCTCGATTTCTTCCGCGATTGCCCTATCCGAAGATTGACCGGCAAGATCCTCCGCCAGGATAATCTCCTCCGCACCGGCATACATCTGCAGCTGCGCATTGCCCGCTTTGGCACTTCTCACCATCATCCTGCCGGAGTAGAAAAGCGAGTAACCGAACCAGTGAAAACGGTCGAATTCAAAAGCAGTAACATTCTTCCACTGTACGGGTATATTACTATGGGCGGTGACGGCATGGAACGATTGATCAGTGGAGAATCCCATCCTCGAGAAATAGCGCGCATAAGAAAAAGGAGAGAAATACCAATCCGATGACACATAAATTTTGTCGAGCGAAAAATCATACATCGACGCCAGCACCTCTGCCAATGCGGGATTATTATCGGCACCGGTTACCGTGATCCGCCATTCCTCTTCCGCGCCGGGACGGATTTTGTCACGGAACACGTCCAATTTCACCTTTAGGTCCGTCTCCTCCTTTTCGGGAAGGAGATCCACCCTGTGCGCATAGAACTTTTCATCCTTTATATAGGTAAGCATCAGGGTGACACCTTCCTTGTATTGTTCTTTATAGGGGATCGAAAAGAGCCTGTTTTCATTATCCAATCCGATCCATTTCCGCTCCAGCAATTTATCCCCCTGCCATAATTCATGCAAAACATGCACTTTGTCGGATACTCCCAGGATCACTTCCGCGTCTTTACCGCGCGAGAAATTGCTGTTCTTTTGTACAAGCCATTCGTTGGTTTTTATCGGCGGGCGCTTGTCGGAATAAGAAAAGAGGATAATATCTTTTTCTGTCACAATGGAATTTCCCCTGTCGTCTTTCGATTCCAGTTTCACGCGGTATTTTCCCGATGGCAAGCCTGACAGTTGTTTTTTCAATGCCGGTTGTTCTCCGGTCTTGAATTCTCCTTCTGCCGATAATGGGCCGATAGAATCGTTTTCTTGAAGTGAAAAAATCCGGTAAGTTCCGCCGGTTGTCACATCGTTATCGTCCAGATTTTTGGCTGAAATGATAATCTTTTCATCACTTTCCTTTGCCCACCTGTCAGGCATGTCCAACGACAACATCATGGAGACATCCCCCACCGTCACAGTATAATATCCCGTTTGGGTTTCACCGTTAATATCGGTCACCGCAACTGCCACTTCAAAGGCATAAACCACCTTGGAAGAGGCTTGGCTATCGGGTTTTTCCGGAGTAAAGGTAATCTCGAAGCCACCGTCTTGGCCGGTAGTCACACTACCTGAGGCATAGTGGCCCGAACTCCTTCCATTCCATATCCTCCACCACAATTGCATTCGCGTAATATCATACTCCACATTCGCTTGTTGAAGGCTGATACCTGAAAAACTTTCCGCTTTTCCTTTCAGCGTGATCTCCTCACCGAATTGATAGGTTTTCTCTATTTTATCGAACCTCACCTCAAAGGTAGGCCGTTTGTATTCCTCCACCCGGAAACCCACCGTTCCCTCTCCGGATCCGATCGTGAAATGTCCCGGCAGCACACCTCGCGGCAACACAAATTCACCCGCTATCGAACCAAATTCGTTCGTCGTGAAGGTCCGCTTCGAGATCTCCCTGTTATTGGCATCTCTCAATACAATCTCAAGAGGTTTACCGGCAATCACCGATTGCCGCCCGGCATCTCTGCGAACCTGTATCGCCTTAAAGTAAACTGTCTGTCCGGGCCTGTAGAGGCTTCGGTCGGTGAAAATATTTGTCATTTCCCGCGATTCGACCGTCCGGTCGGAGTAACTATAAAAAGCCGAGGGCAATCGAGTCAATGCGGCGCCTTTGTCATTCCCTGAAACAGCGTGATAAAAGACATCGTTATTGGGAATTTTTTTATGATACACAGCCAATCCCAACGCATTGGTAGTGATGGATTGATCCAAGGTAAGCTTCGAATTGTTCCAATTAGCCGGCAGTTTATAAATATCGACTTTGGCATCAGGGACAGGAATACCGGTCGTTCTGTCCACCACGAAAAAATCATATTGATTATCAGAATATCCCCGGGCGAAAACAGCCATATCGGAGACTGAAAAATAATAATCTGATTCCCGGGTATCATTGGTTCCAGGGGAGGAACTGAAAGTCAACATATAGCTACCGAACCCTCCGGGGTTGACCGTAAAGGTTGTCTCTCCTTGCCAGTATTCAGGCGTGTCCGGCAAAGATATAGGTATTTCCTTGATCAACACACGTTTTCCGGCTATCTGGCCTCTCACTTTCGATTTCTCTTCCAACATCTCCACGGGTGAGTGAATGCGATACAGCTTTGCGGTGAGCGACCCTATATTTTTGAAATTCACTTTTAACTCTTTATCACCCTCTTTAGGGAAAGTACCCGCCCCTGTAACCGTAAAAGCGGGCTGTGTAAGTTGCGACAACCTGTTTTGAAGTATCGATATCCGCTCGTATTTCGGGAAAGCGGCTATTGTTTTTTTCAGTAATTCATATACCTGTGCTGTTTTCTCCCTGCGTTGAATGGTATCTTCCGCATTGGTCTGGTCGACTTCGAGTAGATAAAATTGAGACAGCTTGTCGATAATTTCCACACTCATTTCGTTCCCTTCCCATTTTGCCAGTAACTTCTCCAATGCCGGGCGTGCCAGAGAAATATAGGTAGAATAAGAGAGATCCCTCAAATAATCCGATTTTTCCAGTTCGACCAGCAAAACCGAGCTATCCATATTTCGACGCAACAGGGAACTCAACAACTTTCTATAATTTTCCAGTATCAATAATCCATATTCCGCCTGTTGGGGAGTGAACGACAACTTCACAAACTCATCGGCCGGAGCAAACAACGACTCCCGCGGGATATTCTTCCTTGCCAGCACACGGCTCAGGTCCTCATCCTGATCGATTTGCCCCGACAGCTCTATGGCGCGCCGCACCAAAAAATCATACATGGCAGGGTAAAACCGTCTCGAAGCCTTGCCCAATTCCACCACAGCAGCATAGGACTCCACTTTAACCTCCACCAGTTCCCCCTCAGCGGCAACAGAAGCATCCAGATGTTCCACGACTTTGTGGAAGAAGATATTGCGTGTCCACTCCTTCATGTCGGCCGGCACGAAATCACCTAAATCGGTACGCTGGTCGATATTCCAGCGGTCTTTCTGATAGTACTGCAAGTACAACTCTGCCAGCATGGAGTGCAATACCGATTGTTCCACCACATCGCTGCTCTTCTCCAGCATTTCATTCAGGTTCCGGAAAATAAGCGTATCATTTTGCGCGTCCAGCGTCAGGTCATACTTTCCCTGATGGATCAAGGCCTTGATGATTTGAGGACTGTTTCTATCCTTTACTGCCTGTTGTAAAATGGTGTTCACAACATCCGCAGCTGACCGGGGAAGTGATTTCTTTTCAAAATCAGCCACTTTTGCCCATTCGTTCGCATAATGGTCTCTGTTCATCGGTCGTTTAGTCTGGGAAAAAACTCCTGAAGCAAGTGCCACAAGGAGCAGTGTGAGGTATATCTTGTTCATATTCGTTTGCAAATAAGTAAACCACTTCGATGGACGAAAATAGAAATAGTTTAATGTAGTCAAGCTATCTCTTAACAATTTCAACTGCTTTTTGTTTTGGGGAAATCGATCAACCTTTCATTTGCCAATTTTAGAAAATAAATCCAAATAAATCGCCAGTAAAGAACTTCCAAAAGTGGCAGTCCGGATATTATCGCACCTTTTCATGAGATTACAATTATCAGTATGACCCCTAGATGGATATTGATATAGAGTGCGATAACCATCATCATTCATTCTAATTAAAAAAACAGAAAAACGACTGTATATTTTTTCTGTTTTAAAAATGATTTTAATTTTGTTACATATATTTATTTTTAATTAAACCTGCAAGTTGTAACTGAACCTGTAAAACTTTTACCTTTATGGACTAAATTGCGAGTCCCGGTTGTGTTGCATACAATAAAGATATAAGAGAATACGACCAGACATGTTACTTTTTGGGAAACAATTCGCTACAATCGCTCTTGTAATAGAAACAAATGCAATAGACACAAATCGCTGACAAAGACCTTTATAAGACGAGGTTACTCATACGACCATATTTACATTTTATTAAATTTCCATGCAAATGAAAACTCAAAGAAATGAAAAACAGTTGGTGATAACCTTGATAATGTTCATGACCATTGTCGGGCTGTCATCGTGCAGACCAAAATCTGCAACAAGTGCTTTTAGTGAAGATGCGGCAGTAAAAACGTATGTCGCACCGGGAAATTATGACGAATTCTACAATTTTGTATCGGGAGGTTTTAGCGGTCAACTCGCCATATACGGCCTACCCTCAGGTAGGTTACTTAAGGTTATTCCGGTATTTTCCGTGAATGCGGAAAACGGATGGGGATTCAGCGAAGAGACAAAACCTATGCTGCACACCTCATTTGGGGAGGTTCCTTGGGATGATTCGCACCATCCTAACCTATCCATGACCAATGGTGAATACGACGGACGATGGGTATTTATCAATGCCAACAACACGCCTCGCATAGCGCGTATCGACCTGAAGAGCTTTAAAACGGTAGAAATGCTGGAATTGCCCAATAGTGCCGGGAACCATCCTTCGGCGTATGTCACCGAAAACACGGAATATATCGTTGCGGGGACACGTTTCAGTGTTCCACCCGATTATATTGACGGTGATGTTCCCATCACCAGTTATAAAGAAAATTTCAAAGGGCACATCAGTTTTATCAGTGTGGATCCCCTAACAGGTGAAATGAAATTATCTTTTCAGTTAGCCGTGCCCGGCTTTAATTATGACCTTTCCCATCCGGGAAAAGGCAAGTCTCACGGATGGTTCTTTTTCACTTGCTATAATTCCGAACAGGCCCATACCCATCTGGAAGTGAATGCCTCACAAAACGACAAGGATTTTGTCTTGGCCGTCAACTGGAAAAAAATCGAAGAACATCTGAAAGCAGGCAAGGGTGAAAAGGTGAAATGCCGGTATGCCCACAACATGTATGACGAGAAAATGCATGTGGCCACATCCAAAATCTTTGAGGAAACCACCGTATTAAATATCGAAGATGTAAAAGATTGCCTCTATTACATTCCATGTCCGAAATCGCCACATGGCATCGACATCGATCCCTCCGGAGAATATATCGTAGCCAGTGGGAAACTTGCCACCGTGATTCCGGTATTCAGTTTCGACAAGATACAAAAAGCAATTCAAGAAAAGAGTTTTGAAGGCGAAACAGAAGGGATCCACATCATCAATTACGAAGCCGCGCTATACGGTGAAGTGCAAAATCCAGGGTTGGGCGCATTACATACGGAATTCGATGAAAAGGGAAATGCTTATACCAGCTTTTTCGTCTCATCTGAAATAGTGAAATGGAACATAAAAGATTTACAAGTATTGGACAGGATTCCTTCCACCTATTCCATCGGGCACCTTTCGGTAATGGGTGGAGATACCAAGAAACCTTATGGGAAATACCTGGTTGCTTACAATAAGATCACCAAAGACCGTTTCTTACCCACTGGCCCCGAGCTTGCCCAATGTGCGCAATTAATTGATATCAGCGGGGATAAAATGAAATTGCTCCTTGATTTTCCGACTATCGGGGAACCTCATTATGCCGTGGCCTTACCTGCCAATATGATCAAGGACAATCAAATACAATTCTACAACCTCGCCGAAAACAAGCACCCTTACGTGGCCAGATCCCAAAAAGAGGCAAAAGTGGTAAGGGAAGGCAACGTGGTGCATGTCTACATGACGGCGATACGTTCCCACATGGCTCCCGATAATATCGAAGGCATAATGCTGGGAGACACCGTCTATTTCCATCTGACCAACATTGAACAGGAGTGGGATATTCCTCATGGTTTTGCCGTAAAGGGAAATACAAACGCCGAATTACTGGTAATGCCCGGTGAAACACAAACCCTAAAATGGGTTCCCGGCAGGACAGGTATCTTCCCGTTCTACTGTACCGATTTCTGCAGCGCGCTGCATCAGGAAATGCAAGGCTATGCACGCGTCTCAGCCCAAGGAAATAAGGTTCCTCTCTCTTACACATTAGATGATAAAACTACCGACAAATAAAATCCCACAGGGGAAGGAGTCCCTTCCCCTGTTTCTTAACAAACAAAACAGTTATGAGTAAAAATAAGCTATCCACTCTATCGAGAGTTTTATTGATCCTATGCGCCATCATACTTGTGGCATCTATTTTCGTTCCGTTGTGGAGAATCGAATTATCGGCTCCCCAATATCCCGAAGGATTGATATTGCTGTTATATCCCAATAAAATAGGAGGAGATGTGGACGCCATTAACGGTCTCAACCATTATATTGGCATGCAGACACTGCACACTGAAAACTTTATCGAGTTTACCGTTCTACCTTATATTTTAGCAGGATTTGCCCTATTATTCCTTGTTACCGCCATCATAAAAAGCCGGAAAATGTCGTTGATAAGTTTTATCGCGTTCGTTATTTTCGGTATTGTTTCCCTGATTGATTTTTATCGGTGGAATTACAACTATGGGCACAATCTGGATCCGTCGGCAGCCATAAAAGTCCCGGGAATGTCTTATTCGCCCCCGGTATTGGGATATAAGCAACTTCTTAATTTCGGGGCCTACTCTATTCCCGATATAGGAGGTATCCTGGTTCTCATCGTCGCTTTAATACTGGCTTTTGTGATTTTCAAGGAGTATGGTATCCATAGATTTCTCAGAAAAAAAAGAACGGCAGCAGTGCTCATCGCCTTTCTAGTCCTCCCCTTTCTTTCTTGTGTAAGCGACAGCGCGCAGCCAGTGCGCCTGAATCAGGACGAGTGTGAAAAATGCAGGATGACTATCGTTGATCCCAAATTCGACACGCAAATCATCACTGCGCGGGGCCGCTGCCTGAAATTCGACGACCTCTCTTGTCTTATCCGCCATTTGAAAGAAAAAGAAAGCACAAAAGCAAAGAAGATATACGTATCAGATTATTTGAAAGAAGACCATTTCATAGAAGCGGAAAAGGCGTTCTATATAAGAGGAGGAGAAGTCAAAAGTCCGATGAATGCGAATATTGCCGCTTTCGAAAGCCGCGAGGAAGCCGAAGAGGCTGCAAGACAACTAAATGCGGAGATCATTTCATGGGAAGATATCGATTTTTAATTTTTTGGCTTTCCCTTCTTATCAGTTGTAGTTTCGTCTCTCTTCTCACCGCGGGTAATCTACACGTGGGAAAGGGATGGCCTGTCACCGCCATTGCGGAAGCCTTGCAAACGGCCAATGCAGGGGATAGCATTATCGTTCATGAGGGAGTATATCAAGAAAAACTTGTCATCTCGACCCCTGTTATTTTAAAAGGAATCGGCTTTCCGGTTATTGACGGTGGTAATCAGGGTGATGTAGTTTCTATCTTTACCGACAGGGTGGTTGTGGAAGGACTTACCATCGCCAATTCGGGGAAATCATCGCTGACCGATTATTGCGGATTAAAAATAAATAAGGGTTGCAGCGGGATCGTCATCAACGACAATATATTTTCGGACAACTCCATCGGAATATTTGTACAGGACGCGGAAGATTGCCGGATAACCAACAACCGGATCGGCACATCCATCGAGGAAAGTGTCTTAATGGGAAATGCCATTCACTGCTGGAAATGTAAAAATATGGAAATAGAAGGGAATCATATCCGCGGGCACAGGGATGGTATTTATCTCGAATTTGTTTCCAACTCCATTATCCGTGATAATAATGTGGCGAAATGTTTGAGATACGGCCTGCACTTCATGTTCTCCAATGAAGATGACTATTTTTATAATCTATTCAGTGAAAATGGAGCTGGTGTGGCAGTGATGTATTCCACCAACATCAACATGCTATACAATACTTTCGACAATAACAAAGGAGGAGCTTCTTACGGACTCCTCCTCAAAGACATATCGCAAGGCAACGTCGCAGGCAACAAATTCACCCGAAATACGGTGGGCATATTGATGGATGGTGGCCTTTCACTCATCCTGCAGGACAACATTTTTAGCGAGAACGGCTGGGCCGTGCGTTTGATGGCAAGCAGCACTGAAAACAGATTTACCCGAAACAACTTTTTAGGAAATACTTTTGATATCACCACCAACGGTACTTCTGAAAAAAATTATTTCAGCGAAAACTACTGGGATAAATACAGGGGATACGACCTTGACCGCGATGGCATTGGCGATGTCCCCTATCATCCCTTGAGTTTATTCGCTGTCATTTCGGAATATACGCCTGCGGCGATGCTATTCTTCCGTAGTTTTTTGGTCGATCTGCTGGAACAGGCTGAAAGGGTCATCCCCACCGTGACCCCCAGTAATTTCATGGATGAGAGACCTGCGATGAGACAATATGCCTTATGATTACGATTCAGAACTTACATAAATATTACCAGAAACTGCATGTATTGAAAGGGATCAATCTGGAGTTTGATGACGGAAAAAGATGTATCGCTCTAATAGGTCCCAATGCATGTGGAAAAACCACTCTTATCAAGTGCCTCTTGAATCTGGTCACTCCTCAATCAGGAGAAGTGATCATCTCCGGCCGCAATGTAAAGGACGACCCTGCAATACGGAAACTGATCGGATTCATGCCACAGGCGGCCAGTTTTCCTAAACACTTATCAGTGGCGGAAACTTTCCGTCTGATCCGATCGGTAAGGGCAGAGGCTGACAATACCGATGATGAACTATATCGGTCGTTCCGACTCGATGCGATCGCGACTAAGAAAATGGGAGCGCTCTCCGGAGGAACCGTTCAGAAAGTAAGTGCGGCACTCGCTTTTATGTTCCATCCTCAGATAATTATTCTCGATGAACCTTTCGCCGGCCTTGATCCCTTGGCTTCAGGGATATTAAAAGAAAAAATACAAAAAGAAAAGGAAAACGGCAAGCTCATCTTTATCACCTCACACGTAATCAGCGAATTGGACAATCTCGCTTCTCATATCATATTCATGGAAGAGGGCCGAATTATATTTTATAAATCAGTGCACATGCTTTTGGAAGAGACAGGTAAGCACACAATCACCGATGCCATTATGAAAATTCTCATTCAAACCGAAAATGAATAACATTGCCAAAATCATATTCCTCGATATCTTGAAAAGTAAAATAACATTTGTTTATTTTATTGTGCTTTCTTTGGTCACATGGATATCCTTTCTGGTTGAAGACAGCCTTTCCAAAGGATTATTGACTGTAGCATACATTGTCCTTTTCAGTGTACCACTTATGGCCTTATTGTATTCCACCATCTATATTTACAACAGCCGTGAGTTTATCACGCTCCTATTGAGCCAACCCATAAAAAGAGGCACCCTTTGGAGCAGTCTATATCTGGGAATTTCCGGCAGCCTATGCCTTGCATTCCTATTAAGTGCCGGCATTCCCATCATCATCTATTCTTTTGATATGACCGGGTTCCTGATCCTGAGCATAGGAACGGCCATAACACTTGTGTCGGTGTCATTGTCTTTTTTGATCGCCGTATTCACCGACGACAAATCTGTTGGAATAGGACTCTCTATACTCTTATGGATGTTCTTTACACTGCTTTATGACGCAATCATGCTATTTCTTCTTTTTCAATTCAGCGATTATCCAATAGATAAACTAACAGTACTATTATTAATGCTCAATCCGATCGACTTGGCAAGATTGCAAATCATGATGAGATTGGATGTCTCTGCCATGTTGGGTTATTCGGGAGCTGTATTTACCCATTTTCTGGGAACTACTTTCAGTACAATCCTCTCATTCATATTATTGACCGCTTGGATCGGCATTCCTTACCGGTTCTCCTTAAAAATATTTCGTGAAAAAGATATTGTGTGAATAGTGATGCAACACTCATTCACAAAAAAGGCTCCGCACCCACCCATAACAATCTAATTATCAGCACACAAAGTTAAAACAAGTCATTTTCCCGGCTTCATCACTACTCCCACTCTTTTTTTTCCATTTATCTTGATGATCACCGGCTGATCGAAGTGTACCTGCCGGATAAATTCCGTCTCATGTGCGGCGGGTTGCGCATTCAAAAACTCCTCATCGAAAAACCCATCGTTCCCAGCAAAGGGATTCACTGTAAAATACCCCACGCCAAAGGAGGTCAGATTCTGAAAGAAATGGGTTCCCTGACTCGGTTCTATACGGTAATTCTTCATCCCTGATTCCACAATTACCCGTGCCTGGCTGATATGCGGCCATTTCACGGGGATACCCAACCATGGATCGGAAGACCCCCACCGTCCCGGGCCAACCAGCACATAATGGGTGCCGGCAGCAGCGAAACGGCTGTTCAACGCTTCTATTTCACGGGCTATCAATCCGTTTTTCGCAGCCTCAAAAGTGGAGGATTTCACATAAACCACATCATACACATCGTTGGATATCCCATTTCCGAGCGCATTTTTCGAGAAGAGCACCGTATGGGTCGGCTCCACGGCTTCCAGGTTTTCATGCACCACCTCCTTACTATCCACGATGGGACGGATCTGTAGTACATAAAAAGAGGCAAACTGCTTATCTTCGATATCCACGGCAAACTCTATCTCCACCGGCCGCCCCATCTCTTTCTGCCCTGCTTTCAACAGTTTGTCCAGGATCTCCGCCAAAGGAAACATTCCATGCTGTAAAATATTGGCGAAAGAGATGATCTTGCGTCCTCCTTCATAATAGCCATCCCGGATAACCTGATCCTGAGGATCATAAGTAGAAGCCACATACCTGAGAGGGCCCTCTTTTTCGGCTTCTTTGAGACGAAGTTTCAAGAGATTGAACCCGTCGTCGATCATGAAATCTTTTATCTCCGAGTGAAGGTCAAGCGCATAGAAGCGGGTCTGGGTATCACTCAGCGCCAAGTCGAGCGAACTCAGCTGCAGAATATTGGATGCATGGAGCGGAGAAAAACGGAGACCTGTATGACCATCCATAATATATTTCCCCAACCCGAAGGCTATGCTCACAATGCCATCTTCCGGTTTTTCATTCCCGAGAGGATAATAGTTAAGTGAACGGGCCACACCCGAGATGGCAGGATAGAACAGGCCGCCATATTGAGAGCCGACCACCTCCTGCAAGACGATCGCCATCTTCTCCTGATCGATCAGGTTTTGCGTTGCGGACATATAGGTCTTGCTATCCTTATAGAAAACAGAAGCATATACCGCTTTGATAGCATTGCTGAGTAGGCGCACCATCTCATATTTATCGTTCACATAAGGGATCATGTAGGTGGAATAAATCCCCGCGAAGGGCTGATACTGTGAGTCCTCCAGCAAACTGGAAGAACGGATGGCGATAGGCGTCTCTATCGCATCAAAGAACACCAGAAAATCACTCACCAACCGTTTCGGAAGTTTGGCGGCAAGAAAATGCTTCAGGATCATCTCGTCTTCCAGATCCGCAAGGGCCACCGGATAGAGATTATTGGCCTCCATGAATTCATCGAAGATATCAGTGCATAGCACCACCGTCTTGGGAGTGGTCACAGGAAAGTTGTGATTATTATTCAACTCCAGATGGGTTTTCACCATATAACCGATAAAAGCCAATCCTCTTCCCTTACCTCCAAGTGAACCCTCTCCGATACGGGCGAAGTTCGAATACTGGTCGAATCGGTCTTTCTCGAAAACAGCTACCACTCCGGTATTCTTCATACGCCTGTATTGCACGATAGTCGCGTAAATAAGTTCTCGCGCGTCATGCATATTGGCATATTCCGAGACATCTATCTTTTTAAGCATCTCTGCCACAGGAAACATGGCCCGGGAATAAAAAAACCTGGAAAAATGGTTTCTCGAAAGGTGGTAATATAAAGCATCATCAGGGATATTACGGATATTCATTTGCAACTCCTTCAGATTCTTGATCCGGAATATCTCTTGTTGGGTAATGGGATCGGTGATAATGAAGTCTCCAAAACCCAGATTCTCCTTGATTGCTTTCCGCATATCCTGCGGAAAAGTCTTGGAATTCTTATCAATAAATACAGCATCCACATCGGCTGCATATTTCCGGTTTTCCGACTCCGACGAAGCATAAATAATCGGGATATAACGGTCTTTCTTCCGGATCCATTCACCGAGCTGCTTACCGGCTAATTTCTCCTTCTTCCCATCAATATTGAAACTCATATCACTGATCACACCCAGCATATTATCACCATACTTTTTGTAATAGGTGATCGCCTCCTCATAGTTACGGGCAAGCAGGATCTTTGGACGTCCGCGCATGCGGAGCATTCTCAGGTGGTCATTGAGGGCCTCCTTCGAGAACTCTTTCGATTCACTGAGCACAAACTTATAAAGCAAGGGTAATGCCGTTGAATAGAAACGCACGGAATCTTCCACCAAGAGCACAGTCTGCACGCCGACCGTCTTTACGTCGTGCTCCACATTTATCCGGTCTTCAATGATCTTGATGATCGCCAACAGCAGATCCGTGTCGCCCAACCAACTGAAGACGTAATCGATACCGCTCAGGTCTGACTTCCGTAACGATTGTGTGACCGCTTTGGAAAAAGGTGTGAGCAACACTACAGGAATATCCGGGTAGCGCGCTTTGATTTGCTTCGCCAGGTCGAAAGTGTCACTATTATCCATGTTGGGCATGCAGATGATCAACTCATAACGATTCTGTTTCAGCTCTGCCAGCGCTTCCCGGCTGTTGCCCACCTGTGTAAAGCGCGGCGGATAGCGGAGGTTGAGTGAGGTATACTCATTGAAAATCTGTTCATCGACACGACCGTCATCTTCCAGGATGAACATATCATATCTGGAAGCCACCATCAGGACGTTGTAAATCCGTTTGTTCATCAACTTCACAAACGGGGTATCCCGGAATCTGAACCGGTTTATATCATGTGCTTTAATTACTGACCCTGGCGTTTTTAGTTTCATTTTCTTTTGGAATAAAGCAATAAAGTGACTATTCGATTGTTATTGAGTTGTCGCCCTGTTGTTAAACATAACCGGAGCGAATGAATATCGGCAAAGCCGAATAACACCAAGTGCGAATATATATGAAAATTTTGAGTTCTCACTGCTCATTTCCAAATTTTCAAAAAAACGATTATCTTTGTTCTACACAAAAATATACCGGCACCCAGTCGCCGGAAAAATATTATAAGAATTCACAAAGCTAAATAAAGAATGAAGAAATCGGCACTATTGATCTCTTTCTCAATATTGATAATAGGATTGGGGATATTATTCATAGCCCTCACTTCGGGAAATAACATCGAGAAAACCGAATCGGAACGACCATTGGTACTCTCCATGACCGCCTCGGTGGCCATTCCGGAAAGTATGGAATTTGCGGGAGAACGGATCACTTTCGACCGCTATGATAAACGGGAGCGGATGGATCGGGAACTGAATAGTTTCACCTACTTCCATTCCACCACCCTACTGCTTTTCAAAAGGGCCAACCGCTTCTTCCCGGTCATTGAACCGATCCTCAAACAACAAGGCGTTCCCGATGACCTGAAATATCTGGCGGTCATAGAAAGCAGCCTGGATCCCAGGGCGGTCTCTCCCGCACGCGCGGCAGGACTCTGGCAGTTCCTCCAAAGCACGGGTAAACAATACGGGCTGGAGACAACATCCGATGTGGATGAGCGCTACCATGTGGAAAAATCGACTGTGGCTGCCTGTCGCTATCTGAAAGAAGCTTACCACAGGCACGGTTCATGGAGTGCCGCCGCGTTGTCGTATAACGGTGGTCAGGCCCGTGTCACCAACGGGTTGAGAGACCAGGGGGTGGACGATTCGCTCGACCTCTGGTTGGTGGAAGAGACTTCCCGCTATTACTACCGCATGCTCGCCATCAAACAGATCTTCGAAAATCCGCAGCAATACGGATTCGTCATAAGGCCGGATCATCTCTATAAGCCCATGCAGTTCAAAGAGGTGAAGGTGTTTTCCTCCATACCCGACCTGGCAACTTTTGCCAAACAACACAACATCACCTACGCGCAGTTGAAAGACTTCAACTCGTGGCTACGAAATACCAGCCTGAGCAATCCGTCGGGTAAGACCTACACCCTGCTTATTCCTACACAGGAAGACCTCTACTACAAGAAGGGGGAAAGCCCCAAGGTTCATAATCCGGCATGGGTGGTGAAATAAAAAAGACTATGGCATCCGAAACTGAACAGATACAGGTGTACGGCGCACGCGTACACAACTTAAAGAACATAGACGTAACTATTCCGCGTGACTCTCTCACGGTAATCACCGGATTGAGCGGCAGCGGGAAATCATCACTTGCTTTCGACACCATCTTTGCCGAAGGACAACGTCGCTATATAGAAACCTTCTCGGCTTACGCGCGTGGATTTCTGGGAAAGATGGAGCGTCCCGACGTGGATAAGATCACCGGCTTAAGCCCGGTCATCTCCATCGAACAGAAGACCACCAACAAAAATCCCCGTTCCACAGTCGGCACCACTACTGAGGTATATGACTTTCTCCGTCTGCTTTACGCCCGTGCCGGTGAGGCATACTCCTATGTTACCGGCGAGAAAATGGTAAAGTACACCGACAGCCAGATACTGGAACTGATACTGGAAAAGTATATCGGTAAAAAGATCTATATCCTTGCTCCGGTAGTGAGGAACAGGAAAGGACACTACAAGGAACTGTTCGAACAGATCCGGAAAAAGGGATACCTCAATGTGAGGGTCGACGGTGAGATCCGGGAAATCATTCCCGGCATGCGGCTGGACCGATACAAGAACCACAACATCGAGATCCTGATCGACAAGCTGGCTGTATCCAATAAATTCAGCGACAAGTTGCAAAGCAGCGTACGGACTGCCATGAAACAGGGTTCCGGCCTGATCCTCATCCAGGATGTGGAGGCCGACGAAGTGCGCCACTACAGCCGCAGCCTTATGTGCCCGACCACCGGTCTTTCCTATAGTGAACCCGCGCCCCATAATTTTTCTTTCAACTCACCGCAGGGAGCCTGTCACCGCTGCAAGGGTATCGGTTCGGTAGACCAGATCGATACCGAGAAGATCATACCCGATCCCAATCTGAGTATCGCCGGAGGAGGTATCGCCCCTCTCGGAAAAGAAAAGAGCAACCTGCTCTTCTGGCAAATTGCGGCCATCTGCGAAAAATATGGAGTGACATTGAAAACACCCATTAAAAATATCCCGCAAGAAGCTGTCGATGAGATCATGTACGGCACCGACGAAAGGCTCAAGATAAAGAATGAGTCGCTGGGAAACTCCAATTATATGGTCTCCTACGAAGGTGTGGCCAAATACATTGAAATGCAGCAGGAAGACGAAGCTTCGGCTACCGCCCAGAAATGGGCAGGACAGTTCATCACCACCTCAGTCTGCCCCGAATGCCACGGACAGCGGCTCAACAGGGAGGCATTGCATTTCAAGATCAACGGGAAAAATATCGCCGAACTGGCGGAAATGGACATACAATCTCTGTATCAATGGATTATCTCTTCCGAAACCGAAGTGACGGAGAAGCAACGCCTTATCGCAGGAGAGATTAAGAAAGAGATCCTTTCGCGCCTTGGATTCCTGCTGGACGTGGGGCTGGGATACCTCTCGCTCTCGCGCGCGTCAGCATCCCTTTCCGGTGGGGAGAGCCAGCGCATTCGACTGGCCACCCAGATCGGATCGCAGTTGGTGAATGTGCTCTATATACTTGACGAACCCAGTATCGGCCTCCACCAGCGCGATAACCACCGCCTGATCGACTCGCTGAAGAAACTGCGCGATTCGGGCAACTCGGTGGTAGTGGTGGAACACGACAAAGACATGATGCTCGCCTCTGACTATATAGTCGATATGGGGCCTTTTGCCGGGCAGAAAGGAGGCGATGTGGTCTTCGAGGGCCTTCCTTCGGAAATGTTGCAGAAAAACACCCTTACCTCCAACTACCTGAACGGCAAATTAAAAATTGCCATTCCTGAAAAAAGACGGAAAGGAAATGGCAAAAACCTCACGATTGAAGGAGCCTCGGGTAATAACCTGAAAAATGTGACCGCCACATTCCCATTAGGTACGCTTATCTGCGTGACGGGTGTTTCCGGCAGTGGAAAATCAACATTAATCAACGAAACGCTGCAACCCATCCTCAGCCAGAAATTTTACCGCTCCCTGAAAGATCCTCTACCCTATCAATCGATCAAAGGGCTTGAGCATCTCGACAAAGTGGTGAGTGTGGACCAGTCGCCCATAGGCCGTACGCCCCGCTCCAACCCGGCGACCTACACCGGTGTCTTCTCCGATATACGCCTCTTATTTGCCGGAATGCCGGAAGCCAAGATCAGGGGATATAAACCGGGGAGATTCTCTTTTAATGTGAAAGGCGGCCGGTGTGAAAAATGCGGCGGCAACGGATATAAAACCATTGAGATGAATTTCCTGCCCGACGTGATGGTTCATTGCGAAGAATGTCATGGCAAACGATACAACCGCGAAACATTGGAAGTGCGATTCAAAGGAAAATCGATCGCGGATGTATTGGACATGACGATCAACGAAGCGGTGGATTTTTTTGAAAATGTGCCAAACATATTGCATAAAATTAAGGTATTGCAGGAGGTGGGATTAGGATATATCAAACTGGGACAATCCTCCACCACCCTCTCCGGGGGAGAGAGCCAGCGGGTGAAACTGGCTACCGAACTGGCCCGTATCGATACGGGCAATACCCTTTATGTGCTGGATGAACCTACCACGGGACTGCACTTCGAAGATATCCGCGTGCTCCTGGGAGTATTGAATAAATTGGTGGAAAAAGGCAACACCGTAATTGTCATTGAACACAATCTCGATATTATCAAGTGTGCCGATTATATCATCGATTTGGGGCCGGAAGGAGGAGAAAGAGGGGGTCAGATCCTCGCCAAAGGGACTCCTGAAGAGATTGTCCATAACGGAGAAAGTTATACCGCGGTTTATCTTAAAGAGGAATTATAACAACTTGCATCTAAAGTTAAAAATGGAATAGCCATGAACATTTAAATGAACTCATTGTTTAGAGATTACATAAAAGGGACAATTTAAAATGTGCTCGTCAAGCTAAAAGGGAAAGTCAAACTTGTTTGATTGTTTTCATTGTTTGAGTCTTTTCGTTGAGGATCCTTGAACTTTCCCTTAGTGACAATTGAAAATTGAGGAGCAAAGGCGACTCAAAACGGCCAATGAAATTGAATGAATTTAAATAAGCAATAATATAATGGCAAGTATAACATTGAAAGGCAATCCCGTGCAGACAAGCGGAGAGCTGCCTGTAAAAGGCTCGGTGGCACCCGATTTCACGTTGGTAAAGGGTGACCTTTCGGAAGCCGGGTTAGGGGACTTCAAAGGGAAATATGTTGTTCTCAATATCTTTCCGAGCATCGACACCGGTGTATGCGCCGCCTCGGTGCGTCGTTTCAATCAAGAAGCCGCTTCGTTGAAAAATACGGTCGTGCTTTGCATTTCCGCGGATCTGCCCTTCGCAGCCGGAAGATTCTGTGGTGCAGAAGGCATTGAAAATGTGGTCACACTTTCCTGTTTCCGCCACAAGTCGTTTGGAGAAGATTACGGCCTGCTGATGACCGACGGCCCGTTGAAAGGTCTTTTGGCCCGGGCGGTGGTGGTAGTAGACCCGCAAGGAAAGGTAGTATATACCGAACTGGTTCCTGAGATTGCACAGGAGCCGGATTATCATTCTGCAATCAACTCGATAGTGTAGTTTGTTTCATGAAGATTGTGTTAACAAGAAGGGTCTGCGAAGTGATTCGCGGACCTTTCGCTTTTCAGCAGGTAAGATTAGATAGGTCAAAGGAAGAACAATGCACAGGTGAACTTTGTTATAGAGGCTATAGCTGACTGTTATTATGGCAAAAAAACGAATCCGCAAGAGAATTTCATTCCGGTCGATCCTTAATATCATTAAGTTGACCATACAAGGATTTACCAATGACGGGGTAACCAAGCTAAGTGCTTCTTTGGCTTATGCCACTATTTTTGCCCTTGTGCCCTTTCTTACTTTCATGGTTACCTTCGGCACCTGGTTCGATCAGGATATCTCATCTCAGGTATACGGAACAATGGATGAGTTGGTGGGCAGCGAAGTTACCGCGCAATTGCGGGACATTATAAGAAACACATCGGATGCTGACAGCTCCACCCTCGCGAGACTTATAAGTTTAGGAGTAATGATTTTCGGTGCCACGGCCATTTTTGCGGAGATGCAAACTTCCTTGAATACCATCTGGGGAATAAAGCCCAAGCCTAAAAAAGGATGGTTGCACTATGTAAGAAACAGAGTGCTCTCTTTCTCCATCATTCTGATCCTGGGATTCCTATTGCTGATCACCTTGTCGGTTTCCACCCTTATAAACAGTTTGAGGCAACAATTAATTGCTTATTTCCCGGACATAACGGCCATTCTTTTTCAGGTTATCGGGATGGTTCTCAATATCTTGGTCGTATCTTCCCTATTCATATTGATCTTCAAAATATTGCCCGATGCTAAAATAAAGTTTAAGGATGTGATGGTAGGGGGCATTGTCACAACCATCTTTTTCCTGATCGGCCAATTTGCCATATCCGTTTATCTCGGGACACGCAATACCCTATCGGTATACGGTGCCGCCGCATTCCTCATTATCCTTCTTTCATGGATATACTATTCGTCCATTATTGTCTATATCGGTGCCGAATTCACCAAAGCGTGGGCCAATGAAATCGGGGGAAAGATCTATCCCGACCAATACGCTGTTTCCACAAGGATTGTAGAAATAACAGACGATAAGCCGATTGAAGTCATCAACAAAACAGAAACAGATCTTTCATCCGACAACAAAGAGGATGAGCCTGTCACAAATTAAAACACCAACTTATTCTCCAGACACTTAGTTTGTTTACCCGCATTCTTCTGTTATACGATATTTTTTTATTACTTTTGTGGTGACGTTTTTGCAAAGCGTTTATCTCATAGATTGCCGCAATCACAAACAGTCCAGGAAATATATCCTATATGGCCAGAAGAAAGAAAAAAAGACAAAGACAAAAACCAAAACAAGGACAAAAGAAGAGGATTGTCTCCTTTTTGAAGAATGAACGGGTGCATTTCATTTCGGGGGTGATAATCGCCTTCATGGGCATCTTCATGTTGCTTGCCATTGTATCGTTCTTTTTTACCGGCGCGGACGACCAAAGCAAAGTAATCAACAAAACATACTTGGAGGTAGTACGCTCTGACGCGTCCGAGATAGATAACTGGACGGGTGCGGGCGGCGCCTACATTGCCGAAAGACTGGTGAATGACTGGTTTGGCCTCTTCTCCGCACTTATCCCCATCTTCCTGATCTATATCGGATTGCGTATAATGAATGTGACGCGCCTCTCATTCCTGAAAGCCCTTTTTATCACCGCATTCGGTCTTATCGGCGGTTCCGTCTCCAGCGCCTTCATTCTGGACAGGCTTTTTCCGGATACTCATGTGAAATGGGGCGGCTCACATGGCATCCAGATTGAACAGATATTGGAAAACAGTGTAGGATGGCCGGGCATTCTATTGCTTATCTTATTGTTCATCACGATCATTGTAGTGGCATTCCGGAAGAGTTCGATGTACAAGATACAGGAGACACTGATCAACAGCACATCCTCCTTTGCTCCGCAAAACGACATATCCTCCGCCATTGAAGAGGGCTGGGATGAGCCTGAAAAAGAGAAAAAGCCGGGATTGACCCGACGGTTCTTCACATGGTTGAAGAATGTAAAGCCTCTCAGGGAAGAGGGGCAGGAGGAGGAAACATATGAGCAGGATAAACCAACAGCGCGGACAGTGCAACGGGAAACCACAACCGCCAGTACCACACACAACTTTACGGAGTCTACCACCCTATCTCCAAAACCATCCGTGACAAAGAAGCCACTCCAGGTGGAGGATGATTTCGAGGTGATCGTTCCGGAGGATGATGAAGCTGTCCACACACCCCATGCCGAAGAAAATAAGCCAAAAGAAGAAACCGGGCTGCCGGAATTGACACCGGAGTTGGAAGAGGATTACGACCCGCGGAAAGATCTCTCTTCATTCAGATTCCCCACCATGAACCTGTTGAAGGTGTATAATACCGGCGACCGGGCGGTGGATATGAACGAGCAGAATGAAAATAAAGAAAAGATCATCCACACATTACGCAATTACGGTATCGAAATAACCTCGATCAAAGCGACCGTGGGGCCCACTATCACGCTTTACGAGATCGTGCCCCAAGCGGGCGTGCGTATTTCAAAGATCAGGAATCTTGAAGATGATATCGCGCTCAGCCTCTCCGCACTGGGTATCCGTATCATCGCACCCATGCCCGGAAAGGGAACCATCGGCATTGAAGTGCCCAATAAAGACCCGCAAATCGTTTCGATGCAATCGGTGATCAGTTCCAAAAGATTTCAGGAATGTGACTACGAACTGCCCGTGGCATTGGGAAAGACCATTACCAACGAGGTCTTTATCTTCGACCTTACCAAAATGCCCCACCTGTTAGTGGCGGGGGCCACCGGGCAAGGGAAATCGGTCGGCTTGAACGCCATCATTACCTCTTTGTTGTATAAAAAGCATCCCTCGGAAATGAAGATGGTGCTGATCGATCCCAAGATGGTGGAGTTCAATATCTATTCCGCTGTCGAAAAGCATTATCTGGCGAAACTGCCGGATGAAGAGAAAGCCATTATCACCGATGTGACCAAAGTGACCCAGACACTGAACTCACTCACCAAAGAGATGGACGACCGTTACGAGTTGCTGATGAGGGCGCACGTGCGTACCGTCAAGGAATATAACGAAAAGTTTGTCAAACGCCGTCTGAACCCCGAAAAGGGACATAGGTACATGCCTTACATCGTGGTGGTGATTGATGAGTTTGGCGATCTGATCATGACGGCCGGAAAAGAGATCGAGATGCCTATCGCCCGTATCGCACAGAAAGCGCGTGCCGTGGGGATGCATATGGTGATCGCCACACAGCGTCCCACCACCAACATCATCACCGGCACCATCAAAGCGAACTTTCCCGCCAGGATGGCCTTCCGGGTCACTTCCCAGATCGACTCCCGCACCATCCTCGACATGAGCGGGGCCAACCAGCTCATCGGACGGGGCGATATGCTCTTTTCACAAGGGAGCTCGCTGATCCGTATCCAGTGCGCATTTGTGGATACTCCCGAAGTGGAGGAGATCTCCCAATACATCGGGAAACAGCGGGGATATGACGCTGCTTTCGCTCTTCCGGAGGTGATTTCCGACATGGAAGCCGGACCCGGTGCCGCCGACCTGGGTGACAGGGATCCTCTTTTTGACGAGGCCGCCCGCCTTATCGTAGTACATCAGCAGGGATCGACTTCGCTCATACAGCGTAAGTTCTCTATCGGCTATAACCGTGCCGGAAGACTGATGGATCAACTTGAGGCCGCGGGAATAGTAGGTGCCGTGCAGGGCAGCAAACCGCGCGAAGTATTCATTGCCGATGAATATTCACTGGAAAAGTTGTTGGACTCATTGAGGTAAATGACCGGTATATTTTTCGAATGTGGATTCCCGGCATGTGAGTTCCCGGCATGTGAGTTCCCTGAATAAACCAACTCCCGTTTTTGCAGTCCAATCCATCAAACAAACAAAAACAGCTACAATGAAGACCATCTCATCCATAGTATTATTTTTCCTCCTGTCAGCATATACAGGATATACATTCGCCCAGAATTCAAACGATGCCAAGGCGCTTTTGGACAAAGCCTATGCCACTTACGAGGCTTCCGACGGTATCAGGTTATCATTCAAATCGACACTGACCGATAAGGATGGCACAGCCTATAATCCCCAGTCAGGCGAAGCTTATATAAAAGGCGACAAATTCAAACTCGAGATGGAAGCCATGGATATCTGGTTCGACGGAAAAACCCAATGGTTATTGATGAAAGATGTGAACGAATTGAATATCAGCGCTCCCACTCCCAGCGAAATAGCCTCCATCAGCCCGCTCGCGCTTCTGGGAATATACAAGAACGGATTCACGTTGAAACCACCTGCTTCCAAAACAATCAACGGCAAGAGCGCGCACCTGGTCGACATGGTTCCCGCCAGCCGGAATAAAGATTTCAAATCCATCACTGCAGCCATTGACAAGGAGAGCGGCAATATCATTCAGGTGATCCTTACCATGGCCGACGGGATGAAAAACAAAATCGATATTTCCGGCTACAACACGAATCATCAATTCAGTGATACCCTATTCAGATTCGACAAAAACGATTATCCCGGCGTGGAAATAGTGGATCTCAGGTAAGCCCATATTTTCCGTTTACCGCAAATAGATTATGATAATAACCGATACGGCATATGCAAGAAAAGTTGTAACTTTGAACTAATTAATAATCCATACACCTTCTTCCGGTATAACAAGAGTGAAGAAGGATTTTAAATTCAAAAACAGCAATGAGAAATAAAACACGTTGCCTGATCATCGGATCAGGACCGGCCGGCTATACAGCTGCCATTTACGCTTCACGAGCAAATCTCGAACCCATTCTTTATGAGGGTTTGGAGCCGGGGGGACAGCTAACGACTACCACCGAGGTAGAGAATTTCCCCGGTTATCCCCAGGGGATTACAGGGCCGGAGATGATGGAAGATCTTAAAAAGCAGGCGCAGAGATTCGGCACCGAAGTCCGTTCCGGAAGAGCTACGGCGGTCGACTTTTCGGCGCGTCCGCTCAAAGTAACCATTGACAACGAACAGGTGATCGAGGCGGACACGGTCATCATCTCCACCGGGGCATCCGCCAAATACCTCGGCCTACTGGATGAAATCAAGTACGCCGGACAAGGAGTGTCGGCCTGTGCCACCTGCGACGGCTTCTTTTACCGCAAGAAAGTGGTAGCTGTGGTGGGCGGCGGCGATACCGCCTGTGAAGAGGCTACCTATCTGTCAGGCCTGGCGAACAAAGTCTATATGATTGTCCGCAAGGACCACCTGCGCGCTTCCAAGATCATGCAGGAGCGAGTGATGAATAATCCCAAAATCGATGTCCTTTTCGAGCATAACGCGGTAGGCCTCTACGGTGAAAACGGAGTGGAAGGCGTCCATTTGGTAAAACGCATGGGTGAACAGGACGAGGAACGGTACGATCTCCCCATCGACGGATTCTTCCTCGCTATCGGCCACACTCCCAACACCGACATATTCAAAGATTTCATCAGGATGGACAAGGTAGGTTATATTATCACTGAACACCCTACCGCAAAAACCAATGTAGAAGGTGTTTTCGCCTGCGGCGACGCGGCCGATCCCATTTACCGTCAGGCTGTCACCGCAGCCGGAACCGGATGCAGGGCTGCCATAGATGCCGAACGTTATCTTGCGGAAAAAGGATTGTAAAAGACAGTTTACTGCCGCTTACCCTATTCAATAGCCGGAAAGGAGGAGAACCACAGGTTTTTCTCCTTCTTGGTTTTGAGACCACTCATGGCAGAGTGAAAAGATATCGGTCACAAGGGACGATTTAACATTTCATTTTTTTTCATCACGAATATTCATCGTATTTTTGCCTTTTATAATACATGACACCTAAACGAGCATGAAAAAATTTCTGTTACTTACAGGTATACTCTTATCGGGAATATCTCTCTTTGCGCAACAATTGGATGGAACCTATAAAAACGGAGCCGACTCCCTTGCTTTTTCGAATGAAAAAGTAATATTCCGCATCAGCGGTTTCGGAGGACTTTCTTCAGCGCATGCGGGAGAAGGCACCTATGAACTGGCCGGTGATTACCTGTTTATTCACACATCCGATTATTCGGGGAATAAGACAACCTATGAGTTATTGGACGGTTCCGGAAAAGACACTTGCGTGGTTCATACGGTCAGTCCGCAGAACTATGCTGTTCAGGGCATATTGGTGGAATCACGAACCAAATCGGGTAAGCTCGTCAGCGGCAAGGTGACAGGCAATGATGGAAAAGTGTTTTTCACCCCTTGCCATAAAATCTCCTCCCTTTCAGCCACTTCACTGGGGTATCACTCCATCTCCCTTGATTACACGCCGGGGAAAGATTACAGGATCAGACTTGCCGAGAACGATATAATAGAAAACAGGACGGTTGCTTTCAAGATCAACTTCATTGACGAGGAAACCCTCTCCCTGCTGATGCTGACGGACGATTTTGATACGGGCAGAAACAGAGAGAAGGAGTTACAGAAATTAGAGAACAGGGCGCGAAAAACCAACAAACTGGACAAACGGTTAAAAAAGGTCTATATACCCTATAACAGGAGAAACTGATTTCTTGCACAAAACGCGGGGCGGTTATGTCAGCAAACGTTTTACTGTTTCCGCGATATCTTTCCCCTCGGCCCCGCCGGCAAGCTGTTTGGAGGCAATGCCCATCACCTTTCCCATCTCTTTCAGGGAAGACGCTCCTGTCTTCTCAATAATACGTTTCACAGCGGCTTCCAGCTCTATCGGGGAAAGTTGTTCCGGGAGGAATTCCCTTATCACCTCCATTTGTGCAATCTCGGGGCCGGCAAGATCATCCCGTTTTTGTGCCGTATAAATCTCCGCACTCTCCCTACGCTGTTTCACCATCTTCCGCAAAAGAGCGGTCGTCGCCTCTTCCGTAAGTTCATCGCCCGCTCCCTTGGCCGTCTTAGCTTCCAGCAATTCTTTCTTGATTGCCCTCAATGCCTCCAGCCGCACCTTATCCCTGGCCAGCATGGCTTTCTTTATCTCGTCGGTAATAGTATCTATGAGTGACATAATGTTTGATTGGATGATATATCTATTTTGTTGATTGAATAGTGATCTCTTACCATCCTCCTCAATCGAATAACGAGGATGATTGTTGTGGCTGCGCATCAGATGAGAAAATACGGGGATTAAAGGTGGACTCCCGTTTAAACACAGGAGTCTTTTCCAAGGCCTCCAATACTTTATCGTCATCCAGTTCGTCGATGGTCAGTACAAAAGGCTCCAATCGGTAGTTGACGCTGGTGAGTGTTTTCAGCCCGGTTTTGCCGTAATATTTCTCGATCAGTTCCTTGTCTTTTTTCTCCTGTGCCAGTTTCGCATCCTTTTCGATCTGTTGCTGGATCTGCTCGGCCCGGCTCTTTTCCTGTTCATGCTCTTCGATACCCGGCACGCTGGTAATCGAAAAACCGGTAGCGAGCAATGTCACCTTCACCTCTTCGTCGAGCGACTCTTCCACGGCAGCTCCCCAGATAACCTCTATCTCCCTGCTGAATTTCGACATAAAATCGTGAAGCGCGTTCATCTCTTCCATCATCAGCGGATGTGCTTCGCCAAAAGAGAGATTGATGAGTATCTTCTTGGCACTGAACACATCGTTATTATTGAGTAACGGTGAGTGCAACGCATTCTTTATCGCATCGTTGATCCTGTCCTCCCCTTTACCCAAACCACTACTCATGATAGCCACACCACCGTCTTTCAGGGTGGTGTTCACATCGGCAAAGTCGAGGTTCACATGTCCGTGCACGGTGATGATCTCGGCGATGCTCCTGGCGGCTGTGGCCAAAGTATCATCCGCTTTGGCAAAAGCGTTCAACATAGTCAGGTCGCTGTAGATATCCCGCAGGCGTTCGTTATTGATCACCAGCAATGCATCTACGTTTTTCGCCATCTCCTCCACCCCTTTCAATGCCTGCACGATTTTCCTTGGGCCTTCAAACATAAAGGGAATGGTTACAATGCCCACCGTGAGCACTCCCATGTCCTTTGCCACACGCGCCACCACGGGAGCGGCTCCTGTTCCGGTTCCACCGCCCATCCCGGCAGTGATAAAAACCATCCGCGTGCCGTCGTTCAGGAGATCTTCAATCAAATCGACACTCTCTTCGGCCGCGCGTTGGGCAATCTCGGGTTTATTCCCGGCCCCGAGCCCTCCGGTGGTCTGACCACCCAGTTGCACCTTTACCGGTACCGGCGATTCCATCAGTGCCTGGTTATCGGTATTACACAAAGCGAAAGAGACATCGTGTATCCCCTCTTGAAACATATGGTTCACGGCGTTGCCGCCGCCGCCGCCCACTCCGATTACCTTGATAATGGCGTCGGTGCGGCTCTCTATCTGAAAATCCAATAATTCGTCGTCCATCTGTCGCAAATAAAAACAGTCTTATTCTTCATCATCTTCAGAGAAAATACCTCCGAATACATCTTCCATTTTCGAGAAAAATCCTCCCTCATGCTTCTCAGGCTTGGATTTCTTCACTTTAGGGGGTTTCGGTTTTCTTTCGGGTCTCGAATTTCGTCCTATCCCGCTGAACCAACCGGAAGCACCGGATCTGCCGCTTTCCTCATCCGCGGTTTCCACAGGTTCCGATTTTATCATCTCACAATTCTCTTCAGCAAAAAGAAGCATTCCCAACGCTTGTGTGAAGGCAGGATCATGCATCAGGTCGGGAAAGTTATTGACCAGTGTTTTTTTGGCAGAGGCTCTTCTTACCGGCATCTTCAATTTCTGTGTGAGATAGAGATCCAGGTTTTTCAGCTGCGAGGCACCCCCTGTAATAATCAACCCCGCACCCAACTGGCCTTCATATCCCGACAGGGAGATCTGCTCCTTGACATTGGCCGTTATCTCATCCAACCGCATGCCTATCACCTTGTTCAGCTCGGTTAGATCGACATCCGGTTTCGAAGAAAAAGGAGACAAGAACACAGGCCCCTCCTGGCTTTCAAAAGCTTTTCCGAATTTTATCTTCAGTTGTTCGGCGTCATTCTCGGTAAAGTTCAACGCGCAGATATCTTTCGTGAGATTCTTTCCGCCAAAAGGAATGACTATCATCCGACGCAGTATTCCGCCTTTGTAGACCGACAGGGTGGTAGTGCCCGCCCCGAAATCCAGAAAAACGCAACCCAACTCCTTTTCCTCGTCATTTAACGCAATAGATGCCGACGCCATCGGCCCTACGATATAATCGGCAATCTCCAGATCGGTTTTAGCGGCAATACTCTTCTCTATGTTTACGAGTAGATTGGGACGTCCGACAATCAGTTTGAAACCGGCCTCTATCTCGGAACCCGTCACTCCCACCGGACTCGGTTCCGGTTTATCGTCGATATAATATTCCACATCTGCAATCCTGTAATTGCGTTTCAGCTCGGGCTGGAATTTCTCGGCCGATTTACGTAACCGGTTCACCTCTTCCTCGGTGACCATTCCGGACGAGACTCGCAGCATCTCACTGAATTCCATCGTATGCAATGATTGGCCTGAGAGAGAAACATACACTTTGCCGATTCTTCGCTCCAAGCTGTTTTCAAGCATCATGATCAGTTTATGCACATTTGCTCCGGCCTGTTCGATATTGTAAATCATACCTCTGCGGATCGAGTTCCCGGAATCGATGGAGCTGCTTGCCAGAATGGAGATAACCCCATTTTCGTTTTTACGGCCAACAACTCCTTTGATCTTGGAAGTGCCAAGATCAATTACAGCTATAAATCCTGATTGCGTCATATTATTCAGTCAAAGATGAACCTTGAGTTACAGTCACATTATTTTTTAACAAACGTCCTGACAATGCCTTTTGTTTGCTTTTTAACATCATTTGCAGCTAAGCAATGTGGGTATATCCACCGTAAATGAATTTTCCACCGGCAGCATACCTATTTTTTGGTACAAACCACCTGGTTATCATACTTCAGATTGATGGCAGAATAACGATTCCATCCCACCACATTCAGTCCTTCCTCCACAAAACGGGCAAATTTGGCCAGCTTTGCCTGATAATCGTCGAGGCTTCCCATAATGATCCTGAAATTACCTGCCCTGGGGATCAACTCCACATCCTGGTTCTTTTGCACTACTATCTGCTCTATCCATGCATCCCAATCGGGATGGGAACGAAGGAAGAGGGCAAAGTCATACAACCGGGTCCGGGCAAATTCCTCGTCAATAACCCCAGTGGCGACAGGTACATACACAGCGAAATTACCGGATACAGGCATAATACTTCGCTCATGATCCACATAGAAATTGCCCTTTATATCAGAGATAACTCTCAATACCGGTTTCCGTTGAGACACCGTCGCCATCACAGAACCGCCCGGGGTGATGTACACCCTTGCGGACTCTACCAGCCTGTTGGTAAGGATGGTATCCCGGATGGCCAGCGTGTTGATCTCACCGAATCTCTTGCCGACCGGATCGAGGTCGTACCGTTTCACCAGATTCACAATATCCTGCGGCGATACAAACCGGTAGTGGGCACTGTCTTGAATCACTACGCCAAACCTCTCACATGCTCTGTTTCTCGACATTTCCCTGAAATAGGATGCCGAAAAGATCAGGTAGCCAATGACCACTGCCGCAATCAATATGATGAGAATTCTTTTCACCTGATAAAAATATTTATCACCTGCAAAGATACAATTTGTTATTTAATCACATGAACTCTTCAAAATCATTTACTTCCCGACAGATATTTCTCTTTCAACACCTGCTCTATTTGGGGAAGAAGCTGGTCGATGTCTCCCGCTCCGAACGTCACCAATACTTCCACATCCTTGTTCCGGAGCAGACCGGTCAATTCCTGTTTTGTGCAAAGCAATTTCCGCGCCGATGTCATCTTGTCGAAAATGAGTTGTGAGGAGACTCCCTCAATGGGTTCTTCCCTGGCCGGATAAATATCCAGCAGTAGCACATCATCCAAAAGCGACAAACTCTCCGCGAATTCCTGCGCGAAATCACGGGTTCGTGAATAGAGATGGGGTTGGAAAACAGCTGTTATCTTCTTACCTGTGTAGAGCGCTTTGATCGACTCGATGGCTGCCGAGAGTTCCCGCGGGTGATGGGCATAATCGTCGATAAAAACTATCCGGTCGGTCTTGATACGAAAATCGAACCGTCTGGCGGCTCCCTGGAAGGTATGCATGGCTTCCCGGATCTCGCCAGGTGTGACACCGCTCAGCAGCGCCGCAGCCGCGGCAGCCACGCCATTCTCAATATTGATCTTCACGGGAACACCCGGTGAAATATCCCTGATAACCTCCGAAGGTGTCACCAAGTCGAACAGAATTTCCCCATTTCCTATACGGATATTCTCCGCGTGAAAATCACCGTCTGACTCTCCATAGCTCCATATCTTCACCGTCTCTCCGGCATGTGGGGTCATCGGTATCCCCTTCTTGATGATCAGGTGCCCGTTGGGCCGGATCAGTGAGGTGAATTTCTCAAAGCTCTCCCTATACGCCTCTTCCGTACCATAAATGTCGAGATGATCGGGATCAGCCGAAGTGACGACCGCGATCCACGGCTTCAGCCAGTGGAAGGAACGGTCGTATTCATCAGCCTCCACAACCGTAATGTGACTCGCGCGAGAGAGCAGCAGATTACTATTATAATTTTTCAGAATACCTCCCAGAAAGGCATTGCAATCCACTTGAGACTGCCGTAACAGGTGGGCGATCATGCTCGACACGGTAGTCTTTCCATGGGTTCCCGCCACACAGACAGCATCGCTGCTGGCGGTGATCTCGCCGAGCAACTGCGCCCTTTTCATCACCACATATCCGTTCCCGCGGAAATAGCGAAGTTCACCATGTGACGCGGGGACGGCAGGTGTATAGACTACCAACGTTTTCTCGTTATTGAAAAATGGCGCCGGAATAGCATGAATATCATCCTCATAATGGATAAATGCGCCCTCTTCCCGCAACGAGCGGGTAAGCAACGATTCGCTACGGTCATAACCTCCCACCTTTTTCCCTTTCGAAAGAAAATAGCGGGCCAGGTTGCTCATGCCGATGCCGCCAATACCTATAAAATATATCGATTCATAGTTCATCTATCCAATGTGAATAATGTGCTAATGTGCTAATGTGCCAATGTGAATAATGTGTCAATATGTTGAATCAATCATTCTCAATCTCATTCAATCTAAATCAATCTCTCTCAATCCCCTCCCCTTTTCGGGAAAACGATCTTTTCTATTTCGTCGACGATCTGTTTTGCTGAATCGGGTTGTGCCAGTTTCGCGATATTATCGCCCAGCCTTTTCAAATCTTCATCATTTCTTACCAGTGCCATCGCCTTGTCGAACAGGACACCGGAAGCCTCATCATCCGGAATCATAATAGCCGCGCCCTTGTCCACCAGCGCCCGGGCATTCTTTGTCTGATGGTCTTCGGCCACATTGGGGGAAGGCACCAGAATGACCGCCTTTCCCAACAGGCTGAATTCAGAGATAGAGCCGGCACCGGCACGGGATATTATCAGGTCAGCCACAGAATAAGCGTAATCCATCCGCGAGACGAAATCAAACAGATGCACGTTTGACGGTATCTTACCTTCGGCTTGCAGTTGCCGCATCTCCTTATAATAATATTTTCCGCATTGCCAGATCACCTGTAGATCATCAGCTTCAGCCAGTTTTGGAAACGCGCGTGTGATACTTTGATTGAGGGTACGGGCACCAAGGCTCCCTCCCAACATCAGCATAGTCCTCTTGGCGGGATCCAACTGAAAATGAACGTGTCCCCGCCTCCGATTCTCCTCCGATATGACCAGATCCTGGCGACAGGGATTACCGGTGAGGACGATCTTCTCTTTCGGGAAAAATTGTTCCATCCCTTCATAGGCCACACAAATAGTGTCCGCCTTGCGTGCCAGCATCTTATTGGTTACCCCTGCGTAAGAGTTCTGTTCCTGCAGAAGGGTCGGCACACCTTTCACCGATGCCGCCTTCAATGTGGGACCACTGGCATATCCTCCCACGCCCACGACGATATCGGGTCTGAAGTCATTAATGATCTTACGCGCCTTCCGCATGCTTTTGAAGAGTTTTACCATCACAGAGACGTTCCTGAGAAGATTCTTCCGGTCGAATCCGGCCACCGGCAGGCCAACGATTTTATACCCGGCTGCCGGCACCCGCTCCATCTCCATCCTGTCTTCCGCTCCCACGAAAAGTATCTCACTGTCGGGCCATCGCTCCTTCACGGCATTGGCGATGCTTATTGCCGGAAAAACATGTCCGCCTGTGCCACCGCCGCTGATAATTACTCGCTTCATACCTGAATAATTTCAAATTCAACCTTATCTTCCAATTTGTCGACCGACTCTTTTATTTCATTGGCGGGATTGGGAAGATCGTCATCACTCTCCTCATCCTGGTCGGCTTTTGTCTCAAGAGTTTTCTCCTCTTTCTTCTTGCCGATGCCGAACCGGTCGGCACTCAGGATCAACCCGAAATAGGCACAGGTGATCAGCGTGGAAGTCCCACCGCGACTTACCAATGGCAATGGCTGTCCGGTGACCGGGATCAGGTTGACTGCCACCGCCATATTGACAAAAGCCTGGATGGAGAGCATCAACGCCGACCCCAGGACAAGGTACTTGGGAAAGAGTTTCTCAGTCTTCCGCGCGATCATTCCCGCGCGAATCAGAATAATCACATAGAGCAGCAGGACAAAAACCCCTCCCAGGAGCCCCATCTCTTCAATGATAATAGCATAGATAAAGTCGGAATAGGCTTGTGGCAGAAAATCGCGTTCGGTGCTGTTGCCGGGAAAGACTCCCAATACACTGCCGTTGGCAATGGCTATCTTGGCATGTGCCACCTGATAATTTTCGTCGGTAATGGTAAAGTACTCCTCTTCCGATAACTCTTTATGCGTGCTGAAATTCGCGATGCGGTTTTTCCATGTACCCATGCGGTTGAGGGGTCCGGAGTCGGTCCAGTTTTCCGGGATCACATTCAACAGCAGAATAAACAGGAGTACTGCTCCTATCCCCACCCCTGCGACTTTCAACAACCGCAGGAATTTCACGTTGCCGATGAACATCAGCAGATAACAGATCCCGAACAGCAACACAGCTGTCGAGAGGTTATCCATGGCGATGATCCCACAGACAACCACCATCAAGCCGATCATCCATCGGAAGAGAAGGCCGTCGTTCTCCCCGTTCTGTCTGCTGAGAAGAAAGGCGATGGTCCCCATGAGTGAGATCTTGGCTATTTCCGAAGGCTGGATAGTGAAACCCATAAAAGATATCCACCGGTCGGCCCCATTGACGCTGGTACCTATGAACGGTGTCAGGATCAGCAACACAATGGCTCCCATCAGTACGAATATCAACGATGAGAAGTAGCGGTAGGGGATATTGTGAATAAGCAGGATCACTCCCACCCCGCCAATCAGGAACATGGCGTGACGGAGTATCGGCCCCCACATATTTTGTTGACGATAGACGATGGTGCTGGTAGCACTGAATATCTCCACCAGTGAAATAACACACAGAATGATAAAGACCAGCCAGATCACTTTATCACCTTTGAATATCTTACGTCCGAACTCACCTAACGAAGACTCCGTTTCTGCCGCCCCATCATAAAACTGATCGGAATCAGCCATTTGATTACTGTCGTCAAGCATAATTTGATTTGTTGATTTGTTGATTAAAGCCGTCTGACGCACTCCTTGAACTGGTCGCCGCGGTCTTCGTAGTTTTTGAACAGATCGAAGCTGGCACAACAGGGCGAGAGTAATACCGTGTCGCCTTTCCGCGCCAGTTGATAGGCTGCCTCCACCGCCCCGGTCATCGAAGCCGCATCGCGTATCTCATCCACTTTACCGTCGAAGAATGCGTGCAGTTTACTATTGTCTTTTCCCAGAAAGACCAGTGCCCTTACCTTTTCACGTACCAACTCTTCAATTTCGGCATAATCGTTCCCTTTGTCGGTTCCTCCAAGGATCAATACGGTTTTCGCACGCATACTTTGCAAGGCATACCAGCATGCATTCACATTGGTCGCTTTGGAGTCGTTAATATACTGCACGCCACGCACCGTAGCCACTTTCTCGAGCCGGTGCGGGACTCCTTTGAAATCGGACAGGGATGTACGCAACTGTTCATCGCTGACATCCATCAGTTTAGCGACAATTCCTGATGCCATCGAGTTATAGACGTTATGCATCCCTTCCAAAGCAAGCAATTCCAGTTCCATATCGAATATATCTTCTTTCTTTTGAATGTAGAGTTTCCCGTTTTCGGTATATGCTGCCATTTGACCGGTTTTTTTCTCTCCAAAGGGATATGTGGCGGCCGCTGGCTTCAACTTCTCAATCTCTTTCGTCACTAAAGGATCATCGACCCAGTAAATGAAGGCATCGTCGGTTTTCTGATTCCGGATAATCCTCATTTTGGCGTCCACGTAATTTTGCAGGTTATGATCGTAACGATCCAGATGATCGGGGGTAATATTCAGCAGCACTGCGATATCAGCCTTAAAATCATACACCCCTTCCAATTGAAAACTACTCAACTCCAACACGTAATAGTCATAAGACTCTTCTGCCACCTGGCGGGCAAAACTCTTTCCGATATTACCGCCGAGTCCCACATTCAATCCTGCCGAGCGGAGGATATGGTAGATCAGGCTGGTTGTGGTGGTTTTACCGTTACTTCCGGTGATGCAGATCATCTTCGCATTCGTGTATCTTCCGGCAAACTCAATCTCGGAGATCACAGGAATACCTTTCGCCAATATCTTCCGCATGATGGGAGCAGTGTCGGGGATACCGGGACTTTTCACAATTTCATCGGCCGTCAATATAGATTCGTCGGTATGTCCTTTCTCCTCAAAATCGATCCGGTAGGTTTCCAGCGTTTCACGATGTGCGTCGCTCAGCATATTACTGTCGGAAAGGAACACCCTGAAGCCTTGCTTGTGGGCCAGTATGGCAGAACCCACACCGCTTTCGCCGCCACCAAGGATCACTATTCTTTTTTTATCCATCATTGCTTTATTTAATTGAACAAGCCGGTCGGTTCAACACGCCTTACGGGTGTACTCAATCCCCGCCTCTCTTTTTCCGCTCACTATCATTACCGCATCTTGAGTGTCGCCAGCGCCAATACGGCCAGGATCATCCCTACTAACCAGAAGCGGCTCACGATCTTCGGCTCGGCCAATGGAGCAAATGGCTTCTGAATAAGCGCATCGATACTTCCATCACCCGTTTTCTGGTAATGATGATGCAGGGGCGTCATCTTAAAGATGCGCTTACCCACACCATATTTCCTCTTCGTAAATTTAAAATAGAATACTTGCGCGATCACCGACAACGCCTCCACAAAGAATACCCCACATAGAATGGGCAACAGCAGCTCCTTGTGGATCAACACGGCAAAAACACCGATAATACCTCCCATCGTCAGACTACCGGTATCGCCCATGAATACCTGGGCCGGATAAGCGTTATACCACAGAAAACCGACGCAAGCGCCGACAAAGGCAGAGGCAAACACCATCAGCTCGTCACCACCCGGTATATACATTATATTCAGGTAAGAGGCAAAGTCGACACGTCCCGAGACATACGCAAGGATGCCCAATGCCACCCCGATAATAGCCGAAGAGCCGGAGGCCAGTCCGTCCAGTCCATCCGTCAGGTTGGCACTGTTGGAGACCGCTGTCACTATGAGAATCACCACCAGAATAAAAATGATCCATACCGCGGTATCGGCAAAGTCGCCCATCCAGTTGACAAGCCATTTGTAATCAAAGTTGTTATTCTTTACAAAGGGGATAGTGGTGCTGGTGGTCTTCACATCTTCATTCTGATAAGTGACTTCCTCTATCACATTATTCACCCGGATCTCGGTATTCTCCCGGACAACCATTTCAGGACTGAAATAGATAGTCAGGCCGACGATAAGCCCCAATCCAACCTGTGCCACGATCTTGAATTTCCCTTTTAACCCCTCTTTATCCTTTTTGAACACCTTGATATAATCATCGGCAAATCCCAACGCGCCCAACCAAACGGTGCTGACAAGCATCAGGATAACATAGATATTCTCCAATTTCCCGAAGAGCAGCGTGGAAACCAAAATGGAAAGGATCACAATAACACCTCCCATAGTGGGTGTCCCCCGCTTACTGTATTGTCCCTCCAGGTCTAAATTCCGGATAACCTCCCCTATCTGTCTGCGTTGTAGCGCACTGATAATCCTTTTCCCTGCAAAGATCCCGATCAGCAGGGAGAAAATAGCTGCCATGGCAGAACGGAACATCACGAACTGGAACATGCCCGCGCCGGGAAAATCGAGTTGGTCTAAATATTCAAATAGATAGTATAACATTTGTTGATTTGATGATTTGCCGATGTATTAATTGAAGCTATAACTAAGAAACTGTTTCACTCTTCACTCTTCATTCTTCACTCTTCATTCTTCATTCTTCATTCTTCATTCCCCAAATATTCTCTCCACTTCTTCCTTATCATCGAAGTGATGTTTCACTCCCTTTATTTCCTGATAATCTTCATGACCTTTTCCGGCGATGAGAATTACATCACCGGGTTGTGCCAGGGCACAGGCCGTTTTAATTGCTTCCCTGCGGTCGGCAATGGTAAACGTATTACTTTTCTGCTCTTCAGTAAGCCCGTTCAGCATATCCTGAAGGATCTCTGCCGGTTCTTCAAACCGGGGATTGTCAGAGGTAAAGACTGCTTTATCACTGAGCCGCACCGCTTCACGTGCCATAATAGGCCGTTTGGTTCTGTCGCGATTCCCTCCGCACCCCACTACGGTGATAATCCGGCCCTTCTTGTTAAGCACACCATTGATAGCGTTCAGCACATTGCTCAGCGCATCAGGTGTATGCGCATAGTCCACGATAACAGTATAGTCCCGGGGCGAACGGAGTGTCTGGAATCTCCCTGCTACCGGTTTTAACAGCGAGAGCGTCCGGAGTAACTCCTCTTCATCGACTCCGAGCAGGATACCCGCTCCGTATACTGCCAGCAGGTTATACACATTAAAAGTTCCCACGAATTGGACGGTCAACTCTTTTCCGTTTATCTCTATGTCTGTTCCATCAAAATGCTTCTCGAAGATGCGGGCTTTGAAATCGGCCATTCCTGTCACCGAATAGGTATAGCGGGTAGCTTTCGTATTCTGCGACATCACCGTGCCGTTCTTGTCATCGATATTGGTCAATGCAAAGGCATCAGCCGGAAGATCGTCAAAAAAGGCCTTCTTCACGTTACGGTATTCCAGCATATTTTTGTGATAATCGAGATGATCCTGGGTAAGGTTCGTAAAAACACCTCCTGCAAACCGGAGACCATGCACACGTTTCTGGTGAATGGCGTGGGAACTCACCTCCATAAAAGCATATTCGCATCCCGCGTCCACCATTTTGCGAAGATAATCGTTGAGAGTGATCGGATCGAGTGTGGTATGCGTGGTGGGATACCGTTCACCATTCACATAATTGGCTACCGTGGACAGCAATCCGGAAGGATAACCCAGATGGCGAAACGTATCGTACAACAATGTGGCGATAGTCGTCTTCCCATTTGTGCCGGTAACACCGACCAGTTTCAGCAATGACGACGGGTGTCCGTACCATGCAGAAGCTACCTGTGCAAGAGCTGTCGCACTCTGTTTGACCTGCACATAGGTAATACGGGAAAAATACTCCTCGATCATTGGCTTGTCGTAGACCACCGCCACGGCTCCCTGTTCTATCGCTTTACCGATATAAGCATGGCCGTCGGTAAAGATCCCTTCCACCGCAATAAAAAGGGAACCCGGAGTCACCTTGCGCGAATCGGAGGTGATGGAGATCACCTCCACCTCGCCCTTGCCACGCAGGGCAACAACGTCACAAGCCTCGATCAATTTCTTTAAGTTCATACCCTTTAGTAAATTAAAAGTGAAAAATTAAAAATGAATTCTCAACTTCTTTACTTCTTAACTTCTGACTTCTTTTTCATGAGTCACTACTTATCCCACTTGTCGGGATTGGCACATTGAATCTATCTCATCGTAATGGTGACGGTGGTGCCTTTCACCAATTTCTGGCCGGGCGAAAGCGATTGGGACACCACCTTTCCCGCTCCGATCAGGTTTACCCTCAACCCCGACTTCTCCAGCAGATAGATCGCATCGCGGGCACCCATCCCCCTCACATCGGGGATCAGAGCACTGTGCAATGCGATTGGTTCCGACCGGTAAGTGGTGCTGTCATATTTCATCTTCACCCAATCGGCAGCTTCTGCCGGACCTTCAGCCGGCAAATTCAATGCGTTCAACAGCGATCTGTTACGATCCCAGTTACCGTTTTTCAGCAAAGGTTGTTTTTGCAGTGTGGAGTCTATCCTGCAAGCCTCCACATCCAACCGCACTTTCCTTAAATAGGTCTGCTCGGCTATATTCTTAAAGACCATACCTGCCATTCCTCCCCCCGAGGGCACGCCTCTTGGTTTTCTCAGCCCTACAAAAATGGTGTACATCGGTTCTTCTGCCGGGAAATAACCGCAGAACGAAACGTAATAGCCTCCGTAACCTCCTCCGGAAGCGATCTGTGCCGTACCGGTCTTACCGGCTATGGTGAAATAGTCGGAACCCACCACTTTGGCCGTACCCTCTTCCACCACTTTCAACAACATCTGATGGATCTGCTCCAGCGTGGTTTCCTTGCACATTTTGGGATTTACGACCTCGGCTTCCACGTTCTTCACCATTTTTCCCTTTTCGAAAAACTGCTTGGCGATAAAGGGTTTTATCATTGTTCCGCCGTTAGCGATGCCGTTATAGAACATCAGCATATAGATGGGCGGCACCTGGGTTTCATATCCGAACGACATCCAGGGAAGGGTGGTTTTCGACCAGTAATTGGTTTTGTCATCAGGGAAACGGATGGATGAAGTGCCTTCGATCCCGTTAAGCGGCACATCCCATGTGAGCCGTTTTCGCAAACCGATACGGTCTATTCCCTCTACAAATTTTGTCGGGTTGTTTTCGTATCCTTTTAATGCAATTTTACTCATCACCACATTCGATGAGACAGCCATCCCTTCGGCCACAGTCATGTAGCCCCTGTCTTGTCCCCTACGCCAGTAATGATCCCGCACCCATCTCTTGTTATACTGAAAGAGCCCGTTCCCCACATAAAATGAATCGGCAGGAGTGATCACTCCATCATCGAGCGCCACCATCGTAGTCACTGTCTTAAAAGTGGAACCCGGTTCGTTCATATAAGAGAATGCGTTAGGATTTCCCTCGGCATAATCCCCGTTACTCATACGGTCGAGGTTGACAATTCCTTTTATTTCCCCGGTCTTCACCTCCATGACGATGGCTGTACCCGACTCGGCCTCCGTCTCAATCAGCTTCTCCCGCAAGGCGCGTTCGGTAATATCCTGTATGGCCGCATCGAGGGTAGTGACAATATCCCAACCCTCTTCGGCCGGTTGCTCCACCACATCCATCCATTTACCTTGTATCTTCTGGCGGAATTTTATGCCGGGAACGCCTCTGAGCAACGAGTCATATTTCAACTCAAGACCGCTGGCACCTCCCTTATCCATATCTTTATAGACACTGCCGACTGTACGGTTGGCAAGGTTACCGAAAGGTTTTTTGCGGGCATTCCGCACTTCAGCGATCAGTCCGCTGCGGTTAGAACGCTGGTTCCAGAACGGATAGGTGCGGATTTGCTTTAAATCGACATAAGAGATATCGTCACGTAAAATCCTTACGTAACGGGAGCGGATCGCCACCCGCTTATCGCTCCCTTTCTCCTGATTTTCCCGGATTTGGCGCTCTTCTTTTTCGCGCATCGACCATCCGTTCATAATCACATTCTTATACTGGGCAGCGGTTCTGTCGGGAAATTTCTTAGCCAACGCCACCGACAGGTCATCCACATACTTGACAAGTGTGTCTTTCCGCATCCCATCCGCCCAGAAATCCATATAAATATTATATAGCGGCTCTGTAGTTGCCAGGAGTTTACCATCGTGTGTGTAGATATTACCTCTTTTGGGCAGGATCACACGATCCCTGATCACTGTCTCTTTTTCACCTACCTCACGCCATTTTTTCCCTTCCGCGGTAAACACGATCTTACCGGCAGAAACAATGATCATCACGGCAAACAGCATCAACAGGGCAACGATAAATCCGTATCTGCCCAAAATAGCCCGCTTGTTATTCCGATTTTGTTGTGTCATTTTCTGCAAGTCGTCCAATCACATTCGTCGTTTTGAGTCGCCTCCGCTCCCCAATTTCCAATTGAGTCGCCTCCGCTCCTCGATTTCCAATTGAGTCGCCTTCGCTCCTCGATTTCCAATTCCCGCAATGGCATAGCATAAGCAAGCTTACCCGCTGCTTATTTATCCAAATAATAGACGGGCTCATTGGTCACTTTCAGTTCCAAACCCGCCTCCTCAATACGCCGCTCAATCTCGCCCTGCCTGCTGGCTTCGGTGAGACTCGAGGAAATGGTGAGCGATTCATATTTCGCATCCCTGAGCTCCTGCTGCAGCTTTTCTATCTCCGCCATCTGCTGAAGCACTTTGTATCGATGACTGATAAACAAGAACATCACCAGCACGACAGCAATCACAAATCTCATGTTTTTGAGGAAGAAGTCCTCAGTGAGGACACTCCCCCCAAAAACATGGACAAACGATTTTCGTATGTTATCGAACTTAAATTTCACCTAATCATCCAATCAGTAAATCATCCCATTAACTTTCTTTTCTCGGCAATTCGCAGCTTAGCGCTTCTTGAACGCGGATTACGCCGTATCTCTTCCTCCGAAGGAACAATCACCTTGCGGTTTATCACCGTGAAAGGCGTCTCCACATTTCCGTAGAAATCCCTCACCAGCTCCCCTTCGAAATTGGCTGTCCTGAAAAAATTCTTCACCAGACGGTCTTCCAGCGAATGATAGGAGATCACACAAAGGCGTCCACCCGGTTTTAACAACCGTAAAGCCTGTAAAAGCATCTCCTTCAATGCCTCCATCTCACCGTTCACTTCAATACGGAGTGCCTGAAATGCCTGCGCCAGCACCTTTTTTTCTTTTTCCCTACGGGTGAAAGGCTCCAGAATTGCAAGCAGGTCGTCAGTCTTCCTGATTTGTTTATCCTGTCGGTATCGTACCACAGCCGAGGCGATCTGTCGCGCATTCCTCAATTCGCCATACCGAAAGAAAATTTCAGACAGCCGCTCCTCTCCATATTCATTGAGGATATCGGCAGCTTTCTTTGGGGCATGGCGATTCATGCGCATATCCAACTCACCCGGTAAACGGAATGAAAAACCACGTTCCGAAATATCAAAATGATGCGACGACACACCCAGGTCAGCCAAAATACCATCCACCGCCTCCACGCCGTGATATCGAAGAAAGTTCTTCAGGAAGCGAAAATTGCCGCGCACAAAGGTAAAACGGGGATCGGCCGAAATATTCCCGGCAGCATCCTCATCCTGATCGAACGCGATAAGCCGCCCATTTTCATCTAATCTGTTCAGTATCTCACGGGAGTGACCTCCGCCACCGAAAGTGACATCCACATAGACTCCGCCGGGACAAATGTTCAGCCCGTCGACACTTTCATCAAGCAATGCCGGCGTGTGATATACCGTTTCATCTTGTCCGCCTTGTGAAGACATAATCCTGTTCTACTCCTTACATTCTATTCCATTAATTGCTGTAATTTCAACGAAAACTCGTCGGGATCAACCAACGGCTTTTCAAGTTTCTCTTTCGCCCAAATCTCAATTGTGTCATCCACACCGAGAAAACGAACATCCGATCCAATGGAAACCATCTGTAAATAACGCTTCGAGATAAGTATCCGTCCGTTCGCGTCCATTTCAAGCCTCTCAGCATCCAGCACAAACTGGCGAAAGATTTGCTGTTGCTCTTTATTCCATTTATTTAATCTGCCTCGGAGTGTCTCGATCTCTTTCTCCCACACACTCCCCGGATATAACACAAGACATTCCTGGAAAATATCTTTTCGAAGCACAAGAAATTCCTCTCCCTCGCTCTGCAAACGCTTGCGAAAAATTGCCGGCACAAAGATCCTTCCCTTTGCATCGGCTTTTGCTTCCATATTTCCCAGAAATTGCAGCATATGGCATACCTTATAACGCGGTAAAAGTACAAAATAATCCACTTTTCCCCACATTTCCACACAAAAATTTATAAAAAAGTTTTCAACAGCCGGAAAACTTTCCATAAATAATTAGGAATGAAATCATTAATAAAAAACAAAAAGTGGGGAATTTTACCCGGCTCTTTCCCAAATGGTCACCTCTTCCCTCTGAATTGAAGATTTTTGGGGTGAACGTTCACTTATATCCACTATTTTTGTACTTTTGCGACAAATAGAAGAAGAGGATGATGCAATGGATCACAATGTATTCCGGGTTGATATTGACCGTATTTTAAGGGATAAATCACCCCGATACTACAATAAAATTCCCAAATTTCTGATCAATTGGCTCAAGCGGATTCTCCATCAGGATGACATTAACGGCATCCTGGAACGGAACCGGGGACTTGAGGGGGTAGCATTTATGCGTGCCCTTATCGATAAAGAATTCAAATTAATGCTTCAAACCAGGGGGGAGGAGAACATTCCCGATGAGGGAAGGTTTATTTTCGCCTCCAACCATCCCCTGGGGGGACTGGACGGCATTTGCCTTTCTGCCATTCTGGGAGAGAAATACAACGGGAAAATCCAGTATCTTGTAAATGATGTGCTTTATTATATTGATCCGCTGAAACCCATCTTTGTGCCCATTAACAAATACGGTTCCCAAGCGAAAGATTCGGCGCGGGCCATCAATGAGGCTTATGCGTCTGACAACCAGATGATCACCTTTCCGGCCGGACTCTGCTCCAGAAAGCAGAAAGGGCTCATCAGAGATCCGGAATGGATGAAAAACTTCATCATAAAAGCGGTTGAATACAAAAGGGATGTGATTCCGGTACATTTTGCAGGCAGGAATTCCAATTTTTTCTACAATTTTGCCAACCTGCGCAAATCATCGGGTATACAATTCAACGTGGAGCTGATCTGGCTGCCCGACGAAATGTTCAAGAACAGCAACCAATCGTTCACCATCACCTTTGGAAAGCCTATTCCCTACCAAATGTTCGACAAATCCAAAACACCGGCAGAATGGGCCCGATATGTGAAAGATGTGGTTTACTCGATGGCATGACAACGCCTCATTAAAAAATAAAAAAGAAAAAGTATCATGGAGAAGATCATAAATCCTATCGATAAGAATCTGATAAAAAGCGAACTGACCGTTCAAAAGAGGGTCAGAACGACCAATAAAGCCAATAATGAGATTTATGTGTTCACAGCGCACGATTCACCCTACCTGATGAAAGAAGTCGGAAGGCTGCGTGAGATCGCTTTCCGCCACTATGGAGGGGGAACCGGTTTAGAGGCAGACATCGACCAATACGACACCATGGATGTGCCCTATCGGCAGCTGATCGTATGGGATCCCGAGAATGAAGAGATATTAGGCGGCTATCGTTTTATCTGCGGTTCCGATGTGGAGTTTGACGGGCAAAACAAACCCATGCTCGCCACCGCCCATCTTTACAATTTTTCAGAGCAATTCATTTCGGAATACCTGCCACATACCGTAGAACTGGGCCGGTCATTCGTTTCACTCGAGTATCAGTCGACATTGCTGGGCAGAAAAGGCATTTTCGCGCTCGACAACCTCTGGGACGGATTGGGAGCGCTCACCGTGATCGATCCGGGAATCAAATACTTTTTCGGAAAAGTCACCATGTACGGCACCTACAACAAGGATGCGCGCAACATGATACTCTATTTCCTTCACAAGCATTTTCCCGATAATGAAAAGCTGGTAACCCCCATCGATCCGCTCATGACAAATACCGACATTGTTCGGATGAGGCAGCTCTTCGCGGGAAAAAAATTCAGTGAAGATTACAGGATACTTAACAAGGAAGTACGCGCCTTGGGATATAATATCCCTCCGTTGATCAATGCCTATATGAGCCTGTCGCCCACCATGCGCTTCTTTGGCACTGCCATCAACGATGAGTTCGGCGATGTGGAAGAATCGGGGATCCTCATTGAGATAGACCAGATACTCGAAGAAAAACGGGCACGCCACATTGAGTCTTACCTGAAGAGTAATCCCAGCAAACGTTTTCTTATGCTGCTCCGAAAAAGGATAGCCGGCAGTTCGGTAAGAAAGGTTACACTTCCACAATTAAAGCGTATGGAAAAAAGAAAAGAGAGGAAATAGGCACCTCCGTCATTTATCCGCCTCTGGACACTATCAAAAAGACAGGAATAGATCCACTATTTCCGCACTGGTCTTGCATACCCCCTCAGAACCGCACATTTTCACGCGGCCTCATACCGAATCATAACCAACTGATAATTCACACCTTATCCTCCAAAATGCAATCGTTTGCACAAGCAAACCAAGTTAATTAACACCTTTTCAACTCTCTTCCGTATCAGAAAACCTAATTTTGATGCCGGAAGTAGGGTGTCAATAATATATAAACGTCCATGAACCGTTGGTGTCTTATTGGTGTACCACCTGATAGCTATGTGAAGGACGAAGGGAGTATTAATCAGTTAATCTTATAATGTTAACAATATGTATGTAAATTTCAAAAGAATTACGAGAGTGTTTCTGATGACCATGTTGTCAGGAATGCTAATGGTTTTATCGGCCAGTGCCCAAACCCGCGCTACGATAAATGTGAGAGGAATAGTTACTGATATTGCCGGCGAACCTATTATCGGCGCCAATATCCTTGTACAAGGCACTTCCTCGGGTACAGTCACCGATTATGACGGTAATTTCACGCTTCAGGCTCCTGCCGACGGCGTGCTGGAGATAAGCTTTATCGGTTACAGGCCGCAATCCATTCCCATTAACAACAGAAATACCATCTATGTAACGATGGAGGAGGATACCGAACTGTTGGACGAGGTGGTGGTGATCGGTTACGGAACCGTACGCAAAGAAGATGCGACGGGCTCGGTGGTCGCTGTGGATGCCACAAAAATAAACAAAGGGCTTGCCACCTCTCCTTCCGCACTACTGGCGGGACAGGTGGCTGGTTTGAGCGTAGTTTCCTCGGGCGGAGCGCCCGGCGGGTCTTCCACTATCCGTATTCGTGGCGGTTCATCTATGTCGGCCAGTAACGATCCCCTGATCGTTATCGACGGTGTGCCTGTGGATACTGAAGGTATTAAAGGGATGGATGATCCGTTAAGTACCATCAACGCTAATGACATCGAAACATTCACCGTATTGAAAGATGCGTCGGCAACCGCCATTTATGGTTCACGCGCCTCGAATGGTGTGATCATCATTACGACTAAAAAAGGGCATAGTGGGAATTCACGGGTGTCCTATAGCGGAAACATGTCTGTCAGCACCAAAACAGGTATAGTGGATGTGATGGATGCATCCACATTCAGGAATTATGTTATTGACTCTTTCGGTGAGGGCAGCCAACAGGCGGCCGCCTTGGGTAATACCGAAACCAACTGGCAGAATAAGATCTTCAGGGTCGCTGCCAGTACCGACCACAACCTCAGTATCTCCGGCGCCGTAAGGGATCTTCTTCCTTATCGCCTGTCGGTGGGATATACCAATGAAAACGGTATTCTCAGGACCTCCGGTTTGGAAAGATATACCGGAAGCGTCAACCTGTCGCCAACGTTCTTCGACGGCTCACTAAGGGTACAGTTGAACGCGAAAGGCGTGTATAACAGCAATCGTTTTGCAGATCGGGGAGCCATCAACTCGGCCACCCAGTTTGATCCGACCATGCCGGTCTATTCCACCAATTCTTCTTACGGGAATGGATATTATATGTCACTCAAAGCCGACGGGACACCCATCGATATCGGATTGGCTAACCCGCTGGCCATACTGGAACAAAAATCGGACAAATCAAAAGTCTACCGGAGTATCGGCAATCTGCAACTCGATTACAACCTGCCGTTTTTGAAAGGACTGAGAGCCAACCTCAATATGGGATACGACATCTCAGAAAGTAACGGAGACGTAATCATAACCGACAACTCTCCCATGAGTTGGGTATGGGGCAGTTACAAAGCGGGCTGGGGAGAGAATTCCACCTATTATGAGTATAAGAGCAACACCCTGCTCGATTTCTATCTGAATTATACGAACAATTTCGGTGTACACAGGTTCGACGCCATGGGCGGTTATTCCTGGCAGCGCTTCTATCGTGAAGAGGAAAATACATATCCCTATTCGGCTGCGATGGCTACCCAAACAGGGAATGAATTCTATAAGGAAGGAAATGATTATTCCACGGAAAGCTATGTGATCTCTTTCTTTGGCCGTTTAAACTACTCATTGTTGGAGCGTTACCTCCTCACACTCACACTACGTAACGACGGTTCTTCCCGGTTCAGTCCGGGCAACAAATGGGGTCTTTTCCCCTCTGCTGCTTTCGCCTGGCGTATCATCAACGAACCTTTTATGGAAAATGCCGGAGATGGGGTGTCCGACCTGAAGTTACGTTTAGGTTATGGAGTTACCGGACAGCAGAATCTGGGCAACGGCGATTATCCCTGGATGGGAAGATATAGTTACAGTCAGGCAGGAGCCAACTATTTCTTCGGAGATACCAGAGTTCCCCTAATCCGCCCGCTGGCATACGACGAAAACCTGAAGTGGGAAGAAACAGCCACCTATAACGCCGGACTGGATTTCGGCTTCCTCAATAACCGTATCAGCGCCACATTCGATCTATACTATCGCAAAACCACCGACCTGCTCAATACCGTAGGCATAGCTGCCGGAACGAATTTCAGCAACCAATTACTTACCAATGTGGGTGAGTTGGAAAATAAGGGAGTGGAGTTCAGTATCACGGGACGACCCATTGTAAGCAGGGATCTGAACTGGAATGTAAGCTACAACGTCACTTATAACAAAAACAGGATTACCAAGCTGACTATTAACGACGATCCCAGTTATGTGGGCGTACGCTTCGGAGGCATCGATGGCGGAACCGGGAACAACATTGCCATCCACAGCGTGAACTATCCTTCCGGCTCTTTCTACGTATATGAACAGGTATATGATAAAGACGGCAGACCGTTGGAAGGAGTATTCGTCGATCAAAACGCGGACGGACAGATCAACGAAGATGACATGATCGTTTATAAAAACGCGGCACCTGACCTGTTTATGGGGCTATCTTCTCAGTTGTCATACAAAAACTGGGATCTCAATTTCTCATTGCGAGCCAACATGGGAAATTATGCCTATAACAACATCCAATCGAACCGTGAGTCCAAATCAATCACCTACGATCCTTCCGGCTGGTTGAAGAACAGAGTGAACAGCGCGACTTTCACCAATTTCGACGCCGTGTATTATCAGTCGAGTTATTATATTCAAAACGCTTCTTTCTTAAAGATGGATAATATCTCGCTGGGGTATAATTTCACCCATCTGCTCAACGCGCCTCATTCCGGCAGGATTCATTTTACCGTACAAAATCCGCTTGTAATCACAAAATACAAGGGGCTTGATCCCGAATTCACCAATGACGGTATAGACAACAATATCTATCCTCACCCACGTGTATTTATCCTTGGGCTAAATTTAAATTTTTAATTCTTGAAAAATATGAAACGAGTAAAATATAAATTTTTGTTCATCGTAGCAATCACTATCATGGTTGCAGGACTATCCTCCTGTCTCGATGACTTAAACACCATCCCACTCGACAAGGAAGAGTTGGTGTCGGAAGTGGTTTTCGGAAGTGAAATAGGCCCTTATCAGGAACTGCTTGCTAAAATCTACGCCGGTTTGGCTATCAGTGGTAATAGTGGCGGCGACGGTGATCCCGATGTGGCAGGTGTGGACGGCGGAAGCCAGGCATCTTTTCTGAGAGGGCTCTGGAACCTGCAAACACTGCCTACCGACGAAGCGCTCTGCGCCTGGAATGACGTAGGTATACCCGATCTGAACTATATAACTTGGACTGCGAACAATGTTTTTATCAAAGGATTTTACTATCGCCTTTATTATCAAATCAATCTGGCGAATGCCCTGTTGAGAGAAACAACTGAAGACAAACTCTCCTCAAGAGGAGCAAATGAGCAAGTAAAAGCGCAGATCAAAACATACCGCGCCGAAGCCCGCTTTGCCCGGGCCCTCTCTTACTACTACCTGCTGGATATGTTCAGGAATGTGCCTTTTGTGAATGAAGAGAGTCCGGTAGGCAGTACGCTTCCTTCTCAGATTATGGCGGAAGACCTGTTTGACTATATCCAAAAAGAGCTGACGGAATGTGAAGCGGATATGCTCGACCCATTTGTGGGTTATCACCCAACCTACTACGGACGTGCACATAAAGCCGCCAACTGGGCATTGCTCTCGCGTCTCTACCTCAATGCGGAAACATATATCGGACTGAATAAGTATACGGAGAGTATTACTTACAGCAAAAAGGTACTCGACGAAAATTTTGCCCTTGACCCGGTGTATAAGAATGTATTCACGGCTGACAACGAAAATTCGGTAGAAATGATCCTTCCAATCCGTTACGAAGGGGAAGACACCCAGACCTGGGGAGGAATGACCTTCCTGATGAGCAGTACGGTTCCTTCCGCCCTGCAAGCCGAAATAAATTCTGTGGGTGCATGGCAGGGTAACCGCGCGTTGGTTTCCCTGTTACGCTTTTTCGAAAGAGAAAACAGACATGAAGATGATACCCGTTTCTCTATGGTACGTACCGACCAAACCGAGAACAATGAAATTGTAGACCCTTCCCTGTTCACCAATAACGGAATACCGATCGTGAAATACTACAATACCTACAGCGACGGGACACTCCCTCCCAGTAATATTGTGTATACCGATTTCCCGCTCTTCCGTCTGGGAGAGATCCATCTCAATTATGCGGAAGCTGTCCTAAGAGGCGGAACGGGAGGTGATCAGGCCACTGCGCTGCAACTGGTAAACGACCTTCGCCGACGCGCCTACAAAAATGAGGCAGCGACAGCAGCCACAATTACCGCCGGCCAGCTTACGCTCGATTTTATCCTGGACGAGAGAGGTCGTGAATTTTTCTTCGAGGCACAGCGTCGCACCGACCTGGTCCGTTTCGGGAAATTTACCGGCTCCTCCTATATATGGCCTTGGAAAGGCAATGTACCGGCAGGAAGATCCATTGCCGATACTTATAGGGTGTATCCAATTCCTTCAGACGATATAGGAGCCAATCGAAACCTGACACAGAATCCGGGTTATTGAGGATATGCCAATGTGATGAATGTGCTAATGACACTAATAAGATAAAAATAATCGTATGAAACATATATTTAATTTAATAATTCTACTGGCCGGTATAGGATTTTTCCATGCATGCGAGGATAATGACAAAATTGTCCTGCAGCAGCCGCAGAGTTTCGTGCTCAACGTACCCAAGTACGCTTCGGGGATATATGACTTGAAGAATACGGAAACCATCGAATTTACCACCTCTCAACCCGATTATGGGTTTACTGCCGCGACCCTTTATGCAGTGCAAATTTCCCTCTCGCAGAATTTCGCGGAATATGCCACACTGCCGGGTACTTATTCCACAGCCAAATTCGACATATCTGCACAGGATGTAGCCGTAGCATTGGTCGCCTTGCATGACGTGGAAGAGGAAAGTGATTATCCCGCCGACCCGCATCCACTGTACGTTCGTCTCACCGCCACCATCGCGGGAAGCAAGGTGGAACCGGTCTATTCAAATGTGATCCAACTCCCTCAGGTACTCGGTTATTTCGCACTTGAACCAATGACGATGCCAGAAGAGATGTACCTGATCGGTAACGTTGCCGGCAACTGGGATTGGAATAATTCCACCGAGATGATACCGGTAGGAGGAGCCCCAGGGAAGTTCTGGGCAATGCAATATCTCGGACAAACCGAAGATGGCGAAAATGCGGAAATCAAATTCAATTACGCTATGGTATGGAACGGAAATGATTTCGGCTACAACGAGGTAACCATTGGTGAAGACACGAATGTACCGGCCGACGCATCCGACGCAGAAGGTAATATAAAAATAGGGAATCCCGGATGGTATATAGTAGTGGTAACCACTGCCATAGAAGGGCGTGAGTATGCGTTTAGGGTGGACTTCCTTCCGCCCCATGTTTATCTGCAAGGCAACGTAAATGGCGGTCACTGGGGAACTACCGATGAGATCCACCGGTTTGCGATACCCGCGCTATCTCTGGGAGCCGATGCGGAATTCATATCGCCCGCGTTTACTGCCGCTGCCCAGGGAGATGACGACGGCGGAGTACGTGCCAGCATCCAGTTGCCCGGCCACGAATGGTGGCAGACCGAGTTCATGGTGTTTGACGGCCTATTCGTACCCCGCGGCGCAGGAAACGACCAGGCTCGTGTGGCTGGAAAAGCGGGACAGAGATTATCCATTAACTTTACCAAGAGGACAGGTAAAATAGAATAACTATAAAAATGTGTGCAATGAAACCTAAAATATACCTTTTGACAACCCTGCTCGCATTGGTCGGCTTCGGATCATGCGATGATGTATACGACCATATGGCCGCCCCGCCGCAAGCCTATGAACAGGAAGATGCGCAATCGGTCGACGGATTCACCATTGCCCTGGGATCAGGCTTTGGTTCGGCGATAGCATTGACGGAGGAAGCACTGGAAGAGAATACCCCTTTCGAAGCGGTGAAAGTAACAGCTACGCCGCAATTGGCGGAAGGTGCCACCGTGACGTTTAAACTGGAATTATCCTCTACGCAAAATGTCGAACAGGTGGTGGAACTTCCATCGGAGAGCGGGGAAAATGCCGCAACCATTACGCCCCGTGATCTGGACGAAGCGGTGAAAAGCCTCTATGGGAAAGCACCCAACGCACGTGAACTCTTCATACGGGTAAAATATTATATCAACGACGGCACTTCGTCGGTGATGATGCCTACTCCCGCTGTTTTGGGTCCCGTTACCGTTACGCCCGTAGGACCCGTCATTGAAGAGGAGTATTACCTGATTGGCAATGTCAATGGATGGAATATTGAAGATCTTGACGACTACAAATTCAACCATAGCGGTAAAGATGTATATGAAGATCCTATCTTTACTATTTTGGTGGAAATGAAACAACCGGAAAGCGGGGATTTCAACGGATATTTCAAGATCGTTCCAAAATCGGGTAAAGAGGCCGCTTCATGGGATGGTGTGCTGGGTAACCCCGTAGACGGGAACACTGAATTGGAAGGGGATCTTATCATTGAAAAATCCCAAGCCATGCGGGTAATGGAACCGGGTTGGGTGAGGATTACGCTCAATATGATGGAGTATACCTATACCATCCAACTTTTAGGCTATACGAAAGATGTTGTTTATATGACGGGAAACGCTATCACCGGTTTGCCGGAATGGAACAATGAGATTGGTGCAATAGGAAACGGCCTGCAGATCCTCTTCGCCGACAATAGCTCGGCTGATTCGAAATATACCTTCACGGCACATTTCACAGGAGGAAGGGAGCAGAAGTTTCCGATTAAAGCCGGAGTGTGGGATCCTTGCTGGGGGTTTAGGGATGGTGCATTGGTGCTGGAAAACAACTCTCCCAACCTACCCGGTCCCGCTACGGACGGTTACTACACCTTAAAGTTAGACTTGGGAACTTTAACAGCTGAATATATCCCCTATAGGGGTGATGTTAGCGTTACCTATCATTCAATGGGCGTAATTGGAACGGCAACCGCCGGGGGATGGGATACCGATACGGATTTAACCCAGGTAGCCGAACATATCTGGACTTCAAATGCAATAGAACTTACGGTAGGAGAATTGAAAATCCGCGCGAACGATGCCTGGGATGTCAGTTGGGGAGCCACTTCCGAAGATAATCAGTCTCTCCCGTTCGGAACAGGCACAACGAATAATGGAGCAAACATAGCAATAGAAACGGCAGGAACCTATTATATTGCTTTAAATGATTTGACGGGACATTATATTATCATACCGACAGCAGAGTTACCATAAATAATAGGGCAAATGGGATTATAAAAAGCACGGTGACTTTGCCGTGCTTTTTGTCGCTTTTCGATTCCTGCACAGCAAAGCAGAATTATCACGGCTTTTGCCTAAAGAATCACGATGACGATAGAATAATGCCGCTCAGGCATTTAAATTGGACAAACGATGAAAAAGCTTTTCTCTTTTGCTTTTATCTATTGCTTCTGTGCCTTTCCTGCCAACAAACGACGACGGAGGTAAACCGGAAGATATGTTTGCCAAAGGGACCGACGGTAAAGGAATTCAAAAATATAAATCCCTGATCATTTTCTCAATCTATTTATCTGCATTAAACATAATAATCGTATGAAGAAAATAATTTTATTCTTTTTTCTTACCGTAATAACAATAGGTGCCGTATATGCCCGTGATGTACATGTCGAACCCGCCTTCTGGTGGAGCGGCATGGAAGAGCCGGAACTGCAGTTGATGGTATACGGCGAAAATATTGCTGGTTATATTCCGGAAGTGACTTCGAAAAATGTGAGGATCAAAGAATCGGTACGGCTTGAAAGTCCCAATTACCTGATCCTTTATCTCGATATCTCGGAAAGCAGACCCGAAACATTCGATATCCTGTTCACCGACGGAAAGGGGAAAATCACCTGTTCTTATGAATTGAAAGAACGTGATCCCGACAGATATAACATAAAAAGCTTCGACGCATCGGATGTGCTCTACCTGATCATGCCCGACCGCTTTGCCAACGGCAATTCCGACAACGACCAGATCCCGATGCGGATGCCCTACAAGGTAGACCGCAATCACCACAGCGCGCGCCACGGGGGTGACCTGAAAGGCATATCCGACCGGCTGGACTATTTGTCCGACCTGGGCGTAACCGCCATCTGGCTCAACCCGGTGCTGGAGAACGACATGGAGGGCGGCTCCTACCACGGATACGCCACCACCGATTACTACCGGGTGGATCCCCGGTTCGGCACCAACGAGGAGTACGCGAATCTGATCGCCGACGCCCATTCCAGAGGAATGAAGGTGGTGATGGACATGATTTTCAACCACTGCGGAAGCGATCACCCTTGGGTGAAAGACGTGCCCTCACGCGATTGGTTCAACAACATGGGTGAATATGTGCAGACTTCGCACATGAAAGAGATGTATTTCGATCCCTACGCCTCGGAATACGATAAAAAGAAAATGACCGACGGCTGGTTCGTGCCCACCATGCCCGACCTGAACCAGCGCAACCGGCACGTGGCGAAATACCTCATCCAGAACAGTATCTGGTGGATCGAATATGCCGGGGTGGACGGCATCCGGCAGGATACCTATCCCTACGCCGATTACCATATGATGATCGACTGGATAGAAGCCGTGGAAAAAGAATATCCCCAATACAATATTGTGGGCGAGGCCTGGCTTAATAACCCTATCGGCACCTCTTTCTGGCAGAGGAACAGTCCGCTCAATCCGAACAACACCAAGTTGAAATCAGTGATGGACTTCCGCTTTATGGGATTGTCGCAGAGCGCTTTCTTTGAAGAAACGGGAGAATGGAACGGGGGATTGCACGCTATCTACGACCACATGACCTACGATTTCATCTATCCCGATATCCACAACGTGCTCCGCTTCCTCGACAACCACGATACCGACCGCTTCCTGAAAGAGTATCCCGGGGATCTCTCCGGCTGGAAGCAGGCGATCACCTTCCTGCTCACCATGCCCGGCACCCCGCAGATCTACTACGGCACCGAGCTGCTGATGCACGGCAACAAAAGCCGCAGCGACGGCGACATCCGTCTCGACATGCCGGGCGGATGGCCAGGGGATAAGACCGATCAGTTCACCCGGGAAGGGCGCGACAAGCTTCAGAACGAAGCGTTCGACTTTCTCAGCAAGCTGCTTCACTGGCGTCGCGGCAACAAGATCATTGCCCAAGGCAAGATGAAACATTACGTGCTCCAAAAAGGCGTCTATGTCTATGAGCGCTACTTAAGGAAGGAAAGTGTATTGATCTTTATGAACGGGACATCGAAGCAGGTAGAGATAAACCTCGACCGGTATGCCGAGTCAATAAGAAAGAGTACCGGATGGACTGACTTGCTCTCGGGTAGGAATGTTTCGCCGGGAAAAACCCTGACACTCGCGCCCAAAGAGGTGCTGGTGCTGGAATGAAAGCCAATTCACTAATGTGACAATGTGCCAATGGGAATAATGGGAATAATGTGGCAATGTGAATAATGTGACAATAGGACAATGGGACAATGGGACAATGGGAATAATGGAGTAATTTAATTGGCATGTTAATAAATCATCACATTCATATAGTCTCTTAAGAAACAAAAGTTTCAACGCATTTTTTGAACGGTGAAAACGTGCTGGAATGCTTGATTCTAAAATATAAATAATCATATGCAACCATACTCAAAAACATTCTACTTACTGCTTCTCCTGCTTTTCGCTTTTGCCTGCGGGGAAGATCCGGTGGTTACTCCGGATCCGGAACCGGAACCGGAACCACCTGTAGTAATTAAGGCTGGCCTTTCCTGGAGTCCCGAAGAGGCGGATGCCGACAAGGAGCTGACCATCTGGTTCAAGCCACGTTCAGCCACACCACTCTATAATTACCAAGGTGATGTCTATATTCACACGGGTGTTATATCGGAAGGCGTATGGCAATTCGTTCCCGCCGGGTGGGATGAAAACCTGCCGAAATGCAAAATGACGAAGGTAGAGGGTGAACTGAGCACATGGACTATCCCATTCTCCCCATCTATCCGTCAATGGTTTGGTTCGGGAGAAACACCGGTCAACAAACTGGGTATTGTTATCCGCTCCGCCGATGGGTCGAAGCAAACCGAAGATCTTTTTATCCCTGTCACCGATACGAAATTCAAAGCCTTTCAACCGGCTGCAATAAAATCCGGAACCATGCCATCCGGATTACAGCATGGTATTAACATTAGGGACAACAGTACCGTCACACTCGTTTTGTATGACAAGGATAAGAACGGCGCCCGCAAGAATTTCGCCCATGTGGTAGGGGATTTCAACAACTGGACACTGAGCAACGACGAAAAATCGCAGATGTTCCGCGATGAAGCCGCCGGTTGCTGGTGGATCACAATCCCGGGATTGGATCCGACAAAGGAATATGCTTTTCAGTACTACGTGGGTGACACCGACGCAGATCCTATCCGCATGGCCGATCCCTATGCGCGCAAAATACTCGACCCGTCAAACGACAAATACATCTCACCTGTCACCTATCCCGGCAATATGGATTATCCGAAAGGGGCCATAGGCATCGTTTCAGTATTCCAAACCCGGCCGGAATCCTATACCTGGCAGGTTCCGAATTTCGAGGTCCCGTCGCGGGACAATCTGGTAATCTATGAGATGTTGTTACGCGACTTCACCACAACCGGCGATCTCAACGGCGCCATGGAGAAACTCAATTACCTGCAATCGCTCGGCGTGAACGCCATCGAGCTGATGCCGGTGCAGGAGTTCGACGGCAACGACAGCTGGGGTTACAATCCCTGCTTCTATTTCGCGATGGACAAAGCCTACGGCACCGACCGGATGTACAAGCAGTTTATCGACGAGTGCCACAAACGGGGCATGGCCGTCATTTTCGACGTGGTGTACAATCACGCCACCGGAGCCCATCCGTTTGCCAAGATGTGGTGGGATGCAGCTAATAACAAAACAGCATCGAACAATCCCTATTTCAATGTAGATGCACCCCATCCCTACAGTGTCTTTCACGACTTCAACCATGAATCACCCCTGGTGCGCGACTTCGTGAAACGAAACCTGGAATTCCTGCTGCAAGAATACAACATCGACGGCTTCCGTTTCGATTTGACCAAAGGATTTACTCAAAACCGAAGCACCGAGGCCACAGCCGGCAACTACGACGCTTCGCGCGTGGACATACTAAAAGACTATAACAGCGCCATCAAGGCGGTGAAATCCGACGCGCACGTCATTCTCGAACATTTCTGCGACGACAAGGAAGAGAGGGAGCTGGGCGATGCGGGGATGATGGTCTGGCGAAACATGAACTGGCAATACTGCCAATCGGCTATGGGATGGAACAGGGACAATTGCAATTTCACAGACGCTTACTACGGCGCAAACCGCCCGGCAAACAGCCTGGTAAGCTATATGGAGAGCCATGACGAGGAACGCGCCGCCTATAAACAGGGCCAATGGGGTAACGGCATACTCAAAACCGATCCGGGCGCGCGGATGAACCAGCTGGCGACCAACGCCGCCTTTTTCCTCACCGTGCCCGGCCCGAAAATGATCTGGCAGTTCGGCGAAATGGGGTATGATGTTTCCATCGAGCAAAACGGCCGTACCGGCAGGAAACCGACCAAATGGGATTATCTGGAAGTACCGCAACGAAAAGGGTTACACGATACCTATTCAAAGCTGATCTCCCTCCGTTTCGATCATCCCGAACTGTTCAACGCCACGGCCACCTTGGATTGGAAAGTAACGGAATCCTTCTGGGAAAGCGGCCGGTTTATCACCCTTTCCTCATTTGGCGGGGCGAAACAAGTCGTGGTGATAGGAAACTTCACCAATGACCCTCTCTCGGCCACCTTCCCGGAAACCGGCACCTGGTATGATTTTATGGCGCCCGGCGAACCGCCGTTAAGCGCCACATCGGCCACAAACATCACCGTGGCGGCCAACAGTTTCAAAATGTATACCAGTTTCACAGAATAAACAGGATATCTCGGGAACTGCTTCAATAATGCCCCCAAAAGATCTTTGTCTAACCTTTGGGGGCATTTCACTTTGTGGTATGCCCTTCTTTGATTTTCAATTACCATAATTTGAAAGTAAGCGGATAAGCTAAAAGAACATTTCTGATCCGGGGGATGGACACTCACATAGGATTATGCGATAATTATCTTCCCTGTTTTTGGCTGTTTTAAAACTTATATTAACTTTGTGCAATTAAGAAGGAAAATGAAGGTTGGGAAACAAACATATACCGAAATAAAACAATAAAATAGTCGTATGAAACAGTAGATGTTTATTCCGAACATAAAAAAATGAATAATCTTATGAAGTCGATCGCAATTATTTACGGTTCGAGCACCGAACACACCAAGAATGCGGCGGAAAAAATAGCCGAATTGCTGGCTGATTACTCCCCCACCCTTGCCGATATTTATGAAGGCGATGAAACGCCGTTCCTCACCCATGATGTGTTGATCCTGGGCGTATCCACCTGGGGAGTGCAGGATTTGCAGGACGATTGGAATGATTTCTATCCCAAGTTGGAAAAACTGGACCTGTCGGGGAAAACCGTGGCACTCTTCGGATTGGGTGACGCTTCCATTTATCCCAGCTCCTACGTGGATGCCATGGGCATATTGTATGAAATTGTCATTCAAAAAGGAGCGACCGTTATCGGTGAAGTTTCCCCCGAAGGATATGATTTCGAATATTCCAGGGCAATCAAAGACGGTAAATTCGTCGGCCTGCCGCTCGATGACGATTACGAACCCGACCTGACGGAAGGGCGTATCATCCACTGGATAGAAAAGTTGAAACCCTATTTGGAATAGATCCTGTATTCCCAGGGTTTCAGTTCCATTTCTCTCACAGGGAGCACTTCGGATGTGTCGGGAAAAGAAGAAAATCCTTCACCCGGCACATTTCCGTCAAATTGCACATTCACGGTTTCAGGGCTGAAATTGAAAACGCAAACCACTTCGTTTCCATTGTTCACCCGTTTGAACGACCATACCTTTTCCCCACAATCGTTAGGGATCTCTGTCATCTCCCCGTCACGCTCCTGAGCCGAGAGTGCTTTATTCTTCTTTTTCAATCTGTTCAGCTTCCCGTAGAAGTCACTGAAGCCGCCCTTATCTTCCCATTCGATAATATCCTTCTCAAAAAATTCCAGCCGGCGGTCCAATCCCACTTCCTGTCCATTGTATATCAGGGGAATTCCCGGGAGCATGTAGGTCAGTGCCGCGAAAGGTTTTGCCGCTTCACCCATCCGTTCGAACTCGGTACCGTTCCATGAATTCTCATCGTGATTGGATGTAAAGTACATCGGTATGGCATGCGATGAAAAACGTTCATTCATTCTTTGCAGCGAAGCGCGTAATGAATCGACAGGCTCCTTTCCCTGTGCTATGCTATTCATTTTATGATGGAAGTCCCAGGCGTAATAAGCATCGAATACCGACTCGTTCAGTTCCGGCTTTTCCGCCTCGGCCAACAGGAAGATATCAGGATTCAGCATCACCAGGGAATCCTTTGCCGCCTCCCAGAAATCAGTAGGTATTTCACCGGCCACGTCGCAACGAAAGCCGTCGATGCCAGTCTCCCGGATCCAGAATTTCATCGCATCGATCATCGCTTCACGCATCCCGGGAACAGAGTAGTCCAACTGGGCAATATCAGTCCAGTCGTACATAATATTCAGATTTCCCAAACTATCCCTTACATACCATTCGGGATGAGCTTTCACCCACACAGCGTCACGGGAAGTATGATTGGCTACCCAGTCGAGAATCACCTTCATTCCCTGTCCCTGTGCTTGTCTCACTACAGCTTTAAAATCGGCCAGCGTGCCGAACTCACTGTTCACCTCAGTGTAATCCTCGATGGAGTAGTAACTGCCCAGCAAACCCTTCCGATCTTCTTTACCGATAGACTGTACCGGCATAAACCAAAGGATATCTACTCCCAGCTCCTTTAATCTGGGCAGATGCTCCGAAAAGGCTTGGAGTGTCCCTTCCGGCGTATGCTGCCGGATGTTCACCTCATATATTACCGCGTCGTACACCCATTCAGGATGCGCGCTTTTACCAACATTCCCGTTTTCGTGGCTCCTGTCACGGTTGCCGCATGCCACCCACAGCACCGACAAAAGAAATAATAGAAATATTTTTTTCATTTTGAAGAATAAAGACTGTTTTTACGCAACCGATACACATCATCCCGGTCCTGCACGAAAAAGACGGAAAGTCCCCCCAAAAGAAGGGAACAACCGGCAAGCACCATCGTCAGGATCACCTGTCCATGGAACAGATCGCGGGTAATTGAGCCCAGGATACTGGCAGCCAGTATCTGGGGTATTACGATAAAGAAATTGAAGATGCCCATATACGTGCCCATTTTAGCGGCCGGTAATGAACCGGTAAGGATCGCATAAGGCATGGAAAGGATGCTGGCCCAGGCGAAGCCCACCCCTATCATCGGAACAAGCAGCATCATGGGATCTTTGATAAAATAGAGCGAGATAAAGGATATTCCTCCCAATGCCAACGCCACGGCATGGGTCGCTTTCCGGCCTACCTGCCGGGCAATCAACGGCAGAAGAAAGGCAGTCACGGCTGAAACAGCATTGTACACGGCAAACAACACCCCTACCCAATTGGCACCCTGATTATACAAAACCGACGCGGAATCGGTCGTACCATATACATGCTGCGTAATGGCCGGCGTGGTATAGATCCACATAGCATAAAATGCCAGCCAGGAAAAGAACTGAACCACAGCCAGCTGCCTCATGGTCTTGGGCATATGCAACAGATCGTTCATGATTCCCACCAGTCCGGTGGGTTGATCCGATTTTCCCCTGATAAAGCCTGAAATAATCAGGATAATGCCGAATACAAGCAAGAGACCTCCCACTATATAAAGCTGTTGATTTTGATTTCCCAGGTCGGTAAACATGATCAACAAAGTGGCGGCGAGACCTATGACAGTCCATACGGCCCCGTTCCTTAAAAACTGAGTCGGGGTCACCGGCGCTTTCACCATCATCTTCACACCGGTGGTTCTTTCTCTCTCCTCCTCACAAGCAGCCAGTTCTTCAGGGGAATACTCCTTCGATGTGAAAACGGTATAAAGCACTGAAGCAAGCAGCACCACACCACCTATATAAAATGAGAGTCTCACCGACTGGGGAATGACTCCCTCTTCGGCTATGTTGGAGACGCCGAACCAGTTGGTCAATATATAGGGTAATGCGGAAGCCACCACGGCACCGGTACCGATAAAGAAACTCTGCATGGCGAAACCCATCGTCCGCTGTTCGGTAGGCAGATTGTCGCCTACAAATGCCCTGAAGGGCTCCATGGAAATGTTGATGGAGGCGTCCATAATCCAGAGCATCCCCGCGGCGATCCAAAGGGAGGGGGAATTGGGCATAAAGAACAGCGCCAAGGTAGTAAAAAGGGCGCCTATCATGAAATAGGGCCGCCGGCGTCCAAAACGGTTCCAGGTTTTGTCACTCAAATGTCCGATGATGGGTTGCACAATCAACCCGGTAATGGGAGCGGCGATCCACAGAATGGGTATATCTTCCACCCTTGCGCCAAGGGTCTCGAAAATACGGCTCACATTCGCGTTCTGCAAGGCAAAGCCGAATTGGATGCCCAAAAAACCGAAACTCATGTTCCAGATCTCCCAAAAAGATAAACGTCTTTTCTTCATGTTGTAAGATTATGAACATTTTCGTCAAGCAAGAGCAGAACAAATTTATTTGTTTTGCCGAACACAGAAAATGTCTAATGTAATTGAACTATTTCATTCAATGAGAGCAGAAACAAAGCTTGCTTTGGTTTTGCCGAATGCGGAAATAGTCTAAATTTTTGAATGATATAAATTTAATTCACACAAATATACACTCCGTTCAATAGCCGAAAAATAGTTCAGAGAAAAACTGTATGAATTATTCATGCAATCGTGTGCATTTGCCGTGTGGATCCCTTCACTACCAGGTCGGTTTTGATCAACCGGCTCACGACCCCGGGTTTGGTCTCTTTGCCTTCAATACGGTTAATCAGCAATCGCGCGGCGGTTTTCCCCATTTCGAATCCATGCTGGTCTACCGTGGTCAGCGCGGGATCCGTCACATCCGTAATATAACTGTTGGTAAAACCGCACACCGATATCTCTTCCGGAATTTTAAATCCGGCGGATTTCGCCATCCGCATACAATAGGCAGCCACCTCATCATTCACACAAAAGAAGGCGTCGGGGCGCGGATCGAGGCGCAACATTTCCGGCACTACTTTTTTTGCCAGCTCAGGCGTGTCACACACCCTGTTCATCTCCTTCAAAACAGGCAATTTATGCTTCCTCAACGCGTCTTCATAACCCATACGACGGTTATTGGCGATAGGCATCGAGGGATGGGAGCCGAGAAAAGCAATCCGGCCACATCCCGTGCTTATCAGGTATTCAACCGCGTTAAAGGCACCCGCATAGTCATCCACCACTACTTTATCGGTATTGATTCCGGTACAGATCCTGTCAAAAAACACAAGGTAAATGTTATTGTCGATGATTTCCTGAAAATGACGGTATTGCCGTGTCTCTTTCGACTGTGACGCCAAAATTCCACATACCCGCGCATCGAGCAGGGTTTCCACACTTTTCACTTCACGTTCGTAATCTTCCTGGGAATGGCAGAAAAGCAGTTTATAGCCTTCACTCTCGGCCTCCTGCTGGATCCCTGAAAGGACAGTGGAAAAGAAATAATGTACAATCTCGGGCACAATCACTCCGATGGTGTTATTTCTGTTGGTGCGGAGCTGCATGGCGAGCGTATTGGGTTTATATTTGTGTGCTTCCGCATATTGTCGCACAACTCTCCTGGTATCCTCACTGATGGCAGGATGGTCTTTCATCGCTCTTGAGACAGTGGATGGAGAGAGATTGAGCGCCCGGGCAATATCTTTCAGGGTGATTCGTCCCATATATAAAATAGTTTCTCCAAAAATAGGGAAAAAATGGGAAGAAAGCAATAGATATTTCCTACTTTTGTCATAATTATTGATTTAGCGCTATGACCGAAAACAAAAAATGCACTTTACAAGTTCAGTCGGAAACCGGAAAACTGGAAGCCGTACTGATCCATTATCCCGGCGCCGAGGTGGAAAATATGACTCCACGGCATGCGCAAAGGGCTTTATACAGCGACATATTGAATCTTTCCATCGCGCGCAGGGAATATAATCAGCTCCTGGCCGTATTGAAAAAAATATCGGATGTGTACGAAGTTGCTGACTTATTGGAAAAGGTATTGGAACATGAACCTCTGAAAGAGGACTTGATCCGCAAGATATGTGCCAGGGAACAGGCAACGAACTACATCGATTATCTAATGGACCTTTCCGCCCTTCATCTTACGAAAGTACTCATTGAGGGACTTCCTCTGCAAATTAACACCCTGACTGATTTCCTGCGCGAAGAATATTACGCGCTGAAACCGCTTTACAACTATTATTTCACCCGCGATCCGTCGGCCGTTATCGGGAATAACGCACTGGTCTGCAAGATGGCCAACAGTGTCCGCATACGGGAATCGCTCATCATGGATGCCATTTTTAAAAGCGATCTCTTTTTTAGTGGAAACATCGTGAACAGTTATGAGCTGTCGCAAAACGACCCTCTGGTAAAGATGGAGGGTGGTGATATCTTGGTGGTAAGGGACGACATCCTTCTGATCGGCAATGGCATGCGAACCAGCGCGCAGGGAATAGACTTTCTGGTGCGGCAATTCTGCAAGACCGGATCGGGGAAGAAGCATGTCATCGTGCAGCAACTGCCGGAATCTCCCGAATCGTTTATCCATCTCGACATGGTTTTCACCATGCTCGACAACGACAAGGCAATGGTCTACAAACCACTGATCATGGACGACTCACCTTACCAGACAGTGCACATGCAGATCGATAATGGCAAGGTGACAAAAATCTCTTCGGTGGGCGGCATCCTCAGCGTTTTACGAAAACTGGGAATCGACCTGATGCCGATAGTTTGTGGTGGCAAATCCGACGATTGGGATCAGGAAAGGGAACAGTGGCATAGCGGCGCGAATTTCTTAGCACTCGCACCCGGCAAAGTGATCTCCTACGCAAGGAATATCCACACATTGGAAGAGTTGAACAAGAACGGGTTTGAAGTGGTGAAAGCAGCCGATATCATTAACGGCCAACGGGATATTGTCTCCCTGGGCAATTGCGTAATTACCCTCGAAGGATCTGAACTTCCCCGCGGAGGTGGCGGCCCGCGATGTATGACGATGCCGTTACGACGAACTACAGAATATCTTTAATTTCAGCCAGCTTTTGCACAGTGTAAGTAGGTTCAAAGCCATCCGAAGCCAACCCTTTCGGGTTGAACCATATCTGCGCAATCCGGCTTTGGCGCGCCCCGACGATATCGGCATCCCAACTGTCACCGATCATCACCGTCTGATCGCGTCGGGAATTGGTATTCTTCAGGGCATAGGTAAATATATCGGGATGTGGCTTGTTGGTGGCTGCATCCTCCGAGAGGATTATCTTATCAAAATAAGGCTTTAGCCCCGAATTTGTGATCTTCTTGAACTGCACCTCCCTGAATCCATTGGAGAGAATATGCATTTTGTATTTCGGTTTCAGGTAATCCAACAGATCCAGGGCCCCATCAATCAGTTTCGTCTTACGGGTAGTTCTTTCCAGAAAATCGTCACTCAATTTCTTCGCATAGGCCGGGTCATCAATCCCGAACGCCCTCACAGGAGCCAGGAAGCGTTCCACCACGAGCGTCTCCTTGGTGATCTCCCCTTGCCCGTATAAGCCCCAGAGATGATAATTTCCGGGCAAATAGACACTGTAATATGCTTCGAACGTAGGATAGAATTCCTCATATCCGTAATCACGATAAATTTCCTCCAGGCACTCTTTCCCGTTTCTATGAATATCCCAGAGGGTATCGTCCAAGTCAATAAAAAGATTTCTGTATTGCATCAGTAAAAAATCACGGAGTGGTCTTGGGCCACTCCGCGACATTGATTTTCAGTTTGACATCTTCCGCCCGCAATCTCAGTTCACTTCAATAATCAAATATTTGGTGAGGCTCCAGAAACGCTGAGTGTCGGTAATCTGGAAAGTGAGATTTCCGTCGCTTCCTTTTACAAACTGGTAAGTCCCTTCAGGATGTGTGGACCAGAGTTTACCTTTTGACGCGTACAATGGAATCTCCGTCACCTCGCGAATATCGATCTTCAGAAAATAATCCTTGTTGAATGTATCCTGCAACACACGCGTCTGTTGGAGAAATCCACCGGAAAGGATCTTCTGGTCTTTCAGTTCGCTGGCGGTGCCAAAAACATAATAAGCCGTATGCAACGACCTGTCCTGTTCACGGATGGTGAGCGATTGCTGTTCGGCTTCAACAGCGAGGGAAGCGATATCTTGCGACAGCCGGGTGATCTGCTCATCTTTTTCTGCCAGTTGGGTCTGTAATTCAGCCACACGTGTGGTGCTTTCTCTCATCTCGTTATTCAAACGGTTAATGGTATTTTTCAACGACGCTATCTCTTTATTGCTCCCACTGTATTTCCTGTTCAGTTCATCCAGTTGGGCCTTGTTTCTCTGTAATATTTCGTTGATCATCTTGAAATTATCATTTACCCTGTCCCGGGTAGCCTGACTCATCTCACCACCTTCCGCCGACTGTGTGGAGATATATTTTTCAGCTTCCCTGATCTTGGCGAAGTTTTCTTCCACCTCGCTGATCACAACCATCATCTCGGCTGCCTCAGCTTCCGTCCCGGCAGACTGCTGCAACAAAGAATCACGTTGAGCCTGAAGCTCTTTATACTCTTTCGATTCCCTTACATTTGTACATGAGACAATGAGTCCCATGACAAAAAACAGTATTCCAATCTTTTTCATATCACTAAAAATTTTCTTCTCTAATTAAACGATTGATGCTATAAAATAGTTTGATCTGTAAATTTCACTTTCATTTTCCCGCCACTACAATCACAAATTCCCCCCGCGGTTCATTCTGGGTAAAATGGGATATCAACTCTCCCAGAGGACCTCTCACCGTTTCCGCATGGAACTTCGATATCTCTCTCGACACCGAAGCCGCACGGTCATCACCCATATTCTCCGCCAGTTGGGAGAGTGTTTTCACCACACGATACGGTGATTCATAGAAAATCATAGTCCGGTTCTCCTCCGCCAGTTGTTTCAACCGTGTCCGCCTTCCTTTTTTCTGCGGCAGAAAGCCTTCAAAACAAAAACGATCAGAAGCCAATCCCGATTCCACAAGGGCAGGCACGAAGGCGGTTGCCCCGGGGAGACACTCTATCTCCATCCCCTCCCGCGCACAGGCGCGTGCGAGCAAAAAGCCGGGGTCAGAGACAGACGGTGTGCCGGCATCCGATATCAAAGCGATGCAATCTCCTGCTTTTATCCTCTCCAGGATATGCGCCACCGACCGATGTTCATTGAATTTATGGTGGGATTGCATAGGTGTCCCTATATCGAAATGCTTCAACAGGACACCGCTGGTGCGCGTATCTTCCGCCAAAATCAGGTCACATTCCTTCAGCACTCTGATTGCCCTTAGCGTGATATCTTCCAGATTACCTATGGGTGTGGGCACCACATAGAGTTTTCCCATGTTCACTGCTTTCGCACTCACTCAAATCCCTTTTTGATAACCAGGAGAAACTCCTTTACCGTCTGACTTTCAAAATTCCAATTCAACTCTTTCTTCAAGTAATTTTCAGCTTCGTCAAAACTACCCAAGCCGTTCAATATCTCCATAACCCTATTCATCTCCTGGCGATTGTTATTGAAGAGTTCCCTCTGGAACAAAAAACGATCGTTGAGACTGATTCCTCGTTTCAAATCCAGTAAAGCAGGAGGAGCCTGAATCATATCATTCAATGAGCGCGCCACCCGTTTTTCCTCTCCGTTCTGTTCCGGAAGAACTTGCGCCACTTCCACGGAGGGGGGAACCTCTTTGCTGATTCGCGGATCCCGGTATTCAGGCAGGATGATTCTTTCTGTAAAACCGGCTCTTTCTTGTTCCATCACCATCTCATCCATCCCTGGCGAAGGATATTCCGGCGATTCAGAATCCTTTGGTTGCCCTGAGCCTTCCGATCGACCTTCGTAATGGGTTTGTTCTGAATACTCCGGTGGGCCTGCATCATCCGGCGTGGTTTGTTGTACCTCCTGATCCACTCCCCTGACAGCATTACCCCGCGCATCCGACTCTGACAGGAATCGCACCAGCCGCTCCATCTGCTGCTTCATCTCTCCGATCTGCATCAGTTCCAGTTCATGGAGCGACCGTGAAATCTTCTCTATCCGGTCGAAAGAGGAGCTGAAAAAAGAGAAGGGCAACGTGTCGCTTTCCCGGACTGAAAGGAGCCGTTGTTCCAACAATTTGAGATCGCCCAAAAGCTGATCAATATATTCATTTCTTTTTTTCGACATCTGATATTCTTTTTGCCGGTGATTTCCATTACACGCTCACTTTGAGCAATGTTCCGATCTTTACAGCTTACAAAAGTAATCATTATTTGGAAAGCTCCACAAAATTATCCGGCAAATTCACAAGAAATAACTTGCGGGAGCTCCGGGTGATAGAAGTGTAAAGCCAGCGATAAAAGTTCTCACCCATATAGGATTGTTGGATATATCCCAGGTCGAGGAATACATTCTTCCACTCTCCGCCCTGCGCCTTGTGACAGGTGACAGCATATCCGTATTTCACCTGCAAGGCATTGAACCAGGGATTTGCTTTCACCTTCTTGTATTTTTGCTGTTTACCCGGTATGTCGGCATAATCCTCCATCACGTTGAAAAAGAGCCGATCACTCTGTTCACGCGTGAGTCCCGGAACCTCGGTATGCAGCACATCCAAAATGATTTTCGCCTCAAATTCAATTTCATAATCACGATGATACAATAACACATTACAGAATCTGAAACCATACATCTCTTCCTCACCCCTGACGCGCTGGACCTCCACAAATTCACCGTTGGCCAGAAAGTCGGGATCCTCGAAATTGTCCACCCAGAAATAGTTGTTTTTAGTAATCATCAGGATGTCCCCCGCGGAAATCTCCTCCTCACGGTACAGCACCCTATTCCTGATCCCGTTATTATAGGCATTCACCCGCTTATTTGAACGGGAAATAACAATAGTCTCCTCCATGCCCTCCTTCTGGTAAGCATCGGATATCTCGTCGATCAGTTCTGTTCCTGTAATACGTACCACATCCGCAAAGCCCTCCACCTTCAGTTTCGGATACTCTTCCGTCATCTGCAATCTCAACGCGTTCCTGAGTATTGTGGCATTGTACAGGATACCCGACTCTTCCTCCTGGCGCACGATCTGGGTCAGGGTCGCTTCCGTCACCTCAAGCGAATAGGAACGCAACACATCCCTGTCCAGCGCCGGGCTATTCTCCTGATTGACAGGCGGTAACTGAGCGCTATCCCCTACAAACAATATCCTGCATCCCTGGGCGGAATAAACATATTCTATCAAGTCGTCCAGCAATCTTCCCGTTCCGAAAATAGAAAAGTCGGGCGATTCATTGCTGATCATCGATGCTTCATCCACAATAAAAAGCGTATGTTTGTGCAGATTCTCAGAAAGGGAAAAATGAGGTGATCCCTCCGCGAATTTCTGTTGACGGTATATTTTTTTATGAATAGTAAACGCTTGTTGGGATGCGTAACCCGAAAAAACTTTCGCGGCCCTCCCGGTGGGTGCCAGTAAAACGGCCCTTTGTCTGAAGCCGGTCATCGTCTTCACAAGACTCCCGATAAGAGAAGATTTTCCCGTGCCCGCGTATCCTGTAAGTAAAAAAATATGATCGTCGATCCCTGAAAAAAGAAAACCGGCAAGCTTTTCCAAGGCTTTCATCTGGTCGTCCGTGAAGTGAAACGGGAAATTCTCGCTGATTTTCTCAATAAAAAACCGATTTACCATTTTTTTTGGTATTTTTTCCCGTAAAAGTAGCACAATTATCATTCTTTTTCTAAATTTGTAGTCTAAAATCAGAAAATCAGAATTTAAACAGTATAAATATTAAAAAGGAAAAGTCCATGAAAGTTGTAATGAGAGTGCTTTTAGCAGTAGCCATTATTCTTCTGGCTTATGTTAGCTGGAGAAGTATCCAAGGACAGATTGATTTCGATGCCGAAGTGGCAAGACGAGACAGGGAAGTAATCCAGCGCTTGGTGGATATCCGTACAGCGCAAGTCGCTTTACGTGCCCAGTCCGGATCTTACACAGCCAGTTTTGACACGCTGATCCAGTTCATAAAAGATGGAAGAATCGCTACCGTGGTAAAAGCAGGAGATCTCACTGAAGCTCAGTTGGAAGCAGGCATGACAGAGGTAAAAGCCATGCAAATCATCAATTCAGGGAATGAAAAAGCCATAAGGGCCGCGGGGCTTTGGGATGAAACAAAAAATGCTCCTCAGTTGGTAAGAGACTCTATCTACTCTCCTACCGTTCAGGTTTTGTATCCGAATCGCCGCAATTTCATTCCGGATTCGCTGGCATTCGTCCCCTATGGAAAGGGGGCTAAATTCGAAATGGGAGTCGATTCACTGATTACAGCATCGGGGTACCCTATCCAAGTGTTCGAGGCAAAAACACACTTTTCGGTTTACTTGGGAGATCTTGACCAAAAATTAGTGAATCAGAAAATCCAGGAAGTGCTTGATCGTCCGGGTAAAAAATATCCGGGAATGCAGGTGGGATCACTTGAAGTGGCTAACAATAATGCCGGTAACTGGGAATAAGCATCTTCCCACATCAGCGTATGTTTTTACCCGAAAATATTGATCTGGCATATTCGGAAAGATACAATTTATCCATTCGGCTCTCGCCGAATGGATTTTCTTTTTGTATGTATTCGCCGGGAGACATCTCTATTTTTCATTTTCAGGAAACCGGGCTAAGTGGGAAACTCTCCTATATAGACAACATCAAAAAACTGATCTTTGACCTTGGTTTTTTCAGCCAGACTTTCAATCAGGTAACCGTTACTGTCGTTTCCCCTTTTTATACGCTTGTGCCCGAAGCTTATTTTGAAAAGAAGCGGATGGACGAGTTGTTCCGGTTCAATTTTCATGAAACGAACGGTGTTATTCTTACAGATAGAACTCCGGAAAATGATCTCAGGACTCTTTTCAATATAGATGAAGAGGTGCATTCATTCCTTTCGCGGAATTTATGGAATCCTGCATTCCACCACCACTCTTCTATTCTTATCGGTCTGTTCACATCCCACAGCGCTGATGAAACCGGAAAGAGTTGCTTCGCCGATTTTCACGACAAATATGTCACTATAGTTTGTTTCTCGGGAAACCGGCTGCTCTCCACCAATACGTTTCTGGCAACGGATCCTCATGACGCCACTTATTTTATCGCGAGTGTGTGGGAAAAACTCAGTTTCGACCAATCTACCGACAGGCTTTTTCTTTCCGGCGATATCGATTCCCAAAGAGCGACGACAGACCTGCTCAGAAAACTGATTCGACGGGTGGAGCAGGTGGAACTGAGTCCGAAGGTGATATTGACAGAAGAGCAAAAGAGAACGCTTCCCACTGACATATTGGCTGCCTTATGCGTATAATCGGAGGAAAATACAAATCCAGACGTATTCAGGTTCCACCAAATCTGAAAGCCCGTCCTACAACCGATTTTGCCAAAGAAGGACTTTTTAACGTTCTCAACAACCTTTTGGATTGGGAAGAAATAACCGCCCTAGACCTTTTCTCCGGAACAGGAAGTATCGCTTTTGAGTTGATTTCAAGAGGATGCGCCTATGTGGTGAGCGTGGAACAGAATCAAAACCATTTTAATTTCATAAACAAGGCACAGGAAAAACTCGGAACAACGGAGTTGTTTCCTGTAAAAGCGGATGCATTTAAATATCTGCAATCCCTGAGACAACAATTCGATTTTATCTTTGCCGATCCTCCTTATGACCTTCCCGACCTGGGGAAAATTCCTGAAATTATCCTCAATAAACAATTGGTCAAAGAGGGAGGATTCTTTGTGATGGAACACTCCAAAAACCACCACTTTTCACACCTCCCGCATTTCAAAGAAGAGCGGAAGTACGGGAATGTGCATTTTTCCTTTTTTGAGTTTTAGATCCCGCTTTTTCCCATAAGTCAGAGGGTATTTCCACCTTCCCGCATGGCTTTTACAAGAAAATTGCGTATATTTGTCCCCGATAAAATAACAAATTCAAGTTTCGCATGTAAGTTTGAAATGCATGCAACTAAAGCGGAGACCTTTTGTTGCAATCATACCACTTGCGAAAGTTGAGTAAGAAATTGTCAAATGGACGAAGATTCCCGAAAACATAATAACAGCAATACCTTTGACCTGTAAGGGAATACCCTCCTTTCAGGCAAAGCGGAAAGGAGAGTATGATGACAGATACCCAAATCACTTTTCAGAGACTCATACAAGAGAGGGCTTGGACTAGCCTGAAAAGGGAACTCACCAAACTCGATGTTCCAGATATCACTTACCTTATTGAGCATAGCAACCAGCTACAATCCATTATCTTGTTCCGGCTGCTTCCGGGAAAAGAAGCAAAGGAGGTCTTCCGTGAACTCCATCCCGACAAACAGGGCGAAATCATCAACGGCCTGGCACATCATGCATCGCGTCTCAGCGACCTGATGAATGATATGGATCCGGACGACCGTACAGCCCTGTTTGAAGAGTTACCCGGAAAAGTAGCCCAACAACTCATGCAATTGTTGAGCACGGAGAATCTGAAGAAAACCACACAATTGCTCGGATATCCGGAAGAAAGCATCGGGCGGCTGATGACGCCCCAGTATGTGGCCGTGAAATCACACTTCACCGTGGCAGAGACATTGCAACATATCCGCCGCTTCGGCAAGGAATCTGAAACATTGGATGTGGTATATGTGGTGGATCAACACTGGAAATTGATCGACGACCTCCCTATCCGCGATATATTACTCGCGGGTCAGGATGAAATGATAGAGAATCTGGTCGACCATAAACTGGTGGTATTAAATGCTTTCGACGACCAGGAAACCGCTGTGCAGATATTCAAGGATTACAATCGGGTAGCTTTACCCGTGGTGGACAGTACCCATACGCTACTCGGCATCGTTACGATTGATGATATTTTCGATGTGGCAGAAGAAGAAGACACGGAAGACTTCCATAAATTCGGCGCGATGCAGAATGCCGTCATCAATCCCGTGCTGGCTACCGTTTCATTTCTCTACAAGAAACGGGTGGGATGGCTACTGGTGTTGGTGTTCATGAATGTCTTCTCAGGATATGCCATGTCACAATTTGAGAATGTGATTGAAACGGTCGTTGCCCTGGTATTTTTCCTGCCCCTGCTGATAGACAGTGGAGGAAATGCCGGTTCACAATCCGCCACCCTGATGATCCGTGCCCTGGCCATGGGCGATGTTCGCCGACAAGACTGGATACGCCTGTTGAGTAAAGAACTGGCGGTTTCATTACTACTGGGTATGACTATGGCGGCAGGAGTCTCCCTGATCGCCACCTGGCGCGCTCCGGCTATCATTCCCGTGGTGGCCCTCACCATGCTCGCCACAGTGATGGTGGGAAGCATGACGGGCATGCTGCTGCCCCTTGTCTTCACCCGGCTGAAGTTAGACCCGGCTACCGCCAGCGCACCCATGATCACCACCATTTCCGATATAATGGGTGTGCTTATCTATTTTTCCATGGCTAAATGGTTTTTCGGATTGTAAATGTCATCCCTATTTCGATGATACAAACTTCCTACAAACAAAAAATTGGAATATCTTTGCACCGCATTCTTATAAAATCAAATAAATATGCGTAAGAAACAATTGAACACGATGAAGGTATTTCGTTTCAAACGATTCGCCCGTAAGTCGTACAGCGTTTTCAACAGCCTGCACAAGAGAGTTACCATCGGCGTACTGTCGGGTTGCGCGTTGATAAACGCCCACGCGGCGGCGGTGGAACCGGCGGAACGGACACATACCCAAACAACCACAGACTCCATTCCTCTGACAGAGCTGGATGAAGTGGTGGTTACCGCTTCAAAGGTCGACCTGCCATTGAACCTGGCAGCCAAGCAGGTAACCGTCATTTCGAGACAAGAGATTGAGCGGGCGCCCGTCCGCGGTATCGAAGACCTTTTGAATTATGTGGCAGGTGTGGATATCCTGCAACGCGGGCCGCACGGCGTACAGGCGGACATCTCCCTTCGCGGCGGGTCATTCGACCAGACAGCCATCCTGCTCAACGGTGTAAACCTCACCAACCCTCACACAGGACATTACACTTTTAACATTCCGGTCAACCTTTCCGATATCGAACGCGTCGAGATCGTGCAGGGGCCATCCTCGTTGGTCTACGGCGCCAGCGCCTTTTCCGGCGGCGTGAATATCATCACCCGGAAGGATACCGAATCGAACGGTTTCGCGAAACTGGAAGGCGGCATGCATGGCCTTTTCGGCGCCGAAGCAAGGGGCGCCTACAAAACGGACGGTTCACTACACAGCTTATCGGCAGGATACAAAAGATCGGACGGATATATCGCCAACAGCGAATACGACATCGCAAACCTTCTCTGGCAAAGCCGGTTCAATCTTCAAAATACCCTGCTCGATATCCAGGCAGGTTATAACCGCAAGGCTTACGGAGCCAATACGTTTTACTCGCCCTCATTTCCCAACCAGCACGACGACACGCAGGGTATGTTTGCATCCATACGTGGTGAAACCGGCGGAAAACTGAAATTTATCCCCCATATTTACTGGAGCCGCCACCATGACGAATACCAGCTCATCCGGCAAGGCACCCCGGACGTACCTGACTGGTACAAGGGCCACAACTATCACCGGAGCGATGTTTTCGGCATGAATCTCGCCATGCGGTACGCCTCGCGATGGGGTATTACCGGTTTTGGAGGCGAGTTCCGCAATGAAGGCATTTTGAGCAGTGTGCTGGGAAAACCTTTGGAGGACACCTTCGGAAAATATACTCATTCGGATAACCGAACCAATATCAGTTATTTCCTGGAGCATAACTTCATTTTCAACCACTTCACTCTCTCCATAGGCGGTTTGATGAACCATAATACGGCGGTGGTGAATAAATTCGACCTGTATCCCGCGCTGAACGCGTCATACCGGCCGTCAAGGTCGCTGACGATCTATGCCTCCTGGAACAAAGCCACCCGCATGCCCACTTTCACCGACCTGTATTACAGGGCGGGTGACCATGTGGGCAATGATTTATTGCGGCCGGAATATATTCAATCGTTAGAAGCGGGGATGAAGTATCGCAACCGCTTTCTTGGCGGCTCTGTCACCGGCTATCTCAACCACGGGCAAAACCTGATCGATTGGGAATATTCGGACGACGACAAAAAATGGCATGCCGTGAACCTGCCGGAAAATGAAAAACTTAAAACCTATGGTGTGGAAACGTCTGTTTCTCTACATCTCAGCGAGATTTTTCCTTCCGCGCAACCGTTCCGCTCACTACAGATCGGATATGTTTATCTTACGCAAGACTATGATTCCCGCAAGGAGGTCAATAATCCTGTATCGATGTACGTCCGCAATTATCTGAAACATAAATTCACGGCAAACCTCACTCATCGCATTGGCAGAAACCTGTCGGTATCATGGAATTTCCGTTGGCAGGAAAGGGCCGGGTCCTATATGCGATACGTCAACGCTGAAAAAGATGAACGGGTGGATTTCTCTCCTTTCTCCCTTTTGGACGTGAAAGCCGGCTACAAATTCCCTCGAGTGGAACTATTTGTGAATGCGAACAATATTTTCAATACCACCCATGTCGACTTTGGCAATATTCCTCAACCGGGATTCTGGTTATCGGGTGGCGCGAGTATGCGATTTTAAATTAATTTTCCAATAGTAAGAATGCAGTGTTGCTACAGGATAGCGATGGTGGCCGGCTTATGGCAGGCATCCGCGCCTGTAGCACGGGGATCACCGGGCTGCAAGCCGCTCAGCTTTTAACGCCGTCCGGGAATAGACTCCCACCAGATCATAACCGGGCAACAACCCCTTTAATAGCGCATCTGCCACAATATCGGCCAGATAACCGCATCCAACAATCACCAGTTTCTTGTTATTCATATATGCAAAGATAGTCACTTTTTGACGGAGTCGCAATTTTATTTTCTTGACTTTTTTTTATTAATTTGCAAATTATTAGCAAATGACAACTTCACGTGCCGATCTTTTCACCATATGTCAAATCAATCTATCTCAAGCATATAGACCAGTTATATGCTTATGCGTTGCATTTGGGATTCGACGAACAGGTTGCCATGGATGCCATACACGATGTTTTTTACAAACTCTGCATCAACAGCGCCTCCTTGGAAGAGATAACCCATGTGAAGTTTTATCTTTTCAGGGCACTGAAAAACAGGCTTATCGACATTCAACGGACAAACAAGGAACATCCGCAAATTTTATCCTCCGACGAGGATATCTGCGAAAACATGTCGTTCCGGCTGAACGTGACCGTTGAAGATGAGCTGATACAGGAAGAAGACCGGGAAGAAATACGCCGGAAGGTGGAAAACGTATTGAACCGGTTAACGGACCGGCAACGCGAAATTATCTACCTGCGCTATATCCAGGAACAGAGTTACGAGGAGATTGCCGAGCTTATGCGCATATCGGTCGAATCGTGCCGCAACCTCACGAGTAAAGCGATGAATAAGCTGAGAGAAAACCGGCTTGATCCTTTTATTTAAGTTTCGCTTTTGCCACCCTCGGCCGCTTGCCGGCTCGCTTACGCTCAAACCGCAAGGCCGCCCGGGATGTGTTCCACAGGTAACTGATGCTTGCGAAAAAAGTTGAATCTTCTCAAAACACAAAATGTGTTTTTTCAGACAAAAGGGATGATGTTTTTCATCTCTTTTCGTCTTTATAATACAAACCTCTTGCTGAATAAGTACAGGACAGTAAATAGATGAGATTATCCGAAACGATAAACATCTGAAATTCAATGGGAAAAATAATTCAAACGAGAACTTATAAAAGATATTTTGATTTATAACACAGAAAATGTAAATGAAACGAGCATGATAATCATTATCACACAAGATCATGACTAAAGCGATGTTGCCTCCGGTTTTGATATCAATGGAAATCGGCGATTTCGCTTCGCTCAATTCCATATGACACCATTGAAAATAAATATTTTAGTCGTATGAAAACAGACAGTTCCGGTTTTCTCCGCTTTCTTAAAGATGAAAAATTTATCGAATGGAAACTTTTCCCTTCCGATGAAATGAACGCTTATTGGAAAGATTTTTTGCAGAAACATCCCGGGGAACGGGAAAATATAAGCTTGGCAGAAGCCCATTTCCGGAATGTACGCCTATCGTCGCACAACCTCTCCGGAGAGAAAAAAGAAGAAGCGTTCAAACGGCTGGAACAATCCGTACATACCTTCCAAAACAAGAAAAAAATCCGACGTATCTCATATGTCGCCGCATGCGTCTCCGTGTTTATCCTATCGGTTCTATACGTACATGTAGTCCGTGACCCGGCAAAAGACAGCGTTATTTCCCCTGATTACATCGTAGGAAACGAATTGCAGTCCGAAGATATTCGACTTATCACCAACAACCAAACGGCCTCTTTCCAGGAAAATATCGATATCGAAATCAGCAATGCCGGTGTGGCGCGGGTTGAAACAGACCGTGAAGGCCGGAAAGATATTTCCATGGACAAGAAGAGACTCAATACCCTTATCGTTCCCTACGGAAAGCGTTCAACCCTTACCCTTTCCGACGGGAGTAAGGTTTGGCTCAATTCCGGTTCCGTGCTTGAGTTTCCGGCGCAGTTTGACGGAAATAACCGTGAAATCCGGCTGGCATCGGGCGAAATGTACATCGAAGTGGCGCCCGATAAAAAGAGAACCTTTTGCGTCCGCACCTCCGACTTCAACGTAAGGGTCCACGGCACGAAGTTTAATCTGTCGGCCTATGCCGATTCTCCAAAATCCGTTGTTTTGGTAGAAGGAAGCGTTGGCTTGCAATCCGTCGGCGGGAACGAAATAAGACTCATGCCCAACGAACAGGCTGTCTGCTCCCGGGACGGAACATTCAACACACAAAGAGTGGATGTCTCCCATTTTATCAGTTGGAGAAACGGCTATCTGATGTTCGACGATGCCCCCATGTCCGAGGTGTTGAAACAAATAGAAAGATACTACAACCTGTCGTTCAATCACGACAAGGACGTCACCTTGAAAGACCTGACGTGCACCGGGAAAATCATATTGTCGGAAAACCTGGACAATGTCATGACCACCATCGCGTTACTCACATCCACCCGATACAAAAAGGAGGACAACCGGATATATATCACCAACGAACCCGATTAAATGCATATCTGCCTATGGAAAAATGAAAATACAATACCACAAAAAAGCCGGACGATAGCGCGAATACCGTCCGACTGAATCGAATTTAATCATCCCGTTTATTAATTGACAATTAAAATCGTACAAATTTATGAATAAATATCCTATTGGAGGGAAAATTCCTCTCAATAATCACAGACATGTTGTAACAATCATGAAGGCGACCCTTTTCTTTCTGTTTTTTAGCATCTTGTTTTCGCAAGCGAGCAACGGTTTTTCACAAGAAACCGAATTCACGCTCCATCTGAAATCGACGACCATCAAAGAGGTTTGCAGAGAACTGGAAAGGAAAAGCGACTACCGGTTTATTTTTGCGGGTAACGCGAACAAAACGGCGAATAAGCGCATAGACGTGAACGTCAACTCGCAGAGTGTCGAAAAAATACTGGATGAACTTCTTTCAGACACAAAACTCGCATACCGGATCCTGGACTATCAGGTAGTTGTTTTTCTTGATAAAAATAAGAAAATCGAAAATAAATCCGAGGAACCCGTACAAGAACAAGTAACTCAACAGCAAAAAAGACGAATAACCGGCAAAGTGGTGGATGCCCAGGGCGAACCCGTGATTGGAGCGAATATTATTGAAGCCGGGACAACCAACGGAACCGTCACCGATATAGACGGAAACTTCACCTTGCAGGTGGAAGAGAATGCGGTACTGCTCGTTTCCTATATCGGTTATCTGGCGCGGGAAATAAATACTGCCGGAAGGAGTGCTTTCAACATTACACTGCTCGAAGACACCCAGGCACTCGACGAAGTAGTGGTTATCGCATACGGCGAGCAGAAAAGATCGGCATTTACCGGATCAGCCGTGGTAGTATCATCGGAAACCATCAGCCGCCGGCCTGTTTCAAATGTCATGAGCGCCTTGGAAGGTATATCTCCGGGGGTACAGATGGAAAACTCGTCGGGCTCGCCCAACGCAACTCCCTCTTTCCGCATTCGCGGTGCCAGCTCCATCAATGCCGGCAGATCGCCCTTGATTGTTGTTGACGGAGTTCCCTACGAAAGTGGATGGAACAACATCAACCCCAACGACGTAGAGTCCGTCACCGTGCTTAAAGATGCCGCCTCCACGGCAATTTATGGCGCCAGGGGAGGAAACGGGGTGGTATTGGTAACCACCAAAAAGGCCACCCGGGATAAAAAAACATCCATCACTCTGGACACCAAACTGGCCCTTTCCCAAGTACGCCAAAATGACCTGTATGATGTCATAAATACTCCCGGAGAATTTTATGAGCTACAATATCAGGCAATGTATAACTATTACCAAAATGTGGCCGGTTATAATTCGTATGAAGCTAACCGCGCCGCCAATGAATCATGGTTGAAAAACAGCGACCAAGGAGGCTTGGGGTATCTTCTCTACACAGTACCCGATGGTGAACAGTTGATCGGGTATAACGGGAAACTGAACCCCAATGCCACCTTGGGAAGAATAGTGACCGGAACCGACGGCAGGGAATATTTCCAGACTCCTGACGATTGGGTAAGCGAGACATACAAAACGGGATTGCGTCAGGATTACAACCTGAATATCAACGGTGGCGCGGAAAACCTTTCCCTCATGGCAAGTGTGGGTTACACCAACGATGAAGGCATCACGGATGCGGCATTCTATGAACGCTATACCGGACGGTTAAACGGTATATTTAACGCGAGAAAGTGGCTCAGGCTTACGGCAAATCTCGACATGGCGGTATCCGAATATGCCAACAATATCGATTATAGCAATAATAGCAACAATATTTTTTCCAATGCAAACAGGGTAGCCCCCATCTATCCGATTTATGTAAGAGACAAGGACGGAAATTTCCTCTATGACGAAAACGGAAAAGTCTACGATTATGGTGACGGCACATACAATGACGGCATATCACGTCCGATCAATACTGGATCCAACAGATTGCAGGAAGCCCTTATCCAAACCAGAAAATATGAATCGATGAGAACGGGGTCAAAGGTGGCGGCCGATTTCATCATCATGCCCGAGTTGACCGCCACCCTTAACATCGCCTACGACCAGGTGGACAGAAGATACATCACTACGGGACAACCCTTCTACGGATCATCCAATCCCGGTGGCACCGTATCGGTCAGTGCCACTAAAAGCAAAACCATGAACCTTCAGCAACTGGTCAATTACAGCAAACGGTTCAATGACCATAATGTCAAAGTGACCCTACTCCACGAATCGTTCGACTCCAATTCATACATCCTCTCGGGCAGCAGATCCAATATGTTCAATTATTTCGACAACCAGGAACTTGCCGGAGCCATCACCATCACCGACAACGACTCCTATACCCGCAACTACCAGAGTGAAGGATACGGTGGACGCCTGTTGTACGATTATAAAAACACCTATAACTTCGACGCATCGTTCAGGCGCGATGCATCCTCCCGCTTCCACCCCGATCATCGCTGGGGAAATTTCTTCTCGTTTGGCGGAGCCTACCTTATCTCAAGGGAGGATTTCTTCAAAGTATCGTGGGTGGACGAACTGAAGCTGAAATTATCATTTGGTCAGAACGGCAACGACCAGATCGGCAATCACCGTTACATAGACACCTATAGCATTGAAAATCTGGACGGGGAAATTGCCGTCACCTTCCTGAATCGGGGGAATAAACGAATTACCTGGGAAACCCGAACCGCCATCAACACCGGCGTGGAATTTGAACTCTTTCATGGACGGCTTAGGGGTGGTGTGGATTATTACAACAACAAAACCACCGATATGCTTGCCGCCGTATCGGTACCCTATTCCCTGGGATACTCATCTTACTACGACAATGTGGGGAGTATGCGCAACAGCGGGTTCGAATTTGATCTGCGCGGGGATATTATCCGCACAAAGGATTTCAAATGGAGCATCTACCTGAATGCTTCCTTGAACAAGAGTAAAATATTGGAGCTTGCCGAAGAAAGGAAAGGTGAAACATTATATGACCTGAACGGCAACGCCGTAGCCTCGGGCTATAGTTCCGGCGGGTACTTTTACGGTGAAGGACTGGAGTTCAGGACATGGTACCTGAAAAAATTTGCCGGGATCAATGACGAAGGAAGGGCAACCTGGTATGTCTGGGACGAGAATTCCGGTGAAATATCCACAACCACCACTTATAGCACAGCTACCTACTTTGAGAGCGGAAGCTCACAACCGAAAATTTTCGGAGGTTTCGGCGGCAGTTTCTCCTGGAAAGACCTGGAGCTCACCTACGCTTTTGCCTACAGGCTTGGCGGCTACGGATACGACTCCGGCTACTCAACACTGATGACCGCCCCGTATAACGGACGTACAGGTTACAATTTCCATAAGGACGTGAGAAACTCCTGGACACCCGAAAATAAAAACAACGAATTCGCACGGTGGCAGTACGATGACCGTTATTTCACCTCGGCTTCGGATCGCTGGTTGACAAAAGCCGACTATTTAAGTTTACAGAATATCTCACTCGGGTACAGAATCCCCAGAAATCTGGTTCACCGGTTAAGGATTGAAGGGTTGACCGTTTCCGCGGGTGTGGACAACTTACTCTTCTTTTCACACAGAAAAGGGTTCGTCCCCAGCCGGGATTTTGATGGAAATGTGGACTTCGGCTATTTCCCTGCCATGAGCAGGTACATGTTGAATCTGAATTTCAAATTCTAACTAAATTAAGAAAGACGAAATATGAAGAATATATCCATTCAATTTATAGCACTCAGCACCATCCTACTCTCTTTCATCGGATGTATCGATGAATCCATCGCGACCGATTATGCCACAGGCGATCAGATCGGAGGTTCTGAAACCGCACTTGAGTCACTTGCCAACAGCACGGCCGCGTTCATGTACAGTTATAATTACTTTGGCACGTCCAGTAATCAGGAATTCGGCTATCCTGCCATGATGATAATAAGGGATGCACTCACCGACTGTCCCTATGTTACAACCAATTATAACCATTTCAACACTCCATGGGCATCCTTGGTGGATTTTTCATCCGGCCGGGCAAAACAGCCGTGGCGTTACTACTACCGCATGATACTCAATGCGAATAACACGATCATTGCGATTGGAAATCCCGAAGAGGCAACAGAAAAGATACGGCGTTTTTATGGCAATGCTCTCGTTTATCGAGCAATGGCTTATATGGATTTGATGCGGATGTACGAATACAAAAAAACAGGAGTACAATCTTTGGATGCCGAAGCCGAAAGTCGTGGAATTTATGGGTTGACCACCGTGATTATCGATGAAAACTTCGATGACAACAATGCTGAAAACAACCCCCGCGTTCCATTTTATCAAATGTACAGGTTTATCATGAATGACCTGAACAAGGCGGAAAAATACCTGGAAGGGTATAACCGGAATTCAAAGATCAGAGCCGATTTATCCGTGGTGCAGGCATATAAGGCCCGCTTGTGGCTCGAAATCGCCACCCGATTCCAGAAATACCCGCAGGATCTACAGACCCAACTCAGTCATGAAGATGACGAAGAACTGGCCATATATGACAAGCTGGGAATAACCACGGCAAATGATTGCTATCAAAAGGCGGCGCAATACGCCCGTCTGGTAATCAACAAATACAATCCCCTGTCTGAAAATCAATGGCATAGCCTGACCCACGGATTCAATGACGCCAGCGTGAATTCATGGATCTTCGCCATTACCATCAATTCAATCGATGCGGTTTACAGCCGGGTCAACAACTTCTATTCCAATTGTGTAACCGAATACTCAAGAGGTTACAGCCGTTCGCAATACCATTGCTACCGGATGATCGACAAGAGGTTGTATGACCAAATCGATGAGAATGACTGGAGGAAAGCTACCTGGATCGATCCGGCCGATGCGGGCGCCAAACCCACCCCTTCCAAATACCACACCCTTTTGGACGACACTGAATGGGCGCTAAGGGACGCCTACGTGGGTTTCAAATTCCGTCCCAACCAAGGGGATATCTCGGAAGATTATACAAACGCACTGCAGGTCGATTTCCCGATAATCCGCGTGGAAGAGATGTATTTCATCGAAGCGGAAGCCAAAGCCTATACCGATGGTTTAAATTCAGGCATGAACGCGCTTGCCTCGTTTCTTAACGCACACCGGTATAAGGACGCCTCCTATGATATCTCTCCGGAAAATGTGGAAGATTTCGTGGACAATTATCTGATCACGCAGAAAAGGATAGAGCTTTGGGGAGAGGGACTCTCCTTTTTCGATATAAAAAGGCGCGAGCTGGCCATTACCCGGGGATACAAGGGAAGCAACTGGATATCCAGTTACCGGTACAATTCCCTGCCCGGACATACGCCATCGTGGCTCAACCTATACCTGCCTAATGAAGGAGAGGCGTCGCTGAATCACGCGATAAAGCTGAATCCCGATCCTCAGGTCTATGACGTCTATGATTTATGGGTAGAATAGCTTTTTTAATTTAAAGACAACTAAAATGAAGAATATAATTGCAATTACAGCATACCTGTCCGTTATATGCGCAATAATAACGGTTATTTCGTGCGATGACAGCGACAAGTGGAAGTCCGGACCGCAACCGGCAGCCGATAATCCGGGAGTATATTTCGACAAGGATATCCCCAAAGTAATTGAATTGGAAGCCAACCAACAAGGTGTTCTAATCCAAGAGTTTGTCGCCATCAAACTGGGAAGAGACGAATCAAAAGCAGGCCCGGCGCTTCGCGTACCGGTAAGGATCCGGCATGCCGATCCCAATTTAACAGTCGCGGAAACGGCAGTCTTTGAAGCCGGAAGCGCAACGGCAGAGCTGACCATACATGTCGGGAAATTTGAGTTCAAGGAGCAATATGCCTTTTCCATTGAAATCGACGAGAATTATTCAAACCCTTATAAGGTATATGGCAACGATGAAAAAGGAGGAAGCACCCGTCTCGATGCCAAAATAGAGGTCGTCTCTCTCGTGGGAGAGGCCACGTTTACCCCCACGGATTATTCGGGTTCGAGAAAACCCGAGTTCACCCCATTTAAACACAACATCTATGACAACCGGGACGGGAGTTACACAATAAAGAACTTCCTCTATAACAATTCCGGCTATGATCTCACGTTTTCCATAGACGAAGAAAACAATATCAGGCCGTCGATTTCGAACGGATACCACGACACAGACGAAAACCGCTGGTACTTCTATTCGGAAAACTCGAGCGCCTCTTCCGCCCGCATCCCCTGTTATATACCCGGAGCCAATCCCGATGATTATGTGACATATATCTATTTCTACACGGCGGACAATCCATCATCTTATACGGCCTTCTGGCTGGACTTGTCCACCAAGACAGGCCGTATGATGGGATATTCCCGTTATTCCATTTCGTCCTCGGGGCGCATCGCCTTCAACATCTCCTGGGAATAAGAACCGCGCAGTCATCCATCAAAATCGTCGGAAGGAATGAACCTTCCGACGATTTCAAAATTTCACGTATATGCCAATGAAACCGACAAATATGATTATCGCCGTTGTTCTGTTGATCTCCGGTCATCTCATCGCGCAACCGGCGCCGGATTTCACCATCGAAGGGCATGGAGATTTATATGTGCTTCATAACACCGACAACACGGTTCGGGTCATAGCCGCCCGGAACAATGGAAACGTGCTGGATACCACACTCGTTCAACTACCTGAAAATTTAAAATTCCATTATTTCGCTGCGGCGCCAGATAGCGGCATCGATTTTGAATTCCAGCTTCACAAGCGTATCAAACACTCGTGGCGCCAGGAAAAACCGGAAAAGACCCTCGTTGTGGCGGATCTGCACGGTCAACTCGATGCCTTTGTCGCATTCTTGAAAGGAAATGGAGTTGTGAACGACAATCTGGAGTGGGTATATGGAAAGAACCAACTCCTCATTTTAGGGGATATCCTTGACCGCGGACGTAACGACAATGGAATCATGTGGTTGGTTTATAAACTGGAGAAAGAAGCGGAAGATGCCGGCGGGCGACTCGATTTTATTCTGGGCAATCACGAGGACTTGGTGCTGAGAGACGATATCCGCTACGTTCATGAGGAACACCTGATTTTTGCGGCCAAAGCCGGAATTCCATATGCAGATCTGTACGCGTCCCATTCCGAGTTAGGACGCTGGATCAGGGACAGTTATCTAATTCTCGTTGTAGGCGACAATCTGTTTGTCCATGCGGGACTGCACCCAAAGATCACCGAAAAGAAGTATAAGATAGGGGAGATCAACGAACTGGGATGGCGTTTCATCGGTATCCCGACAGAAGCCAAGAAAGAACTGCACAGAAGGAATGAACTGCTCTTTGGCGATAGTGGTCCGTTGTGGTACCGGGGCTTGGCCTCCGATGCTGAACGTCACTCCCCGCTCAAATCCGAAGATTTGGATAAAGTGCTGGAATATTATGACGCAGCGAGAATCATAGTAGGACATACCGAAGTGGATGAGGTCGACTGGCGGTACAATGGCCGGGTTATTGCGGTGAATGTACGTCACTATAGGAATTTCGGAAAGCACAGGACGGCCGGCCTACTGATTGAAGGAGACAATTATTTTACCGTAAATTACACAGGAGATAAAGTCAAGCTAAACAAATGAAAAACAGCTGATTACAGCCAGCTCTTTTTTTGCAAAAAATGCAAGAGAAATTCAGCATCAGCAAACCCGTCGTTATCGCCGATTCCGGCTTGCTCTCCAACGACAATCTGAAAGCCTTGGAGGATGAAGGCTACGAATGCATCCTCATTAACCTCCTAATGTTGAAAATTTCCCGGAAGACAAGGGGATAAAAAATCGCTTAAATCGTCCTATTAATAAAGTGATTGCCATATACTCTTTTTTCTGGTACTTCACCCATCAAAAGGATAAACAACAGATCATATATGTCAAAAAATCCAGAGTCAGGAGTCCGCAAGACAGGGGTAATTTCATTGATCTTGGCCCTGTTGTTCTTTTCGGGGATTTTCAAAAATGCTCCCATGCCTTTAAGCGCGTTTGATTTTACCAATATCCTGGGAACTTTTGGGGAGCTGGGGTATGTATCCGATGATCACGGGTTATTGGCCAAGGACTTTCGGGGTACTAACGGCGTGGGTGTCCGCGATGGATTTTTATTTTCACTCTCGTTGATACCTGCGATTATTTTTGCGCTTGGATTAATAAAAATAGTGGAAGACGCGGAGGGTCTCAAAGTAGCTCAAAAGCTGTTAACTCCGCTGCTAAGGCCCTTACTCGGACTGCCCGGAATTTGCGGCTTATCGTTGATGGTGAGCTTACAGTCTGTGGATGCAGGTGCCGCATTGACAAAAGAACTTCATGACAATGGGCAGATCAATAATAATGAACGATTGATTTACACCGGATTCCAGTTTTCCGGGGGAGGATTGATCACCAACTATTTCTCCAGTGGAGCCGCATTGTTTCCCTTTCTTCATATCCCGTTGATAATCCCTTTACTAATCGTGCTTCTATTTAAATTTTTGGCAGGAAATATTATCCGTATTTTACTCCTTTATCTCTCCCAAGAATCTCAGACAAACAGTTATTCAGACAAGTAGCAATTCAGAAAAGCGGTAATTCAAACAAGCGGTAAGAATGAGTAACAAGTATAATATATTGCAAAGTTTTGTTGATGGGGCAAGAAACGGCCTTCGCCTCGGCGTGCTGAATATGCTCCCGCATGTGCTGTTTGCATTTGCCATTATCAGAATATTGAATCTTGCCGGGTTGACAAATCTGATTGGAGTGGTTTTTGAGCCGATAATGAAGGTTTTTGGTCTACCGGGGGTTTCAGCCACTGCCTTGGTAACGGCCTTACTCTCCACAGGAGGGGGGATGGGAGTAGCGGCCTCATTAGCTCTTGACGGGCTACTCTCCGCCGGACAAATCGCAATCTTGCTGGTAGGTATAATGCTTTTAGGGTCATTGATTCAATATACCGGACGTATTTTGGGGACAATAAAAATACCAAGCAAATCTTATTTGTTACTGGTTGTTGTCAATTTACTCATTGCTTTCGCGGGCATGTTTTTCACCAAACTTTTCGTCTAGTGCTATGAATGTTCAAATGTCGGCTTTCACTGTTCATATCCTACGAACCGTAGGACCGATTCTTACGAACCCATTGACAAAACAGCCTTCACATCACACTAGTTATCTATGCAATAGGAAAATGTATGGAAAATAGAAACGAATATGTGCATACCGTTTATGACGCGTTACATCAAATACCCGAGCCCGGTTATAAAGAGTTCAAGACATCCGAATTCATTGAATCCGAATTAAAAAAATGGGGATATAAAATACACCGAAATGTGGCCAATAGCACCGGCATAATCGCGGTCCTGGACAGTAACAGGGAAGGCCCTTTTGTGGGGATCAGGGCCGATATGGATGCGTTGCCCTATCAAATGGATGGCAGGATAGAATACCGCCACACCTGCGGCCATGATGCGCACTCATCGATAGCGTTAGCTGTGGCAAGGAGCATTTACTCCTCGGGGGTTGCCCGCGGAAAGCTATATTTTATTTTTCAACCCGCGGAAGAATTGCTGACAGGAGCAAAAACAGTAATAAGCAGCGGCTTACTAAATGATATGACCCATATTATCGGCATGCATATCCGACCTTATCAGGAATGTCTTTTCGGCCAGGCCGCACCGGCGTTATGGCACTCCGCCCTGGCACGACTAAACATCAAACTTACAGGGATAACCGCCCATGCTGGCAGAGCTCATCTGGGTGCCAACCCCATTGAGACAGCCATTCTGATCGCAAATGCCATCAATACGATAAAAATCAACCCGCAGGTAAGCAGCTCTATTAATATAACCCGGGTTAACACAGGAGACAATGCGGAAAACTCACTACCTGAAGAATTAAACATGTGCATCGACGTAAGATGCGCCGACAATACAACCATGCGGACCCTTCTGGAAGAACTCAATCTACGCGTCGAATCATGCGCCAAGATAACCCGCACGAAAGCAGCATGTACCGTAAGTTGCTGTCCCGCGGCCGAGTATTCTTCGGATATGATTGATGCCGCCTCCCGAGCGATTGAAAAAGTGTTAGGAGCCGACGGGCTTGTGGAAGAAATACATACCGTGGGCGCGGAAGACTTTCACTATTACACGAAAGAGATTGGCTGCAAGGCGGCATACGTTGCCTTGGGAGCAAACGCAAAACCAGGGTTGCATCACAAAGAGATGGTGTTTGAAAGGAAAGCCTTGGATAACGGTGTCGACATTTTCCTTGAAATTATAAATACCATATTAAACTGATAAAATTCTTTATTCAATATTTTTTTACTTATTTTGCACCTCAGTAAGGAAGTTCTACAAGATCGGTGAAAAAAGAAAAAGATATCGCTTCAATTTATAACCTGTACGTGGATGACCTGTTCACCTATGGTTGCTACCTTGGTTTTGAAAGAGAGACCGTAAAAGATGCCATTCATGATGTTTTTGTGAAGGTCACCACCGATACCGGCAAGTTAGTCGACATAACAAACATGAAATTCTATCTGTTCAGATCATTGAAAAACCGACTTCTCGATATCCACAAAAATCAAAAAGAGCATATGAAACTCGAAAATATCGACTCTGCCGGAAAGATACCCTTCCAAATGGAAGTGAACATGGAAGAGCTCCTGATTGAGAAAGAGGAACAGATAAAAATAAAAACCGAGGTTGAACAATTACTCGGATCCCTTACCGACCGGCAACGTGAAATCATCTATCTTCGCTATGTGCAAGGTTACGATTACGCGCAGATTGCCGAATTACTACAGATTTCCGTCCACGGTTGCCGCAAGTTAGTCTCAAAAGCCATCCTCAGCCTGCGGGAAAAGTACGCTCTCTTTCTCCTTCTTTTGTCGTCATACCCTCCCTGTTTTAACAGTTGATAATGTTAATTTTAAAGATTTTATCAGCATCAGGGGGACAAATAAAAGTTGGAATCGTCTTAATAGTATAATAAGCATATGAAAAGGAGTCCTTTTGGCACAAGAAAATAGATACCCGAATGAAGACGGATGATATTTACACGAGTTATACGGATCTTTTGAAAGACAGACAGTTCATTCAATGGCAACTGATGCCGGATGAAGCACTGAACGACTATTGGGTACGGTTCTTCAAACAGCATCCGGAATTGGAGGAAGAGTTGCAAAAGGCAATCACCTACTTAAGAACAAAAGGATTAAATGAAAGCCCTTTAACCCAAAATGAACGGATAGCATTATTCAAAAGAATTCAAAAGAGTGTCCGTCGAAAGAAAAAGGTTGCACAACGCAGGCTTATCCTGTACGCATCTACTTCCGCGGCCGCAATTGCGTTACTCGTCATCGGCATAATGTTGTTTTCTCCGTTACGGGAATCGGTGCTTCACTCCGATTCCGACAGGGAACTGATTGTGGGAGAGCTCCTGAACAATCAGGATATTCAATTTATCACTAGCGGGGAAACCCTTTTGTTTCAGGATGACGTGGATGTCACCTTGAATAAAGAAGGTACCGCCGAAATCATGCAAGGCAATCGGGAGAGCAGCAAAATCAAGATAACCCAGGATGAGCTCAATTCGTTGGTCGTTCCGTATGGCAAGCGCTCCACCGTCACCCTCACCGATGGCAGCAAGATCTGGCTCAACTCCGGATCGGTACTCGAGTTTCCGGCCCGGTTCGTCGGTAATAGTCGGGGGATACGACTGGCTTCCGGAGAGATGTATATAGAGGTGACGCACGATGAGGAGAAACCATTCCATGTGCAAACAGGCAATCTCAACATAAGGGTGCATGGCACCAAATTCAATATCACCAACTATTCAGGCTCACCCCAATCTGTGGTGCTGGTGGAAGGAAGTATCAGCTTGCAAATGAAAGGAAATAAGGAGTTATTTATTAAGCCCAGTGAAAAGGCCACTTACTCCGAAGGTGTCTTCAACACGGAAATGGTCGATGTGGCTCAGTTTATCAGTTGGAAAGACGGCTATTTCTCTTTCGACAAGACACCGATGACTGAAGTGCTCCAACAGATCGGCAAATATTACAACCTCTCATTCGATTTCAACAATGACATAAACCTCCAGAAACGGAGCTGTACGGGAAAGATTTACTTATCGGATAATCTGGATAATGTAATGACAACCGTCACTCTATTGACATCTACCAAATACGAAAAACAGGAGAACAAGATATATATCACCAACGATCATGATTAAGGGTTAATAAGAGTAGTACGGAAGCGTGCTCTCGGGAAACTTTTCCCATTCGTCCAGTACCGAATCATTTATCCATAAAGTCAAACGTCTCCTGTTGCATAAACTCCGATTATATTCTTTCCAATTCCTTATTTTATATTTATCTTTGTGCGGGGTGGTTGGAAAGGTACTCATTGGTATCTACATTTTTAGTTTGCAAATACAAAAATATACCAATAACCCCTATTTTTCATACCGTTGCAACAAAGTCCTTGCACAATCTAAAAATGAATTTGTGCAAGCGGCACTTGCACAAATCACCTGGCATCATGGTATCAGCCTGTTAACCAAATCAGAAGACAAACAGAAAGGGCTTTTTATATAGCCGAGACTGCCAAAAACAACCGGACTAAAACGGGAATTTGAACTTTTAAAAACAATAGAATGGCAAATAACAGACCGACAGTAGAAGCACAAATGCTTATTAGAAAACCTGTTTCACACGTTTTTCAGGCATTTATTGACCCGACAATTACAACCAACTTTTGGTTTACAAAATCAAGCGGAAAGTTAGAAACAGGAAAAACCGTAAAATGGGAATGGGAAATGTATAATGTTTCAAGTAAAGTGCGGGTAAAAGAAATCATACCTCACGAGAAAATTTCGATTGAATGGGACAACCCTCCAACGACAGTGGATTTCGAGTTTAGGGCACTGACAGACGAAACGACTTACGTTGTAATCAAAAATTACGGCTTCAAAGAAACGGGGGACGATTTAATTCAGGCAATTAAAGACAATACAGGCGGTTTCACAACGGTTTTAGACGGAATGAAAGCCTATTTAGAACACAATATCAGATTAAATTTAGTGGCCGATAAATTTCCAAAAGAAATTAGCAATCACGGCCAGTAAAAGAACAAACGTAACGGGGGAAGAGAGTTGAAAATCATGACTCCAGGCGTTGGAAAGAGGAAAACGGCTGTCACCACCGAAGTCTCAAGCGGCCATGTTCCGGTATAAGAGAGGTGAAGTTACTGATATAAACGGTAACTGTGCCATTAAGATTCCGACAGGGAGGAGAGTCCTGACATTCTCATTTGTGGGCATGGAGTCGAAGCAGGTCACAATTGACAAGGGAACTAACTGCTGATCAAACGCGCAACCTGACTTTGGCTCCGTCAACAGTGCAGATAAGCGAAGTGGTTGTAAACGGTATCTTCCAGAAGAACAGAGACGCACAAAGCAAAATCCGGTTAGAGAAAAATTACCTTGGGCTGCTTGATATAAAAAAAGAGCCGTCTCGTTTTGAGACAGCTCCTTTTATGATCTCTGTTTAAACAGGTGTTCTTAAAATTTGAAACCTACTGAGAGGTACGCATTTTGGTTTTTTACGTTAACCCCCTTATTCCTCGAAATATTGAGCAAGCCCATGTCCCATCCCAAATCAACAAGGAAAGAACCGAATTCGGCGCCCAACCCTATGCCGACACCGGCATCGAAAGGCTTGTACCCCATTTTTTTATCAAAAGTCTTCACACCGGTTGTCGAGGCATTTATCTCCTTAAGGGCAGCCTCGACGGCTGCTTTTTTATCTGCCGGCACATTGCCGGGAGCTTTCACGGTGGACTTGCCGCTTATTTTGCCTCCTATTCCGTAAGCCGCGTAGGGACCGGCATGCAACACAAGGCGCGCCTCGGGGCTCACATCTATTTTATAGGCAAGATGCAAGGGAACCTGCAAATACATGGCATTGACTGTTTTATCCACCGTGCCCGAAAGCTGGATCTCTCCCACTTTCTGGTCTATTTTTATGGATGACAGTTTCGCTCCCTTTTTAATAAAATACAATCCCGACTGGATAGCCATATTGGATTCAAACTCATAATCAACTGCCATACCCACGTTAAAACCTAACTTCATCTTGGAGTCTTTCACCTCTTTACCGGAAAGATTCGACATGTTTACTCCGCCTTTAATCCCTAAAGACAATCCCTGAGCGCTCACGGCTCCAACCATGGCCACCATGGCCAACGCCAATACAATCTTTTTCATAACTTTTTTAAATTAACGGTTAGTTTGTTTAAAAATACAGTGAAGCGGTCTTTTTATCCGCTTACGAGAATAAGACGCGGGAAAACAAAAAACCCTCACGGGTGAACTGAAAAAAATCACAAAAAATTACTGCTTGCAAAAAAAGAGCTGCCACCTGACTTCGACAACTTTTTCACCTTCAAACGTTGGAAATGGGAGAAAAGTCAAGTAAAATTATATGGTATTAATATTAAAAGTTTAACCATTCATCAAGTTCAAGAAGTGGGTGCGCCTTTATTGATCATACAAAAAATGGGATGATATCATTTATTGCCTCCTATTCTGTAATGAATGGATCTATGACATTAGGTATGATGATGGCGCTGCAGTATATTATTAGACAACTAAACGTTCCTCTCTCTGGGTCAGGCCTCAATCAGTTCCTTCCCTACCTGCTTCACGACATTTATAATTTCCTTCTCCCGTTCTTTTGAAGGCTTTTTATTTCCGCTTATATAAGCAGCCAAAAGGCTTTGTTTCATCCCCAGGCGCCGGGCAATCGCCGATACATTCAGTTCGGGATGTTTGCGGAAAATCCTTGCAACTCCTACAGGTTCCGGATCATCATAGAGAAAGCTGTCCAGCGACATATCTTCGTCCACATCTTCCCAACGTATGCCGGAGTTGTCTATTTCGTAATTCTGGCGTTGTCCCGGGGTTGCATTCAGTAACCGCGGGTACCATAACAGCGATTGCCACAGTTCCCTTCCGTCATCAGTAAGGATGAAAATTTTTTCACCTTCAAACCATAATTTTTCAACTTTCATAGTAATACTTGTTTTAATCCTGATTTCCGGGGATTATTCGCCGAAAACCCTTTTCCATTCCTTCATAAAATTCTCCTTGTTCTCCTCGAGAATACTTTCGGCAAGTTTCACATCTTTTGGTTTCAGCCCGTTATTGTATACTAACCGGAGATCCTCTTCAATTTCAAAATTCGCCTCTCCATCGCTACTCTTTACGGGAATATGAATGGCTCATGATCACGCGTGTAGAAATAGAATCTTAATCCGAATAATATTAAAAGCGTAGGCATAACTATTATTTTTTCACACCACAAATATAGGTTATAAAATTATAACCTGCAAATATTTTGTGGATCATTTTACAGGAAATCTTAGTTTTGATCTGATTTTATTCTCACCTTTTTCATCTTCGAACCGTTGTTGTGATTTGAGACTGTTTCCCTTTGGGTTGATTTTCTTCTAAATCATACTGGTATGGACTGTCCTTTAATTGGTTAACAGATCGTAAATCTTTCAACAAAGAGTAGGAATTTGTACTCTCTGGGAGCACAAATAGCGTTGATTATTGGAAACTTGCATTAAAACAGGACGAAAAGTCAGACTCATTCAGATGAGTCCGGCTTTTCAGGGTATACAGGCGGTCTCTCAATATTAAAATTCCTCTGTATGAATAACTGTCGCTGTGGATGTTTGCTGCTTTCCTTTTTCTTCCGGCTTACTGCCATCCTGTGATGCCTCGAGGTAGAGTACCATGCTCTGGTAGATGTTCTGCAGGTTGGGGTTGATCCCTTCCTTCATCAGGAAATCCCCGTCGATGTTCCTCCCTTCGGCCCAGAAAGCGGGCTTTTCATTGTTCAGTTCCCTTATCCGGTAGCTCGTATCCCCATCCAAGCCGTTCAGCTTGAAGTTGACGGTCGAGAGGTAGCCCTTGTAGTCGAGGCAGAAGGCGAAGAAGAGTGCCCTTTTCTTGTCCTTGCTCACGTACATCAGCGCGTAGTAACCCGATTCGTCATACGGAGAGACGATCCTGTAGAGGTCTCCGAACTGTATGATATCCCTCACCTGCTTGTATTGGGCGATGGCCTTCTTGATGGGGGCAGCTTCATCCGAGGTCAGGTCCGCCAGCTTCATCTCAAAGCCAAGCCTGCCCGTCATGGCCATGTCCATCCTGAACTTGGCGGGGATTATCCTGCGGGTGTGCCTGTTGGGCACGTGCGAGAAGTGCGCCCCGGTGGCTATGGCGGGGTATACAAGGTTGGTGCCGTACTGTATGAAGGCCCTGCTGAAGGCGTCGGTGTTGTCGCTCGTCCAGAAGTCCTGATGGTACTTCAACGACCCGTAATCCACCCGTCCCCCGCCGGAAGAGCATGCCTGGATGATGATATCCGGATATTTCTCCCTGATCCTCTCGTACACCTTGTAGAGCCCCCGCGTATAGTCGACCCAGAAGTGCGACTGCCTCTCCGGGGGAAGCCAGGCCGACCCCACCGACTCGATATGCCTGTTGGCATCCCACTTGACATAGGATATCCTGTCGGAGAGCTTCAAAACGCTGTCGAAGGTGTCGAACACAAAGTCCTGCACCTCCGGGTTGGTCATGTCCAGTACCCACTGGTTCCTGCGGGTAGGCACTTCCCGTCCTCCGGCCTTCACGATCCACTCCGGATGTCTGTTCGCCAGATCGCTCCGCGGGTTGACCATCTCCGGTTCGATCCATATCCCAAACTTCACGCCCTTGCTTTCGGCATACCTTGCCAGCGCGTCTATCCCTCCCGGGAGCTTGTCCTTATTCACTTGCCAGTCGCCCAGGCCCGCCGCGGCGCTGTTCCTGGGATAGTTGTTGCCAAACCAGCCATCATCGAGGACGAACATCTCGATACCCAGCGCGGCGGCACCGTCTATCATCTCCCTGAGCACTTTTTCATCGAAGTCGAAGTAGACCCCCTCCCAGCTGTTCAGCACGACGGGTCGGATGGCCGCGGGATCATAGAGCCCGTCCTTCCTAGCCCAGTCGTGCAGGTTCCGGCTCGCGTCGCCCGCCCCGCGGGCACTGTAGGTAAACACCATTTCGGGGGTAACAAAAGTTTCCTCCGGTGAGAGGCGATATTCCGAGGCGTAGGGGTTGATCCCGGCCGAGATGTTCAGCGTGCCGAACTCGTCGAGATCGAAGTTGATCCTGTAGTTGCCTCCCCAAGCCAACGCCCCCGCGATCACCTCCCCTCCGTTCTCCCGCAACGGGCCATCCAGGGAGAGCAGGAACGAGGGGTTCTCGCTGTGGGTCGAGCGGAGCCCCTTCCGGCTCTGTATGGTCTTCATCCCCGGGGTGAGCCTCGCCTCCACCACCGACATCTCGGTGGTGGCAATCCCGTGAAAGTGGGTCAACCAATAGCCGCGAGCCTCCACCGGCAGGTAGAACGAGTAGTAGTTGCCCAGCACCACCTCCCCTTCCTCGCCGTTTTCAATCTCGGCGTGCATGGTGAAGGTGTCCTCCGCACGGTAGGCCCTGTAGACCAGCTTCACCCGGAATGGGTGTTTGGTATCCTCCAGGTGGATAACCAGTTCCGATCTGTTCTTATCGTGGTCAATCATGCGTTCCGATCTTGCATACCTCAACTCCGTGTTCAGGTCCCCGTCGTGGTGGGTTACCCTCAGAGCCGGCTCCCTGAAGTTCTTCCCGCCCATGGTGGAGTAGGCCTCGTTCCTCGTCCCGTACTCATCCGTACGGTAAAGTGTTTTTGACAGGAACGGGGAGGGATCCTGCAACCTCTTTCCAAAATAGCGGTGCAGCAACACGCCCCTGTCGTCCACTTCCATGACCAGCGAGAGGTTCTCCGTATTGAGGACTATCAGTTCATTCTCACCCGACACGCGCGCCACAAGCCCCATGGACAGAAACACGATTGCCAGGCATACCATCTTTTTTTTCATCATATTGTTGTTTGCCATATTTCTTTTTGTTCGCGGGTGGTTATTCCCAGATTTACCCCCTCCACCCCATTCGTCATCGGTGTCTTGCCCGCAAGGATCTCCCTCAAGCTCCGGTTCATCATTCCCGCGACCACGCCCCGGCACTGGTCCGGGCGTCCCGCATGGAGGATGTCCGCGGGATTCATGTTTCATCAGCGACCCCTCCTGTTGGATATAGATCCTCAAATGAGGTTGTCGTGTCATTTTTCAACCATTTATTGAACCATTCAAGGTTTTTAGTCAGAATTCTTTTATATAAAAGAGGGTCTGTTATGCTATGCCCCATTCCGGGGTATATTTCCAAAACCGCAGGAATTCCATACGATTTCAACGCCTTATAAAACAGTACGGCCCCTCCTACCGGACACGCCGGATCCTTTTCTCCATGCTGTATCAAGGTGGGGGTTCTCACTTTATGGGCATGGTAAAGAGGTGAATATTGAATATGCATCGCCCCATTTTCCCAAGGACGCGCATCGAACGCCCTGTGCAATATCCTTTCCACTGTCCAAAGACCGGCATACATGCCCTCGATACTCGGCAATCCGGCTCCGAATTGCGCTGCCTTGAAGCGAGTGGTTTGCGTGATGATGGATGGAGTTAGGAATCCCCCGTAGCTCCAACCGCAAACTCCCATCCTCTCCTCATCTATAAATCCCTGGTCTATCAAATAGTCCACGCCGCGCATGGCGTCCCTGAAATCCATCCTTCCCAGGTCGTGATGGGTTACTTTTATAAACTCCGTACCATAATTGGCACTCCCCCGGAAATTGGGGAACAGCATCACATAACCAGCCGAGGAATAGGCTTTCAAGGGATATTGCTCCCAATCGGGCAACCATTCATTCAGCTTATGCCAATTGGGACCACCATGCGTAATCAATAACAGCGGATATTTCTTATTCGGATCAAAGTCTGCCGGTTTAATAAGTAAAGCCTCAATTTCCCATCCTTCATTATTGTAGGTAATGATTTCCCCTTGCTCTTGCTCATAATTTTCCACCCAGGGATTGAGATCTGAAACGCGCTTGGGCCGCCAAAGGGTCAAGTCTGTGGTGTATATATCGGGTTTCGTATTGATGTCCTGCCAGATAAAAGCAACCCTTTTGAAATCCTTGTCAAAAGTAACCTGGCTCACACATTTTTTGCCCCTGGTGACGTGGCGTAACTCCCCTGTGGCCACGTCAGCGGCAAACAGGTTATAGCCCACACCCTCTCCATTCGTAAACCACACCTCCCTGTTATCGGCAGACCAGGTGATGCTCTCACCTCCACGGAAAAGATGAGCATCCCTGGAGATCACTTTCGTCGCCCCTGTGCTTATTGACAGCACATGCAACCTGAGTGGAATATAGCGGTTATAGATGGTGAAATCGGCCGTTTCAGGGTCTTGGGCAGTAAAAACGAGTTGCTTGCCGTCTCTCGACCATTTGAGACTACCCAATTGAGGGAACGGATCCTGTGTCAACAGCTTAGAAGCCCTCCCTGCTACGTCATGCAGCCATATTTTTCCCGGGAGTAGAGAAGCCCCGTCGTGATAATTGACATAATCGGGGGTCTCCATTCCTGCGACGACATAGGCAATATTGTTTCCATCAGGCGCCCAAGCAAAGAAACGAACTCCATCCTCTGACTCGGTCAAAAACGCGAGTGTTTTATTGCCGTTCGCGTCAATGGCACACAATTGGGGAGCTTCCTCCATGGTCTTGCGGCAAAGGAAAGCGATGGTGCGTCCGTCGGGCGACCATTGGGGGGTGTTTGACAAAATCAAGGCATCAGTCAGTTTATGGGTCTCGCTGTTCTTGAGATCCACCATCCATAGCACCTTCTTCTGCGGCCAAATCTTCTCTTCCGGAGAGAGCACCACACCCCATTCCTTCTTATATGCCATCTCCTCGGGGGAAGCCGGTTCGTTGGTCACACATAATAACCGGGATGCGTCGGGAGACCATGCGTACGCGCTGATATCGCCGTCATGACGCGTAAGTTGGCGGGGCTCCCCTCCGTCGGGCATCATAGCCCATACCTGTATGGATCCATTGTTTTTCTCCGATCTGGCCAAATAGGATATCTGTTTTGAATCGGGGGACCATTGGTATATGCCTGCCTTGGGATTTACCGAAGGAACAGTGTTGGGCATATTTAACTCGACGGTATGTTCGTTGTCAATACGTACAGCATAGAATTTTGACGGCACGGCAGGATAACCGCCACCGGTTGTTCCTGTCTGATAGAAGACATATTTTCCGTCAGGAGATATTTCCGAGAAAACAAGCTGTTCGGTTCTTAGAATATCGTCAATGGTCCATTTGTTCTGAGAAGATACCCCAAAAATGACCAGGAATAGCCCTAAAGACGCTGCAATTATTGTATCCCGCATCAAATTATCGTTTTAATAACCTCGCTGTCCCCAACGGAAACGCTTATGCGCCCGCTGTGGGTGCACAATAGCTAATCTTTATAGACCCCTGCCATTTTTATCAAAAATTTATATTGGAAAGTGTCATAATTCGTGGTCTCCCGGTTAAACATGTGCCACCTGACACCATGTCCGCGCCAGTTCACATCTCCACCACCGTCGGCACTGCCAAAAATAACATACTTGTCTTCCACCACGGCCACTACCAGCGCGATGTGTCCCTCGAAACCGATTAAATCGCCCGGCCGTATATCCCTGTAGCCCCTTTTCAAGGAGACTTCCTGGCTTCCGGGATATACCCTGAGATCTCCAGCCCATTTGCTATACAGTTCCTGGTTTCCATATTTTGTAATCCCCGCATTGATCAAGGCCCAGCCCACGTATTGCGAGCAGGTAAAGCCATTGTCCACCGTTTCCCCCATATTTTTCACATTAGGCCAATGAGGGCGTACCGGACCGGAAGGATAAGAAGCCCCCCAAGGCTTGTATACAAGTCCGTTATGATGAATTTCATCGAGGAACAACCCCTTTTCCATGAACATGCCAAAATATCTATATTCGGGATCAACGTCGGGGTTGGTATGATGCCAGATAGGAAACGCATAGGGGATACAATAGTCAAATTCCGCCAACAGAAACAATCCCGCAGTAGCCACTTTACCCCGTACCGTCTTTGCCTTGCTCATCTGCTCCTCAAATTTTCTTTTCAATTCATTTTTCTCTTCTTGCGTATATGAATTGCCTGTCAAATGAGGCCTATTATCCACACCCCTGTAATCGAACGGAACAGGAATTTGCTCGTCAACCACTTTTTCCCCTTCCTCTTCTTTGGGATTGGTGTTGTCAATCACTTCCGCATCACCGCACGACCAAACCAGCGCGCCGATAAAAAACAGGCAATAATAAATCCATTTTCCTTTCATCCTCTCTTCTCGTTGTTATTATGATTATTCCCAAATCTCAGGCAACAATGGCTAAATTAAATTAGCCTTGTTGCCTGAGGAATGGATGGCTACACGCCAAAATAAGGCTCTCTTGTTTCCCATTTTCCTCGCGTGAAATCGGGGAAAAATTCAGGGGTGCTGCCGTTGGCGATGGATCTTTCCGACAACGGAATGATCACACTCCAGGTAGCGGCGTCGTACACATCAATAGGCGGATAGAGATTGCCTTTCACACAAGTCACAAAATCTTTAATGGTAAAATAATCAATTCCTCCATGCCCGGCATTCTGGGCTTTTTCGTAATGATCCTTCCATACAGGGTGATCGTATTCCTTCATGTATTTATCGTACTCATCACCCTTTTCCCATTGATGATGTTTGGGCGATTTGCCTTCAATATAAATGCCTCTCGACCTGTATAATCCTTCCCAGATCCCGTTAGTGCCCTGCAGGGAGTAGTCTCTCGAATAGGGGCGGGGGAGATAATTGTCGTAGTTGACAATGATCGTCTCACCTCTATAGGTCTTGATGGTTGTTGTTACAATATCTCCCTGTTTGAAATTATAACTGGCATTGGGATGGTCAGGGCCTCCCTGGGGATGATTCTTGACATACTCGTTAATTGTCTTGGCCTTGGTTGCCACCGAAGTCAAATACAAAAAGCGGTTACCACAGTTGATATCGAGCCAATTGGCCACCGGTCCTATGCCATGCGTCGGATATTGATCGGCATTGCGCAAGGCCGCATACTTCACGAAATGTTCTGTGGTGGTCTTGACATCCACAGGCTGGAGCCATTTGGGGCTTCCCCACGCAGAATGCCTGTAACCGCACGTGGCATGCATGGGAATACCGAAAATGCCTTCTCTCAACATTTTCAACACAGCCATACACTCCCTGTCATAACAGCAGTTCTCCAATAGCATCATATTCGTTCCTGTCTCTTCGTGGGTATTGACTAACTCCCAACACTCTTCAACGGTTCTTGCTCCCGGCACTTCCAGGCCCAGATATTTGTTTGCACGCATCGTATCAAGGGCCACGGGCATATGCCAGTCCCAGTTTGTGGCCACGATCACGCCATCAATGTCATCCCGTTTCAACAGGTCGCGATAAGCATATTCACCGCCTGTGTATACGGGCACACTCCCCGCTTGGTAACCGTTTTGGGCCAATACCTTTTGCGCTTCCTCAATGGCTTTGGGATTGACATCGCATATTGCTCCAATCTTCACACCAGGCTGTACGGCGGCAAGCCTCAGCAGATGCCTCCCCCTGTTACCCACCCCTATCACGGCAATAGACACGTTTTCTTTTGCTTTGGGTGTGGGTGTTTTACGGGAGGAACGCGGGAAAACCTGTTCTGTAGCTACCGCCAATCCTACCCCGGTAGCGGCGGCTGTCTTCAAAAAATCTCTTCTGTTTAACATTCTATTGTTACTTGATTGCTTAGAAGCTGTTTTGAATTTTTTCATCCATTGTTTTTTAGCCATTTTTTGATGGATTTGGATTTTCATTTATTGAAATGTAGCGGGCTACTTAAAAGAAATGAAAGTTCAAAGGCGCAAAAAAGGGCAAAAAACAATATGAAAGAGCGGAAAAATAAGCGTAAAATAATTACTCGTAAAATTCAAAACAGTTTCTTATTTTATAATCATACATTGGAGTTCATATCGAATAAGATTTTAGATGCCTGATTATCAGCAATCTTATTCCTTAATCAATAGAATATCCATTATATGCCAATTTATTTATCATCTTTAATGCAACGAACACAAATTGCCGTATTCCGATATCGAGGCATACCTGTTCCGAATTGAAGATTGGATGCATTCCAGCCGACGAATCCATGCGAAATGGTCTGGGTGTGGGAAGTCACCTGATCCACCCAGAAGTAGGTCTCTTTTCCGGAATTTGCCAAACTATTAACGGCGCCATTCGCATGTAACCGATATCCGACGATAGGAATATAGCGAATCTCCGCGTCGGCCCAATCGCTTCCTGTGAAGGTTTCCACATCGCCAATGGTAACACTGTTGGGCACCAACTTGGCTGTAATCTCTATATGTGCGGATCCGGCTGTGGGATAATCGACCAGCTTGTAACGGAAAGCTGAGGCGTAAACCGTGTTTTTGAACCGGAGGGCAACCACGGTGGTGGCATCTATCTTCTTATAATCGGCCGTATAATCAGCCACCTGGTTATTCCCCAACAGATCGATATTATTCTCTCTCACGTCATTCGCCGCAGTCAATGTCACGAAATTGACAGTCCCTCCATAGATCATTGAATAGGATTCATTGATCTTTGGAACACGCCACCCGGCAGGGCAAGGGTCTCCACCGTTACTGCCGAAGTATGTGGAAGGTACTCCGCTGGCCGTGTTTGTCTCTGCCACCACCTTCTTCCAGCTATCCAGATCGGTCCTTACCTCGGAATACCAGTTGGCATTCCCGGCCGCGCTACCCGGTTGGAGGAGAAGGGTGTTGGTGTTGGTCCACGTGCCCGGATCCGTGGGAGACGTGACACCTCTTACGATGGGTATATTACCTGTGGGAGGAAGCGGTATGTTTCTTCCATACTGGTAGAGCATGCCACTCGCTGTTTTCTCATCGCCTGTGGCAAAGGTGTTCAATTCACCCACATTGAATTTGGCCCAACGTTCCAATGGATTCAATATTGTGGGCGAAAAGGAGACTTGCAACAAGAACACCGATTTACGTTCATTGATCTTGTTAGCCGACACACCGGTGATGCGTAATGGCAACATAAACTCACCAAACAGGAAGTTTCCTTTGCTATCCCGGAATCCCTCCTTCACAAGATTGAGGTGGTAATTCACAGTAGTCCCATTACCCGGTATCACGGCCGTAAAGGGTGGTGTCATGTTGTCAATTACGGCGGATGGCAATAGCGTATAAGAGGTGTTGTTCGCGGCATTATACTCGTCAATCAACGCCTCGTCGAGATCTATCTCTACCCTGACCTCTTCGGACCAGTCATAGGTCTTACGTAGTTCGAAGTGATAGCCCACCGTTTCAACCGAGAATGGATACTCCATGCTATCCATCTGCTTTACAAACTCCACATAAGGCTCAATGACTACGGGAGACACCAGCAGGATTGCCCTCTCCGGGCTGGAAAATGCGATGGAAGAATTTTCCACCCTTAACCGGCATGGTATCACATAGGTATCGCCGTCCTCCTGCAAGGCACTGATCCGATCGGTATCAAGATCAAATTGAAAAAAGTCCTTATAACCCTCTTTCGGGAATACCAGTTTATTGGATTTCAGTGTATAATATTCCGGAGGCAACACCATGTAAGAGGTGCTGTTTTCCGCATTATACTCCGCCAACGCATCCGGATCGATGTCAAGGTACACCTCCGCGCCCTGTTGTCCTACTCCACTTTTTATCACATACAATTCAAGGGTGGATTTCTCGAGGGTTGGAATATTTTTCGCGACAAAGCCGAATTCCAAGAAATAGATCTGGTCGTCCACCATTTTATTCATCCGGTAGTCTTCACATGAAAGCACGAGAATGCCAAGGAATGATGCGATAACCAGGCTAAAGCTGATTTGTCTTATATTATTCTTCATACAATTATTATATTTTTTCTTGTCGATGTAACTTTATTACCATCCATAATTCTGCGTAATATTGCGCATCTCGGCCTGTTGATTTTCATGTATCGGAAGAAAATAGTGCTTGGGTTCAAACACCAGTCTTCCGGGTTCGAACATGTCATCCACCCGTTCCCAGGAATCTTCATAATTGGTCGCGGCCAGATTCAAGGTGTGAGGACGATAATTAAACTCCTGCTCTGCAATCATCCAAGTCCTCACGTCATAGTACCGTTTGCCTTCAAAAGCCAACTCCACCATCCGCTCTTTCCGCAATAGTTCTCTTAATAAAGTTTGGTTCCCGATCACTTCCGGATAGGCTTCCTCAATCTTATTCAGACCGCTTCGGGCACGTACCAGATTCATATATTTCAATGCTTCGGCCTCGTCCCTGTCGGGCTTTTCATTACATGCTTCCGCATAGTTCAAATAGATTTCGGCCAACCGGTAGTAAGGCCACACAATATTGCCATAGGCATATTTCCCCACATCAGCCCCGGGATCACTAAACCTTCTCCATAAGAATCCGCTTTTCAGGCATTCCTGAGAAGAATAGTAAGAGGCGGTTCCCCCATTAAAAAATGTCAATTGAATGGTTCCTTGGAAGGAATTTTCAATCCAGTACATGCCGTTGGCCAATACCGATGTATAGAAACGGGCATCTCTCCCTTTCAGGCTGTTGTGGGCTTTAAAAGTGGCGAATTTGTCCAGCGGGTGTGTCCAGTTGTCGGTAAAACCCGTTGCTTCATAGCCGGATAATCGATCGACGATCGGCCTTACTCCATCATAGCCGGTAACAGGGTATCTTCCTGTGGAAGCCATAGGATAGGTATCCACCAATTTCAAGGAGGCTCCGGTTCCCGAGTTTCCTCCACCGAGCAGTCTTGACGTCCTGGGCAGGGCTCTTTGGTAAAAACCGCCATATTCAGTGGCAGATGCCCATTTTCCCCAGATGACCTCATTGTTCCATTTTTCGAAAAACACTCCCATATACGAGCGCATCGCCTTTTCAAACGGGTCCACCACACCGGGATAATTATACAGGTCATACATCTTCAAGTCTATGACCTCTTTAGCCGCCTTGGCCGCCAAATCCCATTTATTCGGATCGGGCGTTTGAGGAAACAAATAGTCGCCATACAAGTTCATCATCTCACCCCGGTACAACGCGCAGCCATTGAACAGAGGACGGGCCGCATACAGCAACAATTCCGCCTTGGCTGCCATGGCCGTTCCTTTCGTAATACGCCCGTATTCGGAAGTGGATGTTCTTTGCTCGGGTAAATCCCAGATGGCCTTGTCATATTCAGAGAGAATAAAGTCCACATTCTGTTCAACGGTGTGCCTGTCGACTGTTTCGGCGTCGATAAACTGATCCGGCATTTGATCGCCCCATACATATACGGGTCCATACTGCCTTAAAAGGGTAAAATAGTAATAAGCCCTCAAGAAACGGGCCTCAGCCTTCATGATTACTTTCTGTTCAGCACTCAGATCCTCCACATTGAGAATATTATCCATAAAGATAGTTGCCTGGCTTATACCCTGATACCTTGAGGCCCAAATATGATAATCATTGCTCGACACTCCAAAGGCCCCCTGTCTGAAATTATTCCATGCTCCGTAGGTATAGGACAATAACGCTTCGTCACTTCTGGATACCACACTATAGTCTCCGTTCAAAATGTCAAATCCGGTAGACAGATAAGAATAGACATGCGCCAAGTACCTTTCAGCAGTGGCTCTTTTTGAGAATGTCTCTTCCATAGTGAGCTGGTTACCCTGTAGATTTACATCCAGGTAATTACTGCAGGATACCAGCATGCTGCATGCCACTACCGAAAGGATGGTATATTTAATTGACTTTGTCATCATGATTTAAAAGTTTATATTTAATCCTAAATTGAGTGATTTCATCATGGGATACGATCCGCCTGTGGTCCCCCCCGACTCGGGATCCCACATCTTAAAACGGCTAAAGGTCAGGAGATTCACTCCCGTCACATAGAACCTTATAGTTTTTATGTCAAACCTTTCGGTAACCTTTTTGGGCAGGGTATAGCCGAGCTCGACATTTTTGAGTCTGAGAAAACTCATGTCACGCTGCCAGTAGGTGGAGCGTTGCCTGTTATTATGGTTAATATCCACTGATAATCTTGGAAATTCCGCCTGAGGATTTGGATCCCGGAGCGTCCACCTCTTATCGGCCACCTCTGAGAATATTTGTCCTGAAATAAGGAGATTGCCACTTGAACCAAAAATGCTGTTACCCTCGATAAACTTTGTCACATTGGCAACCCCCTGGAAGAATGCCGAAACATCAAATCCTTTATAACTGATGCTGGGGCCAAAACCATAACTTATTTCGGGTATGGATGAATAACCGATAGGAATAAAATCGAATTGGTCAATTACGCCGTCCCCATTGATATCCTTGTATTTGATATCTCCCACTCTTGCTTTTCCAAACGCGGACTGGCTGGGGCTGGTGGCTATTTCTTCCTCCGACTCGAAAAGACCCAAAGCAATTAATCCCCTTTGTTGGAGATGGGGTGTATTTACCTCTTCCTGGTAAGCCCACGTGGGTGTCGGCTTGTCATCATACAATTTCTTGTTGCGGTTAAAGGTGAAATTTCCCCGGGTAGATACAAACAGATCGCCAAATGATTTGTAAAACTCCAAGGAAGAATCGAAGCCCTGATTTTGCATTTTCCCCAAGTTGACATATTGCTTTACATTATTCCCCACTATCGAGGGAACGCTCTCTTGTTGGATATATATGCCATCGCGCCTTTCAAAGAAATAATCCAAATCGAGTCTTAAAGAATTGAAAAGGCCTATTTCAAGCCCGCAATTGAATTTCTTAGCTTCCTCCCATGCCACATTCGGATTTCCGGGATGACCCGTTGTAATACCGGTGTATGAGGCTTGCCCGGAACTGCCGAAAATCCAACCCTCGGCATCCCCGTTCATCTCGGTATTAAATGCAAACCGGCGATCTCCCCCAATCTGATCGTTCCCGATAATGCCATAAGAAGTCTTTAATTTTAAAAGATGTATTGTCGACACCAATGATTGAAAATAATCTTCATTGCTTACCAGATAACCTACGGCAACGGAGGGGAAAAACCCGAACCTGTGTTTTGGTGCGAAGTTTTCAGATCCGTTGTACCCAAAGTTCCCTTCAATAAAATATCGATCCTTAAACGAATAGGTGGCGCGACCCGCGATACCGGTATTTCTATTAGGTATAGCTGCTATGAAGTCCGCCGGAAAATCGTTGGTATGTTGCCTCATGCTAAACAGGAACATAGATCCTACACGGTGGTGATTAAAGACCCGGTCATAGATGACAGAGGCCTCAAAGTCTGTAGCCTTCCATCCGCTATTGGTGCGGTTTAATTGCAGGTAATCACTCCCTGTCCTGGTTTCTTCAAAAATCAAATAGCCTTCTTCATCGCGCCCTAGGGCAAAATAGGTACTGGGTGTTTTCCGTTGATCAATGACATTTGCGCTCTGCGCATCCCAAGAAAACTTCACATTTGCTGTCAAGCCGGGCGTGATTATATCGGAGAAGTCCTGGGTAAGGCTGATCAAGGATTGCGAGTTGAACCAAGTATCGCGTGAATAACCGGTAAAATTAAGGTCATAGTATGGATTCCGGGAATTGGACGGCTTCATCCGTGCATAGCTTCCATCGGAGTATATGGTAGGATAAGAGATTGCCGGCGTTTGAAGGACTCCTGTCCAGAGATCGGTATGATTAGCTCCCAGGCGGTTTCTGGTATCATATTGATTCGCCAGATTCAAGGTAAGCAGGGTGGATTTCGTGATACTCACATCGATATTGGAGCGGAAACTAAACCTATTAAATGCCACTGAATTATCATAAATATCGTTTTTTATCGGGGCATACATACCCTCTTCCCTATAAAAATTCCCGGAAACATAATATTTGAAGATATTGCTTCCGCCGGTCACACTCACGGAAGCCCGGGAATTGGGAGTCGCCTCCTTGAATACTTCCTTCATCCAATCCACATTGGGATACAAATCAGGATCCGATCCATCCAGGTACTTCTCTTTTTCCTCCGCGGAGATGGGATAAAAACCGGATATATCATAGTTCACGTCGTTATAAAAATCGATCCATTGCGCCGCATTCGCCAGCTTGGGCAGTTTCACCGGGTTGGAATAGCCATATTCTAATTTCGCCTGGATAGCTGGTTTGGTACTTTCCTTCCCCTTTTTGGTTGTTATCAGCACAATTCCGTTGGCGCCTCTCACTCCATATACCGCAGTGGCTGTCGCGTCTTTTAGAATAGAGAAAGATTCGATATCATCCGAGTCTACCAAATCTAAATCCCTCTCTATTCCATCGACAAGGATCAATGGCTTGTTATAGTCACCGAAAGTACTAATACCTCGAATCCAGAAGTTCGAAGAAGAACCGGGCTCTCCCGTGCTCTGCACGGAAACGATGCCGGCAATCTGGCCGGCCAGCGCGGTACTCAACTTTCCCGCCGGCATTTTTATATCATCCACAGAGAGTCCCGATATTGCCCCGATCACACTCTCTTTCCTTTGCTTGCCATATGCGACAATAGTCACCTCTTGCAACTCATCTGTCTTTTCCCGCATAACGACATCGATCGCGCGCCTGTTGTCGACTTCGATGGTTTGGGATTCCAACCCCACAAAAGTGAAGACCAATTTATCGGTGGGCTGGACGTCAATCCTGTAAACACCGTCGTTATCGGTAATCACTCCCCTGGACGATCCTTCCACGACAATTGTCACGCCCGGCAAGGGGGAGCCTTCAGTATCTTGCACAATCCCCCTCACCTCGATAGAGCGTTGTTGATTTACCCTTGAAACGGAGGTTGAAGCAGTGCTATTGACAGAACTTGCTTTCCCATGCAAAATGACAACCTGTTTATCCAATATCTTATAAGTAAGGTCGGTGTTGGAGAGTAGTTTGTCCATTATGGCGGTGATGGATTCATTATTCACTTGTATGTCTACTTTTTTAACCGTTGCCGCTTCCGTGTTGTCAGCAAAGACAAATACGAATCCGGTTTGTTTTTCAATCTCCTTGCAGGCTTCCTTTATTGTTGTCGCTTTTAAATTCAAGGAAAGCATCACTTCCTGTGAATGACTTATGGCCGCATGAGAAAACATGATACTAAAACAGAGAAAAAATACGGTTATCCTCATGATTTTTAGAATATATTTGTAATAATTGAGAGATTTTGTTTTCTCAATCGAATGCGTATTCATATATTTGTATGATTTAATTATTATTGAACTAAGAAAATTAAATTACCCCCGTCGAACGGTATTCGTGGTATCGTTCGACTTTTTTAGTTATTATCGGCGCTTTTTTTATCTATCTCATAGGCATGCGTATTTAAATTATATTGATCAGAATAATCCTTGCTGGTCTTTAAGACACAAAAACACGGTTCATTTGGGTGAACGATTTAGACCCCCTACTTTTTTATCCGCAGTTCTGCAAATCTCTATTTAACAGCCACATAATCATCAAATTGCCTTGATTGCTTAAAAAAATGCATTTCCTAATTATCAAGCACTCATAAGCAATTTTCCGAAAAAAATACCCAACTGTTGTCTATAAAAGACGACCCGATAAAAAAAATATCCCCTTCCAATTGAAAAAACTTTAAAATTTTAACTTTTAAATTTGAGCCACTCTGCAAACCCCGTTTTCTCAAAAAGTGGAAAAATGAAGATTCGGCGGACGAAATTTGTTCTTTTGATAGAGGCCTTCAGATCGCATTGGATTTTGAGGTGAAAGGGAATACAGAGAATCCGTTTAGGCACAAAAAGTGCGAACACGATGTGACGGGATATGAGTGGAAATGTTATCTGGATTATCTGGATTTTACCGATAAGCATTTCAAAAATAAATTAATTTTTGACTAACTTTGATGTTGTCATTCATTTATGATCACTTATTTCCTCACCTTCAGCAACAAGATGAAACTAATTTCACCCATTATTCTCCTGTCGATCGTTTTATTCGGTTGCACAAGTACTCCAGAGAAACCTCTCACCGATTATGTGAACCCTTTCTTGGGTACAGCCACCCTATGGGAACCGGAGGATCTGGGATATGTACGTACCTGGGATGTGCGTACCTGGGGGGCCGAGGTCTTTCCCGGAAGTTCCCTGCCCAACGCCATGGTGCAGTTGAGTCCCGTCACCCAGTTCCGGAGCGGAGCGGGCTATCAGTATGAGGATACAGTGATCTATGGTTTTTCACATACCAATAAAGGGCACTGGAATCTGTTGCATATTCCCCTGTTACCGGTGACCGGAGAGATTGCTCCCGGAAATTATGCCTCCGCTTTCAGTCATGATAACGAATCGGCTCACCCGGGCTACTATCAGGTATTCCTCGAAACATATAGTATCGACGTGGAACTGACTACTACCCTGCGTTGCGGATTTCACCGGTATACCTATCCCCAGGGTGAAGACAAAAAGCTGATTGCCGATATGAACCGTTCCAATAATCGGGTAAAGGAGTGGAGCATCCAAAAGGTAGATGAGTATACTTTTTCCGGTTTTCAGGATGCCGAAGGAAAAATGTATTTCTATGCAGTATCCAATTATCCGGTAGAGGATATCCAACAGGTAAAAGACGATCAGCATGAAATTTCACTGGTAAATTTCGGAGAAAACCGTCAGAAAGACCCGCTGGAACTCAAAATAGGATTCTCCTTTGTCAGCATCGAAAATGCAAAGATGAACTTGGAAGAGGAGATGCTGAATAAAAGTTTCGAACAGGTCCGTGAAGAGGCCGACAAAGAGTGGAACAGTTTGCTGTCGAAGATCAAAGTATCAGGTGGTAGCGAGCGTGAAAAAGGGATCTTCTACTCTACCCTCTATCGCTCATTCCTCTGGCCCGCCCTGCGCAGTGATATAAACGGGGATTTCACGGATGAAACAGGAGAAGTCGTCAATGAAGGATTCCGTTATTACACCAATCCCTCGTTCTGGGACGACTATCGCAACAAGTTAGTACTACTGGCTATGTTATCACCCGATGTGACCGCTGATATCATCAAATCGATTACCGACAAAGGGGAGAAAAGAGGCGGTTATATGCCGACCTTCTTTCACGGCGACCACGCCTCGGTATTCGTGGCGGGCAGTTATCTTCGCGGCATCACCGATTTCGATCTGGAACGTGCTTATAAGCTGTTGCTGAAGAATGCTACTGTACCCGGACGTGGTGGAAGGCCTTATCTGGACGAATACATTGAACGGGGCTGGATTGCGGAAAAAGACACCACCAACGTGCCCACATGGGATGAATACAAGGCTGCTGTTACCAAAACAGTGGAATATGCGTATGATGATTACGCGACGGCTTTGATCGCCAGGGAACTGGGCGATGAAGAGCATTACACGTTACTGATGGAACGTTCCTACAATTATAAGAACCTGTTTGACCCATCCACCGGGTTTTGGCGTGGAAAGATCGACAACGGAAACTGGATTGAGGACTTCGATCCCTACTATCCCTATTTCGCCTATATGTACCGGGAAGCAAATGCTTGGCAGTCACTCTTCTTCGCACCACACGATCCGGAAGGAATGATTGCATTGTACCCGTCTCATGAGGCAGTGGATCAGGAACTCGACTCTCTCTTTACCGAGCCCTGGAGGGGATATGAAGCACATAATATGACCGGTTTTATCGGTAATTATTGCCACGGTAACCAGCCCTCCCACTCGATACCCTACACCTATTATTTTATCGACAGGCAGGAGAAAGCGCAATGCGTGCTGGACAGTATCATGGATCGTTTCTACGATATGGGCGCCGAGAAACTGGCTTATGCGGGCATGGACGACGCGGGTGAGATGTCGGCATGGTACGTGTTCAACGCCATCGGGCTGTATACCTATTCACCAGCCGATCCGGAATATATCATCTCTGTTCCCCTGTTCGACGAGGTGAAATTTTCTTTGGGTGAAGGCAGGGAATTTACCATCAGGAAGGAGGGCAACGGAAAGAAGATACAACAGATCAGATATGGCAACGAAACCATAGACGGATGGTTTATTCGACACGACCAATTGGCACGGGGCAAAGAACTGGTCATCACTACTAGTGAATAGTAAAATAACGGGTTGCTAACAATTTCATCTTATTCCGACTCTTTCCGCCAGTAAAGAGTGGAAAAATAAGCGTAAACATTATGTAATCAAAACACGGTAAAAACCCGTGTTATAACTTTTTGAGAATAATTGTTTTTGCCTGGAAATCGTTTGTTCTCTTGGCGATCAGAAGCATTTCACCCCATTTGTCGACCGGCACATAAGATTTCTCATACAGCTTATTTACCGTCACGACTAACCTGTTTCCCTCCAACTTATAACCGGATTGAAATCCGCCGCAATCGTTTGAATATGCAGAAGTCAATGCATCCAACTCCTCAACGGCATATCCTTCGGGTATCGCTATCTCAATTTCATAATCCAAACGCATGGCAGTCGGGAGATATGCTTCGATATTACGTTTTTCATCCAGCTCGTCAGGTTCCCAATGCTGCCCTATCAGCCTGCCTATTTCGAGGATGAGGTTGCTCCCCGCGCTCTTCACCAATCCGTCTAATGTGTAAGATACCGTATAATCCAGTGCGGGACGGTCAGCGGTCACACCGATCGCATTGAGTGAATAATCTGTTATCTTATCCGGTTTTTGTCCATGATAGGCTGTAAGCTCCAGTTCGACATTCTCTTTTTGATTCTCCCTGCGGTTCTCCAACGCCGAGACATATTCATCCACACGCTTACGGGTCGATTTATTTTCCTGCAACTCTTCCATCAATGTTTGTCCTATACCAAGCTTTTCCCTCATTTCTCTATCCCAATCTTCATAAATCACCAACGGCCAATAGTCTTCTTTCATACTACCCGTGCATTTGAGATCGCGCTTCACGTTTAACTGTAACGGATTATCGACCGGGAAACTCACCTCAATCTTGGAGTTTAAACGATTATCGCCTGCTTTTGACTCCGGAATTTCATATTGCCCCGCACTGCCTTCTATCCCGTACTTCTTATTCATGGCATATTTCACCACCTCAACCGTGGAAGCGGCCTCCCCTTGATAGGGGGGCGGGATTTCTCCGGCATATCTGTATCCATTGACGAAAAAGAAGAGTTGGCGATCATTCGCCAACAAACCGGCAAAAATATCGTCATCCGAGACCACTGCGTCTTTTCCGGGGCCGAACCGGCTGGTAACGAACAGAAGTTTGTGCGGCACATCATGTTCTTTAAAGAGTTGTTGCAACCTGACAACAAACTTCAACCTCGGATAATTGGCATAATCGTTCGGCCAATGAAAACGTAACGCGTCATACAACAATACCGCCAGTTCGTCATCACTCATCGACGGGTGTTTGTCCTTGTAGGCCAATACGGTCTTTTTAACTTTCTTATCGATTTCCTTCATCCAGAACATTTGCTTTTCCTGGGCCGCCAGAAAAGTTTTGGAATCATTCAGATATTCATCATAAGGCAAGTTTTCATACACTCCGCCGGCACGGGCATTGGGCGATTTAAATATCAATTTGGAAGCGTTATTCAGCACATACATACGAATCATGGGAAGGCTCCTGTAAGGCGAAATCCAGCGCGTATCATCCAGCGCCCGTACTTTCATAAGATTCTCCGCTTCGGTGTCGAGTATATAATTGTTATCGGCATCAATGGTCTGTCTCATTTCAGGAGCGCCGTTGACAGAACGGTATTCCACAGTGAGTTTATTCCCGAATTCGCAATGGATAGAATATTTTAATACGGGATATTGTCCGAAAAAGGCAAATATCTCCGGGGGAACGTTATAGGTCTCGAGTTCCATCTCATCACAAACAAAGTAATCCAGAATGTCACCCACTTGTAAGCCTGGAATAGCCACTTTCTTGAGCATCTCTTTCTCTTTTTTTCCTTCCGTCATGGCAACCGCTTCTTCATCAACGGCAACTTCTATCGTGCTGCCATCCGGTTTGATCACCCTTGCACCGACAATTGTCCGAAGTCTGTTCGAGCGCATATGTCCACTCATTTTGGTTTCTTCCCTGAAGGACAATTCCGAAAATTCAGTCAAAGCCGACAGACCGTTTATCTTAACCATCCGTCTGTCGATATTGGTATAATATAGCTCACGGTTGATATCCCCAAACAGAAGGGCATTCATCCTGAACCGGTTTTTGCTGGTCGCTTCTATATGCTGATGGCGGGCAAGAATAACAGCCGATTCGTTTTCATAACCGGCCGGTAATTCATACTGTTTGAACTCGGGTTTATCCCAGGCCCAGACCATTTCCCTTACGGTTTTCGCATGCGCCTGACGGTCATCGGCAAAAGCACCTGTCGAAAATAATAAGAGCAGTAATACAACAGGGACGGAAATCTTCGTAGTCATAAATATAGTCGTTTAAATTTTTTCAAGGGTGATCTGTCTTAAATAGGCGTTCCTCAACATGGCTATATCCGCATTCCATCGACGGAAGTTTGATTTCGGCAACATTGTTTTTTTTATCGTGATTTCTTTATGATACAGGACGCTATCGTCGCTTACAATATATCGAATACTGAATTGATAATCATCTGTCTCTATTTCCATATTCGGGGGAATATCTTTCACCCGATAACCTTCAGGAATTATAAGCCGGATGTGGCTCTGAAGACTTTGACTGAAAGGAAAAGCATAGTCGTTCTTTCTTTTAAGCGTATCGACAGCCAACATCGAAAAATCTTTGAAAACATCCGGATCGATATATAACTCGTCAGAGAAAGAACGGACACACGAAGGCCGCAGATCCTTGTATGATATGGACAGGCCTTTTGATCCGGTCTCCACCCCCTGGATATCCATTTCCAAAATCGAATCGGCAGGATTGTTGCTCTTCAGCCAATTCTTCAGATAGATATCGGCATCGGTTTTACTGGCGTATCGGATAGAAGAGATCATCGCATATTTGGGTTCTCCGCCAAAAGACCATTGCGATTCACCAGCCAACTTACCACCATCCACCACATACTCACTCTCCAACCGAGTCCGGTTATGAAAGGGGGGAAACGATGGAGTGCGAAGCATCAAATAACGATCGCCGTCCTCCACCATGGCCATTTTTCCCTGGATGGGATAAGCTATTTCGCCAAAAGGCATGAATTTAACTGTGGGATCTAAGAAATGAAATCCGCCATTATAGTTCAACGCGCATATCATATGATCGGCAGAGGGGATAGGCAACGTCCATTCGCGGCCCGATTCCGTTGTGTTTATCCATACCAGGCGGGCGTCAAATCCTTCTGCAAGCAACAGGCATTTCAACAGGTTGGACATTCCTTTGCAATCCCCGTATTTCTTCCTTACCACAGCCTGCGCCTCATCAGGTTTAAATCCTTGGATACCGTATTCGAACGCGACATATCTTATATTATTCTGAACCCAATTCAGCAATGCGTTAATCTTATCCGCGTCGGTTCCACTCTCTTTGGTTATCTCCTTGGCCAATTCTGCTATCACAGTGTGGTCATTCACGGTCATATCAGCCTTGCTCTTGCACCACCTGTACATATGTTCGAAGCTGTAAAAATATTCTTCCGTTCTTTTATTTATTACCGCTTTTCGGGGAACAATCTGAATATTGGGAAACGCAAGCATATAATCGGGCATAAAATCCTCAGATCTGTATGCTTCCTGATTTTCTAGGTGATAGGTGTATATTGTGTCTCCCGACTTAGGGTCTACGATTACCGATTTGTTTATTCCCGAATCGAAATTGTTCTCGATAATATCTATTTCCATCCACCGCGGAACAATGATCCGGATCGTTTTATTCTTGATGAAATGGTTCTCCAAGATATTGACAAACGAGAATCCACATACATCGTTATACTTCTTTTCGTAAGTTACCGTCCCCACTTCATTTTTATCTTTAAAGCGTAAGCTAAGGTGACAGACTTTACTATCATCATAGAAGATATTTTCCTTTGTATAAGTCTCATATCTGGGAGAAGAAGCTTTTACCCCCTTTACCCTGATTTTGGTTATCTCGGAATTCATATCATAAAACCGATAGAAAGTAACCGGTTGGAGATTTCTCGCACAAATATAAGTAACATCCTGATTCTCTTTCACAACAACCTTGTTATTCTCCATCATATAGGTATATGTGGATTGCTGATCACTGATGATCATATTATCATCGTCATTGTGAGATAAAAGGGGAATGGGCAGGAAAGCGATTAACAACAATAAAAGATACTTCATAGGCATAAAACCCAATGGAACGATTCATGCAATAATTGAAAAATATTCGGGCACTGCAAAAATAATAAATTAACTTCAATTACACATCATCCCACAAGAAAATCCCCTGTAATTGTTGGATATTTGTTGAATGGAAATATGTAACTTTACCGCCACAATATTCATTTAACAATTGACATCAGCAATGAAGCAATATCTGCTCCTCACGTTGGGTTGCGTTATCATAACCTCAAACCTGCAGGCACAACAACTCAAAGGCATTATTGTCAATAAAAAAGGGGAACCTGTTCCAAACTCCACCGTCTATATCCATGACATTGCCAAAGGAATTGCAGCCGATAACCTCGGCGAATTTCAAACCGCCCTGGGGCCGGGCTCCTATACGTGTGAATTTCGTTCCCTCGGATACGAGAGTGTCAAGAAAGACATAATAATGGGAAACCAAAACCAGACTATCCGTGTGGAACTTCAGGAAAAATCTTATCTGCTGAAGGAGGTGGTGGTCTACGCTACCGCGAGCAATGAAGATCCGGCCTACCGTATCATGCGCAAAGCGATCGCCCATGCCCCTTATTACCGTTACCAGATAAAGGAATATACCTCGGAGGCCTATATAAAAGGAAGCCTGACTGTCGATAAGATCCCGGGGATCTTCAAACGCGCCATGAAAGTAAACGGTAGTGACTTCGACATCAACGCCATCATAGGGAAGCCGCTGGTAATGGAATCGAAAAGCAATATCCGGTTCACATCTCCTGACACTTACCAACAAAATGTGACCGCACTGAAAAGCTCCATTCCCAAAGAATTCAATGTGGACAAGGGATTGAGCATCATGACCTCAAGCATTTACAACGCTGAACTCAACGGGAAAATCTCGCCGCTCGCCCCCGGGGCATTCAGGTTTTATGCCTTCAAATTGGAGAATGTGGATTACCGGCCCGAGCATATCATCAACAAGATCAAGGTAACTCCCAGAAAGAAAAACCCCAACCTCTTCTCGGGTCATATCTACATCCTGGAAGATACATGGAACATATATATTGCCGACCTGGTCGCAAGTGAGCTGGGCACTACCTTGCATTACCGCATCAACTACCATCAGGTGCAGCCTTCGGTCTACCTGCCCACCACCTATGATGTGACTATGACTATCAATACGATGGGTGTAAAAGGATCAGGGAAATACTACGCGTCTATGAAATACAACTCGGTACAGGCAGATAAAACCCCGGATCCTGCCGCCATCAATGAAACAGCATTGCCGGATGAATCCGAAGAACAGAAAATACCGCCAGAAAAACAAAAAATATCGGATGAATTGGACAAGTTGGCCCACAAGGAAGACCTCTCCACCAAAGAGGCTTATAAGATGTCAAGACTGATGAGCCGGATGAGGGAACCGGAAGAGGTGAAAAAACAACGGGAATCGCTCGAGATAAAAGATATTGAAAAGGTAAAGATGAACGTGGACACGCTGGCATGGAAGAGAGATTCGACCTACTGGGCGGCTATCCGCGAACTACCGCTTCGGGAAGATGAACGGAGAAGTTATCAGACAAGGGATTCACTCTCGGGCGGCGACACGGTTTCCGAAACCGCCGGCGACAGGAATGAAGTGGTACTATCGATTGACGAAAATCCGAAAACCGTGTTCGGTAAAATCACACAGGGAGGCGTATGGAAAATGAACCGGGATCTTTCACTCCGTTACGGCGGATTAACGGGTGGATTGAGGGAATACAATTTCACCGACGGACTTTGGCTTGGACAAACCCTTTCCTTGAATTGGGCCATCGATAAGAACCGGAATTTCTCGGTTTCCCCGTCGCTCTACTACGCCACAGCGCGAAAAGAATGGTTATGGCATTTCTCCACTTCGTTGATCTATGCACCTATGTCACTCGGACAGTTTCAAGCCTCCGCGGGACATATCTCCCGTGACCTGAACAGTGAGAACGGCGAGTCGAGACTGATGAACACCCTTGCAGCCATCGACCTGGGACAGAATTTCATCCGCTTTTACGACAGCCGCCACATCAAAGCCGATCATCACATCGATATTGCCAACGGATTGCATCTGTATGGCGGCGCGGAAATAGATAAACGGTCGGCACTGCGTAACCGAACCTCGTTTAATTTTATCGGCAAAGATGTTCCTGAAAATATTCCCGCCCACGCCACTTTATATCCCAATCACACAGCCACAAATATCACGGTGGAACTCTCCTATACCCCACGCTACCGCTACCGCGTGAGAGAAGGCCGAAAATGGTATGTCTCCACCAAATATCCCACTTTCTCCGTTTTATACAAAAAAGGAGTCGATCTTTTTCCTGATAACGCGGCTCCGTTATATGAGCGGATTTCCGCATCGATCTCTCAAACCATCAAAGTCTCCCCTTTCGAAGAGATCGATTACCTGTTTTCGGGTGGCACCTTCTTATCGTCCGACAGGTTATATCTGAATGATCTCAAATATTTCAGGAATAACCAAATGCTCTTCACCGCGTCCGATTTTAACCGGAGTTTCAATCTGTTGGAACCGTATACCGCTTCGGGGGAATGGTGGATGGAAGGGCACCTGAATTATCAGTCACAGTACCTCTTTCTGAAAAACCTGCCTTTCCTGCAACGTTTTTCCTTTGATGAAGCTCTTCATATACACGGATTATCCACCGAAAACAGGAGATTCTACCTGGAGGGCGGTTATTCCATAGGGTTCCTCGGCTTGGGCAGAGCAGGCATTTTCACCGGTTTTACCGAGAAGAAATTCGATCGTTTCGGAGTAAGGTTAAGTTATCCGCTATGGAATCTTATGGAAAAACCGATTAAATAACTTTCGATTGGTGCATGACTTCGCCACTTTTCAACCATGCGCGAGTTTTTCAACACGAGGGCAAATAGGCAACCACAAACGGGGTTTTCAAGTTAAAAGTCACTCTTGCCGCTCTGATACTCCTTGGGGGTCGTCCCAAAATGCTTTTTGAACGATTTTGAAAAATAGGAATAAGATCGGAAGCCCGTTTGTTCCGCCACTTCAACCAGTGAAACCGTACCGCTTAATATTTTTTCTGCCGCGGACTTTAACCGATAATTTTTTAGAAAATCATTGGGTGAAATGTGCGTCAGCCCTTTTATTTTTCGGAAAAAAACAGTGCGGCTAAACCCGAGTTCCCTGGCAATATAGTCTATATTTAAATCGGGATCGGACATTTCTTCTTCCAAAAGGCAAGTTAGCCTGTCCATAAAAACCTGGTCATGTTTGTTCAAGGTTACCGGAATATGATCGGGTTCTTTTTGCTGAGGGGTGGAAAAATAGAGGCGCAATATCTCCTTATTCTTCAAAAGATTAGCAATGGTCAATAAAAGATAATCGGGATGAAACGGCTTGCAGATATATGCGCTCGCACCCTGTTCAAGCCCGGCTAACTGCTCAGGCATGGATGTTTTCGCAGTGAGCAACACAATCGGAATATGACAGTATTCCGGACTTTTTTTAACACGCGAACATAATTCATAACCCGAAATCCCCGGCATAAGCACATCACTTAATACCAAATCGGGAGATTCACTTTGAACCAGTTCCCAACCCTGCTGGCCATCACTGGCCTCCAACACATGGTATTGTTCTGAAAGCAGGCTCGAAATGAAATCCATCAACTCTATATTGTCTTCGACAATTAAAACGGAACAATCCCTCTTTTGATCCGTTTCAATTCTTTCCCGTTTCAGCGTCGACTGCACCCTGGGCATATCCTCGGTGAAAATACCCTTTTGAACAGCGGCTTTCTCTTCATCCGAATAAACATCTTTTGCAGGGAGAACGAATGAAAATTCCATTCCTTTTTCGGGTTTGAGACGGGCGCGAATTTTTCCCCTATGGCTCTCAACGAGCGTTTTGGTATAATGCAGGCCGATACCACTTCCACTGTAATCATGGTGAAGCCCCGAAGAGCCGTTGATCTGACGGTATCGGATAAATAACTCCTGGAGTTTATCTTCGGGAATTCCCGGACCTGTATCGGAAACCGTAACCTCCAAAAACAAGCTGCAATCGATATGGTTGTTTTCGCCATAACGTTCAATGCATTCTTCCCTCTCCAGCATACGTGTGAAAATCTCTATCGTGCCGCTCCGGGGTGTGTGCTTGATGGCGTTCGAAAGCAGATTATACATGGCTTTTTCGATCTTATCGGTGTCGATCCATATCGTTTCACAGGGGATATGCGGATCAAACCTTAATTTTACCCCTTTTCTTTCTGCCAAATAAAGAAATGACTCGTAAATGCAGTGGAGTTCGTGGATAAGGTCTGCCTGTTGAACGCTCAGCTTTAAAGCCCCGTTTTCAATTTTAATAAAATCCAGCAGTTGATTTGTCAGCTGCAACATCCGTTGAACATTCCGGTAAACGGTGTCCAGTAATTTTAAATCGTGATCTTCTAATCTAACGGTAGTATAAAGTTTTTCCAAAGGAGCGGAGATAAGTGTCAGCGGGGTGCGGAACTCATGAGAAATATTTGTGAAAAAGTTGATTTTCATTTTTGAGACTTCCTTTTCCCGCATCCGTTCATTGTGCTCCATCTCGATCAATTGCCTGTTTATCTTCGTGTTATACCAGAACCGAAGTACCGTGAAAATCATGACCAAGCACAAAACGGTATAACCGGCCCATGCCTGCCAGGAAAACCATGGAGCGGGTCTTACGGTAATTTTCAAGCTTGCCGGAGAGACGCTCTCGACCCCATCGCCGTTGATTGCCGTGACGTAAAACATGTATTTCCCCGGGGGGATATTCGAATAAGTGGCCCTGCGAAAACTGCCCACCTCATTCCATTGCCTGTCGAAACCCTCCAACATATACTTGTAGGTGAGTTTAGCGGGGGCTGAGAAATCTATCCCCGCGTAATCTAATGAAATGGTTGTTTGCTTATGGGTGAGAACAATCTCTGTAGTATGGGAGACGTTTTTGCTCAGGACCGATCCCTGGAGTGCGGGTTGAACGCTTTGGTTAAATATTTTCAGGTCCTCAATATTGATCAGGGGTGGATTCTGATTAGGGACAATGGACGAGGGATTGAAAAAAGTAAGCCCATGGTTGCCGGCGAAGAATATTCGCCCGTCGGAACTCTTGCACCCTGCCTTTTCATGGTATTGATCACCTAAAGTGCCGTCATTTTTAAAAAAGCCGGAAAAAACGGCACCGTCCTCTGTGAACTTTAACCGGGATATTCCATGCGACGTGCTCATCCAAATATCGCGGTGTAAGTCTTCCTGAAAGCAGAGCACATTGTTGCTCTGCAATCCGTTATCTTTCGAAAAATGGCCATACGCGCCGTCAAGATACCAGGCGGCCCCGTTCCCGTAGCTCCCCATCCAAATGCGGTGTTGCGAGTCTTCAAACAAAGTCACGCTGGTACTTGTCACCGGGTTTATATCCTTCGGGAAATCAATCCGTTGAGGAACCGGATCCCCGTTTCGGATCGCGAAAACACCTTCCCCAAACACCGTGAACAAGATATCGCCCGAACGTAGAATACAAATATCGGGGACATTGGATGAACGGACCTTATCAATCGTCACCTGACTGTCACTGACCGTTGTTTTGTACAAGCCATCCCAGGTACCCAGCCAGATATTTTCAGCTTGGTCTTCCTTTACAACCCGTACATTCTCTATGTTCAAACGCTTGATAATGGCAATGCGCCCCTCCCGTGTTAGACGGGCAACGATCAATTGCGTTTCAAAAGCAATCCATATACGTTGTTGCGAGTCAATAAAAATCACTTCCAGAAATTCATTTTTATCCGGAAACAAACTCCGATTCTCATACCCGACCAGTCCCCCCGATGGGCTGTACCTGTATAATCCGTCATAACGGGTTGCTATCCAAAAATGATGATCATTGTCCTCAATGACACGGGTAACGAACTTTCCCCTGAATTGGTTACTCAAGACATGGTCAACGTTAAAACAATCCGACTGCTTGTTACCCATTACAAAACCTTTATCGTAGGTCCCTATCCAGGCGCCCCCCTGTTGGTCAATGTAGCAGGTATGGAGTTGTGCGGAATAAAATGGGTTAAACCGTGCCGGCACGTTTTGTTGCAGTTTCTTAGACAAGAGATCATAGTAGAAAAAACCTTCTGTGGTGGTACCAATCAACAGTTTTAACGGTTCCACCTCCTTGATGAAGTTTATTTGTGTCCGGTTTAATTTCGTGTTTTCGGGTATGGCCGGGAAGCCGGGATCTCTAAAAGTATGGGAAGCCGGATCGAACAGGACAACTCCCGCGTTTGTTCCCAGCCACCATATCCCTTGGGGATCGCAGTACATGCACGTCACACTTCTGCTCCCCGGCACCGAATAATACTCCCAAGACCGGTTGTCTTTCCGAACAGCCAATCCTTGCCGTTCACTTAATCCCATCCACAGCCGATGGGAATCGTCCTCCCAAAACAGATTCACCAACTGAGGTTCCCACGGGAAAGACACGGTTTGCATCTCCCTGTCAACCCTGCCCGGTCCTAACGGCGTCGCCACCCAGATTTGACTGTTGTGGTCCTCAAAAAAAGAATACACGGGCGTCACACTACCCGAGTAATGGGTAAACCGATTTGTCTCGAAATTGAAAGTACTCACCCCGTTAGCGGTGCCTACCCAGAAAGTGTGCGAGGAGTCTATCAATAAGGAAAAAACAAAATCATTTCCCAGAGAAGTGCTGTCGGACGGGATATGCAAAAAATGCCGATATTCATACCCATTGTATTTGTTTAATCCATCCAAGGTGGCTATCCACATGTATCCCAACGAGTCTTGAGCGAAGGCATTTACATCCAAGAACGATATATCCGGCGAAAAGGCAGCATGTTGCCCCATTTGGACCGTTTGCCTCTGGGCCGGAAGATCAAAAATGGCCACAACGGATGAATAGAAGACCACAGTCACAATCAATATTGTCTTCCTAAGATGCATTATTTTACCGATCAATTGAAACCCATTCATAAGGCCAATGAATTTTTCAAACGTTAAAGTACAACTTATTTTTTTGACCAAAGAACAGTTTATACAATAAAAAAACAAAAATTACAAGAAGGGATGAAAATAAACCAGAATGTACAAAAAAACGACCAGCTTTTACAACGCCCGGAGCTTTTTTCAACGCTATATTTGCACCATACCATTTAGTTTCAACGATGCCTAAGAAACTTTTTATACAATTTTATACAATACCCGTCTCAATCGGACAGCAACGATCTATTTTTTTAAACATCAGAACGAATCATATGAAACCGACTTGTTTAAAATAATCATTACACACCCGAAGGGAATGAATATTTTGAACATCAAAGGTTCCATACACCGACAAGAAAAAAAATAAAATAGTCATATGAAAACAAAAAAAAGTTGTTTTGTCTTGTCTTTATTGCTCCTTGCCCTGAACCTCTGCGGTCTAGAGGGCAAGGAAAAGTTCCAACAGGTAAAGGTTACAGACCTGAAATCGGAGTACCAAACAGATCCGACAGGCATAGACCTGGCTCCACAATTCAGTTGGCGGCTGGAATCCGATCAAAGAGGAATACTGCAAACGTCATACCGGATCATCGTGTCTTCGTCGTTAGAAAAGCTCCACTCCAATCACGGCGACATCTGGGACAGTGGTCAGGTAAACTCTGCCGCATCTGTCGGTATTTCTTTTAACGGAGGGAACCTGGTTAGCCGCAAGCGCTACTATTGGAAGGTAAAGGTATGGCAAGACACATATACCCCGTCAGCATGGTCCGAACCCGCTTCATTCGAGATGGGTTTGCTGGATAAGGAAGACTGGAAATCAAATTGGATAGGGTATGCTCCCGGTATGCCCGGCAGGGTCTTGTACTTCAAAGGCACGTTCGTACCTCCAAAACCTATCAAACAAGCCAGGGCATATATCGCGGGCGTAGGATACAGCGAACTGTTCATCAACCGTAAAAAGGTGGGTGATCACGTCCTTGATCCGGCCCAAAGCAATTACAGCAAAAGAGTCTATTATGTGACGTACGACATCACCGACCACCTGCTGCCCCAACTCAACAGCATCGTTATTCCCGTGGCGCCCGGATGGCTGGGAACGGCAAGATTGAGGGCTCAGGTTGAAATAGACTATCAGGACAATTCCACGGAAATCCTCACATCCGACAGGTTTCGATCCGTAACCACCGGCCCGATAATGTATGCAAGCATATACGACGGTGAACAGTACGATGCCCGGTTGGATATTTCACCAATACACGAGCCGGGAATTCCCCAAGGACTGATGAATGCGCATTGGGCGTGGGCTCACAATACCGACGATCCCGTGGGAGAGATGGTGGCACAAAAAATTGATCCCATACGAATCGTAGAGCAAATAACCCCAACCCTGTTCAAGGAACCTTCGCCCGGCGTGTATGTGTTTGACGCCGGCCGGAATCTGGCCGGATGGGCCGCCATTAAAGTGAAAGGAGAAGCCGGCACCAAAATTATCCTCCGATTCGCCGAAACAGTCTACGACAATGGCTTTGTCAACCAAGAGAACCTAAGGAATGCCAAAGCTGAAGACAGTTACATCCTATGTGGAACAGGCGAAGAAACATGGGAACCCTCATTTACCTACCACGGCTTCAGGTTTGTTCAGGTGGAAGGGTTTCCTTACCCCCCTAAACCCGAAGATGTGATCATCAAAGTGGTTCGTTCGGATGTTAAAAGAACGGGATCATTCCACTGCAGCAATCCCCTCCTGAACGATATCCACCGGATGGTGGTAAATACGGAAGCAGCCAACCTGCACAGTGTACCAACCGATTGTCCCCAGCGGGATGAACGCATGGGATGGCTCAACGATCTAACTGTCAGGATAGAACAGGCAATCTATAATTTCGACTTTTCGCGATTCTATCCCAAATTCATGGATGATGTTCACGACACACAAGACAAAAAAGGCACTATCACGTGCGTTGCCCCTTTCCTGTTTGGCGCCAGGCCTGCCGATCCCGTTTCAGCAAGCTATTTGCTCCTGGCTCAGAAATGTTACGAGTTTTACGGGAATAAACGCATCATTTCTGACCACTTTGAAGGAATGAAAGCATGGGTTGATTATTTGTACTCGAGAACAAGCAACGGCATTGTTGACTACAGCTACTACGGCGACTGGTGCCCCCCACGCGATTTTCTCATGGATGCGAACGGATCGGGTGTGTCAAGGGACACTCCCGGACAATTGATGTCGACAGGTTATTTGTATTACTGTGCCCTTCTGTTGGCTGAGATGGCGGAAGTAATTGATCGGGAGAACGACGCCATCCATTACAAGCGATTATCCCAAGAGATATACACGGCATTTAACCGTGAATACTGGAACGAGGAAGCAGGGGGGTATGCCTCCAACAATCAGGCAAGCAACTCCTTTGCCCTTTATTTGGGCCTCGCGGATGAAAATAAAGCTCCCCGTGTGTTATCCAATTTGGTCAACGATGTCAAGAAGCGGGATTACCACCTTACCACGGGGAACCTCTGCACCAAATACTTACTGGAGGTTTTGACCGAAAACGGATATGCGGAGGTTGCCTACAAAATTGTCACACAAACCACCTACCCCAGCTGGGGATTCATGCTGGCAAACGGAGCCACCACGCTGTGGGAACGTTGGGAATACCTCACTGGCGATGCCATGAACTCCCACAACCACCCCATGATGGGGTCCGTGGGGTCATGGTTTTACAAATACGTGCTGGGAATTGTCCCCAACACCAGTTATCCTGGATTTGAACAGTTTACGATCAAACCATACCTCATGAAAGAGCTGACATTTGCCGAAGGTGAATTGGATACCGTGAAAGGTCCAATCCGGGTTTCGTATCGAAAGCAATGCAACCGGTTTGTCATGGAGGTGACTATACCTGCCAATTCCACGGCGTTGCTGTATATTCCGGCACGGAACGCGAAGAGCGTTACCGAAAACGGGAAGAGTATATCTTCAATAAATGAAATTTCACTTATGGCGGAAGAAAACGGGAACGTTGTTCTGAAAGTGGGTTCGGGAGATTATCAATTTAACAGTAAAATATGATGAGAAGATTCGGTGCTTTTATTACTTGTTGGCTGATACTCTGGATTTGCATCTGTATGGGGTGTGCAAACCCGCGCCCCATATTACCAGCTGAAATCGGAGGAAAAGAAGTGGAGCCGGAGGAGGAAAAAGAGATCGCCAAAGACCCCTTACCCGGCAAGTACCACAACTTCAACCTTGTTGGGGTCGATCACTTCGGACGTAGTTTCGACGTGATTTCAGACTTAAAAAACGACAGGCAAGTCGGTATATTCTACTGGCCATGGATTGGACAGCCGTATGCATCGGGAATATATGATGCCTCCAAGATTCTGGCACTGCCCAACGGGCTAAAGCTTCTGACCGATTTTAACCACCACGATCCGGATATCAGCCCGAATGGACAAGCCCACTACTGGGGTGAACCTTTGTGGGGATACTACAATTCGGAAGATGAGTGGGTGATTAGAAAACAAATGCAGATGCTGACCATGGCCGGTATTGATTTTATTTTTTTCGACACGACCAACGCCCTCATTTATGCCAACGTGTGCTTAAAAGTATGCGCGGTAATCGACGAGATGCTGAAAGAGGGATGGAACGCTCCCAAAGTCGCATTCTATACCCACTCGCTTTCTTTCCAAACCGTCAGGGCGCTTTACAAAGAACTATACAAGCCCCACCGGTTCCCCGACACGTGGTACAGGGTGGACGGAAAACCCTTGATTATCGCATATACCAAGGCGGAAGATGATTTAAGGGAGGCTGCGTCGCGAAACGATACCGGCTACAAGCCGGGAATCTTGTCAGACGAAATCCTGAGTTTCTTCCATTTCATGAAACCTCAATGGCCTTCTGACCCGGTTTATCCCGGCGGATTCCCATGGGTGGAGTGGATCTTTCCACAGCCCTTACATACGGGGTCGGGAGTGATGAATGTCACTGTGGCAAGTCATCCAGGAGTACCTATGTCCTTTTCTTTAACCCGGTCGGACTGGGTCAACTGGGGGCGTGGATGGAATCCATCCACCCGGCTAAACGTAGCCTCGGATGTGGAGAGGGGTGCATTTTTCCAATCACAATGGGATCATGCCATTGCCATGGATCCACCGATGATTTCCGTAGGCGGGTGGAACGAATGGATCGCGTATAAACAACCCTACCAGGGGGAATACATGTTGTGTGACGCAGTAGACATGGAGTATTCGCGCGATATCGAACCTATGACCGGCGGTTATCAAGACGCTTTCTATTTGCAGCTAATCACTAACATCCGCCGTTACAAGGGGGTAAAAGAAAACCAACCCAAGCCGAATACCCCTAAAAAAATGGACATTCAGGGCAGCTTGACACAGTGGAACGACGTGAAATATATCGTACGAAATACCGATCATAAATTTATGGCAAGAGATGCCTTTGGCGGTTCAAATACGGTACGCTATTCTCAGGCGGCACCCGTCAACAAGTTATTTGAAATCAGGGTTATTCACGACAACGACCACCTATATTTATACCTGAAAGGGAAAGGCAGTTTCAATGACTACGATGGAAACGACAATTGGATGAATATTTTCGTGGGTACCGGCAACCCTTCCCTGAAAGGCTGGGAAGGCTATGAGTATGTTATCGGAAGGAAGATCGAGGACAATGAGGTTACCATTGAAAAATTGGAAGACGGGTTCAAAACATCACTTGTTGCGAAGGGGAAGTTTTCCAAAGCCGGCGATGTGATTCAACTCTCTATTCCCCGATCCGCTGTCGGGCTGGACAATAGCCTTGAGTTTTATTTTAAAGCAGCCATGGGAGTAACCCATTCCATGGAGATAATGGATTACTACAAGTCGGGGAGTGTGATGCCGATGGGGAGATTGAGCTATATGTATCACATGGATCGGTAATCAGCATGAAGGAAAGAGGTGTTTTTACAAATTATATTTTATGATCATGAAAACAAAGATGTATCTGTTTTTGGCTGTGTTGGCGTTGTCGTGTAATTTCAGCATACACGCCAAACAAAATCAGCAACTTACTGTATCGGGTACGGTCGTGAACAACCAGAATGAACCTTTGCCCGGTGTGACCATTCAGATAGAAAGATCAGGCCAAGGTACCATCACAGATACCGATGGTAAATATTCTATCGTTGCGACCAGTGATGATGCCGTTTTGGTTTTCTCTTTTCTGGGCTATCAGGCCCAGAAAGTAACCGTCGGAAATCAACGCGTTATAGATGTTGTTTTGGAAGAATCCCTCACTGAGTTGGAAGAGATGGTCGTGGTGGGCTATGGACAGCAGAAAAAAGAGAGCGTGGTTGCCGCGCTTTCCACCATATCTGCAGTGGGATTAAGGCAAACACCCGCCTCTAACCTCGGGATCGCATTGGCTGGCCGTTTGCCGGGGTTGACCGTATTGCAGCGTTCCGGGGTGCCGGGAGGGGAAGCAATGGATTTTTTCATCCGGGGAAGAAGCACAATCAACGGACAGGCACCTTTAACATTGGTGGATGGAGTTGAAAGGGATTTCCAGGCCCTTGATCCCCGGGAGGTGGAAACAATTACGGTATTGAAGGACGCCTCCGCCACGGCGGTATACGGTGTGCGAGGGGCCAATGGCGTCATTATTGTCACCACACGACGGGGCAAAGCAGGGAAACCGGTCATTGATGTCACAACTGAACAATCGTGGCAGGCCCCCACCCGCCTCCCCCGTATGGTCTCTTCTTACGATTATGCATTGTTAAGAAATCAGGTGGAATTACAAAATAACAGACCTCCTATCTATGATGATTACACCTTGGAACGCTACCGGCTAGGGGACAACCCCGAGTTATATCCCGTGCGGGACTTCGTGGGAGAATTCATCAGAGACTATTCCCCCATGCAACGGGTAAACGTGAACGTGAGCGGCGGAGCAGAGAAGATGCGTTACTTTACGACCGTTGGCTACCTGTATCAGGAAGGAATCTTCAAAACCGAAAAGTTCGCCGACTATGATTATGACCCTAAATCAAAAGCCAACAGGGTGAACTTCCGATCAAATTTTGATATTGACTTGACCGATAACTTAAAAATGTTCCTCAACGTGAGCGGATACATGCAGAAAAAAAATGATCCGGTGGTCGTTCCCAATAATGCCGGGTACTTGAATGACGTGAATGCCTACTCCGTCGTTATCGGTTCCCTGTTGCAAACACCAAGCAATTACCATAACGACCTTACCCCCGACGGAGAGGTACTGACAAATTCCCTTAAGGGAGGAAATATCGAAAACGTACCTTACGGCATGTTGAACAGAACGGGATTCAGGAACACACAAACCAACCAGGTAACCGCCACATTGGGCGTGGAGCAGAGTTTGGGTTTTATCACGCCAGGCCTGTCGGCCAAGGTGGTGGTTTCCTACGACGCATTCTCCAGCAATCAGCAAGTAAGGCAGCGAACTTTTCAGCTTTACGAGGCGGTCAAAGATCCCCTTGCCCCCGATTCGGTCAGCTACCAGCCCACAGGGACAAACTCCAACAGCACCTTGTCGGATGCCCAATACCAAACCTTCAATAACCTCTTCAACGTGGATGCGTCCATTCACTACGCGCGCACCTTCGACAAACACGATGTGACAGCGATGATTCTCCTGAACCGTTACCAACGGGTAGTCAATATCGAGTTACCCTATAATTACATCGGACTTGTAGGCCGGGCCACCTATAGTTACGACCGGCGCTATCTTGGGGAAGTGAATTTCGGATACAACGGTTCGGAACAGTTTGCCCCGGGACACAAGATGGGCTTCTTCCCCTCCTTCTCGTTGGGATGGGTGCTGTCAGAAGAAAACTTCATGAGCAATACCGGCCATTGGCTCTCTTTCGCCAAACTACGCGCCTCTTACGGCCAGGTGGGAAATGACAACATGAACGGTGCCAGGTTTGCCTTCCTCACCTTATGGAGCGGAAGCCACGAATCGCAGATTGGAAACAACGAACTCGTGTGGGAAAAAGCCAACAAATACAACGTCGGGCTTGAAACCCGGTTTTTTAATAATTTCAGTCTTGATGCCGACATATTTTACGAGAAGCGAAACAACATTCTGATTCCCGCTACGGGATTAATACCAACCGGGGTATTTGGAACCGGCGGGGTACACGTTTCGGGAATTATTCCTAAAATTAATGCCGGCGTAATCGAGAACAAGGGTTTTGAACTGACAGGAAGTTATCAGAAATCATTTGCCAGGGAAACCCGCTTGGATATCAAGGCTAACGCAGCCTTTAACAGGAACAAAGTGGTTTACCTGAGTGAAGTGCTGCTACCGGAAGATTATGCTTATCGCCTACGCAGCACCGGATATCGACTGGGGCAAAGTTTCGGATATGAAACCGCCGGGTTCTTCAACACCGAACAGGATTTGGTGGACTGGTATGACCAATCGGGCGTGGGCGCTTCTCCCAAACTGGGGGATCTGAAATATAAAGACCAGAACGGCGACGGCGTGATTGATGAAAAAGATATGGTTCCAATCGGGAATCCAGAGGTGCCGGAATGGACATTTGGCACCGGAATCACCTTTCAACACAAGAATTTTGATTTCAGCATGATGTGGCAGGGTGCCGCCGCCAGAAGTTATTTCCTGACCGGCCAGAAAATATGGGAAACGTATAACTTTAACGAGTGGCATAAGGAAGCTTGGAGTCAGGAGCGATACCAGAGCGGGAAAAGGATTACTTACCCCCGTTTGGAACCCGGTAGTAACGCCAGCAAATTGCAAGCCGATTTCTGGCAAGTAAACGGAGACTATATCCGGTTGAAGAACATTGAACTGGGCTACTCGTTGCCGTCGAGGGCGGCCAACGCCATCGGCGCCTCGTCTGTCCGTTTGTATGTGAATGGCTTAAACCTGCTAACTTTTGATCATTATCCGGTGAAGTACCAGGATCCGGAACAGAACCATGAACTCTTTTATCCCGTGTTCAAAACCTATAACGTGGGATTAAATATTTCATTTTAGTTAACGTCATCCTTATAACATTTGAATACAATGAAAAGAATAGTTTGTTTATTTATAGCAATAGGGCTGATATTCCAATATGGATGTGAAGACGTTCTCGATAAAACTCCCGATGGACAGATCACCATCAACGAGATACTCAACAACTACCAACGCAGCAAAGGCCTTATCGATGAGACGTATGGGGAGATTTATCTTGCCAGGGATCAGATTTCTTTCGTATTTAATCCCATAGAAACATTAACCGACAATGCTTTTTGGGCCGCCACCTATAACGCGTATGAATGGCACAATGGCTCCTTGTCCTTGAGCAATCCTGTTATTAACTGGGCATGGCACGGGAACCCGGAGCAATTATGGCCCGATTTCTGGAGAGGGATCCGTTTTGCGAATAATGCCCTCAAGTACCTACCGCTGTCAACGGCTATCACCGAACAGGAACGAGACACTTGGATGGCGGAAGCACGCATCCTGCGTTGTTGGTTTTACATGAACCTGCTGGAATTTTATGGGCCGCTGCCTTGGATCGAGGAGCCCTTTGAAGCGACTTACAAAGATTGGCACATGCTCACGCGACCGGCCTATGACGAGATAGCCAGCAAGATATCCGATGAGTTGATGGATGTGATTAAATCAGGTATCCTTCCAAACAGGCAAACAGCGAGCGAGGCAAGGCATGTGGATAACGGCGTCGCATATGCTATCCGGGCGCGTGTCCTGCTCAATAACGCAAGTATACTCAATAACCCCGCAAAAGATCGTGACAAATGGCAACGTGCCGCCGATGCCGCGCAGGATGTCATAAACATGTCTGAATACAGCCTCGTTCCGATGGAAAAATACAAAGAACTCTTTGTAGGAGCTTTTGCAACACCTGTTCCGGAAATTATCTGGCGATCCTGGAGTGACAACTCGCATATTAACAATACCAACGGAGTAGATGTGGGCACATACCCCCATGCTTCCATCTCACATATCTGGAATTGCGGGGAGTCTCCCACACAGGAACTGGTTGACTGTTTTGAAATGACGAACGGAGCTTTGCCGGTAACCTATAACGACGCGACGCGAACCAGGATCACAGTCACGCCCGAAGCCTCCGAACTGGGGTATAGTGAGGAGCCGGGGGGAGATCCTTATTCCAACAGAGACGCCCGTTTCTACGTAAATATACTCTATAACATGGCCGACTATGGCGTGCCCTATAACTGCACGGAACCGTTTATCATTGAAACATTTGTCGGGGGTCGAAACGGATTCAATGATGTCATCTCGCAGGAAACACAACGTTCTTGCACCGGGTATTACAGCCGCAAAGACAAACAAGTTAAGTTCTGGGGACCGGGAAACAGCAGAGGAGGCGAACCCACGCACTGGGTATTCTTCCGTTTGGCCGAATTCTATCTTAACCGCGCGGAAGCATTGTGCGAATTAGGCGATCTGGATGGAGCAATGACCATGCTGAATATCATCAGGGAAAGGGCGTTGCAACCAAGAATTGAAAAGGTTCCCGGCTTTCAAAAAAACTACGATTTCATAATGCAGCGTATCCGTAACGAGCGGCGCGTTGAATTTTGCCTGGAAGGATGGAGGTTTCATGACCAACGCAGGTGGAAAATTCTTAACGAAACAAATCGTTTTGTAACTGGAATGAGAATAACCAAGGATGACGACGGGAAATTCCATTATGAACGCAGGAAAATACGGGACTATGCATCGTATACCGACAAATACCTGGTGCTGCCGATACCGTTGGAAGACGCTAAGAAATTAGCGGGAATGACTCAGCCTGAAGCATGGCGATAATTCATATGGATGAACTGTTATCCATTAAGCATAATCAATATGAAACCCACAAGAAAAAAACAATCATATGAAAAACTTAGCATATTTACTTTCTAGCCTGTTTATTTTTACAGCCTTATGTGTTGGCTGTACGGAAGAGGGAGTCAATCCACCATCGGTTGTAGGTGAGCTGAACGCATTTCCGGGTAAATACCGTGCAAAAGTTGAATTTCAAGCTCCCGCGGAATCTGTGACCGGAAAGGTATTTCACGGAAGCGGCAATTTTCAAGAATTTACAATCGATAAAGCTGAAACTACACAAACAATAACAGTGGAAAATCTTCCGGAGGGGGAGATAACCCTTCGCGTGGTGACGCTTAATAGCAAGGGGGAAACGTCCGATCCTAAAGGAGTGGTCGTCACCATTTATGGAGATAATTACCAAAAAGGTTTGATGAACCGAAAATTATTGAACCAGAGAACACTCTCTCCTACTTCCATAGAAATGTTTTTCGATGATAACATCTCCGAGGAGATAGGAGTAAGAATCTTGTTCACAAACACTTCCGGCGTTTCCGACAGCGTAATGATGCCCTTAGGCAATCAGTCGATCGTCATCAATAACATTGATTTAGGTAAAGCCTACTATTTCTGTACAGTTTTTAAACCAACCAGTGACTTTATTGACGAGTTTACTGCCCCCCACATCGACGCGAAAGAGGCGGCAATGAAAAACTTTGAGAAGGATATCTGGACAATCGCCGGAGTTTCCGGGGAGGATCCTGCCGCAGCAGCCAAGAATATCATCGATAACGAGGTGGAAACCGTTTGGCATACGCAACAGGGAACGATGCCCCATTGGATAATCGTGGACATGCAAAGCGAAAAGAAGTTCGACGGGTTTCATTTTGTCCAAGCACAGGAACCGGGCACTACGGGTTATGCCCGGCGATTTACCTTTGAGATAAGCTCTGACAACAAAAATTGGACGGTAATATCGGAAGACAGGTTCAAGGCAAACAGCCATAAACAGACTTTTAAATTCAAAGAATCGGTCGTTTCCCGCTATTTCAAGATATCCGTCCTTGATAACCACAACCCAACTACCAGCACGCAGATAGCAGAGATAGACCTATTCAATGATTTAAACGTGAGTGGGACAAACGGGGTAAGTCTACCCGTCCTGATCAATGGAAAGCAACCTTTTCAGGGAGACGGTTCGGACCTGTTCCCCCTGGTAGGCGCTGGAAGGTTCCAAAAACTAACCGGGTGGACACACAGCAGCAACGCATACATAAGCTTTGACAGTAACGTGGGGACTTTCTGTGTTTGGAGTGCCGCTGTTTGGGGGGCTCCGCTAGTGACAAACGGAAAAATCTACCAAACGTTGGATATTTTGCCGGGCAGTTTTGTGTTGGATATCGACGCGGCACACACAACCAGCCCGGATTGTGTAGACATGTATGGGGTCATCGCCCACGGAACCGTAATGCCCGATCACAACCGGGTTATATCTACGCCTGAAGTATTGGGGTTCAGCGATCTGGTAGCCAACCAGAAATCGGTGAACAGCATCCCATTTACCATTGAAAAAGCAACCCGTATTACCATTGGAGTAGTCTATAACACACACGATATTTTTGGAGCAACCGGTATTCCATGGAGCGATATGAATATTAATGGTTTTGAGTTACTCATGAAATAACTATTTCTGCAACAACAGGCAGCTATTGTTTTGATAACAATGAATAAAACTGGCATTAATGAAAAAATAAATATCTTAGTCAGATGAAAAATCGTAGATGCAGGTTCTTCCTAATTTTTGCATTGTTTTTTTTTCCGACTTTATTTTCTGCCGGGTGTGGAAAAAGCAAAATAGAAGAGGAATATAAGATAGAAAATATCCACCTGAACAAACCATCCTTAACCCTGCAGGTGGGAGATAAAGAGCAGGTTACGGCGCTCCAGGTTCCTTCTGTTGCCCATCAACCCGCCTTCCAATGGTCCTCATCGGATGAATCGGTGGCCACAGTTGTCAACGGGCTGGTGGAGGCGGTCGCCGTAGGAAAGGCAGTGATCACTGTAAAACACCGGGAGGTGAGTGTGGATATCCCTGTAACCGTGGAAGCAGCTAAACCCCTACAGGGAACTGTCCTGTATGATGTGAAGCTGAACAACACCCCCGTCCGGGAATTGCAGTTAAACGGTGTGGCTCAGCACACTGTGGAAGGATTAAAGGTAACCGGAACGAGGGGTGTTGTGAAACTCGACAAATTTTATGCGTTAGCTGAGCGAATGGCCAGGTATCACATAAAACCGGCTCATGATGCCAAGATCCTCTTCAGAAGCAGCGAAGGCGATTTTAATGCTTTTGTGGATGTACCCAACAAACGTGTTTCCATCGCAACAAATCCGGCAAGTGAAAAACCGGTTCCTTTCCTCGAAGGAAACCGGGAATATATCGTGGAGATATTCCATATCTACCAACAGGCAAAAGTTCGTATCATCGATCCAAAAACAGGTGAAGAAATTGAAGTTTCGGTTACCAACGACGGCCAGGGAGGGGTGGGAGCCGGCGCCCTGCAAAAAGGATTCGCCGTTGGCATGCAATGGGACCACTATTGCTTCGGACTGGTGGAAGGTTCATTTGTCTTGGTAAAGCAACTGACCGTGTTCGCTTTAAAAAAATCGGTTAACGTGTTGATCTACGGGGATTCAATCTCCCAACCGGAAGGATACTTCCCTACCGCGGATTTTCCAGAATCCTGGACGCAAATGATCATCAACAGATTGAAAGGAAATGCCATGTCCAGCGGGAGAGGCGGGGGAACCGTCACGATGTTGCTCGACTATATAAAAAACGAACTACCCTATATCGAGGCCAAGTACGTGATGGTGACCATCGGCACCAATGGAGGCAATACCGAAGACAACCTGACCGAGTTGGTTAATTACATCAGCGCACAAGGAGCCATTCCCATTCTCAATAATATCCCCTGTAATGAAAGCGGGACACAAATTGAAAATAACCGGCTTATGGAAAAAGTGCGGGAAAAACTGGGGATCAAAGGCTGTAAATTTGATCTCCCCACCTCCATCCACGGAGACGGGAAAGAGGTAAACAAATCGCTGATGTATTGGGAAGATTATTCAAACAGTTACGGCTGGCAGGTTTATCATCACCCGAATGAAAAAGGCGGCAGGAAAATGTATGAGCGCACGCTCACTGATATTCCCGAGATTTATGAATAACCCAACTCTCGCCCATGAATGAGTGCAGTTAATCGCGCTACTGACATGTTAGCAAATAATAGTTATATTATCTTTAAAACAAATTATTATGTACAAGTACTCAGTTATTTTAGGAAATTTGGGAAATACATCTGACCGGTTCTGTAAGGGTTACAAGGAAAATCCAAGCACAGAAGAGATGTTGGCTCAGGCAGCCAAAATTCCCCACGTGGAAGGAATTGAACTGGTGGGAACCTGGGACATCCGTCCCGACAACGTGAAAGACATGAAAAAACGACTGGAAGACTATGGAAAGACCTGTGTTTCCATTATACCCGACGTATTCACGGTAAAAGAATATGCCAAGGGTACAATTACAAACAACGACCCTAAAATCCGGCAACAGTCCCTCGACTATTTGCGCCAGATGAGTGACATTGCCTTGGAGATGAACTGCAAGGTAGTGAACCTGTGGATGGCCCAAGACGGCTATGATTACCTCCTGACCACCAACTACGATCAGAAACGGGAATGGCTTCGGGAAGGAACCGCACGGTTGGCACAGGAGTTTCCGGATTTGAAATATGCCTTAGAGTATAAGCCCAAAGAGCCGCGTAACTTTTCTTTCCATGCGCGAATGGCCGATACAATCCTCGCGGCAAAGGAGACAGGTTATGACAACGTGGGAATATGTATCGACACCGGACATGGCTTCTGTGCCGGAGAAAACGTGGCTGAAGCTGTCGTTTTGGCAAAACGTGCCGGGGATCTGCTTTTCCACATGCACTTCAATGACAATCACGGGGCGTGGGACGATGACATGATTGTCGCTTCTGTACACAGCACGGTCTATATCGATTTGCTATTGAGTTTGAAGAAAACCGGATACAAAGGATGGCTCTCCATGGACCAGTATCCTTATCGCGAAGATGCGATGGAAGCCATTGGGGAAAGCATCATGTGGGTACGTCAATTCGAAAAAATTGTAGAGGAAAACTACGCGGAACTAGAAGAACTGGTTGAAATGAATGACGCAATCGCCACTTCCCGATTCATGCGGAAAGTGTTGTTCTAACAGCATTCAACTCTCGAAAGCCTTTTGGGGTTGTTTTAGTCGCTTTGGCCGGGACAGAAACGTTCTGCCTCCAGTTGTTCCTATGGCGTTTTAGCAGGTACGGAAAAACAGGATATAGATACACGCATTAAAAATAAAAAGAAATAAAATAATCATATGAAACCAATCTGTACACATCTGGAAAAAAGAGGACTGAACCCTTTTTTCACCGTCCTGGCGGCAGCCGCTTTTCTTTTTCAAGCATGCAGCCAAGAAGCGAAAATAGAGGTAAGCCACTTGCGGTGCGAATTCATGGAGAATCCCCTTGGCATTGATCTTGCCAACCCCTCCTTGAGTTGGGAAATTGGCGCCGATGCCAGGGGAGTAAAACAAACCGGTTATCGTCTGCTTGTAGCCTCCTCACTCGAAAAACTCAACGCAAATGAGGGCGACCTCTGGGATTCTCAATCAGTTCGTTCGGAACAATCCACGAATGTTCTTTATAACGGGAAACCTCTTGCCAGCAGGACAACCTGTTATTGGAAAGTGAAAACGACCACCAACCTCGGCAGCTCCGATTGGAGCCAACCGGCACGATGGAGTATGGCGTTCACGGATGATGAGGATTGGAAAGCTACATGGATCGGGCTTGACAAGAGCTTTCCCGGCGATATTTTAAAGGGAAAGACACGTCTGGCAGCCCGTTATTTCCGCAAAGAATTTCAAAATGAAAAGAAAGTTGAGAAAGCGATGCTCTACATCTCCGGACTGGGACTTTACGAGGCTTACATTAACGGGGAAAAAATAGGTGACCAGGCATTGGCACCCACGCCAACCGATTATACGAAAAGTGTGAAGTACAACACTTTCGACGTCACCGATCTTCTCACGGCAGGGGATAATTCGATTGGGGTTGTGCTGGGAAACGGGCGTTTTTTTAATATGCGCACGGTCGAGGATCAATCTTTCCCTCCCCTTCCACCCACCCAAAACTATGGCTATCCCAAAATGATCCTCCAGCTTGAGGTGTTTTATACAGACGGAAGCCAGCAAACGGTTGTTAGTGATGAATCTTGGAAAGTAACGGCTAATGGGCCCATTCTTGCCAATAATGAATATGATGGGGAAGAGTACGATGCCCGGAAAGAAATGCCCGGATGGAATAATCCGGGATACGACGACGGAAACTGGTTGAATGTCGATTTAACGGATGCCCCGCAAGGTAAGCTGGAGGCGCAGCTCAATTCGAATATGAAAATCATGGAAACCTTGCCGCCGAAATCCGTTTCCACACCAAAACCAGGCGTTTATGTACTCGACATGGGGCAAAACATGGTGGGATGGGTAAGCATGAGGGTGAACGGCAAGGCGGGCGAGCAGGTGAAATTACGTTTCGCGGAAGTGCTGAATGATGACGGAACGATTTACTTGGGCAATATCCGTAACGCGCGGGTGACTGACATCTATACGTTAAAGGGAGCGGAAAACGAACGCTGGGAACCCTCTTTCACCTATCACGGATTTCGCTATGTGGAGGTTACCGGTTATCCCAGGGTGCCCTCCGTGAATGATTTTGAAGGAAAAGTCATTTACGACGAAATGGAGACCATCGGCCATTTTGAAACTTCCGATTCAACGATTAACCAGATCTATAAAAATGCCTATTGGGGAATCCGCGGGAACTACCGTGGAATGCCAACGGATTGTCCGCAACGCGACGAGAGGATGGGATGGCTGGGTGACCGGGCAACAGGTTCGCATGGTGAAAGTTTCATCTTTAACAATCACAACCTGTATGCCAAATGGCTGGATGATATAGAAGAGGCGCAGACTGCGGAAGGAAGCGTGCCCGACGTGGCTCCCGCCTACTGGCGGAACTACAACGACAACATAACCTGGCCGGCAGCTTACTTAATCATTGCGAACATGTTGTATGAGCAGTTCGGAGATGCCAGGCCCATCGTCAAACATTATGATTCCATGAAAAAATGGATGAAGTATATGCGCGATAATTATATGGAAGATCACCTCATGCCCCGTGATTTATATGGCGATTGGTGCATGCCTCCCGAGTCTCCCGAAATGATACACTCGGCGGATCCGGCCCGCAAAACAGACGGCACCCTTCTGGCAACATCGTTTTACCACCACCTGTTGGGTCTGCTCGAAAAGTTCGCGTTGTTGCAAAATAAAACCGAAGAAGCAACAGCCTTCTCGAATCAAGCCGCACTCGTCAAAGAGGCTTACAATGCCCGTTTCTTCAACAAAGGAACCGCTCAATACAGCAATAACACCGTCACGGCCAATTTGTTGTCGCTGCAACTCGGATTGGTTCCGGAAGGGTTTGAAGAAAGGGTGTTTTCCAACATCGTGGACAAGACCATGCACGAATTCAACGGCCATGTGAGCACCGGTTTAGTGGGCATTCAATGGCTCATGCGGGGATTATCCAAACAGGGACGCGGAGATATTGCCCATAAAATAGCCACCAACCGTGATTATCCAAGCTGGGGTTACATGATCGAAAACGGGGCCACCACCATCTGGGAACTTTGGAACGGAAATACCGCCGACCCCACCATGAATTCCCATAACCACGTGATGCTTCTGGGGGATATTATCGTCTGGTTCTACGAATACCTGGCCGGCATTCAAAACCTGGCAGGCAGCACCGGATTTCGCAACATACACATGCAACCCCTGGTCGTTGACGGAGTGGATTATGTTACCGCCACCCACCGTTCCATACAAGGGTTAATAAAAAGCGCTTGGCGAAAAACCGGAAACTCCTTTGAATGGGAGGTAACCATTCCAGGTAACAGCAGTGCCGTAGTTTATATTCCGGCAAAAGAGAAGAGGCAGATCACAGAAAGCGGAAATGATATTTCCAAAGTCCGGGGAATTAAGCTTTTAAGGCAGGAAAAGGAATTCATGGTTTTCGAAATCGGTTCGGGAGAATATCGGTTCGTAGTTTTCCTCAACTGATCCTTCCCCATTCGTAGCGGTTTCCGCCCAGACGGTCCAACTGTTGTTTTAATACCAGATGTTCAGGCTGCTCCAGTGCGGGATCTTTTTCAATCAAATCCTCGGCAATCTTGCGGGCACGGTAAAGGATGTTGTTATCCTTTACCAGATCTGCAATTCTAAGGTCGAAAGGGATACCGCTCTGTTGGGTTCCTTCCAGGTCGCCCGGACCCCGCAGCTTCAGGTCGGCTTCGGCAATGACAAACCCGTCATTGCTTTCGGTCATGATTTCCATCCGCTTGCGGGTATCGGATGAGATCTCATAGGGAGTGATCAGTACGCAATAGGACTGGTCGGCACCCCGCCCTACCCGGCCCCGCAACTGATGCAATTGCGAGAGACCGAACCGCTGGGCACTCTCGATCACCATCACACTGGCGTTGGGCACATTCACACCCACTTCGATTACAGTCGTGGACACCATGATCTGCGCTTCATTGACCACGAACCGCCGCATCACCTCATCCTTTTCAGCCGGCTTCATCCGACCGTGCATCTTGCAAACGGTAAATTCGGGGAAGACCTCTTTGATATGCTGGTATCCCTCCTCCAGATTCTTCAAGTCGAGTTTTTCGCTCTCCTCGATCAATGGATAGACAATATAGGCTTGTCGGCCGGCCCTTATCTGTTCCCGGATAAATTGATAAAGCGGTCCCCGCTTCTTATCGTACCTATGGAGCGTCTGTACCGGTTTTCTGCCCGGCGGCAACTCGTCGATCACCGACACATCCAGGTCACCGTACACCGTCATGGCCAGCGTGCGGGGAATGGGGGTGGCGGTCATCACCAATACATGTGGGGGTTGGTTGTTTTTGGCCCATAACTTGGCCCTTTGCGCCACCCCGAAACGATGCTGCTCATCGATCACCACAAACCCGAGATTGTGGAACTGCACCGTATCCTCAATCAGGGCATGGGTTCCGATCAGGATATCGATCTCTCCCGACCGCAGGCCGGCATGGATCCTCTCCCGCTCCTTCTTCTTGGTGGAACCTGTCAGTAACTCCACCTTCAAATCCATCCCCGAAAGCATTTCAGTGAAAGTCTCAAAATGCTGCGAGGCCAAGATTTCCGTCGGCGCCATCAGGCAGGACTGGAAGCCGTTATCAAGTGCGATCAGCATGCACATGACCGCCACCAGCGTCTTACCGCTACCCACATCTCCCTGTAACAGGCGGTTCATCTGCCTTCCTGAGGCGGTATCTTTCCTGATCTCTTTAATTACCCGTTTCTGCGCGTTGGTCAAAGGGAACGGAAGTTTTTGCTTATAGAAAGAATTGAGATGATCACCCACTTTTTTGAAAATAAAACCGTTCAACTTTCCTTTCCTTTCCGAGGCATAGCGGACAATATTAAGCTGGATATAGAAGAGCTCTTCAAATTTCAGGCGATACTCGGCATCACGTAATAAAGGAGCTGATTTCGGGAAATGGATGTTCTCCAACGCATCATGGAACGGCATCAGCTTGGCCTCTTTCACCACATCGGACGAAAGTGTTTCCGCAAGCCGCTCTTTCATCAACCCGAAAGCATTGTCGATGATCTTCTGTATCGCCCTGGAGTTAAGATAGTGGTTCTTCATCTTCTCCGTGGTGTTATACATTGCCATCAACCCTTCGGGGCGATCCGACTCATTCATAAAAGGATCGATATCGGGATGGGCTATATTCCACTTGCCATTGAACAGGGAGGGCTTGCCAAAAACCACATATTCCTGATTGAGCTTGTACTTCCCTTCTATAAACCGTGTGCCCTGGAACCAGACCAGATCTGCAAAACCGGTACCGTCGGTAAAGTGTGCCACCAACCGTCTGCGGCGTCCCTCACCAAAGGATTCAAACGCGGTGATCCTCCCTTTCAGCTGAATATAGGCCATTGAGTTATCGATCTCATGGATATAACAAATCCTGCTCCTGTCGATATAGCGGTAGGGATACCACCTCAACAGGTCGCCGACCGTGAAGAGATTGATCTCCTTATTGAGGATCTCCGCCCTTTTGGGGCCAACGCCGGGAACGAATTGTATGTCAGTCTGAAGAATACTCATTATGGTTACTTGCTATACGTTCCGGATCACGCTCTTCTTTCCGCCGCGACATAATTGACTCAACGGAACAAAAGAGTGCTCTTTTTATGCGGTATAGTATTTTCATTGCAAATTTTCATTACCTTCCAAGCCGCAAGTTTTTCGCAAATGTAAACAAAAATGAGGAACAGCTCAAACCATTCCTCATTACTTATTTCCCAATCAGCCAAATTCCAATAACAATCAATCATCAAATAGTTAAATCAACCAATCAGCACATTGGCACATTAGTCACATTGGCACATTGATATTACCAACCAAACAACGGATATTCCCGCATGGTGGCGTTCACCTTTTCACGAACCGCGGCAATGGTGGTGCGATCTTCCGGATTCGAAAGCACGGTGTCGATCATCTCCACGACCTCTCCCATCAGTTCCTCTTTTGCACCGCGGGTGGTGATGGCCGGTGTGCCGAAGCGCAATCCCGAAGTCTGGAAAGGAGAGCGGCTATCGAAGGGGACCATGTTTTTGTTGGCTGTGATATCGGCTTCCACCAGTACCCTCTCACCCATTTTACCGGTAAGATCGGGGAATTTGGTGCGCAGATCCACCAGAATGATATGGTTATCCGTGCCTCCGGAAACCACCTTATATCCCTTGTCGATGAACGCCCGCGCCATCCGGGCGGCATTCCTCTTCACCTGCATCTGATAAGTTTTGTATTCGGGTTGCAGCGCTTCATGGAACGAAACGGCTTTGGCAGCGATCACATGCTCTAACGGCCCCCCCTGCATGCCGGGGAATACAGCTGAATCCAAAAGTGCCGACATCATCTTCACCTCTCCCTTAGGGGTGGTGATACCCCACGGGTTTTCAAAATCTTTCCCCATCAGGATCACCCCCCCGCGCGGCCCCCGCAGGGTTTTATGGGTTGTAGAGGTAACAATATGGGCATGTTTCACCGGATTCTCAAGTAATCCGGCAGCGATCAATCCGGCAGGATGCGCCATATCGACCATAAAGATGGCACCGATTTCGTCGGCCACCTTGCGGATACGGGCATAATCCCACTCACGGGAATAGGCAGACGCACCGGCAATGATCAGCTTGGGCCTTTCCCTACGCGCCGCTTCTTCGAGTTGATCATAGTCGATCTGTTGATTATCTTCACAGACATTATACTCCACCGGCTGGAACATCAATCCCGAAAAATTGACCGGAGAGCCATGTGTCAGGTGACCGCCGTGCGAGAGGTTCAACCCGAGGAACTTATCGCCAGCCTTCAGACAGGCCAGGAATACCGCGGCATTTGCCTGTGCGCCGGAATGAGGTTGCACATTCGCCCATTCGGCCCCGAACAACTCCTTCAGGCGGTCAATGGCCAGTTGTTCGCTCATATCCACCACTTCGCACCCACCATAATAACGCCTTCCGGGATACCCCTCCGCATATTTATTGGTCAATACCGATCCCATGGCCTGCATCACCTGGTCGCTCACAAAATTCTCGGAGGCAATCAGTTCAATGCCTTTTAACTGCCGCTCACGCTCTTTCCCTATGATCTCTGCGATCTGCCTGTCTTGCTTCATTCGAATAGTTTTAAAAAAGAAAAGAATTGGGTGCAAATATAATGAAAGCCGAAAGAAATGCCAAACTTGTTTGAGCATTTCCGTGAAAAGAGAGCAGAACGAGTTCATACTTTATTTGCTATAAAATAATGATTGATATTTTACATAATAACGAATATTTTACTGCAGATAAAAGACAATTTTGAATTCTAAGTTGAAACTTAACAAAAAAAATTAACATTTATTATTCCTCATAATGGTGTTTTTTTTGCAATTTTGTAAAAAACTCAAAACTTTGAAAATAAAAATGTCAATAGAAGCAGGTATCTTAAATGGAAGTCAGTAAACTCTTTTTAATTAACCTAAATTATCAACTAAATAAAAAAGATATCGAATGATTTGGAAGTTTTTTATTTTTGAAAAATTAGTTATTTTGAGAATTGAATTGACTATTTTATCACTATTGCTACTTGCTCAAAACATTGATTCTCAGCACCTAATAAACAACAACGATTATAATAATCTATATAATTGGGAGTTTTTTTCTGAACCTTTTGGCGTTAAAAAGAGCGACATTATTGAAAATAAAAATACTTTTCAAGTGTTTTTTTCTAAAAAGTATCTGATGAGTATGGCGATAAAGTGGAATAACCCACAAGAAGCGGAAACATTTGATATTTGCAGTAGTTTTATATTATCAAAAGATAGTGTTCATTTCTCTTTTAATTGTTCGAGTCTAAAAGTTGACAGCTTATTACTAAAAGTAAAACTTTATCAAAATAATGAAGAATTTTTAGAACAACTCGTTTTTCCGCTCAATATGAACGGATTGAATAAAGTGAGTTTCAAAAATACAGATGCAACCGTAATGGATGTACATATCTATGGGAAAAGTATGATGAGATATGATTCAATATCATTAAAAATAAACGACTTTAAAATGTTCACTTCCAGTCAGAATTTATCTCATGCTTTGCAACAATATTCTCCTATGATAAATAAATCAGATGCTGTATCTTTACCTTTAATAGACGATTTAAATGACTTTAAGAATAAGAAAATTATAGGATTGGGAGAGTCCATTCACGGAAGCCTCAGTATTCAAGAAGAGAAAAAAAACATCATCGAAAAATTATGTAAGGATAAAAGTATAAAGCTGATATGTTTTGAAGCCGGATTCGATATGGTGATGAACTGGGACTTATATATACAAGGAGTTCTGCCAGAAAGTTATCAAAATCGAATAATGGAAGAAGTGACCGACTCTTTTTCCGAAGCAGAGCTAACTGTAGAACTACTAAACAGGTTAAGAACAATAAATCGAAATCGACAAAACACAGATAAAATACATGTTGTAGGACTTGATTTGAGAAGAAATGATTATTACGTATTTGAATATTTTGAAGCGTATAAAAATATTGAAAAAAGTGAAAAGTTTCTTGATGATGTTTTAATGAAAATGGATACTTTAAGTTACAACCAGCAAGGTTCTTATTACGCTAAACGCGCTAAAGGATCCATGGATATTATTGAAGAAGGATGGGAAATAATCCCGGAAAGAAAAAGATTTGACGCTCTTATAGATTTACTGGAGAAGAATGAGAAACTAAAAAAACTGATGGGAGAAAAAAACTTTAGTTTTTTCGCGGAAGGTATTTCGTTGAGTATACCAACAGAAAAAGATGCCTTTGAAAATATTGCTATTGCCCGGAAAAGGGATGAATACATGTGGAAAATATTGCAACATGCAATCACAACATATGCCCCAAATGAATCCGACAGAATAATAATAGATGCTCACAGTATGCATTTAAGTCGCACATACAATCCGCATAGTATAACGCATCCGTTTGCTATAAAAAATCTTGGCGTATATACTGCTGAAAGTTATGGTAATAATTTTCACACTGTTACTTTTTGTGTGGGTAGTGGTAAATATAAAACCTACAATAAAGGATCAGTTGGAGAAGGGTACTTGCAAAAACCGGTTCATGGTAGTTTTGAATGGGCTGCTGATAAAGTCGATTGTTGCAAATTTTACTGTCAAAGCACAGATTTTAGTTCGATTACATCATTGAGGTACATAGCTAATATAGCATTGATAAATCAATTTTATCCTTTATCAAAATTCAGGTTTGATGGGTATGTATACCTTAATGAATCCACACCCTGCACACCCATTCAGTACAACAAATCATTTGAAAATAAGAGAATTATAAGGAAAAGAAATTATGTGGACTCCATCAAGGTATTATATGCCCCTTACAAAGCTTATGAGTATAAAATTTATGCTGATTCTGTCAATAATGTGAAAATTGCTATGCCTGAAGGATTCAGATGGAAAGAATTCTTTTACATATATAACCTTAACGGCAATTTAAACTATCCTACTACATTTAGGGGCTTCTTTGAATCGAACGATAAAAATTGTATTGTTGTGATAGATAATCCGCAATTCCCTTTAAATTTTCCGCCATTAAATGGAATTATCAACAAAAAGGATATCGAAACAGAGATAAAAAAATCATTTTCACAAATACTTGGCTTCAATCAAATACCTGAAAAAAATAATGAAATTTTAATCGAAAAACACATAAAATACAGGACAAAGAGGTACGCAAAGAAGGTTTTCAATGCAGATAGGGTTGCAGAATCTACATTAAGTATTCCATTGAATGACAAAATTCTTGTCTTGGGTCAATACAATTTTGGCGAGGCAATATTTATTGAAAAAGATGGCGGAACTGTAATATTAAAATGTTTTTACACCAATAAAGGTTTTAAAAACAAAAGAAAATATCGAACAGGGATCGAGTCACTTGTCCGTTTTAAATAATTCATTTCAATTTTGGGTTATGCATACCTATTTGTATAGTAGTCCTCAATAAAAGAAGGTTCTATTTCTTGATGGGAATATCGGACAGGTTGTATCTGTCGCCTAGGAACAGCTCCATGCGTTTACGGTTGATAAGCATTTGCTCGTAGGAGCCTTCGGTGCGGTCTTTTCCCACGCGTTTGGCGTATTGCTCGTAGAATTCGTCGGCTATCGACAACAGGGTGCGGTATTCATCTCCGAAACCAAGATATCCGTTTTTGATTTTTTCGGCAGAAACGAAATTGTCTTTATCCGAAATACGCTGGTACTGCTTGCCGATTTGTGTGCGGATATTATCCAGCTTCCGGTTGATCTTCTGCGCTTCGATGCTTTTACCCGATGCCCGGTTGGCTTTGGTGTCCCACAGCGAGGGTATGACGTTCAGCTTACAGCTGAACTGGGCGATGGTGCCGTTGAAGGTGATGCGTCCCATGACGGGTGCTTTGCCGTCGGGTCTTAACTCGTTCTTTTTCAGGCAGAACAACACCTTAAAGGTACTTCTCCTAACTCTAATTGTTTTAATTGCAAATTTAATTCTATTAGAGTTATCCGACCCAATGAAAAACAATGCAAACTATTGTAAAACAATTCGTTGAAAAAGAATCAGAAAACTCCTTAGCTAACGATTTGGTAACGCAACTCGGCGTTATCTTTGCTTTTCATTGCGTTTTCTCCCGTTTTCGCTAAAACAAGTTTTCTTTTAAAGTGATGAATCCGATATTGTTACACTATTTTGCTCCACGATTCCTGATAAGTTGCTGTTTCTTTTAAGTAGTCCACCACATTTCAATCAATGAAAATCCAAATCCATCAAAAAATGGCTAAAAAACAATCGATGAAAAAATTCAAAACAGCTTCTAAAAAAGTAAAATAATGGGATAAAACGAAGCAAAATAGAATTAAATCGGTATATTTGCAGCATATAAACGCAATCAAACGTCTATTAGTCACCCTTAAAATTATCAAAAAAATGAAACGAACTATTTTTATCATCATCTTACTTGCCGCACTAACTATCCGGTCGGCTGAAGCACAGGAAACCAATTATATCAATATTTCGGTTGATGCCGGTTTAGTGGCCAACACAGGCCGTGACAAGAAATTCGGCATGGGCGGCACTATTGGCTGGATCACCCGGGACAACCTGCTCTCGTCCAACCCGAACAACTATATCTCCCTAAGTGTGAAAGCTTTCAACAATCCTTACGGGGAAGGGAAATTTCTCTCCAACATTAAGAATGATGCCGACGACGGCTTCACCTACATCATGCCGTTAGCCGGTTATCGTTTCACCCAGGAAGGCATTGCCGACGGCTTTTTTGTGGAACCGCGTATCGGAGCAGTATTCGGTTCCAGTTATGCAGGGTTTGCTTTTTCACCCTTAGCCGGTTATGCCGTGCGGCAATTCAATTTCTCCATCTACTGCGATATGGGTTTTGGCAGTAAAGAGAGCGCTATCCACAAAAAAAGTTTCTTTACACCCGGTATCAGTGTGGCGTATAATATCAATTTAAATTAGCCCTTCTATATGAAAAAAGCACTGGTCACCGGCATTACCGGCCAGGACGGGTCTTACCTTGCCGAACTACTTCTGAAGAAGGGATACGAGGTACATGGCACCCTGAGGCGTTCATCTTCTTTTAACACCGCCAGGATAGAGCATCTTTACCTTGATGAGTGGATCCGTGATATGAAACAGCAGCGACTCATCAACCTGCACTATGCCGATATGACCGATTCCAGCTCGCTCATCCGTATCATCCAGCACGTCCAGCCTGACGAGATTTACAACCTGGCCGCACAAAGCCATGTAAAAGTGAGTTTCGACGTACCCGAATACACGGCGGAAACCGACGCTGTTGGCACCCTTCGTCTTTTGGAAGCAGTGAGGATACTGGGATTGGAACACAGGACGCGGATCTACCAGGCATCTACTTCAGAATTATTCGGGCTGGTACAGGAAATCCCCCAAAAAGAGACCACACCGTTCTATCCCCGCAGCCCTTACGGGGTAGCGAAACTATATGGCTTCTGGATCACGAAAAATTACCGGGAGTCGTACGGAATGTTCGCGGTGAATGGCATTTTGTTCAATCACGAGAGTGAACGAAGAGGTGAGACATTTGTCAGCCGGAAAATTTCGCTGGCGGCCGCCCGTATCGCACAGGGCCTTCAGGATAAGTTGTATATCGGGAACCTGGATGCGAAACGCGACTGGGGTTACGCGCCCGATTATGTGGAGTGCATGTGGCTGATGCTGCAGCATGAAGTGCCGGAGGACTTCGTGATCGCCACGGGAGAGATGCACAGCGTACGGGAATTCTGCATCCTCGCTTTTGCCGAAGCAGGAATAAAGTTGCGATGGGAAGGCAGAGGTATTGCCGAAAAGGGAATCGACAATGCTACAGGACGTGTGTTGGTAGAAGTAGACCCCCAATATTTCCGTCCCGCGGAGGTTGAGTTGTTGTTGGGAGATCCCACCAAAGCCAAATCCCTATTGGGATGGAATCCTCAGAAGACATCCTTCGAAGAACTGGTCAGACGCATGGTGAAGCACGATATGGAAGTTGCGAGAAAATACTCCCGGTAGGTTTCCCGCCCGATTTCAGGAATGGATAATTAATAGGAATTGATGATGGATAAACAGAGTAAGATATATGTCGCCGGCCATCGCGGATTGGTGGGATCAGCCATTTGGCAAAACCTGCAATCGAAAGGATATACCAACCTGATCGGTCAATCGCATCAGGAATTGGATCTGCTGGATGCCGCAGCCGTGAAATCTTTTTTTGACAGGGAAAAGCCCGAGTATGTGATCCTTGCCGCGGCCCACGTGGGTGGTATTGTCGCCAACAACACTTACCGGGCCGATTTCATATATCGCAATCTGCAAATCCAGAATAATGTCATAGGAGAGAGTTTCCGGCATAATGTCAGGAAACTCCTTTTCCTTGGCAGCACCTGCATTTATCCCCGGGAAGCACCGCAACCCATCTCTGAGGAGGCGTTGCTTACCGGGCCGCTGGAATACACGAATGAGCCTTACGCCATCGCCAAAATCGCGGGATTAAAAATGTGCGAGAGCTTCAATATCCAATATGGCACCAACTATATCGCGGTGATGCCCACCAACCTCTACGGACCGAACGACAATTTCGACCTTGAAAAGAGCCATGTATTGCCTGCAATGATCCGCAAGATCCATCTGGCAAAAGCGTTGATGAACGATGACTGGGACACTGTCGGGCGGGATCTTGCCCGGCGTCCGGTGGAGGGAATTTCGGGTAACAGCACGCGGCAGGATATGGAAAGTATATTCCGGAAATACGGCATCAATAAGGAAAGGGTGGAATTATGGGGAAGCGGAAAACCATTGCGGGAATTCCTCTGGAGTGAAGATATGGCCGACGCCTCCGTCTATATTATGGAGAATGTGGATTTTCCGTATCTGGTGAAAGGGAAAACCGAGATACGGAATTGTCATGTCAATATCGGCACCGGAAAAGAAATCAGCATCCGCGACCTGGCCACATTAATCAGAAAAACCATCGGCTATACGGGAGAGATAACTTTCGACACCTCAAAACCCGACGGCACCATGCGAAAGTTGACTGATGTCTCCAGATTAAACGCATTGGGATGGAAACATACTGTCGATATTGATGAAGGTGTGAAGAGGATGTATGATTGGTACATGCAGGGTTAAATATTTTCGTGCCAGGCAGCGCCCGGGCACTGTTTTTTTCACCTTAAATTTATTTTTACAAATGAATTTCCACTAAATGTAAAATGCGCCTCGGAAATGCCCCAATAAATTCGGCATTCCTGTGGGCTCCCGCTACATAAAAAAAATAAAAGATGCCCCTCAAAAAAATTCAAGCAACCTTGTTTTTTTCCTCGACACTTATTACTTTTGTAAAGAAAAAACCATCAAAAAGACACCAATATGAATCTGAACAGCTATCCGGCAGAGCCTTTTCGCATCAAATCGATAGAGCCTGTCAAAATGATTCCGCATGAAGAACGGGAAAAAGTGATCAGAGAAGCAGGGTTTAACACGTTCCTTATTCCAAGCGACGATGTATATATCGATCTGCTCACCGACAGCGGCACGAATGCCATGAGCGACCGTCAATGGGCCGGCATGATGATGGGAGATGAAGCCTACGCCGGCAGTCGTAATTTCCGTCATCTCGAAGAGACGGTGCGGGATATATTCGGATTCAGGCACGTGGTCCCGACTCACCAGGGAAGAGGAGCGGAGAACCTGCTGTCGCAGATCGCCATCCAACCGGGACAATATGTGCCTGGCAACATGTACTTCACCACTACCCGTTATCATCAGGAACGCAACGGCGGGATTTTTGTCGATGTCATCCGCGACGAAGCGCATGATGCTTCGCTGAACATCCCGTTTAAAGGGGATATAGACTTGGCTAAACTGCAAAAACTGATCGACGAGAAAGGGGCCGAAAATATCGCCTATGTATGTCTTGCCGTAACGGTCAACTTGGCTGGCGGTCAACCGGTATCGATGAAAAATATGAAAGAGGTACGGAAGTTGACCTCCCGGCATGGCATCAAACTGTTTTATGATGCTACCCGCTGTGTGGAGAATGCTTTTTTCATCAAGGAGCAGGAGGATGGTTATAGCGACCTCTCCATCAAAGAGATCGTACGGGAGATGTTCAGTTATGCCGACGGATGCACCATGAGTGGCAAGAAAGATTGCTTGGTGAACATCGGCGGATTTTTATGTTTGAACGATGACGATCTTTTTGCGGAGGCAAAGGAGTTGGTGGTTGTATATGAAGGGATGCCCTCATACGGGGGACTGGCCGGACGCGATATGGAAGCAATGGCCATCGGCCTGAAAGAATCGTTGCAGTATGAATATATAGCACATCGCGTGAAACAGGTGCGCTACCTGGGCGACCGGCTGCGGGAGGCAAGTATCCCAATGATCGAGCCCACCGGCGGGCATGCTGTGTTTCTGGACGCCGGCCGTTTCTGCCCGCACCTCACGCAGGATCAGTTCCCGGCGCAGAGCCTCGCGGCCAACCTTTATGTGGAATCAGGCGTGCGCAGCATGGAGCGGGGTATCGTCTCTGCCGGGCGCGATAAAAACACAGGTGACCATCACCGACCCAAGCTGGAGACAGTACGACTCACTATTCCCCGCCGTGTCTACACTTACCGCCATATGGATCTGGTGGCAGAAGCCGTTCAATCACTCTACCGAAAAAGGGACACTATCAAAGGGCTCCGTTTTGTCTATGAACCGAAACAATTACGGTTCTTCACCGCCAGGTTCGAAGAGATAGACTAATCACCGCAAATGTCGTGGTAGGCTCCACTGGCAATGTCATCGAGCCACTCCTGATTTTCGATATACCAACGCACGGTTTTCTCGATACCTTCCTCAAACTGGAGAGAAGGCTCCCATCCTAGTTCGTTCTTGATTTTGGAGGCATCGATGGCATAACGCAAATCATGGCCTGCCCGGTCGGTAACGTAAGTGATCAGCTTTTCCGATGCGCCCTCCTCCCTTCCCAGCAGGCGGTCCACAGTTTTGATAATTACCCGGATCAAGTCGATATTTCTCCACTCGTTGAAACCACCGATATTATAGGTATCTCCTGCCTTTCCCTTGTGGAAGATCAAATCGATGGCGCGCGCATGGTCCTCCACATAGAGCCAATCCCTCACGTTTTCCCCTTTACCATAGACAGGGAGCGGTTTATTCTGGCGGATATTATGGATAAACAGCGGGATCAGCTTCTCAGGGAACTGATTGGGCCCGTAATTATTGGAACAATTGGAGATAATGGTTTGCAAACCATAGGTATCATGGTAGGCCCGGACAAAATGATCGGATGCGGCCTTTGATGCGGAATAGGGACTATGCGGGTCATAGCGGGTCTCTTCCGTGAAAAGGGTACCGTCGAACTCCAGCGCTCCGTATACCTCATCGGTAGAAACATGATAAAAGAGTTTATCCGCGCAGGTATCTTTCCAGCTTTCTTTCGCTGCCTGCAACAGATTAAGGGTACCCAACACATTGGTCTTCGCAAATGAGAAGGGATCGGTAATGGAACGATCCACATGGCTTTCGGCAGCCAGATGGATCACGTCGGTCACGTTGAAGGTAGTGAAAACCTCTTTTATCTTTTCAAAATCACAGATATCGGCCTTCAGGAACCTGTAATTGGGCTTCCCTTCCACATCTTTCAGATTCGCAGGATTGCCCGCGTAAGTCAACTTATCGAGGTTGATGATCTGATACTCGGGATATTGATTCACAAACAATCGTACCACATGGGATCCGATAAAGCCGGCTCCACCGGTGATCAGGATAATTTTTTTTGCCATGATTGAATTATTCTCCCCCATCCGAGGTACTTACATATTAAATTGAAAGTTGAATTTTCTTAGGAATGAGAGCGGAAACATGCTCGTTTGTACTCTGTGCCGAGTGACCACCGGAAATCAATCGAGTTAAAATTAAAAAACGGATGTGCACCATAAGCAACCGGTAATTTTATTAATCAGTAATTAGTATTCAGTAATTAGCAATCAGTAATCAAATCAGTAATCAAATCAGTAATCAGTATTCAGCGATTGAAATGGTGGGTTTTGCCGGTCTTTTTTTGAAAGGATAATATCTTCGGGAGGTAAATGCCAGTCGATACCGAGTTGCGGATCGTTCCAAAGGATTGCCCCTTCATAGTCCGGCGCGTAATAATTATCACACTTATACTGGAAGATGGTCTCATTCTCCAGCACAGCATAACCATGGGCAAAACCGCGGGGAATAAAGACCTGGCGCTTGTTCTCTGCAGAGAGTTCTATCGATAGATGTTGCCCGTAGGTAGGAGAATCCTTGCGGATATCCACCACCACATCCAGCACTTTGCCTTTCACCACGCGTGCCAGTTTCGCCTGTCCATAAGGAGGTTTTTGAAAATGCAGCCCCCTCACCACCCCGTATCCCGACAGGCTCTCGTTGTCCTGCACAAAAACGGTTTTACATACTTTCTCCTCAAACTCTTTCTGTGAAAACGATTCAAAAAAATAGCCACGCTCATCGCCGAACACTTTCGGCTCAACGATCACAACTCCTTCTATCTCAGTCTGTATAATATACATACGAACATTTAACTGAATCAGCAATTATAATTCCCAATTACCCAATCTTTATCTCTTGCAACCTTTCCCACCTAGACCAATCTAAGCAGATACTTTCCGTATGGGCTATTTTTCATCGACATCCCGATTTCCTTTAATTGCTCGTCGGTAATCCAGCCGTTTCTCCAGGAGATCTCCTCGAGACAAGATATCTTCAACCCCTGCCGTTTCTCCAATACCTCGATAAAAGTGGACGCTTCCGAGAGGGAATCGTGGGTCCCGGTATCGAGCCAGGCAAAACCCCGGCCGAAGAGCAGCATCTGCAACTGTTGTTCGTCCAGGAAAGCCTGATTGACAGAGGTGATCTCCAACTCCCCACGGGCCGACGGTTTGACTTGCCTCGCAATTTCCACCACCCGGTTAGGATAAAAATAAAGTCCCGTGACAGCCCAGTTCGACTTAGGTTCAGACGGTTTTTCCTCGATGCTCAACACCTTGCCATCCTCACCCAATTCCGCCACTCCATACCGTTGCGGATTAGTCACATTATAACCGAAGATGGTAGCTATCCCCTCTCTTTCGGCATCTTCCACCGCTTTGCGCAACATGGAGGGAAATCCCTGCCCGTAGAAAATATTATCGCCCAGCACCAAACATACGGCGTCATCCCCGATGAACTCCTCTCCGATAATAAATGCCTGCGCCAGCCCGTCCGGAGAAGGCTGCGCGGCATAACTGAAATGGACGCCATAGTCGGATCCGTCACCGAGCAACCGCTGAAATCCGGGCAGATCAAGCGGAGTGGAGATGACGAGAATATCCCTGATACCGGCTAACATCAGCGCAGAAATAGGATAATAGACCATGGGTTTATCGAAAATGGGAAGTAATTGCTTCGATATTCCTTTGGTAATAGGGTATAACCTTGTACCGGATCCTCCGGCTAAAACGATTCCCTTCATAAATTAATCCACTTTTTCCACAAAGATAGTGAAAGCTGAAAGAAATCGCGAGAGTTTACCATCAAAAGATTTCCGGAGCGCGTCTTATCTTCTCTAAAGGTGAAAAATATTCGGCTCGCAGGGAATAACTACCGAATGTTTTGGGTATTGGGATTTGGGAATTATTTACTTCCTAAATCCGATATCCGGCATCCCAAATTTTCACGAATATCAACCGGGCAACTATCGAAGTAAATCCGGCCTCAATCTGCGGGTGCGTTCCAATGCCTGTTCATGACGCCATTCCTCTATTTTCCGCTCATGTCCCGACAGCAACACGTCGGGCACTTTCCAGCCTTTGTATTCAGCAGGACGGGTATACACCGGCGGCGCGAGGAGTCCATCCTGGAATGAGTCGGACAAAGCAGACTGTTCATCACCGATGGCTCCGGGAATGACACGGACTACCGCATCGGCAATCATGGCGGCAACCAGTTCGCCACCCGTCAACACAAAATCGCCGATGGATATCTCCTTGGTGATCAGGTGTTCCCTTACCCGGTAATCAACTCCCTTGTAATGTCCGCAAAGAATAATAATATTTTCTTTCAGAGAAAACTCATTGGCGGTGGACTGGGTAAATTGCTCGCCATCGGGGGTAGTGAAGATCACTTCATCATAGTCCCGTTGCGACTTCAGATAACTGATAGCCCTGTCGATAGGCTCTATCTGCATAACCATGCCGGCCTCACCGCCAAACGGATAATCATCCACCCGCTTATGCTTATCAAGCGTGTAATCACGCAGGTTATGCAGTCCGAATTCGACCAGTCCTTTCTCCTGAGCCCGTTTCAGGATACTGGTGTGAAGCGCCCCTTCTATTATTCCCGGAAGTACGGTAATGATATCAATTCTCATACTCCATCGATATATGTGGTGTAAAGATAATCAATCTTAACGGGAAAAAGAAATGGCATGGCTCAAGACTCATTAATTTCCTCCTTGTGGCGGTGCAGTGCCTCCCTGAGAACTTCCATCCTGGTTCTGCATGACATCATCATTACTGATTGTCCGCTGCACTCTTTTCATCGAAGATTTTAAATCACCAAACCGGTAAGTAACACTCAGGTTAAGGCTACGCATAGGATTCAGGAATTTGTTCTTTTGAGTGAACCCGTCCCCGGTGGTTGTGGAAGAAAATTCCCTGTATTTGGAAAAAAGACTCTGCGCGTAAAGGGAGACATCCAGTTTTTTATTAAAAAGACTTTTCATCACATTAAAATTGTAATGATAGAAGGGCGATTGTTTGGTCTGCAACTGCACGCGGCTCGAAAACAGTCCTCCGTTCACACCTACCCTCAGATCTTTGGGAAAGGTGAATGTGAGCCCCCCGAAAGCGCGTCCTGAAAAGCCGCTATTCCTTAATTCACTGTTTTCGGTACTCTGGATATCGGTGTAATTTATCCCCCCGTTGAGATAGGTGCGGATCATCTGAGTGGGAGTCCAACTCAGATACACATTGGTTCCCACCGTATGGTTCCGGCCAATATTGTCGTAAGTGTTATGGGTGACCCCATTCTCGATAAAACTGTAACTCGTCACCGCATTCTGCGCGAAAGAATAGCTGACGGTGGCATTGAAGTTGAGCTTCTGGGAGAAAGAGCCGTAGTTGATATTGAAGTTATGCTGCTGTTCCGCATCGAGGCGTGGATTACCATAACTGATATTGTTGGGATCCACATCATTCACGTAAGGATTCAACACCCATATCCCCGGACGGGAAATACGCATATTGTATCCGCCCCGCAGTGTACGGGTCATCCCCAACTGCCAGGAGAGGGTAGCCGAGGGAACCAGATCGAAGAAATGGGTCTTGACAATCGTATCCTGAGCGGCGCTCATAAAATGGATATCCTGCAGGGTATGTTCAGCCCGTAATCCGACCTTCATTCCCACCTTACCTGTTTTATAGCCATAACCGGCATATCCTGAAGTGATTTTCTGCTGATGTTCGAGGTCATTTTTCCGGCGCGGATCGGGCTTCCATATGCCTTCTTCCACGTCAAACAAAGTATGATCACCCTCACTGGAATTATCCCTGAAAATATACTTCACACCCCCCTCAATACTATGTTTTCCGTTGAGTGGATTCACATAGTCGACCTGTCCGGTATGTTCGTTTCCTCCGGCATTGTTCACACTTTTCATCCGGTATCCGTCGGGATAATAGAACGTCTCTTGCTCATCTATCACATGATCATATTCACTCTCATATTCACTGTCGTTGGGATTACGTTCGAAACGATAAGAAACCGTTAACATTTCCCCTTTTCTTTTGAAGTTTCGCTGATAATCGGCAGACAAATTCATTCCCCCATATTGTGAGGTGCTGTTCGTCCGGGTATCATAGGAGTGCGGGCGCGCGCCTTTGGAAATGGCATTCTGGACACCAATAGAATTGTACTCTCCCCCAAACCGGGAGGCCGACAGGTTGAACAGATTCAACGTGTCGGGTTCATAACTGAGCGCGCCGCTCAGATACAATCCGCCGCCCTTCCCTTTATTGGTTCCGTTGAGCGACAGGATATTTGCCGGATCGGTCTCTTCACGATAGAAAGAAGATTCGGATGCCGGACGTCTGAAATTGTAATATCCGGCATTTCCCGTAAACCCGAATTTGTCGTACTTGGTAGCCAGATATGCATTTCCGCCATAACCGCCAAAAGTGTCGCCATGGACGCCCACGGAACCGGAATAGCCGTCATCGGCCCGTTTGTCGGTGACAATATTGATAATGCCTCCTATCCCTTCCGCATCATACTTGGCACCGGGATCAGTGATAACCTCCACATCTTTCACACTGTTGGCAGGCATACTTTTCAACACCTGTGACGGGTTCGAGGTAATCATATTCGAGGGTTTCCCATTCAGATATATCTTAAAATTAGTGGAACCTTTCAGTTGAATTTCATCCTCCCCGTCCACCGTCACCAGCGGCACTTTACGCAGCAAGTCGAGCACACTGGAAGTGGATGATTCCGGATCGTCCTTGGCGTTGTAGGTCAATTTGTCGATGTCCACCTTCACCAAAGGCGCCTGGGCAGTCACACTGATCTCATCGAGTTCGGTAGAGCTCTCCCTCATCTCGATTTCACCCATGTCAACCGATTTTTGTGACGGGCCGATCTCTACAGGTTTTTCCATCTGATCCATTCCCACAAAATAAAAAGTAAAGACATATTTTCCGGGATCGAGTGAGGTGGAAAACGTACCGTTCTCCTGTGTGGCCAGTTTTTTCACCGCAGTGGCAGGAGCCGCTTCACGTGCCACCGAAATGGTAGCGTAAGGCAGCCCCTTTTGATCGGATGCCGATATCAATTTTCCTCTCACTGTCACGGACTCAGCCCATAATGTTGTCGAGAACAGAATACTCAACAGTAAAACAAATGTTGGTCTCATACGATTACTTTATTTTTTTCATTCCGGCATTTGGAACATTTACCACGCGCGTCTAGTGGTTTTATTTATAAGCCGCTAAAATAAGCATTTAATTGAAAGATACCGAATAAAACAGCGGCTGTTACGAAAATTTAGTAATATGTTTTTTGTTTAGATTTGATTTTTGCATATTTAAACATCAGGGTGTAAAATTATTCCTGAAAAACATTTCACTATGTTCAACTTTTGTTGTACTATTGCAATTCCTTTGTGACTATCGATTGTTTAAAGATAGTCGTCGAAAAAATCATCCTCAAAATTCTCCTGACATGCGCGCGCTGATCAATGCTTTTATCATACATCTTACGCTCAACATATTGGTTTTCCTGAAAGGGTGGAACGCCTTTGAAGGGAAAAAAGCAGCACGCCTCATAATGATTGCCATTTTCGGGACGGAACTGCTGGCCTATTCCATTGGTTTTATTTTTTACCGCCATCTGCCGGAGGCCATCACCCAGTTTATCCGTGTAATGGGTACCAGTTGGATGTTGTTCCTTTTATACAGTGGCGGCATATGGCTGATAATCGACCTGGCGAATGCCATACGCCAAAGAATATCACACAAGCCATGGCGTATAAGGGAACAATCGCAGCGTTTCAAAATAACGACCTATCTCGCCACAATACTGATTGTTGCGGGCATCATGGCCCATGGTCGACACCAATTCATGCATCCGGTAGTGCAACAGGTGCCCGTAACTATCCATAAACCGGCGGGACAAAGGGATTCCCTAAGGATTGCGGTAATCGGTGACCTGCATTTGGGATACATGATCAACAGGCAGCACACAAAACGGTTTGTAGACCTCATCATGGCACAGCAGCCCGATTTGATCCTCTTCGTAGGAGATATTATCGATTCCCATATCGAACCCATACTGCAACAACGGATGGGTGATGAACTGCTGCGTTTGCGCGCTCCTTTAGGGGTATTCTCCTGTACGGGCAATCATGAGTACCGCTACGATGCGGAAGAGAAAATCGCACTATTGAACAATGTGGGGATCACTCTATTGCGCGATTCGGCCGTACTAATAGACAGCACTCTTTACGTGGTGGGACGTGAAGACAAGGTTGTCCCCACCAGGAAACCCCTGAAAAAAATACTTGCCGACCAGTCGGTGGAGATGTCGAAACCGGTGATCGTGCTGAATCATACGCCGGACAATCTGGCCGAGGAAGCGGAAGCTGGAGCAGATATCGCGCTTTACGGACATACACACCACGGGCAGGCCTTTCCGGGGAACATAGCCACGGAGTTTGTTTTTGAGGTTGCCCACGGTTACAAGAAAAAAGGGAACACCCATATCTATGTGACTTCCGGTATCGGGCTCGTCGGCCCCCAATACCGCATCGGCACAGTCTCGGAAATGGTGATGCTGACTGTAAAATTCCGTCAATAATCTTTACAGGCATTCAACCGCCTTCTCCAAATGGACGGAGTGGGACCCTTTCAACAGGATATAGCGATTGGAGACAGGCTCCTTTTTGAGCGTCTCTTTTAACTCCTCCACATCGTCAAACAACCGGAAAGTATCATTCTCCGCGACCGACTTGCTGAAAATGGGACCTACCAGATAAACCTTTTCATAGGGCTGTTCCCGCAAAAACCGTATTATCTTCTCGTGCTCTTCATCACTACTCTCCCCCAACTCTCTCATCTCTCCCAGTATCACCATTTTGGATAACGATGAGGGGATGGAAGAGAAGAACTCCAATGCAGCCCTCATGCTGGTGGGGTTTGCATTATAGGCGTCGATGATGAGGTCGTTTTTTTCAGTGCGCTTGAACTGGGAACGATGGTTTGTAGGCTCATATTCTTCCAGCGCAGCACTGATTCGCCCGGCATTGATCCCGAAGAATTTGCAGACTGCAACCGCCGCGATGGCGTTATCGAAGTTGAATTCGCCTACCAGGCGGGTCTTGACACGGTAAGGGCTATCGAAAAAACTCCAGTCGAATTCGAGGAATGGGGTGGCATTGGCAATCGTGCCCGAAGCAAAGAGCGACGGATCATTCTTGCCGTAAAGTATCCTGTTCATACCTTCCGACCGCTCGTACAGGATCTGGTTGTCTTTGTTCACAAACACTTTTCCGCCTCGCTCGCGGATAAAATCATATAATTCGCATTTGGCGCCGACCAGATTCTCGAAGCTTCCAAATCCCTCCATATGCGCCTTTCCCACATTGGTGATAATTCCATAGTTGGGTTCGGCCATCTCACACAGCTCCCTGATATCTCCCGGGTGACTGGCCCCCATTTCCACCACGCCTATCTCATGCGATTTATTCATGGATAACAATGTAAGGGGAACACCAATATGATTATTGAGGTTTCCTTGGGTATAAGCTACTTTAAATTCTTTCGACAGGGCCACGGCGATCAGTTCTTTGGTAGTTGTTTTCCCATTTGTCCCGGTAATGCCGACAATAGGAATTTTCAACTTCTTGCGGTGCCAATTGGCCAGCTGCTGAAGAGAAAGCAATACATCCTTCACCAGGATGATCCTGTCGTTTTCCCTCTCCGGTGGCTCATCCACAACGGCATAAGCGCATCCTGCCTCGATCGCTTTTTCGGCGAACAGGTTTCCATTAAATCTTTCTCCTTTCAAGGCGAAAAAGATAGAATCCTTGGGACATATCCGCGAATCGGTAGTGACGGAAGGATATTGAAGGAACAGATTGTATAGGGCCGCGGTTTCCATATAGCTTAAGCTAATGATCTATAAACCCAATTTCGCCGCGATGGATGCGGGTATGGCATCCCGATGCAAGACAATACTCAAAGTCTTGTAGCGCACGAACGGATCTGAGGCATACCAAAGACCTTTGTAAGGACCGGTTTCACCCCATGAATTTTTCACCATATAGAACTTGTTTCCATTCTGATCTTTAGCCATACCGTAGATTTGCATGCCATGATCATCGGTAGTCTGATAGTTATCGAACGACTCCTGCCTCATCTCTTGGGTGATCTCTTTTTCCGCAAGCAGTTCAGTCCCCACGCGGGCTCTCAGATTGGCATCCCGTTCGCGGGTAGAGAGCCCGAGCCACTTGGCCTGATCACTCCCCGCATTCTCGGCAGCATTTTCGTCGGGTATAATGGCAATCCCTTCACGTGAAAAACCCGCTTCACTCACATCGGAGGCCCACGCAAGGGTGTATCCCCTCATAATCGCATTCTCCATCACTTCCATCAATTCATCGATAGGAAGATTATAAGAATTAGCCCAGCGCCAGTTATCGGGCACCTCAATTGCAAAAGCCTGGTGGAAAGGGTGGTGCGTAAAGGAAGTCAACGAAATATAATCCTCTTGCCTGAGTCCAAGGAACTCCTTAAAGGTATGCGCGGTGTATTGTTTGCCTTGGTAGGTAAATGTTTCGGGTAAAGGGCCCAGATAAGTATCCAGTATTGCCGAAAACGCGTCGGACCAGACAGGAGAGAGGCTCCGCGCGCCTATAATGCCATCCATATAGCCTTTCAGTACTTTATCCAGCTCGCCGTGATTATGTGTCTCAGAACCGTAATTGAGTCCCCGGTATGCATCCTCCGGCATTATGCCATATTCATTGATGGTCTCCACCACATCGGCGAAAGACCCCCCCGCCGCAAAATTGAGATTGCCATGCAGGCGTGCATATTTTTGCGCCTTGTCTTCATAGTTTCTGCGTACGACATACATTTCAGAGAGATCAAATTCCCCTTTCCCCATACGGATCAGTTCCGACTCTAACATTCCTATACCCGAAAAACTCCAGCAAGTTCCCGAACTGGCCTGATTTTTTACCGGTGTAATAGGATTTTCCTTGATCACTGAAAAGTGATATGCACTTTGTGCCGAAAGGGCTGAGGTCGCCAAAAGAAGAATAAAGACCGCAATCAATCTGTTCATAATAATAGTTCAATTTTTTATCAGTTGTCACATGAAATACATAACGTATGAAGTGCTAATGACGCGCAAGGCACAAATATACCATAAATCGGAGAATTACCGCTGTTTTTTGCACAACGATTTCCATAAAAAGTCAAAAAAGAGGTATCTTTACGGACTCAAATATAAAGAAAGTCGAGAGGTAAGCTAAACTTGCTTAAGCTTACCCGAGGCGCGTCTTATATTCTACACATAAATTATTTTGATATGGATGATTTAAAGCCTACTAAAAAAAGAATGCGCAAGGGACTATTATGGTTCCTCGGAATATTGATATTCGCCCTCGGAATTTTCATTTACGTACGTTTCTATTATGTATTTGGAACGGGGGTAAAATCGGGGGAGTTGAACTATCTTGTCTACAAAGGGGTTATCTTTAAAACCTACGAGGGTAAACTGATCCAGTCGGGATTCCGGGCCGACAAACCGGGTGGGTTACAGTCGAATCAGTTTGAATTCTCGGTAGAGGACAAAAAAATTGCGGAACAACTGATGACATCCGGCGGCAAGAATGTGCAGTTGCATTACAAAGAGTATTTCGGCGCGTTGCCCTGGCGGGGATATACCAAATTCATCGTGGACAGCATCGTCATGATAGAGGAGAAACCCCGCCATCAGGAACTGGAAGAGGAGTTAACCCCCTATATCCTCGAATCGATGTGAGGCCCGGTCGATGGCGAAAAAGAAGTTCTACGTCGTTTGGAAAGGGGTGAAACCAGGGATTTACCATTCCTGGGATGATTGTAAAGCACAGGTTTCCGGTTTCGAGAGCGCCCTCTACAAATCGTTTTCCACTCTTGAGGAAGCGGAAAAGGCTTTCTCGGGAAACCCATGGAAGTCCCTACAGCCCCGACAGCAAAAAAAGCCGGCTTCAGGCAGAGCATCCAAGCCCGCGGAAAAATTCCTCCCGGAAAGTATCGCGGTCGATGCCGCCTGCAGCGGAAACCCGGGTTTAATGGAATATCGCGGAGTATTTGTGGCGGACAGGACAGAGATCTTCCACATGGGGCCAATGGCAGAGGGAACAAACAATATCGGTGAATTCCTCGCCATTGTACATGCACTGGCGCTGCTCAAACAGAGAGGCAGCACCATCCCCGTCTATTCCGACAGTGTGAATGCCATCAAATGGGTGGCAAACAAAAAATGCAACACCAAATTAGCGCAAACCACCGCAAACAGACCGGTCTTTGACCTGATCGAACGTGCTGAGGCCTGGCTCAGAGCCAACAGCTATCCCAACCCGATCCTGAAATGGGAAACAAAATTATGGGGTGAGATCCCCGCTGATTTCGGAAGAAAATGATTTCCTGAGGCGATCTCCTGAAAGACCGACAGCTTTTATGCGGATTTTCCAAATCGTCAGTTTGATATCCACAATCGCCCAGCTCCATCAAACAGGCCAATGGAAGGAGGCGGATTCGTGTCCAAATCGCAAAGTCGCGCTACTTTCTTTTTTTGTCAGGCAAGTATCAGCGGTATTGAATTGACATTACATAGTTTTAAATTTTATCCTTAGGCGGGGTAAGGCGTAACCCTCATATTGTGGAGAGCAGCAGCGGTTGCAAATACTGTTTGGATGAACTGATTTTTTCTCAAACGGCACTCATCATTGACAATTCTCAGTTTTTTGCATTCCCGATGGGGTGCTCCACACGTACTCTGAATGATGATACTTTTTGGTTTTGGGCTTTTTGTTCTTGGCTAGGAGATTTCCTTTGGTTTTTTCGGATTGTTTGTAAAGCCTTTATATTTGTGGTGGATTCATACCCCGATTTTGCAAACTGACTTTGGCAGACAATCCGTATTGAACGCCGCTCAAGAAACATAAGAGTTCGAAGAGGAAATTTATTATACTTTGACGAAAGACCCGCTTCTTCCGTTAGTATATTTATTGGCCTAAAGTGATGTAAACTATCACTAAAAGGGTTTATTCAAGCAAAAAAAGGATTTATAGAGGAAATATATAAAAAAATTACCTTCCATATAAAAACAACGGTTTTATATCGTTTTCTCATTTTCAGGGAAAATGGTAACTTTGCAACACCTGGGAAAATAAAGTCCGATTAATGAGGAGGCTAGACCATCTTATTTTTTCTTAACTTGCAAAACTACAATCATTAGTGATGGAAGAGAAAAAAACAGTAATCTTATATGTTACCCATAGAATTGATGAAACAATTATAGAGAGATACGTAAATATTAAAAACTCTGTAAAAAATATGAGTGACGTTTTTCTTCTTTTTAATAAAGAGGAAGAAAATGTTGATATACCGGAAGGGATCATTCCTTATTATTTTGATGTTGAATCTTTAAACAATTTGTGTTATGAACCAATCAAAGAAACAATTATACCCGGAAGCAACCACTTTGCTGTATTGCAATTTTTTAAAGATTACCCTACATATGATTATTATTGGAATATAGAATATGATGTCTATTTTACGGGAGAATGGGATTATCTGTTTTCTTCGTTTGACCATATTGATGCTGATTTTCTTTCATCTCACATAGAGAGGTTTAAAGATTTTCCCAATTGGTATTGGTGGCATTCATTCCATTTAAACGATGTCGATTTACCTTTGTCACAGATGATTAAATCTTTTAATCCGATTTACCGGATTTCAAAAGGTGCATTGAAGCTTTTGAATAATACATTAAAGGGGGGAAGAAGTTGGGGACATCACGAAGTTTTCATCCCGACAGTTTTGAACTATTTTGGAATGAAAATCATCGATTTTGGGGGGCATGGAGAATTCGTTATTCCAGGTAATGAAGAAAAGTTTTATTCATCTCAGGGTCACAATAATGGTTCGATGCGCTATCGACCTGCTTATTATGAAAATGAAGTTACAGAAATTAACAAATTATACCATCCGGTAAAATCTCATGAGAGTCCTGAAATCTTATCTGTTATTGTTACATATAATGGTGAAAATTGGATTAAATCATGTCTTTCATCTTTAGAAGAATCGTCATACAAAACAAAAATCTTAGTTATTGACAATGCTTCCCAAGATTCCACGATCAAAATATTAAAAACAGAATATCCGCACATAACCTTAATAGAGAATACGAAAAATATAGGGTTTGGCCAAGCCAATAATCTCGGATTTCAATATGCATTGGATAACAATTACGACTATGTATTACTTGTTAATCAAGACGTACGTGTAGAAAAACAAATGATAAGAGAGTTAATAGATTGTTTTTCTTACATTTCGAATTATGGGATATTGAGTCCCCTTCATTTAACGGGTGATGGGCTCGACCTTGATAAAAACTTTTTTAGATACATTTCGTCGGGGGCCCCAATATTTATCAAAGACCTTATTTTGAATAAAATAAGATCACGTGTATATTCATGTAATTTTATTAATGCGGCTATTTGGTTGGTATCTATAGAATGCATTCGGAGAGTTGGAGGATTTGATCCTTTATTTTTTCACACAGGGGAAGATGTGGATTACTGTAACAGAGTTATATACAAAGGATTGAATATTGGATTCTCACCTTATGCAAAAGCTTTTCACGCACGGGAAAATCGTATTATTCCCGATTTGAGATTTGAGAGATACTACCATAAATATATACTTTCTATTGCTCATTTGAAGAACCCTAATTTAAACATAAATTATAATCGTTATGTATTTTATATACTAAAAGAAGCCATAAGTAGCCTTTTACGATTAAATTTATATGATTTCAAATCAAATTTTAAAATTGCTTACAAGTTATTTTCGATAAGAAAGAAAGTATTGAAAAACAGAATATTGAATTGAGAACCGTAAGCATTCGAACAAATACACCTTTTAAACCTTGGGGTTTGGTTGTAGCTTTGCAGTAGCATATACAATCAAACCTCAATTATTATGAATAGATCCGAATTTGAAGAATTGGAACTGCAGGTTCAACAAAGCGACCTGCCATTGAAGTTGTACCTGCAACAGATAGGTGTAAGTTATTCAACCTATCACTACTGGCGTAAAAAATGTTCTGCCGAAAAAGACAGTCTCAAACAGGAATTGGCTCCCATCAGCTTCAAACAACCAACCGCGGAATTGACCTTGGGTGAACAGGTGTCGCAGGGTGTGGCCTTACTGTTTCCCAACGGACTCCGTGCCCACTTCGGGAGCGGATCAGAGAAACTGTTGATGAAACTGTTAACCCATAGTCTCGAAGGCGGCCATGTTTAGCCTGAACGACACGATGCGCCACTTTCCGTGTCCCGGCAGGACGGATATGCGCAAGGGCATCAGTTCGCTGTGCGGACTGGTGCATGAGAAGATGAGGAGCGAAGTGAGGAACGGCGACGTGTTCATCTTTGTCGGCTCCGGGCGCAAACTCATGAAACTGCCTCATGCCGAAGACGGTGGCATGGTGATGTACGTCAAACGGCTGGAGGCGGGGCGCTTCAAATTGCCGGAATACGACCCTGAATCAAACAGCTATCCCATGGAATGGCGCGACCTGGTGATGATGGTCGAGGGCATCCGGGAGAATCCGCGGCAAAGGCTCCGGCGACTCAGGGCTGAGCGTAAGGAGTACCATGTGTGACCTGCTTTTTTCTTGAACAAAAGTACGGATAATATTTGTGTAATCCACTAACAATTAGTATATTTGCATCAATAAAAAAGAGACAGGCAATGGACGGAAAGGATATATTACTCAAGACGATAGAAGAGCTGAATGCCTCCATTGCCTCATTGTCCGCCACCAATAAAAAACAAGCGGAGCAGAATGAAAAACTGCGGGAACGTGTCAGGGAGTTGACGGCCCGGGTCGCATGGCTGAACCGCCAACTCTTTGGGCGTAAATCGGAAAAGCTTCCCGTCTACGACCCCGGCATGCCGGATCTCTTTGCGGATGAATTTGCCGGTCTACAACGACAGGCAGAAGAAAAGCGCGACGAGGCTGTGGAAAAGATAGAAAAGGAATCCGCTGAGGAAAAGAAACAGAAGCGGCAGAACCGAAAAATGATAGAAGACCTGCCTGTACTTGAAACCGAGGTGATTGAACCGGATGGCGTGGACCTGTCCTTATACCGCGGAATGGGTGAAGAGGTAACCCGGGTTGTCAAACACAAGCCGGGGATGCTCTATGTAAAGGAAATCATCCGCCCCAAATATGCGCTCAAGGACAACACGCGGCTTCCTCCCGGGGGGGCGGAAAGGAGTGGAGATTGCCCCCATGCCGTCGATGCCTGTCGACAAGTGCATCGCCGATGCCACTCTGCTTGCCGAGATACTGCTCCAGAAGTATGAATATCACGTCCCGTTCCACCGTCAGATACAGCAATACCGGCATCTTGGGATGAAAGGCCTTACGGAAAGCACGCTGGACGGATGGTTCAAGAAAACGGTGGAGCTGCCGCAGCCTCTGTATGAGGTGCTTAAGCAAGAAGTCTTTTCCTGTGACCATGTGCGGGCGGACGAGACCACCGTTCCGGTCATCAACAGGGAAAAGCACAAGGCCGACAAGGAATACTTATGGATGGTCAGGTCGGTCATGGAGAAACCGGTCATCTTCCATTACGACAAGGGATCGCGGGCCGGAGCGGTCATCGAATCCCTGGCAAATCAACACCACTTCAAGGGATATCTTCAATGCGACGGTTTTGCAGGCTATGAAACAGCCTTCAAGACCAACCCCGACGTGCGGCCGGTCAACTGCCTGGCGCATATCCGCCGCCATTTTGAACAGGCCCTTGATGAAAACAGGGAGATGGCCGGACATGGGCTGACCCGGATACAGCACGTCTATCAGATAGAGCATGGCTGCAATGAAGCGGGCTTGTCGTACGGTGAGCGCAAGATGAAGCGTCAGGAACTGGCCCGTCCCATCCTGGAAGCCATGAAGGCATGGATGGAAACGGAAGGCATCAAGTACAGCCCCAACTCACAGGCCGGCAAAGCCATCACATATGCCTATACCCGATGGGACAACATGATGCGATGCCTGGAAGACGGACGCCTGCTTTGGGACAACAATCTGGCGGAAAATGTCATCCGCCCCATCACACCGGGACGAAAGAATTACCTCTTCCGCGGTAACCACGAGGCGGCTGTCAACATGTCTGTAATCTGTTCCCTGCTGGCTACCTGCAAGGCACACGATGTGAATCCGAGGGATTACCTGAATGACATCATTGCCCGAATGCCTTATCATAAAAAGGCCACGCATGAGGAACTCCTGAATCTGCTTCCGCACAAATGGAAGTTGCAACATCCGGAAAGTGTGCTGACCAGACAAACTGCAGAATCCGGTAACTAACCCAAGCTGCAAGATATAGGTTCAACAAAACAATAGCGACTGCAACTATTAGGTTCATAGTGACAGTCGCTATTGTTATATATAAAGGTTTAATACCTGTAGTTTATCGAATGCTTACTGGACTTCCGCGGCTGGATGATCCATGTGCTTGCGCATATCCATGATTACGACAACGACTACTCAAGGGACCTGGCGGAACTGTTACCCGACAGGTGGGTGCAGGAAAAGTCCTAAAAACTCCAAACCGACTCCGAATGTTTTACAACTTTTTTGGAAGTAATCTTGCATGAATTTTTAAAAAGGTACAAACAATACGGGGTACACCGAATGCTTACATTACAACAGCGCCACCCATTTCACCCAATAGGTGGGCATACGGTCGATTATGGCTTGTACTTCTTCGGATTTGGTATGTAGGTGATTTTTCTCGTTTGTTTGAGATAGCCTGTCTTCTTTCATTCAGTTACAATCAATTTTTGATAATTCTATTTCTATCTATGAAATAAATACTCCAAAATGCAATAGTTGAGAATAGTATTGGTATTTTAAAGGTAAAAGGATAAAATGAATAATGCTTAAAATAAAAAGGAAAATGAAAAAAATCGACATCAATATATCCATTGATATAATTGACTCTCAATGTTAAATTTACAAGAAGAATTAATGCTATCCAAAGCCAACGATATTTAACTTTTTTAAAAAAAACGAAACCTAGCGTAAACAAAACTATCAAGTTGACAATTGTCAAATTAACATAATAAGCTGTTGTAACAAATGAAAGTGGATATTTTGTTATGAAAGGCGTATTATAAGGCTTTAATTCTAATGTAATATTATGAACGTCCTCATATTTACTTAAGTCAAAATATTTTGTCTCGTAGCCTTCTTTAATCACTAAGACTTCTAATTTATCACTTCGTGACCCAGGTCCGAATAAATTTAGCCTAAACTTACCTAACGAATCACTATATATCGTAAGGCGTTCAGAAGTAATTATCTTTGCATTCGTTATCATCTGCCCATCTACATCGCTAATCACTTTTCCTGAGACAACATATGTTCGGTCACAAGAACTCAAGACAATGAGTACTATAGCTGTAATAATAAAGTATATTTTCATATTGGGTATTTAAAATTGTATATCTTCTAGCCACTTTAACATAGACTGAAAAAAATGTCGGATTGTTTATTTAATGAGCGTGTTTGACCGTTCTCGTTCTCCTCAAAAAAAACTTTTTTCTGGTTCATTAAAGCTGTGATCTACATTGGGAATAACAACAATTGAAAAATTTGTTTTTTTATGAGTGTTGACTATTTTCTTTGAGTTTTCAATACTTCCTTTTATGTCAATATTTATATCTTTTTCTGCAAACAGCATCAAAGTAGGACAATCAATTTTAGAATAATAGTATTCCGGATTCAATTTTAAATAATTTATGTCTAAAGGAGCATACAAGGCTACATTTATAAATAAATAAACAACGTATCTCTATCTGGAAAACATTAGAAATCAAACCGGTAACACAAAGTTTTCAGTCCTCCGCTTCTTCTTCGTCGGGATAATAAGGTGTAGGGGGTTGAAGCGTGGGAAATATGCGGCGCACATTCCCGGCGACCTTTTCTGCAAATTCCTCTATATTCATATTCAAGGCGCGGGAAGTCTGCAGATAGACCTGACGAATGGGCATCTCTCCCTCATCCGTCTCACAGAATAGGGAGTCGAGGGGAATCAGTTGCATGGAATCCACATTGATATTGTCTCCTATGGAAAAAAGGAATCCTTCCCTGACAAGTTGTTCGGTAAGTTCCGGTTTGCTACGGTAACCATGGATGATCCATGGCTGGGTGGGCTTCACCTCTCTTCTGACCCGTATCAGCTCTTCCCACGCCTTTACGCAATGAATGATTACCGGCTTCGACAATTTTTCAGAGAGTTCGATATGCTTTTTAAAAACAGGTATCTGCAGGTCGAATGAAGGCCCTTTTAACCTATCCAGACCCGTTTCCCCTATAGCAATGATACGGGGATTGGATGCAATTTCTGACAGATAGGCCATCTGGTTATCGCTCTCTTCCGAGTACCAGGGATGGATGCCGCACGAAAAAGCGTGACGCGAATAGGATTCTTTGGCTACTTCAAATTCAAGGGGATAGACATCGAAGATACACGAGTGATAAGGATCATCGCTATCCTCAATAAAGATTTGATGGGTATGTACGTCGTAAAATTCCATATTTTAATTGACCTCTGCTTTCGACTTTCGCTTTTTCAGCTTGGGATCAGGCACGGGATCATATCCGGATCCTCCCCAGGGGTTACAACTGATAACACGCTTGACAGACAAATAGAACCCCCTAAAAGGTCCATGTTTCTTAAGCGCCTCTATTGTGTATTGGGAACAGGTAGGCGTATAACGGCAACTCGGCGGCGCAAGCGGAGAAATGACAGCCCGGTAGAAATAGACCGGCAGAAGCAAGATCCACGTCAGCACGTTCTTGATTATTTTCAGCACTGTTTACTTTCCTCAATCCGGTAATTCAATTCTTTCATAGCTTTCCGCATCCCCTTCTCCACAGTAGCATAATCACAGGGCTTATCTGCCACACAGACAAATGCCACATCCCAATGTTTGTCTTTCTCCCTTTCCCGGGAGAGAAACAGATGCTTATTGAGCCGATAGGCCTCTCTCGTGAGCCGCTTCATCCGATTACGGTCAACTGCCGACTTCATCCTCTTCTTGGGGATGGAAATAAGTATCGACAGCGGTATCGTCCTGTTTTGCATCGTCTCCAGATATACTATCCGAAAGGGGTACGACAAAAAAGACCGCCCCCGCGCAAAGAGTTCTTCAATTCTTTTTTGGCCTGTTACCCGCTCTTTCTTTGTAAACCTGAAGCGTTGTTCCATATAATATATGCAATCCTCCGAAAGCAATTACATCGACAAAGATAATTGTTTTTGGAATCAATCGTTACAGATTCGAGAAAAAAATCAAGCCCAATGTTTGTGGTTTTCTTTCAGGAAAGCTTCCAACGCGGCAGCCATGGAAGGATAATCGGGTTGCGGAGCTTCGCAATCGAGTCTCAGACCTGCATCTATCACCGCTCTCGCCGTAGCATTGCCAAAGCATCCTATGGCTATGTCCCCCTGTGTAAAGTCGGGGAAATTCTTCAATAAGGATTGTATCCCCAACGGACTGAAGAAGATCACCATATCGTAATCGAACTTCTCATCTTTATCGAATTCATTACTTACCGTCCTATACATCACACTCTTGGTATAGTTTATCTTCTTCTGATCAAGGAAATTGGTCACTTCATCATTATGTTCTTCGGGAACAGGAAAAAGAAATTTTTCTTTCCCATGTTTGGTAAAAGCGTTATTTAATCCGTCGATCTTGCCGGTCTGACTAAAAAAAATCTTCCGTTTGCGATAGACAATATACTTCTGCAGATAGAGCGCAACGGTCTCCGAAATACAAAAATATTTCATGGTTTCAGGAATGACAATCTTCATCTCTTCACAAATCGAGAAAAACTTATCGACCGCCGTTCTTGCTGTGAAAATGACCGCCGTGAAATCCAATATATTGATGCGTTGCTGACGGAATTCTTTCAACGAGACCCTCTCCACTTTAATCAAGGGGTAGAAGTGGGTATCTACATGAAACTTTTCCGCTATTTCGTAATAGGGCGATTTCTCGCTACTCGGTTTAGGTTGCGATATGAGAATTTTCTTTACTTTCCGCGCGTTCATATAATGTTATCTCCTGCAATAGTTATGGCAAAAAGCACCCCTTTATACAATAGCAAATAAGGTGCGATTTCAATGCCGCAAAGATAGACAAAAAAATAGAAAGGGCCGATCTTATTTTTAACAAAAATATTTAATAACTCAATGTAAATGACCAGGCGACTGATAAAAAAAAGCACAATAAGGCCTATCAGTATAATATTTCTAACTTCGTGTAAATAAACATAAAAAACGACCGGGAGAAAGAACACCATTCCGAGCAACTCCATCATCCGGGAATAGAAAACAGACCAACCCTTCATCTGGTTCTGCAAAAAGAAAGTGCCGATCAATCGGTAACCCGTGATTTTCAGATAGACCAACAGGGCAAGGCTCACAAAAATTCCAATAAAACCCAGCACCTGGGTTTTGGTGGAAAAAAGCGAAAATCCCTGGCTCCACAGCCATGAAAAAATCAGAATGGAGAAAATCAGGATAGTCTGAAGGAGCAGATAGAATTCCCCCCATGCCTCCGTCTTGGTTACCTGGCTTTTATGTACGGATGAAACAGGCTTTCCGGGGGAAAACACACTCTTAAAATTACTTTTCAATGCTGTCCCTTCCCATCGAAAAATGAAAGCGAATACCATAAAGCTAAAGAGAAAGAGGAGAAAAAAAACAGAGTGTATCCAGGGAGAAAAAGGCAGTGGCACACCCATGGTTCCGCCCGGTAACAACTGTGCGGAGAGGGTTGTCCCCTCTTCAAAATTGAAGAAAAGCCGGGTACTGTCAGTGGGAAAAAGGTCATACTGTCCGAAAGTCATCGCCCATGACTCCGGGACAACCTGCCCCACTTCAGCCCCCAAATAATAAGGAAAAGTGTCGCGGATAGTATCTGAAACCAGTATCATCCCTTCCAGCACAATGCGGTCATTGGTTAGTCGTATTTAGTATAATCATTACTCCAGTCGGGAATAGCCCCGATAAGAGCGACAGCCTCTTGGGGAGTGGTCGCCACCTGCCACAACTCCCGATAGACCTCCTTCATGAACTTTTCACTGATCATCTTCTCCAAAAACGAGAGCAACGGCTGGTAGTAGTTGTTGATATTTAAAACAATAACCGGTTTTTGGTATAAACCCAGCTGTCTCCAGGTGATGATTTCTGCCAACTCTTCCAACGTCCCCACTCCACCGGGGAGAGCGATTACCCCATCGGCCGATTTCACCATGGCAGCCTTTCGCTCGTGGATGGTTTCGGTGATAATTGTTTCGGTAAGGTGGGCGTGTCCCCAACCGGCATCGACCATGAATTGCGGGATAATACCTTTCACCCTGCCGCCGTTTTTCAGCACGGCATCATTCAAAGCCCCCATCAGACCTTGTCTTCCGGCTCCATTGACACAGGTGATGCCATTCTCCGCGAATAACGCCCCCAATTTCGAAGCAGCATCAAAATAAAGCGGGTCGATTTCCGCACTGGACGCGCAATAAACCACTACTTCCTTTTTTCCGTTTTCCATATTTTTAGAAGCTTTTTTGAATTTTTTCATCCATTGTTTTTTAGCCATTTTTTGATGGATTTGGATTTTCATTGATTGATATGTGACGGGCCACTTAAAGGAAATGAAAGTTCAAAGGCGCGAAAAAGGGCAAAAAACAATATGAAACCGACATGTTTAAAATAATCATCCCACTCCTTCTACAGGCCAAACTCCTTTTTGATCTTGTCCACATAATCCAGTTTCTCCCAGGTAAACAGCTCCACTTCAAGCCGCACAGGCTCCGGCATATACCGCGAATTGAACACCTTCTTCACTACTTTTGGCTCGCGTCCCATATGTCCATACGACGCTGTTTCCCGGTAAATCGGGTTACGCAGTTTCAATCGCTGTTCAATGGCCTTCGGACGCAAATCGAACAACATTCCAATTTTTTTCGCGATCTCCGCGTCTGAAAGACTTACATTGCTTTTTCCAAAGGTATTGACGTAGATATTCATCGGTTCAGCCACGCCGATGGCGTAAGAGACCTGGATCAGCATCTCCTGGGCGACACCCGCCGCCACCATGTTCTTGGCGATATGCCGTGCCGCATAGGCTGCCGAACGGTCCACTTTTGAAGGATCCTTCCCCGAGAAAGCGCCTCCTCCATGGGGGGCTTTTCCTCCGTATGTATCCACAATAATTTTCCGGCCTGTCAATCCGGTATCCCCATGCGGACCGCCAATCACAAATTTCCCTGTGGGGTTCACATGATAAGTAATATCCCCGTCAAACAGTTTGTGCACATCTTTTCTCTTTCTGTATTGCGCCTGTACCCTCGGTATAAGGATTGACTTCACATCCGATCTTATCCGTGATTGCATCCTTCTGTCAGCTTCAAGCGCCGCCTCCTTCGTATTGCCCCTCGGCTGTTCAAATTCATCATGCTGCGTTGAGATCACAATGGTATCAATGCGCTGGGGCACTCCCTCTTCATTATACTCAATCGTCACTTGCGACTTGGCATCAGGACGCAGGTAAGGCATCAGCTCCGGCTCATTTTTCCTGATATTGGCCAGTTCCTGCAATAAGGCATGGCTCAGGTCGATAGAGAGAGGCATGTAATTTTCCGTCTCATCTGTAGCATACCCAAACATCATCCCTTGGTCGCCGGCCCCCTGATCCATGGGATCGGCCTTCTGATCCACACCCCGGTTGATGTCGTCCGACTGTTCATGTATACTGGAAAAAACGCCACATGATAGCGCTTCGAAACGATATTCGCTTTTGGTATAACCGATCCCGGCAATCACTTCACGTGCCACTTCGGCCACATCGACATATGTTTTTGATTTTACTTCGCCGGCCAACACAACCTGTCCGGTTGTCACCAGGGTTTCGCACGCTACTTTTGAATCACGGTCGTATGCTAAAAACTCATCAAGCAAAGCATCCGATATCTGATCGGCTACTTTATCGGGGTGCCCTTCCGACACCGATTCGGAGGTAAAAAAATAATTCATCTTTAATCTGATAAAAATTAGAAGAACCGAAGCAATGAAGAGAAAGGAAAATGCGGAAAAGCGTTTTAGCATTTTTTTCTGTGGTTGCAAGCAGTTCAAATCTGTCCACACTCATTATGTCGCCTGCAAAGGTAGTAATAAAACAGGAAGGAAGTTTCGAATAAAGGTTAAAATGTATTATCTGTTCTTCCTATGAGAGGGAAAGAGAAATAAAATAACTATTTTTGGCGGCAATCAGGACAAAATATTTTTACGCCTCTCGTTGTTATTTTTTGGTCACGGGGTGAAACGATGAGTTTTGTGTATGAAGATTTATTTTTTTCGCGGCAGTATTATATGGATATTCTTAGTGGGAGTCTTTTCGTTAACGGCACAAGACATGGCCTACCCTGTGGAGGGTGACGGGGTGCTCTCTTTCCTGCGCCGGTGGAACAGGATCAACGATTCGTATGTGCGGGAGTTTATGGAACTGAATGCGGACAGGCTTAATGCCCAGGGTGGACTGGAATTGGGTACGGTTTACCTGATCCCACCCCTCCATCCGGGGGACGAGTACCCGCCTTCCAAAGAAATAGCAAGCGGTGGAACCGATCCCGCCATTTTTGGAAAAAAACTAAGCGAGATCACACTGCAGTCCGATCGGTTGAAAGATGCTTGTTTTTATATCATCAGCGGGCACGGAGGGCCCGACCCGGGGGCTATTGCCAAGATAGGCAACAGGGTGTTGCATGAAGACGAGTATGCGTACGACATGGCCTTACGGCTTGCCCGTAATTTGATGATGGAAAGCGCCACAGTATACGTGATTATTCAGGATCCAAACGACGGAATCCGAGACGAAATGTACCTGGACAACAGTTCTAATGAGACATGCATGGGTGAACCAATTCCCAGGGATCAACTCGACCGGCTAAAACAACGTGTGGACAAAGTAAACGAGTTGTACCAGAGAGACAAAGGGGAATTTAAATATATCCGTGCCATCGACATCCATGTAGACAGCCGTAACAAGGGAAAACGTATCGATGTCTTTTTCTACCATTCCGACGACAAGCATTCCAAATTACTTGCGACTACCATGCGCGACCTGTTCCGCGTAAAATATGACACGCATCAGCCCGGCAGAGGATTCGGAGGATTTGTAGAACAACGCAACCTCTATGTGCTCCGCCATCTGAAACCACCGTCCATTTTAGTCGAAACAGGAAATATCCAAAACGAATTTGACCGCCGGCGTATCCTTTCAAGCAACAATCGCCAGGCATTGGCCAATTGGATGGCACAGGCGTTTATGGAAGATTACAAGAAATCGGTCCGGTGAACACTCCGGGTCAATTCGCTATTACCCGTAATCTTGTAAGCCCTCTATGAATTAAATTTCGCAATGATTGATAATTGATATCCATAATTACGCAGATATCCTCATATTTTCTTTCTTCCAGATAGTAGAGAGTGATTGCTTCCTTTTGTCGCACGGAAAGCTGATTTAACAGGGTGGTAACTTTTTTATTAAAAAATCTCTCTTTTTCGTTTATAATATAATCAGCCTCTACGTTCTCAGCGGCGACAGGATGATACTCTTCTACCTGTTTTTCGGCAAGCAGGGTCTTCTTCTTTAATTCATCAAATATCTTATTTTTTAACGAAACAAACAGATACGATTTGAAATTAAATACTTCATCCAATTCATAGCGTTTATTATATATTTTGATGAACACATCATGGATACAATCTTTCAACATTTCATGATCACTGGTCAATTTACATCCATAATTGAAAAGAGAATCGGCATAGACATCATACAAATAAGTAAAGGTATCCACATCTTTCAGATTAAGAAATTCCATCGGATTTCCTTCCATTATTTTTTCTGCGGTATTCGGAATTTGAGTAATCATAGTAAAATACGTTTTATCTTTTATTTATTTTTGACAAACGTACAGCATATTTATCCCGACAATTGGTGTTTTCTGGTATTATACTGGAAAAAATTGACAAACATGTCCTATAACACATTTTCCGCAGAAAAAAGAATCTCCAAGAGAGTGTTTTCTTAAGGCTAACACCTTAAAACGATTCTAAATCAAATAATTACACAATTCGATCTATTTACAACACAAGAGATTATTAATACCTTAATTACCAATCCGCTTAAACCAATATACCTGCTCTTTATCGTGAGAGGGGTTGAAAGTGTATGTTTCTTTTACAACTATTTCACTGTCTACAATGGCTACATTACCCGTTTTTGTGTCAACATTTTTTAACTGGTATACCCCGGAAGAAAGCTGCACAGGGGTATTTTCCAGGTTATTTCGAGAATAAATGATTGCTCCTATACCGGATTTTTCAAGTTTATAATAGTCAGGGGTCACCTTGGCATCCATCAACAAAGCATCTTTAAAAAATGATGCATCCTGTATTACCGGCAGTTGCGACAAGGAACCGCCGGCCATAAAAATGGCCCATGCCATTTCCGGGTATTTCCGGGAATAATAGGTAACTGCTTTCTGCGGATATTTTTCACGATACTCTTTCACGGCTTTATAGACATCCTCAAAAGTAATTTTACCGACTTTCATCTGTCTCGCAAACTGGCGCGGCGCCATATTTTTGCCCCCTTCCGGTGCATACAGATCCCCGTTATCTTTGTAATGCCAATACCTGATATCAATAATATCAACAACTTCCGATCTGACAGGGTCGTTCAATATTGCATCCTGCACATCTTTGGTCGTACTCAGGGCCACTATGGCATTTTTTTCCGTTTCCTGTTCCCAGGCGGCAATTTCGTCTATCCAAAACTGTACAAAATGGAGCGGACCGGTAAATTCCGCGCTTATCAACTGTATTACATTGGTATTGTCTGCGAAAGAATTAAGGCACTGACGGATGTATTCCCTATGCAACTCCTTTCTCACAGGATTATCGGTATCATAGAACATATCGGCAATAAATATTCGCTTATCTCCGGCGAACGGTACAGGTTCGGGAAATCCGGTAGAATTTATATTGTTCGCTGTCCGCCAGGGAGAATCCACCCAATGCGCGCCCGCTTCGAGTATATTATGCTGAAAATAATTTTCGTGGAATAACAGGATCCCTTTATCCGAAGCTTTGTCGGCAAACTCTTTAAGCCTCGACCAGTACCATTCATTCGGTTTCGATAAATCATATCTGGACAATCCGTCCCAGGCAGTTCCTGTTCCGCTTCTGGCGAAAGGTTGTTCGTAAAATGGTCCCCAGACGTCACCATCTTTCCTTCTTACCCGCTGATGATCGTCCCGTCTCCGATCATACCATAATCCGTAATTATGATCCAGAACCACCAGGTTATTCCCGGCCATAAAAGCTATCACAGAATCAATTCTGTCGGTCAATCCCCAGCCTTCTCTTCCCGGTACAAACCGGGTTATATGCGGTTTTGAATTTTGGATATTACCGGTCCTCAATTTTCCGCTCCACCAAGGCACATCCTGTTTTCCACCGGTCAACAGACGCTTATCCATACTGATCTTGCCATCTACAATTTCAATGGAACGTATAAACTGCTTGTTCTCAGAATTATCCGATTCATCCAACTCACTAACGGATAAAAGAGTACTGCTTCCGGCAGTATCCATACAGAGATTATCTTCAATCCACTTTTGCAAGGTCAGTCTGGGATTATATGCTTCCTGTGCCATTTCCATCGCCTGTTCGACCGTTGGACTACTTGTAGCGCTTGTATTTATCGGTAAGATTCTCGCTCTCTCATCGATATTTACATTCAATCGTTCTGATAATTGAGCGTAAAATATACTTCTCGGCCGCAAATGATTATTCGATCCGTACCATTCCCCATCACCCGAAAATTGGGCCCAACACCCGTATGCCCTGTTTTTATTCTCCGGATCGGGGGAATAACACTCTATTTCCGCTGCTGTAGACTGCCAAAACAGGCTATTGGCCGTACCCCACCCTGCTCCGTTTTTATGCTGTCCGAGATTCTTAAATACCAGGTTATTTCCGTCGATATCGACAATATCGAATAGCAGACCACATGCCCAACTATCAATTGCACCACTATATCCTTTTGAATCTTTTGTCGCGCATTGTACGAATGCATTGGGCCCGGGTGCACAGTACCCGGCGGCAAAGTCATGAATACCCTCTTCGGAATAGCAACGCTGAAAAAGATTCAACTGACCCATGGTCAGGAATGTGTTTCTCCTCATCCCCCCTATTTCAGAAACAGGTTGCAAAGAGATACAGTCTTCCACGGTTATCCGTGAACCGGAGGGTTGAAGTATGACGGCGCTTCCTGCGAAATGCTTAAAAACGATCTTTCTTACCCAGCAATCCCGGGCATTTTCTATCGATATAGCCGTCCAGCAATGGTCTTCATCCTTTGGATAATTTTTATCGTATTCCGATTCAAGTTGTATATTTTCTATCCCGCTATTCGTTATCCGCCCCGGCCATTGATAAGTATATATTTCAGACACTGCCTCTTTGGAGTCAAGTGTCATACTGAGCGGAGCATCTATTTCAATGGCACCATCATTTACTTCCCTAATATTTCGATCCCACATTATGTCTATATCGCCCGCCTTCCATCCCAAAGCGGTGATACCACCACCAAAATGATCGCATCCAAGTTTGGAAATCCATTCTGTGGACGAGGGCCGGAATACCATTATCCCATCCCCTTTGTTTAGACCTGAAACCGTTTGCAGAGCTATCACACGGGAATTTACCGGAATATACTCCGAAGAAATGGTAAATGTATCTGTGTATTGTATGTTATTTGTACCCTCAATCCGGACAAAAGCATTACGGTCAATCCCAGCTTTTCGCAGCACAGTTTCGTTTTTCCCGGTTCCTCTCAGCACAACTCCCGATTGGGTAATCGTTAACGGTTCGTTAAGAGTAAAAACACCTCTATCCAGCAAAACAGTCCCTCTGAATCCATCGTCATTTAGCGGGAGACTCTCTACATACTTTATGGCCCGTTGGATTATTTGGGAGGCATCTCCGATTTGATGCGCCACAAAAACCGTATTGTCTATATAAGGAATATCTTCATTTGAATTTTTATACCCGCAATAAGAAAAATCCAGCACCCTATTCCCCAAATGGTCTTCGTTGTATATAATTTTACCTTCTTCTACGGCTAACGAGTAGTTTTGAGCAAAAAGCAGCGGTATTGTAAAGAAGAATGCTGCATAAAATACCATTATCCGAAAATTGAATTTTCGCAATACCATATACGATTATTTTATTTATAGACGAACAGGAGCCTATTTTGTAATCAAACTTTACTATACCTGTATTCATTCAGGTAATCACGGGGAGAAAGATTGTATTTTTTCTTGAAACATTTTCCGAAATAACCGGGATCTTTGAATCCGACAGTAAAAGCGATCTCAGATACCGACAGGTCTGTTCCCTTAATCAACTCAACGGCTTTCCTTAGTCTGGTCTCTTTTACAAGATCCACAGGAGCCAGTCCCGTAATACTTTTCAGTTTCTTGAAAAAGGCGGATCGACTTATATTCAGACTGGAGGCAATAGTATCGATATTGAAATCGCTATTCTCCAAATTATCTTCAATTATCCGGTTAATATCTTTCAGAAACTCCACGTCTTTTTTGATCAGGTATTCCCCATAGCTGTTGCTCGACGGCAATGCATTCTCGTCCATATTCCATAACTTTTCCCTGAAAATTTTCCGATCATTCAATAGTTGATCGATACGGGCAAGCAAATATTTTTTACTGAACGGTTTGGTAATATATGCATTTGCACCTGAATGCATGGATTTGATTTGGGTTTCATCGTCGTCTTTCGCAGTAAGAATAATTACGGGAATATGACTTATTTGAAAATCATTCCTGATATGTCCCAACAATTCCAATCCACTGACATTGGGCATCATTTGATCCGTGATAACGATATCGGGATAATGAAGGTGAACCTTCTTCAATCCTTCTTCTCCGTCATACGCAACGTGTACATTGAATGAGTCTTCCAGCTGAAGCTTCAGAAAATCACACAACGATTTGTTATCTTCCACAATAAGGATATTGGGCAAATCGGATCTGTCATCCATATATTCATGTACGACTGCCGAAACCGGAAATCCATTGGTGTGTAAAGCGGAATCTGTTTCAATAATATCACTCATATAAAACTCCACTTCTGATTCTTTGAAATGCTCTTTTCCCAACGGCAACACTACAGTAAATGCAGACCCCTCATTCTGAGCACTTTCAACTTCTATACGACCATGATGCAGTGTGATGAGCTCTTTCGACAACGCTAATCCGATCCCTGTGCCCTGATAATAAGAGCTGTTTTGGGTAAAACGTTCGAATATTTCATCCAGTTTGTTTTTCGGAATACCAATACCATTATCCTCAATACGTACAAAACAGGTGTTGTTCTGTTCATCACAACCACCTGTAATCAAAACACTTCCACCGGAAGGAGTAAACTTAAACGCATTGGAAATAATATTGCGTATCACTGTCTCCAGTTTCTCCTTGTCTACCCATACCACAATATTATCACCCAATAAGTGATAATCATAGCTGATGTTTGTTTCCATGGAGAGCAGGGAAAATTCATTGTAAAACGATTCAATAAGTGTATTCAAACGAACTGGAGAAATATGCAGCCGCATTTTTTTATTTTGAATTTTACGGAAATCCAGGATTTGATTGACCAATCCCAACATATGATTGGTGTTTTTCTCCATAAGAGTTATATACTTAGCCCCCTTCTCTGAAAGGTTCTCGTTCTCTTTCAATTCCTGGATGGGCCCTTTGATCAAAGTGAGCGGAGTGCGCAGTTCATGCGATACGTTGGTGAAGAATTTTATTTTAAGTTCAGAGACTTTCTGTTCGATATAGACATCGTTCTTCATTTTAATCATCAGCGCTATAAATCTGAGCAAGAAATATAAAAAGAAGAGCAAAAGAATGATATAAATAACATATGCCCATGTTGATTTCCACCAGGGCGGAAGTATCCTTATCTGGAGCGTTCTTTCCGAGAATAGTGAAGGATTCGTTTCATCAACAGTATGTACTCTGAACAAATATCTTCCGGGCGGTACATTTGTATACGAGGCGATCCTGTTTTTGTCGGTAATATGCCATTCTTTCTCATATCCATCCAGAATATATTTATAACACACATGATTTTGAATATGATAGTTAAGCGCGGCAAATTCAATGGAGAACATGGATTGGTTATGCTTCAACTCCACTTCATCCAAATATTTAATCGATATGCTATCGGTACTCCACTCATCATAATTCCTATTTGAGACCTTCATGTCTATGATATAAGTGGGATAAGTCACGTGATAGTCACTTATATCTTCCGGCTTAAATTGCAGGATACCTTCTCTGCTCCCAAACCATATGGTACCGTCAACCAGTTTAAGAGCGCTTGTTTCTTCCATCGAAAAGTCGGCTAATCCGTCATATTTACCATAGTTACGAAAAGTTTTGGTGTGGGGATCAAAGCGGGAAATTCCTTTTTCCGTTGAAAGCCATAAATTGTTGTGGTCATCTTCCACTATCGACAAAATGACGTCGCTGTTAATTCCGTCTTTAATACCAAAAGATTCAAACAGAGGTTTCTTTTTCTCTTCGTCATACTTCACTAACCTATTTAATCCCACACCAAAGACACTTAGCCATAAGGTACCGTTTTTGTCTTTATACAGATTATAAATATCATTACTTATATTCAAATCATTTCTGTACGTTTCGAATGCAATATTTTTAGACAAGGTGAAATTTCCATCGAAGGACATCAATCCGTCACTTGTACCTACCCATATTCTACCGTTTTTGCCTTCTGTAATTGCCCGTACTTCCATATACTGCCCATATTCCGGATAGTTGGAAAAAGAATTGTATTTATGTTTAAACAAAATAAAACCCTGCTCCTCCTGCATCAGGTTTAAACCACCGCCAAAAGTGGCGACCCATATTCGCCCCTTACCGTCCTGATATGTATAATAGACATCATTACTACTGATAGAATTGGCAATATCCGCATCGTGCAGGTATCTTTTAAATTGATATCCGAGGGGATTCTTTTCATCCCGTATAGCACTTACAAGCCCTTTTCCCTTTGTTGAGAACCACAGCGTACCTTGCCGGTCTTCCATAATGTGATACACATTCCCGATATTATAATTGGAAGAGGAAAAAGTATGCTTCAGCACACCATCACTACTAAAACAGAAAACTTCCGATAACCGGTTTCCTATCCATATATCGCCGTTTTTGGTCCGAAAGAGCGTTTTCACCGGCATTATATCTCTTTCTGAAACAAAATAAGCTATGTTAGAAGCAGAAAACGGATTGAACAGATTGAACTGTTTTTCCGGAAAACTTATTTTGAAAACTCCATTCTCATAAGAAGTAAGCCATAAAATACCGTTGTCATCAAATAACAGGTTGGAGGTCTTATTGCTTATATCGTCACCCTGATCAGAAATACCGTTCAATGGGGCACACTTCATGCTTTTTCTGTCAATCTGATAAACAGTTCCCGATGTTGCAAGGAAAAACATGCCCAGTTCCTGTCCATCCTGCCAGTTCAGTGTTTCGTTTATTTGTTGCTGTCCGTGAAATTCAAAAATGCTTGTACTCTCATTTCCGGGATCAAATGCGATGACACTATTGCTGTCCGTCACAAACCACATCATTCCACTATCGTCACGGAATGAGTCGACAATGTTTAATTTCGTAGGGATAAGCATTTTCGATTCATTGGTTTTCGGGTTCAGCCTGTATATCCCTTTATCTTTTACTGCTGCATACAGTACGGAGTCAACACCCGGAATTATATTCCGGATCTCTCCTACACCTGACAACGTCTTGTTTATATCAATATCTCCATCCGATAGGTATACGCAAATAATCTCTCCCGTCCTGTTCCCCAACCATAGTCTATCATCCTGCTCAAAAGCACATGTATAATAATAGCCGTCAGATAATGGGGAAAGTTTTTCCGAAATATACTTCACCGTTTTTTTTCGTAGTTCATCCCCCTTTTTACAGGATAAGATCGAAAAATCCATTCCTATCCAATTAATATAGTCGGCACTTTCATAGAGAATGTTCTTTTTTAGTTTCGAATCTCCGGTTCTGTTATCCGATTTATACTGCAACAATATGTCAACAAAAATATCTTCGGAAGGTATAGCCAACAGCAGATCCTTGTCTTTGGTCAGCAAAAGGAAGTCCCCTTCTTCTGTTTCTGTCATCTTAATGATTTGTGTATTCACCGAGAACTCACTGGACAAGCGATTGAATATGGCATGGAATCGTTCCTTTTTCTTATCAAAGATATATAATTTATGATCGGTTGTTTTCAGCCACAGATTCCCGTATTTATCTTCAATGATATGCTGGATTTTGCGTGGCGGCACATCTGCCTGAAATTTATGGCTGCTGTTATAGGTTTTGAATTCTTTTCCATCGAAACTGCACAAACCATACCAGGTACCGATCCATAAAAACCCATCGGGGGATTTTAATATACAATTCACTGTTTCATGAGCCAATCCTTTTTCCGTAGAGTATTGCTCTATGATGATAGTATTATCGGTCCATGCAAAGAAAGCATAAAACAGACATAAAGAAAGAGATATAAATTTGAGTTTCATACTATTAAATTCCTTTCTCTTGCCGGTATGGTATATGCAACTTCAGTACGGTTTATTCCGACATATTTTTGATATACGGTAAATCGACAAGATTATCAAATCCATAAAATTGTTCGGCATTGGTCCGAAGGAATTGCCTCTTTTCTTCTTCGGTAAGCAAGTCCGATTTCAGTACAAAATCATACGACATACGATATGTAATAGCCGTGATGGTGCGGGGATAATCAGACCCCCACATCAATTTTTCCATCCCCACCCACGAAGCAGCTTCTTTAATTGCCCGGACAGCTCCTTTGAAAGGATAGAACTCGTCATTGAACAACCAGGTAATGCCACCCGATTCTATCATTACATTCTTGTGTCCGGCCAATTTAATTTGCCCGGTCCACTGAGGACGGGTAACCATTCCGAAATGGCCTATGGCAATCTTTAATCCGGGATATTCAGTGATTACTTCTTCCATCTCGGCAACCTGGGTTGCCCCATCCGCCAGGTCAATCGACAGCAAGATACAATTTTTTTCCATCAATTCAAAAACCTGCATCATCTCATTGCATGTAAGATAGATTCTTTTGTCAGGCAATAAAAACCGGTTAGCAGGCAGTTTAATGGCCCTGAATCCCTGTCGGATCAATTGTACGGCATGCTGTAAATACCCCTCCTTACGGACATCGACCATACCACAACAGAGAAACCTGTCAGGATATTTCTGTTGTACCTCCCAAAGATAATCATTTTGTAGTCCGTCGATATATTCCTGGGTAATCACCGCTGCCGACACCTGCGCATAATCCATATTCGACAAAAAGATTTCTGCCGTATTTCGCCCGTCGGTAATGAACGGTGGTACCATCTGGCGAATTTCACCCATAAAGAGCGATTTTCCGTTCTTCAATGTTTCTATCTTTTGTCCGTCCACCTCGGTATTTTGCTTGAGCCACAGATGGGCATGGGCATCAATGATCGTATAATCCATACCGGTTAAAATTCAATAAATATTCTAAATACTTTTCCCGTATTCTCCGCCCAGTATTCCAACGCTTCCTGTCCCTTTTCAGGTGGATAGATTGCGGTGACAAAGGTATCGGGTAGCTCGTTCCGCTTTACATATTCCATCACAGCCCGGAAATCTTCCGGCAGCGCATTGCGCGATCCTCTGATATCCAGCTCTTTTGAAACAAAATATTTTGTTTCAAAAGCAACTTCCGATTTGGCATAACCGATAAATACCACCCTTCCGGTGAAGGCAACTTCGTCCACTGCCATGCGGTATGTTGCCGGTGTTCCTACCGCTTCAATGACTACATCCGGCCCCATATTTCGCGTAATTTCCATCAAACGGGAATAAATGTCTTCCGTTGTCGAATTAATTTGGTAATGGGCTCCCAATTTTTTTGCCAGTTGCAGTTTCTCATCATCCAGATCGACCACGATCACACGGGCTCCACGCAGTACGGAGCGGATGACCGCCCCTATACCGATCATCCCGCAACCGATCACCATCACCATATCGAGATCTGTCACTTCGGCCCTTGAGACCGCATGAAATCCGACGCTCAGGGGTTCGATCAATGCGAGATCCCGGCTCGAAATAGCATCATCCGCGATCACCTTCTGCCAGGGAACAACAATATATTCACTCATCGCCCCGTCGCGTTGCACACCTAACGTCTGATTAAACTGGCAAGCGTTGACGCGTCCGTTGCGACACGACGGACATTTTCCGCAACTGGTATAGGGATTCACCGTACAGGGCATCCCCTCCCTGATTGTATCGGGTACACCTGCGGTAGTCTTTTCCACCACGGCACTGATCTCATGGCCGGGAATGACCGGCATCTTCACCATCGGGTTCCTGCCCAGGAAGGTGTTCAGATCGGATCCGCAGAAACCGACATGCTTTATTTTCAACAATACTTCACCATGCTGAGGTACCGGTTTCTCTTTCTCAACCAATGCGACCTGTTTACTATCTAAAATACTGAGAGATTTCATATTTATTTTTCACATTATCATTACTCGCCCCGGCTCGTCGGGATCATTCAATCGACTTACATACTCGTTTCATACGATTATTTTAGTCATGCCGGTTCCATCTCATATTGTTCAACTGTTCAACCACGTATCACGGAAACGGGGTTTCAGAATTCTTCTTATATCTTCCAGCAATTCCTCATCCAATGGCTCGTTCGTCCATTCTATATTGTTGATCACAGAGGATGCCCGTGTAGTGCTGAATAAGGTAGTAGCGATCCGCGGATTGGAAACCGAATACTGCACAGCCAGTTTTTCAATACTTTTCCCTTTGCTCCTGCAAAAATCAGCCGCTTTCTTACACAGGATTTTTAGCGGTTCCGGTGCAGGGTGCCAGTCGGGCGCTCCTCTTTCGGTAAGCAATCCCATTGAGAAGGGGGATGCATTGATCACGCCGATACCGTGTTGTTCAAAGAAATCCATGTAGTCGACCAACGAATCATCATTCAGGGTGAAATGGCAAAACGACAGCACTGTCTCTACGGTACCAGGCGGAACATGCTCAATCACATAGACAAAATGGCGCAGTGTCAGGTTGGTGATCCCGACATGTTTTACAATCCCTTTGTCTCGCAACTCAACCAAAGCAGGAAGCGTCTCATTACATACAAGATCCAGATCGGCAAACTCAATATCATGAACATTGATCAAATCAATATAATCCACATTCAGCCTTTCCATGCTTTCGTAGACGCTTTCCACAGCTCTTCCTGCCGAGTAATCCCAATAGTTATTACCGTCTTTACCGTATCGTCCCACCTTTGTAGAAAGATAATAGCTGTTTCTGGTAATATTTTTCAATGCCTTCCCCAGGATGATCTCTGCTCTCAGGTGTCCGTAATAGGGTGATACATCAATAAAATTGATCCCTTTTTCCACAGCAGTATGGACTGCTTCAATCCCTTCGTTTTCCTTCAGGGAATGAAAAACGCCTCCCAGTGAGGATGCACCGAAGCTTAAAGGAAAGACCTTCATTCCTGTTTTTCCAAGTTCTCTTTGTTCCATATCTTCCAATAGGCATAATATTGATTACGGAATAAGATAACAGACAACCAGACATCTAATATATCTTATTCGATATAAACTATAATAACAATTACTTTTTCTGATGCTTCTCACCAAAATCTGTCTGCTGCCGCTCCACTTCGTCCAACGCTTTTCTGATCTGCTCTTCACTCATCGGTTCTTCTACCGGTCGTTTTACATCGAAAAATCCGGGTCCTCCGGAATAGTCATCGTCCTCTTCCAGGTAATTCATTTCCCTCACAGGAGCGACACTCTCTATCTCAATTTCAGCGGGCGTGGGAGCATGTGCCCCTTCAAATAACACGCGTGCCTTGACGGTTATTTTACCAGGAGTTTTGGTCGACCGGATCAATACGGGCGCCGACCCGAACTCTACAGCCCGGGGGTTGGCGCCGATATGCGCGTCTCCGATAATGGTTCCCTCTCCCTCTACGGAAAAGAGGATATTCTCTTTGGCCAGCCTCTTCACATTGCCGTTGTCATCGGTCACTTCAGCCACTACCGTCACAAAATCGGAGCCGTCCGCAACCAGCGATGTTCCTTCATGATCGACATACAGCCTGAGTTTCGTGGAACGTCTCGACGGCATCTTTGTAGTAGTAGCTACCACTTTTCCATCGATAATCCCTTCTGCCACGAAACGGATCTTTTGCCAGTTTTTCTGTACGTAGGTATATTCTCTCATCTCCCAAAAGTCAAAAACATCCTTGAATACCACGGGAACATACGGAATTCCATTCACCCCGTTTTCCACTTTCTGTACGATCGTATCCGTTTCATAGACAATCAGGCGTACCGAATCGCAGTTACTGAATACCACCACGTCACTGCCGGAGAAAGGTGTGATCTCGTGGGCGATAAACACCATGGGCCCTGTCTCGGCTACCGGATGCGATATTTCCGGATCAACCTGACTTTTAAACAGCTGAAAGGCGTATTTCGGTTGACGGAAAGCATCGAAAATACCGCCGAAATAGGGATCGGGATGATAACCGCGCTGATGATCGAACGGATGCCAGTGCGCTCCACCGATAAACTGCCCTGTAGTGTTGAACATATCCCCATAGGATTGGGCCAGTGATAACGCCTGCACCAATTGAGGATGCTCACCCCAGCTTCTGGATGCCCTGTTATTGTTATTATGGGCATACCAGTCATCCACATTTTCGCCGAATTCACGGGTAAAGATACTCTGTTTTACCTTACCTTCATCGGTCGGCCAGCCATACACCAAATCATAATGATCCGCAATCCCTTCGGAATGAAGGTCACCCGCCGCTACCGGAGCACCCGGGTAAGGGTATTCCTCCTTCGTGATCTTCAATGCCTCTAACGAAAAATCAAGAGGGAAGCGGGTTTCGTTTAAGATCGGTTCCCAGACGAGCACCGAGGGGTGGTTCCTGTCACGGCGGATCATTTGCCGGTTGTTTTCCTGTGCCAAACGTCCGAATTCCGAATCTTTGTTCCAATACTGCCAGCCGGGAGTGGCTACGATCACAAAAAGCCCCAGTTCATCACAGGCATCCATAAAGGCGGGATCCTGCGGATAATGGGCCGCACGGATGATTTCGCATCCGGCATCACGCAGCTTTTTCGCGTCACGCCATTGTTGTGAGTTGGGTACTGCATTACCTACGTATGCAAAATCCTGATGGCGGTTCGCTCCGATGAGCTGACCGTAGGGTTTCCCGTTCAGATAGAACCCGTCTTTTCCCCGGAATTCCGCTTTCCTTATTCCGATACGTGTGGTACCACCGTCCAGCGGTGTATTCCCGTCCAACACCCTCGAATTGATCCGGTAGAGGTACGGACTACGGGGCGACCAAAGGTCCGGATTTTCCACGGTCATCTTTTGTTTCACGGCTTTGCTCTCTCCGGGGCCAAGCCGTACCTGCTTCCTGTCCGATCGCAACACATTGCCTTCGCTATCACAAAGTTCGGTCAACAGCACCACACTTCTGCTTCTGGTATCCCTGTTCCGGATATCGGTATCCACAAAAATATCGGCGCTTTTTTCACTGATATTGTCGTAGTGAACGAATACCCCTCCGCCTGCCACTTTGTTGGCCTCTACCGCATCGGTAATGGCGACTTTTGCTTTTGCCATCATCCACACATCCCGGTAAATTCCTCCGTGATAGGCGAAATCGAGCGTGTATTGCGGCTTTCCCGGTGGATACCCCTTGTCGTCGCTATTATCGGCAAATACCGCCACTAGGCAGGTATCCCCTGCCTGCACACCGGCATCGGTCAACGAAACCGTAAAGGGAAGGTATCCCCCGATATGTTCTTTTACTTTTCTGCCGTTGATATATACGATCGATTTCCCCATAACGGCTTCAAAATAAAGGGATACATCTCTGTTCGTTAGTGACTGGTCGACCACAAAATGTTTCCTGTACCAGGCAGGTCCCTGGTAATTGCGGTTGCCGCTCGCTTCAGCCGGCATCAGTTCAACGGTATGGGGAATAGAAACCACCCTCCATGAGGAGTCGTCCAACCGGGGAGATTCCCCGTTATCCACATCTCCCTTATGATATCGCCATCCGGGATTAAAATTATAGATGATCCGTCCGCTCTTTTCCAGGTCAAAAAAACCGGCTACGGATGTCTCCGGGTTATTGGCCAATATACCGGGTTGAATACCGAAGAAAAGGATCGCTATACATAGCAATGTCTGATTTTTTCTCATTACTTATCGTTTATTATTTATCATTTGTAGGATAACAGCAACTAAACAGGAGACATCCCAAATTTACATACGAAACTTCAGTCATTTATCATCTATCACCTATCATGTTTATTACGTCTTTCAACCTGTGGGAAGGCGAGACATTCAGCTTTCCCAGTTTTCCGTTCACAAGCTCAGCCTCAACAATTGTATTGCCGCTCAGATGCAGTTTAAAGTGGACGTTCCACTCTTTGGGCCATGCAGGGAACAGGTAGATTTTGTCGTCCACCGTCTGCACAAGCATTTCCTGTAATCCTATCATACCGCTCCCGCCCCAATTATGGTCGGGTGTCCAATCGAATCCGGGTCCCCAGAATGCGGGAAAACGAAAAGGGCCATCGGCCATCTTCAGCAATGTCAACCGCTTCGCTTCATCAGTGAGTCCCAGGCAAGCCGCAAAAATATTATCCTGCTTCCAGCCGACATGACTCCTGAACTTCAGCATATCGGGATCGTACAGGTAGGTATTGATCGCCAAATGGATATCTTTTTTCCCGATACCATACAGGCGCCAGGGAAAAACCGGGTACAACTGGGGGGACTCCACATTATTTACCCGCTCCCACAATCTTGCCGGGGCAATCAGTTCCCTGCCGTCCATTACACGGGTAGTGATAGGCGGAATACGGGATAACATACCCTCCCACTTTTCTTTGTCCACAGGGTGGTTGTCTAACGCCACCAGCCTCTCCAGCACAACCGTCAATGCCGCGACAGTGGGGGTCGCATTATATGCCATTTTATAGGTTTCACACGCCGTGCCGGGATATAAAACCAGATGACCGTTTTCATCCAACGATTTGGCACCTCTTCTCTTCGCAAGACGGGTATAATGTTCATCGAAAAAGGTGAGACAACTCTCTATAAACGGAATATACCGGGTGATGTCGCTGTTATTGTACGCGTTGGTCTCCAATATCATCAGGCAAAATTCCAGGACCGTATCCCATTGATACTCCAACCAGGCGTTGTACTCGATACCCTTGTCGAAATAGTCGGGCCTTTTCCATCCGTATTCACTTGGGTTGGGCAAACCGAAATTCTCCATCTGTTCGGTAAAACAGGCACCGTCATGTCCCCAGTAGCTCTGCGATCGGATTTCGGCATTTCTCAGGATACGCAGGTAAAAATCAAATTGCGCACCCATCATATCAAAATCCCCGCTTTTCAGCATTGGAAAATATACCAGGCGTTGGTTCTGCGCGGTGAAGGTGCCGCCGCCCCATTTCCTGTAATCGGGCGTAAAAGCCTGTGTTGAATCGACGAACACGGGATCGAATGTAAACAGCCCGCCATTGAATTTGGTCGGATAAGCACCATAGGCATTGCATCCCAGCATATAACGGAAGAGTTGATAGTTCCGTCCTGTTTTCCATGCTTCCGATCCTTTCCTGTCCTTATCTATAATGATATAACTCCTTTCCCAGTAATCCTGCCACCATTTCTGTGCAGTTTGTTTTGCCGACAGCACATCCGCCTGACGGGAAATCCGATCCAATGCTTTTTTCCAGTCGTCGATACCCTCTTCCTGCGCAGTATGCAAAGCCACACAGATACGATGTCCGGAAGCCGGTTTTTTACTTTTAAGCGACCAGAATTGATAGTCTGTATCCATATACGTTCCATACCCCGTGTGACTGTATTTCAGATTATCGCCCCATAATTTTCCGCCCGAGATCAGGTTTTCCAGCGGATTGAAAAATCTGTTTTTCACCGAGTCCAGTCCCTGCTGAGAAACAGTTACATCGAAAATGGTCGGTGAACTGTTCCTGTGATAAAAGCAGACGGCTTCTTTTTCGACTTCTATGATGTCACTCTTTGTGAATAACTTTTCAGGCAGCGCCCATTTATAGGAATTCTGGTTCCCCTCTCCTTTTCTCACCAAACGGTCCTTATATCGCCAGTTTTCGTAAAACACTTCGGTTTCAACCTTCTCTTTACTGTTTACTTCTACATGAATAATGGGATTATGTACATCCACCCATACCTCTATTGCCGTAGTGCCGCCCCTTATTATCACTTTACCGTCAGACAGATTGAGCGTTTGACTGAAATCGTTATCCCGGAAAGGATTGGGTGTCAACCTGAGACGAACGCGCCCGGATTTTAACAGGGTATTGTTCTCGTCGAACGAACCACTGCGCGAAATATAGAACAGGACATCATCCTTCTCCACCCACACATTCAGGCCGATATCCCCGCCCCCGCACGGCATCGACTCATGGGAGCCGGCGCTTTGTGAGGTCCATACAGGGTTATATATATCCATCCTGTTACCCGGTGGTTGCGAATAACAAAAAACAGGAATGCAAACAACTAAAAATCCTATAATTAATTGTCGGTTCATCATCACCAGTTATCTGTTCTGAAAGAAGATACGGGTAATCCCTCGGTCCCGAAGAGATCCCCTTCCACATAATTCTCAAACGCATAGCGTACGGCCACAGGCTCCTTCACCATATCCGCTTTCACATACACTTTACTTCGGCTTATCCATGCTTCGGCTTTGTGGAATTGCCTGTCGCTTCCCGCTATTGTAAAATGATTCAATTCACCGTTCAATGCGGTGATCCACATATCGGTCCTGTCGAAACTCAGGATGACCGTATCTCCCCGGATCTCCATTTCTTTGTAAACGGGCGAGTCTGCCGTAATTCCTTCGATCTTATAGGTTTTTGCCAGAGCCTGTAATGCCAGCCGCTCTCCGGGAACCTGCTTTTTTGCGGGATGGATCCCCTTTTCCGATCCGGCATCCAGCAAAACCACCATTCCCGAATTTTCAATCGCTCTCTCCGCATTCAACTGCGCTTCCCTCAAATAAGCCGAATTAATCACCTCTTCCCCTTCCGGTGTGACCAATGCATAGTCGTACGGGGCTATCTGGCAATAATAAAACGGAAAAGGGCCTTGATCCCATTTTGATCTCCACCCGTCCACCATGGTTTTAAACAGGTCGGTATAGTTGTGATAACGGTCATAATTGGATTCTCCCTGATACCAGATCACTCCCCGGATTGAAAAACCAACCAGCGGAGAGATCATCGCATTGTAAAGCGTCGTGGGCGTCCTGTTTTTCTCCCTGATATCGCTCTCCTTTTCCGGCAGACGGACTTCCGGGAATGACTGTAACATATCTGTTCCCATCCAGCCCTCAATCCATGATCCGCCCCAACTCGCACAAACCAGTCCTACGGGAACATCGAGTATCTCCTGCAGCAACCGTCCGAAATAGTAGCCGGTAGCGCTGAATTCTTTTACAGAAGCAGGGGTTGCCGGTGCCCATTCGCCTGTCACATCTTCCTGGATAGCAAGGGTTGAATTTCTTTTTACCGTAAACAGCCTGATCCGGGGATTGGCCGATTTCAGGATATCCATATTGGCATTCTCTACCGGCTGGTTCTTAAACCCTTTCATCGGCATCTCCATATTCGACTGGCCGGAACAGAGCCACACTTCACCGATCAGGATATCCTGCAGGGTAATGGAATTGTTTTCTTCTTTAAAAGTGATGGAATAGGGTCCGCCCGCCCCAGGTGTTTCAACCCTCAGCTTCCAGTACCCTCTGTTATCAGATTCGGTCACATATTCTTTATTGTTCCAGGAAGTGACTACAGTGACCCGGTTGCCGGCGGACGTCTTTCCCCATAAAGGGGCATTGGTCTGCTGCTGCAGTACCATGCCGTCGGAAATAAAGGCCGGAAAAATAATATCGGCCTTTACTGTTGATCCTGCAAGAAACAGCAAACAAAAGAATATTGCTTTTAGAATTTTATCCATCCCATTCATTTTATTTGTTACTCAGCTTTCGTATGTATCTTTGGAGAGTATATATGCAACTAAAACGGAGACCTTTAGATATTTTGTGGGGACCCATAACTCGTGAAGAGCGTAAAAAGAGTAATTGTTTGAGCGAAGCGAGTTTTTACTCTTTTAGCGAATGAGAGTTATAATGGGTCACAAAATATCGCCAGACGAATGTTTTAGTTGCAATCATACGACTTGCGAAACTTGAGTTTCCTATTCTATTCTGAAACCACGAGCGTCAACGGGCCCAGCAAGCCGGATGTTTGCAGAGGTTGGTTTTCAATCCAGTAACGGGCATTTGTCCAGATATGTCCATCTGTGATCTGCTTGTCATGCACCCCTTTTATCCTGTTGGCCCATCCGTTTACAACTCTTACTTCCAGGGCATTATCACCCTCTCTTACAACTTCTGTCACATTTACTCTATCCGGATATGTCCAGACGGATCCGCAATATACATCGTTTACATACACTTCCGCCATATCGTGCACTTTTCCTAAATCCAACCGGATATCCTCTTTATCCAAACCTGTGTCTAACTGGAAATTGGTTGTATAAATGGCCGTCCCCGCATAGTACTTCACGCTCTTATCCTCCTCCTTACTCCAATCGAATAACTCTTTTACGGTATAATGCAACGAGGGATCCCGTTCGAAAACAATGTTCCACTCTGCTGTCTCTAATGGTATTGTCCGGGATGCTGTAACAGCGTCTATCTGTGTATGCGAGGTCGGATTCCGAAAGACAATAAAAACCGATTGATGCGGGAAGAGTTCCAGACTTATATGGGTTCTTCCGTTTTCAATGCTCCATTTCTCTATATTTTTTATTCCACCGGTCACAGGATCCCATAACTCGGGTTGTTTCCCTGCGCATCGTAAAGAGATATTCAGATTCCGGTTCTCCTCTTTCTGATTCGATATAAAATAAATATCCATTCCCTCACTTGCCCGATGTGTCCAGGCAATCTCTTTCGCTCCATACAGGTCTACATCCTTCTCCAACCCAAACTGACGGAAATCCGGTTCATGATAGGGCAACAGATATGCATCGGAAACCGACCAGATCCTGTCCGTAAGCTCTTTCAGGTTTTCGGTTGCATGCTCTTTATTATGAAAAGAAGGTGTTCGGGACGGTTTTTCTCCCAGCAAGACAATAACGCCTTGCTCCTGTATCTCCCTGATTTTTGATGCGACCTCTTCACTCATATACTCACCATGAGGCGACAGACTATAGGGTTTCGGAATAACCAATATACTGTATTCCATACCTCCCGGAAAGACAAGCTTTCCATTTTTCACCTTCGCATCATTCAGCAGCGCATCCCGGTTGAAAGAGTCGTATGCATATCCTCTCAACGCATCGATCCAGTCTCCTGCATCCGTCACTCCTGCGGAATGCGTAACACCTACCGGTTTTACCCTGAGGGGTTGTCCTACATTCGCGATTCTCTTCTGTTCCGCTTTCACTTTCTCTTCGCCAAAGATCCCGGGCAGCGAACTTACCAGTCTTTCCGGAAGGAACGCCCTTCGGGGTGTTTCCTCTCCTGTAAAGACCGCAATATCCACGACGGGATGGCCGGACTGTAACAATGTCTGGCAACGTTTTATATAATCGATCCATGCTTTGCCCTGCTTCCACCAGGTCTGGTCACGTTGAAAATAAAGCCCGATCCCGTCGAGCGTTACTCCGGGATACTGATCCATAAAAGGATTGTGCACATAGACATGGTGAAAGACCTTATTCAACCCCAGTGCATAATTCCTGTCCAACAACGGTTTAACCATCCTCGGGTTTTCATTCCACATGGTACGGAGTTGGGTGAATCCTTCACCCTGGATGATATTCTTTCCGTAAATACGTCCCCCGGAGATGGCATCCAGCATATCGTTGAACTTATCGTGGGTAGGGCTATCCAACCAGAATTCACCCATGGGCCTGTCTACCATCCGGTAGTGCATCATCCCGTCACTTACCATGGTGGGCGAAACACACTCTGCCGATAATTCACAATCGTATTCTTTCGCAAAGCCGGCCAACGTATCATAAAACACCTCTACCACCAACTCGGCAATGGTCTGACGAATATCGTGCAGGATACTCTCCGTAGCTTCCACACTTCCTACCGGTATTCCGGTATAGACCAACAGATGGGGTGAAAGGTCATATCCTCTGCGCTCTTTGAATTCGCTCAGGAAGTTTTCCGACCAGTTCTGACTGCCGCACTCCCAACTGTCTACATGCATATATTTGAGCACCTTCCGGGCAAGCACCGGATCTGTCTTGTGGAAAGCGGCACCAAACCAGTTCTCCAATTGGATCCTTACTACTTCCCTGCTGAATTTATCACATTCCAATCCTCTTCCTGCACCACCGGTAGCATTGGTATGCCCTGTCGAAGTGTGGCCCATCCGGATTATTCTCCATTTTCCGGAAGGAAGGGTCGTACTTAAATCATTATTTTCCAGTGAAGAGAGGGGTATCTCCATCACATCTTCGGGGTTCACACACGCTTCGTCCGGTATCTCGTCGGATGGTGTCCTTTGGGCTACCCGCCATACCAGTCCGCTTTTCCCTTCATGGTGATCAATGGCCGCCTCACCGGACAAAAAGATATGGTTGACCCTCAGGTTAGGCCTCCACTTAGCGGCATCCAGATCCTCCGCACCCGGTTCGGTGCCGGCAGGATCCCAGTAAAACCGAAAGAAACGGGCCTCTGTGGCTGGAATAGAATAGGTAAAGTTCTCGTCGGTGTTTTGCCATCCCTGACGAGGGGGAGTCAATTGTTTGATCTTGTTGAAACGGATACCGTCATCGCTGGCATACACGGCCAGACGCTGCGCCTGAAAATTGTTCCCTCCCGGAACAACCTGAACCGATCTACAGAGGAAAGGGGTATCAAAGGTGTATTGAATCCAGCAGGGATCAGCACTTCTGAACGTTCCGGAAGCCTCCCTGTCGGCCAGATAAGCGGGATTTCTATCCTTTGTGTCGGAAGTCACCACAGGTTTTTTATCATCCAGGGAAATATCGCGCGTAACAGGAATTGCATAAAGAGCAATATCCCTGTAAAAACCTTCATAACTCTCAGGCTGCGGGATGGGCAGTTGGTCCACTGCCCCACCGTCGATCACCGTGTCACTCCAGACCACTTTCTGCATCGACTTTTCAGGCGTGATCCACGGTCCTCCCGCTAGCGCAAATCCGTCACAGATATGCATTCCCAGTTTCAACCCCAGCCGGTCTGCCTCCTCCATGGAAAAACGGACCAACTCCCACCATTCGGGGGTAAGCTGGTCATAAGCGGACGAATAGTCAAACGTTTTATTCTCGGCCGCGCTCCTGATAGGCATCAGATAAGCGCCACCCAAACCGATCTCCTGCATGGCTTCCAGGTCTGCCGTGATTCCCTCTTTTGAGACTGCACCATACATCCAATACCAGAATGTCCAGGGAGCGGCTTCTTCCGACAGGGGATTACGAAACTGCTCTTCCAGATTGGTCTTTTGCACAGCATTACCACAACCGATCATCATCGGCAGCAACAGGAATGTTGTCATCAACAGGCATAATTGACTTTTCTTCTTGCTCACAATCATCAATGAAATCTTAAAATAATTCTTCCGCTTTTGTCCCCGTTCGCCCACTTTGGTTGTGACGATGGCCCGATAAGATCGGTCGTATTTACTTTGTTACGTACAGGGGGAATTACATCCAGTATCGATATTCCGCTGTCGGGGAAAGTATATAACAGGGCATCCCTGCCGTCACGGGGCTGATAAACACCAATATATGCATCCGGCGTCTCATTGGAGATCGAGATGACCCCTTCCTGCGTCTCAATATTCATCCAACTGCAATTGGCAAAATAACCCTTGAATTCGGGATAGGTAAATGATTCACCGGGCACCGGGTCGTTATATTTATTTTCCCAGACATTGTAAGTTGTACCGTGAAGCCTGTTTTGCCAAACCCGGTAAGGGCCGTCTCCGAGCCATCGCTTACCGACAACTTTTTCCTCAGGATAATCAAAACGAACACCCATCATATCTACCACCCCATTGAAATTATAGGTATAATTCAATTCGACTGTACCATCGGGCATCACTGTCCATGCCGCTTCTTTCATATTCCCCAGTTTATAGAGAACGTGCAATGTGCGCCTGTCACCCTCTTCACTTACAAAAACGGTATCGAGACGGGCGGCATCCTCAAATTCCTTGTATATCCTCTCTGCGCTTCTGGCATCCGGATCATCGTGATTGTAGAATTGATCGAACGACCGGTCTCCTCTCCGGACACCGAAAAATCTCGGGCCATTGCCAAAAGATATGCTGCGCCCATCCGCTTCAACCTGCTCTAAATAACCGTTTCCCTTATTAAAAGTATATTTCCTGCCGGATGCCGAGAGGATGATATGATTCGCTGTTTCATCATAGGATGCCCTGGTACCGCTTTTGCTTACCTCCGCACTGCTCTTTTCAGTTCCTTCGATTCTCCAGCTCCACCGCCAAAGCTCCTCTCCGAATTTATCGATGACCGTTACAAACAAACCATTCACCTTATCACTGAAGGGCGGCATATTGATCGACATTACTCCACTCTCATGCGGGGCGATATCACTTCCCCTGAGACTACCGCTTCGTATGACGGAAACATCGTCCCCGGCATTGAATACGGAAGGGAACGAAACCTGTTCCCATTTAAAGGTACACGCATTCAGGCTGGTAAAATCATACCGGTTCTCTACAACAAAGTTGCCATCGAAATCTTTTCCGATACGTTCATTCATGATCTGTACGGGCGACCAGATCTCTTTCACGGTATAAAAGCTGCCTTCCTTTTCGTGATGGGGTCCCACAATACCATCGGCCGCATAATTACCCTGGTTATCGATCCGCCCGTCTTCATCTACCCTCTTTACGCCTTCATCGGCAAAAACCCATAAAAACGCTCCGGCACAACGGGGATGATTGCGCATCATCTCCCAATAGTCGTATAATCCTGCACCATGACCGCCATCGTACAATCCATGCAAAATCTCGGTGGGCATGAATATCTCCGGCAAACGCAGATATTCCTGCGTTTCGCCATACGAACGATAGTGCATTGTTTCAAAGCCTCCGAAATTACCTTGCGGATGCAGTACAGGACGTTGTTGCGGGTCCCATCTGTGATACTCACCATCCAGTTCGGTATTCCATCCTTTTTCATTGCCGTTGCTCCACCAGATGACAGAGGGATGATTCACGTCGCGGGTAACCAGTGACTCTACCAGCTTTTTCCCGATAGGCGTATCGTATTTACCATGCCAGCCGGCCAATTCGTTCATCACATACAGCCCCAACTCATCACAGGCTTCAAGGAACTCCGGATCGGCAGGATAATGGGAAAGCCGGACAGCATTCATATTCATCTCCCTGATCAGACGTACATCTTCGTAATTTTTTTCACGGTCCAGTGTGCGGCCGGTTTCAGGACGGAAACTGTGCCTGTTGATTCCCCGGATATTCACCTTTACACCATTGATATAGAGCCCGTCACTTTCTCTGACCTCTATGGTTCTGAAACCGAATCGCTCTTCAGTCTGATGAAGGATCTCACCCGCATCTCCTGTCAATGAAAATTGCACTGTGTAAAGGTTCGGGGTCTCGGCAGTCCACAATGCAGGAGTCGGTACATGCATGGAAACGGTCGTCCAGTCGCTTCCTTTTTTTATTGGCGAGACGGTCTCACGAACCTTACGGCCTGCCGCATCGAAAATCTCTGCTTTGATACTCAACGCGTCCGACACCGCATTTCCCAGATAACATTCTGCTGTAAATGATCCGTCGGCTTCTGCCTTGATGGCGGTTCTGTGAATATGCCGGACCGGTTTGATCTCTAAAAATACAGGACGGATGATCCCGCCGAAATTCCAGTAATCGGCTCTCCGTTCCGCCAGATTCACACTTGCGTTCTCCGATTCCTTTTTTACGGTTACTTCCAACAGATTCTTTCCACCGTATCTCAACTTATCGGTCACATCGTAGGAAAAACGGTAAAACCCACCCTGATGGGTTGGGCCGGCTTTCAATCCGTTTAACCGAACTTCGGTGTCGGTCATCGACGCTTCAAACACAAGCCGGATATGGCGGTTTCTCCATTCTTCCGGAGCTTCAAATTCGTATTTGTACCTCCCTTCTTCTTTGGCAATTCCTTCGGGAAACGGTTTTCCATAAAAAGAGATCCCGTACTGAAACTGTCCGAAACCCTGTGTTTCCCAGCATGATGGAACCTTGATGGTAGTCCATTCTCCCGAATTCATACCCCCGGTAACATAAAAATCCCAGTCTACCGCATCATCGGCGCCTTTTCCGGAGAGATACTCAATCACCGTTTTCGGGGCGCTTTTTTGTGCGTACAAAAAAGAAAAGTTCGCAGCCAAGAGGATGCATACTACGTAGCATAAAAGAAATTTAGTCCGCATAGAAGTAATCGTAAGTATTTTAAGTTTCGTAATTCGTGTAATTGCAACTAAAATCTCCGACTGACAATATTTTATGACCCATAATAGTGCTCGCTAAAAGAGTAGAACTCGCTTCGCTCAGACAACTACTCTTTTGACACTCATCAAGCACTATGGGTCCCCATAAAATATCTAAAGGTCTCCTTTTTAGTTGCATACACTATTAAATTTGCATACGAAACTTAAGTAAGTATATAATATCTGTTTTTTGAGAGACGTTTATAACCGTCATTTGTACCCATCTACAACTCTCCGGGCGATAAGGGCGCCTGTGCCGGTGAAATCGTAAAGTGCAACCGATGTTCCTTTTTCTCAATCGCATAACGCTTTAAAACCCCGGGACCGCAACTGCTGTTTCCCAATCCTAACTGCCGGGCATCGATTGACAGGATCGTTTCAGGTCTGGGTTCCAATTCGTAATTATGTCTTACTGCGGCAAGATCTGTTGCCAGATAGTGCAGTGCCGACGCAGAAAAGGGAGTATCCCTGGCACTGATGCGTATTCCTTTCCCATCGGCATCCGTGAGCGTAAGCAGTTGAATATCTTCCTTGTTCCCATTTTCCTGCGGGACAGGATAATTCACAAACTGTTCCGTAACCGTTGATTTCCACAAACCTACAGGTGAAGAGTATTTTCTGTCGGGATAATTTTCATGCGGTCCGCGGCCATACCATGCGTAATACTCCAGGTTGGCTTGCAGCGACAAGAGCACTCCCAGGCGGGGCAATTCCGGCAATTCACCCGTCGGGGTAAATTGGAATTGTACATCTATTGTACCATTGCCGGAGATGGTATAGGTCGCATGGGTAATAATACTTCCGTTCAGGTATGAATCACGTTTAACCGTAACGATACGGATCCGGTTATCCTGCGTTCTTTCCCATTGTACCGACTCCGTTTTGGTTACCGGACTATCCATCCTGTTTTTTTCCCAGTCCGACGCCAGCCAGTTCCCAAATCCTCTGTCGTTATCCACCGGCGCCCGGTAGGCCTGGGTAGAAAATTGAGACGGCAACTCGCTGTTGTCCGCGAAAATCTCTTTTCCGTCATAGTGCAATGAAACGGGATCACCCTTTTTCAAATCCCATTTAATCTGGAAATAGTCATTATAAATGGAAAGCAAATCACCATCCACAGAGGTTATGATGTTTCTACTTGTCTCTGTCCTACGGTTATTCTGGCGACCGGTCAATCCATCCCTGAGTGTAAACTGCTCCCATGCTACTTCAAACCCTGCCTCGGTCAAACGATCGCCTTCTCTGAGCAGAAAGTTTACCATAAGCTGTACATCCCCTCTCTCAGGAATTGTTCTTTCCGGACGAAGATCGACAACAATCGATTCACCGGGTAATACCGGTACGGGAGAGATCTCATGAGATTCTTCTTTTTTCCCGTCTACCGATATGCTCCATTGTATATCATAACCGGAGAGATCGACATGATGGTGCCGGTTGGTGATCTTTATCCGCAACGGATCCCTGTCAATCAACTCGATGAGCACAGGCTGATACACCTTTTTCACCTCCAGATATTTGGGCGTGATTTCCCTGTTCGAAAAAAGGACTCCATCCAGACAGAAATTTTTCAGGTTGGGTTGATCTCCGAAATCACCTCCGTAATTCACGATCTCTTGTCCCTCGGCGGTTTTCGTAATAATTCCATGATCTACCCATTCCCAGATAAAACCGCCAAGCATTCGCGGATTACTATAGATTTCATCCCAGTACTCTTTGAAATTCCCCATCGCATTCCCCATCGCATGGGCATATTCGCTGGTCAGGACAGGCCGGTTGTCGTTGGTTCGCTCCGCGATACTCAGCAGCCGTTCCCAACGGGCATTCTCTGCCCTTTCCTGGCTCTCGCCTTCCGGTATATTGGGATTGAGATATTCTTCCTGCAAACGTGTGTAAAAGCGACTGATCATATCCACCGTGCCGGGGTCATTCTCTTCCCCCTGTGCTCCCTCATAATGAATGGGACGGGTTGGGTCGAAATCTTTCAGCCAGGCCGAAATAGCGGCGAAATTGAATCCGTATCCCGACTCATTTCCCATCGACCATACCACGATAGATGGGTGATTCCGGTCGCGAACGGCCATCCGCACAGCTCTGTCCATAAAGGCGTGTGCCCACTCCGGATCACTGGCCAGGATACCCCGCATACCGTGTGTCTCGATATTGGCTTCATCCATTACATACAGTCCATACTCGTCACACAATTCGTACCAGCGTGGTACACTGGGATAGTGGGCCGTACGTACGGCATTGATATTGGCTTGCTTCATCAGCTTTATATCCTGTATCATGCGTTCTTCGGTCATCACTTTTGCCGTGTAGGGATCCTGTTCATGCCGGTTCACCCCTCTGAACCGTACCGGTTTTCCGTTCACAAGAAACTGTCCGTTCTCGATTTCGACACTTCTGAATCCGACCATTGTAGTGATCTGCTCTACGGCTCTGCCGGTTGAGTCGTTCAATGTTAGCAGAAGCGTATAAAGAACAGGCGTTTCGGCTGTCCATTTCCCGGGATTCTTAACCTTCGATTCCAACCAGGCAAACTTCCGGATGCCGCGTTGCGGAAAACGGTCGTTCATCACGGCTGCCCGGTAATTCAGGTTCAATATGGGCGTCACATCCTGCGATAGATTGGTGTCGAACACCGCCTTACCATCAGCATCGTACAATTGTGCCTGTACGGTATATCCGTCTTCCTGTTGGTCGTCATACAGCGCCAGTGCAGGGCTGATTTGCAGCGTCGCGTCCTCATAGTTTTCATCCAGGATGGTCCTTACTCCAAAATCCCGGATACGGATATTTTCAGTGGCATAGAGGTAAACGGAACGATGGATACCGCCGAAACGCCACATGTCCTGGTCTTCGAGATAACTCCCATCGGAATATTTATATACTTCCACGGCGATCCTGTTTTCTCCGCTTTTCAGGTAAGGCGTGATCCTGAACTCGGAAGGCTCCATACTTCCCTGGCTATATCCTACCCTTTCTCCGTTGATCCATACGTAGAATGCGCTCTGCACTCCTTCAAAATGAAGGAAAACCTGTTGCTTTTCCCACCCGGCGGGAAGAGTGAATGAGCGGCGATAGGAACCCACTGGATTCCTTTCTGCATAGGATGTGTAAGTCTCTCTCGGCTCTTTGGTCACATAAGGTGGATCAATCTTGAATGGATAGCCTGCACTTACGTAAATAGGTGTTCCAAAACCGTTTACTTCCCAATTGGCGGGCACTGGAAATTCAATCCAACCGGAATCATCAAAATCATTCCGATAAAAATCCACCGGTCGTTTTTCAGGTGTGGGAACCCAGTTGAATTTCCATTCACCGTCCAAAGAGAACATCCTGTCGTTCTTTTCTTCGGCATAGGGGATGAAAGAGGCCCTGGCCGGCTCCCTGTTTATATGCAGTAGGTGATGATTCTCCCAGTCGTTTTGCGCAAAGCACGGGAATAAAACAACTGACAAAAGAAGAAAAAACAGCAATATGGATACTCGTTGCATTTATTTTTAATTTAGATGGGTCACAAAATATCGTCAGTCGAAAATTTAGTTGCATAAATACCAATACTTTAACACTTTATTGTACAGTCAGAGAATTCAATCTCAAACCGTTCATATTTTCCGACGACAATTCTACTTTATAACGCCCGGCATTGATATAACCACCGGTACTTGTATTCAATGTACGCCATTTCTCATTTTCCATCGGGAAAGTGATCAAATCATCTTTCAATACCGTTCCATCTTCAACGATCAGTCTGAATCGCACCTCTTTGGGCGCGCCACTTGTATTCATATAGGAAAATCTGAAGGCGTAGATATTGGCTACACCGGTAAAAACATCCCATGTAATAGCGCCTTGCCTGTCACCTGTAAAACCGATTGACGTCCTGTTTCTCACCTCACTCTTTTCTGTGGTTCCGTCGATATCCGCTTCTTCTGCCGGATACAGGGTCGCTGTTCTGCCGTCATCTCCTTCCGGCAATGTTTCTACAGGGGTTTTGGCAATTCTGTCGATATTATTCCATGACCATCCTGCAGCGGGGGATACTTTTGCAGGCTCAATACCGGGATATTCGGAAGCAATGGCTATTGCTGAGATTACCGCCTGCCCTGCTTTTACTTCCGGAAAGGAGATTTTCAGTTCACCTCCCACTATTTCAGCATCGATCACCTGTTTATATGCCGTGTCATGTCCTGCTTCTGCCCATATATCCAAATCGTCTATATAGACGGAGTCGTTGAGTGCAACATCAAATATCCGGTATCCTTCACAATCATTGTTTCCACCAGTGCCATACCAGGGTTCTGCAAAATAGAGCTCCACCCTGTATTTTCCGTCGGGAAGAGGAAAATGGTATGCCAGTTTGTGACGGCCATACCGAAACTGTCCGAACAGTTTCCAATCCCTGATACCTTTTATCGGATCTGTGGTATAACGTTGGCTTCCCTGGTAAGGATTCACATCTTCAAAATCATCCGCCCAGGAGACCGAACCCCAGCTTCCATTATCCTTCCTTGCAATATCGGCACTCCACTCCTGTCCGAATTCATCCACATAGGCATCTCCACCGCAATTGACACGATAAATATAATGATAACCCTCTTCCGCCTTTAATATCGGCCGGGCATCCTGATAAAGCTTCTCAAAATTAGGGGATTGTTCCAGATTATCCAATACGAGACAGTCTTTTGCTACCGGCTTGCCATCCACGTAGCCAACGGCATAAAGCACATTGTACTTGATATCCGCATTATTCCAAACGAAGTGTGTACCTTTGGCGCCTCTTTTTTGCCGCCCCAGTGATTCCGAGTGGATATCATTAAAAAGTTCCACTTCATCGCAGTTTGAAAAGACACGTATACCATCCTTTTTTCCGGGCGAACTCCATCTATCGGCCCAGGTATGGGATACGATATAAACCATAGGATCTGCTTTTGGCGGGGCATAGTTCGAGCGGTACATATAATATACATCCAACGGCTCTCCCCATGATGTGAGCAAACCCTTATAGTTTACCGGCCCTATCTTGTCGATGACACGGTATCCCTCATCGGGATGTCTTCTTCCGGGATTGTCATGCGAATTGAATATCCATTGAAATTGTCCGATGACGCTGTCTCTCACGGTTTCTGCCAACCGCACCTTCTGCTCCATCAACAGGGACATTCTGTCTTCACTCCAGGGGCCATCCTGTTCGAAATCACCTTCGGCATGAAAATCGAGAGAGCGCCAGGCGCCATATTCCCCGTTCAACAACTGTATTTTCAACTCATTGGCATAATTATCCGGATCGCCTCCATAGGTACCCGACCAGTTCTGTACAACGTTCCAGTCGGTCCCCTGACCACCGTTACAGGTTGTAATGACCCGCTGGACGGTTGCCGTAGGATCCATATCCCGGATAATGGCGACGCATTCCTCGGCAAATTCTTTAGGAAGCACGCTCTCATTTTGTAATCCCCACATGATCACCGACGGTGAATTTCGCCGCTCTTTTACCCATTGACGAAGCAGTTGTTTGAAGTTTTCCCGGAATTCCGGCGTATCATACCAGATGTGGGCAGAAAACTGCGGCCAGAAAAGAATACCGTTCTTATCCCAGGCCTCCTTATACAACAGGTTATGAGGCTGATGGGCATCCCTGAACGCATTGAACCCGGCATCCTGTATCTGTCTGACCCTTGCCTGTATCTCTTCTTTCGAAAAAGCATGCGACTGTCCGAACCGGTGTTCGTATTCAGCCGTACCGTTCAGGAAGAAGGATTGACCGTTCAGATGAAAAGTGGGATCACCGTCATTTCGTATAACCGGCCAACTGACTGTTCGTATTCCGTAAGGGGTGGTCACTTCATCTGTGGTGGCCCCGTTTCTCTTCAATACCGATGCAAGCCGATAAAGGTATGGATCTTCCACAGACCACAGGCGGGCATCTTTTATTTCAGGACTGACCTGTTTGATAACCCTGGTTTCACCCGGTTGCAGCATAATCGTGTCGGATAAGCGGAATACAGCAATGCCGTTATCGTCGTTCAATCTGGTGACCAGTTCGAATGTTTCTTCGTTATCACTATAATTTTTTATCTCTGTCTCGATATGTAACAACCGGGTATCGTTATTCCAGATATGTACACCAAACGGCTCTATTCTGACTTTATCGACTACCTCCAACACCACAGGACGAAATATCCCCATCGGTTGCGATCCTTCGGAGAAACCCCATTCGGAAGAACATCCTCCGCATACCCAGGGCATATTGGTGATAAACGACGGATGTTCGGCTTTCACCGTAAGGATATTATTCTCCCCTTTATTGACAGCATCCGTCACATCCAGCGTAAAAGTAGTTCTTCCCCCCGGATGGCGGCCAAGATCTTTTCCGTTTAAAGAGACCGTAGCATAGGTGCCAACCCCTTCAAAACGGATAAAAAACCGTTTATCGGTATCATATTCCGGCAAAAAGAACTCTTTCATATACCATGCATTTCCATGCCTGTTTCCATGAAGATGTTGGCGATAACCATGATAATCATCCCAATTGTGAGGGATATCCACTTTTATCCAGTTACTATCCACGGTAAAAGCATCGTACTGACCACTGTTTTCTTCCGCAGCAATGGTATACCAATCCTTATCAAGTGCTATAATCCCTCTTTTCCCTTTCTGCTCCGGTTCGGGGAATCTCAACTTTGACCGCCCCACCGGCCTGGAGACCGCAACCGCGATCCCCCGCTGGTCATGCTCATTGACGGCACAATAAAAATGATACACAACGCCGTCATGCTTGATCAGGTAAGATTTATGAGCGAACAGGTTGTCATAGTCTTTCGAGGGTACAATCAGATCATCACCATTCCAATCGGTCCAGTTTACCAGATCATAGGAACAGGAAAAAGTATTGAATGCTTTGTATTTCCGGTCCGCACGAAATGCTCCAAAATAAAACATCACGTACAGGTCGCCCATCTTTTGAATGTGTGCGTCACCGGTGATCCCCTCTTCATGAGAAAAGACGGGATTATTCTCATAGCGTTCCCAGTTGACCATATCATCGGAATAGGCAATACCTATTCTCTCGGCCTTCACATTGTTTTCCGGATTGATCCCGCCGGCGTTATAGAACATAACAAACGGCTTACCGAATTTCCCGGTTTTATCCCAAAACACGCTGCTTTTATATTGGATGATATTTTCGAACCATTGCGCCTCTTTGTCGTTCGGCGACATCCCGGGTCGATCGAAACCCTGCCATTCATGGGCTACGGAAGGATCCTTGTCCGTGTAGGCAACCCCTATCTTCAACGGGCCTGTCTCGTACCCCCTTTCGGCTCCCCCGATATAAGTCATCCAATACTTATTATCGAAGGTATTCAATTCGTAGCTGCCGCCCCAGGTATGATCTTCCAATGCAGGATAGCCGCCACGCTGATTCTCATCCCACTTTCCATCACGAAAAGAGAGTATCCGTCCCAATGTTTTCCACTGTAACAAATCGTCACTTTCAGCCAGCCATGTCTCATATCCCCGTCCATCTTTGCCGGATTGACCATCATAGCGAAGATAGGTCATATACCATTTATCACCCTTGCGGAAGACGGTGGGGCAATCCATTTTCTCGTTATTTGTTCCGGGAGCGATCACCAGTCCGTATTTATAGGGTGTTTTTACCTCCTCATATACTTTCTCCATCTTTGATTGCGGAACAACCGTTTGGGAAAGGAGATGTATACAATTGAGAGAGGTCAGTAAAAAGAGAATTATACTTGGATACAATCTTTTTTTATTTATATTCTTCATTTTGCTCATCAATTATTTTTCTATATGTGCAGGTACTGTTATTACATATCTTACAACCATATGCACGTTTCCTCAGGTTGCGTCCAATACCTATAATCCCACTCACTGATTTTGCCGGAATCATAAGAGAGGAGTCCGTGAGAGTCACACCTACCGGATTTCTGCCAATAAGTGAAAACAATTTTTTCTGCTCCTGCAGCTCCCAGTTACAGTAGCCCGGACTGTATCTGTTGCTGATATGCATGCCCCTTTGCCGCATTTCATCGGAAAGCACCTGTTGAACATGATCCATCGCCTTTTCCACTGTCAACGAACCGATTGCATCAAGAAGGTATGCCTCCATGATATTCCCCTGTTGACTCTGCTCATTGATCATATCCGTGAAAACCGGCCCTGCACTACAGACAAAAAGAGCCATGGAAGAAGCTTCTTTGAGATAATCTGAAATCTGGCGGCCTATTTGTAATTCAGTTTGGTCGATCTGTACACTACCCTGTTTCACGGAAACAGGGCTGTTTTTTTTTATCAGATAACCTCCTGAAATTCCTTCTATATATTTCAATTTTTCCCTTATCTGGTGGACGAAAATCTTTGCAGGGTGTTCATCTTCTATATCGGTTGATTGAATAAAACGGAAGATTTCGCCCGAAGCAGGTCCGACTTCCCGAAACGCAAACTGAAAATATTGAAATGTATCCGACATCTGTCACCTCCTTCAGATAGAGCGATTAAACTCTTCTACAGCCTCCAAAAAAGCGCGAATATTTTCCAGCGGGGTTTGTGGAGGGAGATCGCATCCGCTGGATATCACAAAGTTAGGATAATTTTTTGTACGATTTAATAGTTCCAAGGTCGACTGTTTTACTTGATCGGGATTGGACTGTTTGAACAGACTTACAGGATCAAGGTTTCCCATCACGATCAAGTGGGGAGGGCACTCACTCAGTGCTTCCGTTATATCTATCGCGTTGCCGAAATGCAAAGCATTGGCACCACTCTCTATCATTGCCTGGGTACATTGGCCGCTATTGCCGCAATTGTGGAGGATGACCGTAAAATTATCATCTTGCACCTCCTGTACAATTTGCTTCACAAAATCGGACGAATAGAGACGGCAATCCTCATCCGACAATAGTCCTGCAGCGGGTTCAGCCATAATAACACCGGCAGTTCCCGTACTTTTCATCGCTTTGCAGTAGTCCACCAAAAAGGCACTACATTTCGAGAGCAGCAAGAGAATTGTCTCCGGCTCGGTATAGATTGAAACCATTATTTCTGACATGTCGTACAACCTGCCGGCTAAAGAAAAGGGGCCGATACATCCTGAAAAGAGCGTTCTCTCCTTGATATTACTGACACACAATTGATTTGCCAGCAGATAAGCAGGCAGACGCCCCTGATCCAAAGCCGGCACTTGCAGTTGCTCCACGTCGGACATCTCCTTCAATAATCTTCCCACCACGCGCGGTGTTTCATCCTCAGGCATATTCACCTTTGCACCAAATGCTTCGGCCTCCACTGTCAGATCCATCATGGAGCTACAGGTCGACAGATGGAATGTTTCAGACGCCGCTCTGATAGCTTCATACTGCACCCTTCCATCAGAGACCGCACTTTTTACCGTGGCACCCATCAGTTCAATTCCGGGATGGGTGATCAATGGAAAGGCCTGTCGCCTCTTATGGTTTAACACGCTGTCTATCCACTCTTTCATTACTTTGTCAATTAGTTATTCATTTTTTGGGATTGTAAGTCTAACCATATAATGCCTTCTCTGGGATTTTTTCCATATGCATCGGCACCGATAGAGGCAGCAAAAGCAGCAGTGAGTGGTGCGCCTCCTACAATCACTTTGGTAGCGGGTGAAGCCTGCTTAATGGCTTTGATCACCGGTTCAATGTTCACCATTGTGGTGGTAAGTAGTGCCGAGATACCCACCACTGCATCGGGATATTCTTTTACTTTTTCCACGAATGCCTCTGTGTTCACATCTATCCCCAAGTCAATCACCTCCCATCCGGCTCCTTCCACCATCATACTCAATAGATTTTTACCGATATCATGTAAATCTCCAAAAACGGTGCCCACAATAAAAACTCCTTTCCGTTTGACAGAGCCGTCAGCAAAGTAAGGCTTCAGATGGTTCATGGAGGCATTCATTGCTTTTGCCGATAGCAACATTTGTGGTACGAAGATTTTTTTCTCCGTAAACTTTTCTCCTACTTTGTTCATGGCAGCAATCAGCGCCCGGTTTAATATTTCATCGGGATTTACTCCTGCTACCAATGCTTCTTGGGTGATCTCATCGGCACCGGGTAGTCCCTTCATTTGCGGAGGATAAGGCGAGTTGATATTAATTTTCCCGAACTCCACACACTCAAATAATTTATTAATCAATTCCAACTTCATACTTTTTTATTATTGATTGAGTCGCCTTTAAAAAGTATATTTTTTCAATTTTGCCCCATCCAGAAGTATCTGTAGGGCGTTATTTTTACTTAAATTCGACTTATTCAAGTGGACTCTTGATTCAACTTTTGCAAGTCGTATGATTACAACTAAAGCATTCAAGAACCAAGAAAGGCATTGACCTTCCTAATTGAATATGATATAGACCATGACCATGACAAGAATTAATACCAGCCAGACAATTTTTACAGATCTGTCTACTTTCACGGGGCGATAATCCAATAACCGGGCAGTATCGTCGCTTTTATCGAACAGAGAATAGAGAAAGAGAAACAGACATAGAATGACAAAAATCAATGCGGAAACGTAGAGATAGTGAATCCCCTGAAAAACCACATTGCCGTAATAGAGCAGTCCCGTCCCCAAACTACACAGTGTTCCTGCAGAGAGTACCCAATTCACGGCATTTCGAGATGTTTTTTTCCACAGTACAGCGGACAAAAAGGCAGCTGCCATGGGCGGAGCCAGAAATCCAAGCACCGACTGAAAAATATTGAAAAAGCTCAACCCCCGGATAGAGGAGATACCGATAGCGAGAAAAACGGATAATATTGCTCCTGTCAATACCACAATCCGTCCGATCTTCTTGATCTCTTTCTGTTCGATATCGGGTTTATACCTCTTTATAATATCCATTGTAAATACCGTACTCAATGAATTGAGCGCCGATCCTATTGTACTTATCAGTGCAGCAAGCATTACCACCACTACCAGGCCTGTCAGTCCGACCGGAAGCACGGCCTGGACCAGGGAGAGATAGGCATCGGTGGAGTTTGACAGATCCGGAAGAAGGATAAACGCCAGAATTCCCGGGAGGATGAAAAGAGGTATATCGATCAGTTTCAACCATGCAACGAAATTGGCACCTTTTTGTCCCTCCTTAAGATTTTTCGCACCCAGTACCGATTGAACCATCGATTGGTCAGTGCACCAGAACCATATACCCATGACGGGATAGCCTAACAGAATGGCCAGCCATGGAAAGTCTTTGTCTTCTAACGGCTGGAACAGTTTCCAGTATGTAGGCGGTGTGGCCTCTATCACACTTCCTATACCTCCAATTTTGTGCAAGGCCAATACCACTAAGAGGAATGAGACACCAATCAGCAGGAGCATCTGAAACACATTGGTATAGGCAATTGTCTTCAGTCCTCCGGTAATCACAAAAAGGGCGGAAACCAACACCAGTAGAACGATACATAACCAGAGTGGCAGATCCAGTATCTGGGCCATGAATATACCTCCGGAGAAAAGTGTCAGTCCCAGCCATGAAATAAGCGTTGTAACGACTGTATACCACGCAATGTATCGCCGCGATGTATCGCCAAAACGTTTACCCATATATTCCGGGAGGGTGGTCACTTCTGCTCCCAGGTAGCGGGGTGCGAAGACAAAAGCCAACAGAAAAATAAAAAGAAAAGCGTACCATGAAAAATTACCGGCAACAATACCGCTCTCGTATCCGCTGCTGGCATTGGCAATTAACATCGAAGGACCCACGTTGGTACCCCACATGGTTAAACCAATTGCCAGCCACCCCAGTGATTTATTGGCAAGGAAAAGGTTGTCACTTCTGTTTTTTTTACTGAAGCCGGACCAATAGGCTATGATTCCAAGGAGAATAAAATAGGCTATGATCACAGCAATATCTACTGAAGATAATTGTATCAGGGCGTCCATGCGGTATTATCTGTTTTTATTGTTTATCTGTACTTATCGACAATTGTCAATGCTTTCTCAATCTCTCTTTCAGATTTAAAATCCACATTAATATGCAATCCCTGATTGCCCACATGATCAATCAGCGGCTCCAGTTCATCCAATGTCACCCAGTTTATCATAACAGATTTTCCGGCAGCAAGGACACGCTTATACAAATCGTACCACCGGGAATTTCCCCCTTGTGGTTGCCCGTAACCCGGTGTCCATTGTACCCCGTTCAGCTCTTTCAACTCCAATACGGCATCCAGATGGCGGATGGCATCTACCCCATCGAGATGATAGAGTGTATAATCAATTTGCCTGGTCTGTTCCTCCAGGAAAGGGAGACAAAAGTGTCTAAAATCCTCTTCTGAAATCATGATGGAGAGGTCGACCTGTAGTTTAGATACTTTCCCCGGTGCCCAAAGCGAAAAGTAGCAGAAAGCCATCTCACCCTCCATATTGATGATATCATAGATGCGGTCGAAGACATCAAAATAAACTTTGTTTATTTCCGCCAACTGCTCCAAAGTCCTCTCAGGCTCAAGGATCAGGTCTACCAGCACGTTGTCGGGTCCTTTCAGGCTGGCCAGCACATCCAATCCCTCTATCAGGTCAGGACAGCCCACCATATATTTTCCTTCCGATCTTTTTTTCACAGCACTCAGCAAATCCTGGTGTAATTTCCACCACCGGTTATCTTCATCAAACTGAATTGTTTCATCGAAATCCTTTTTTGGGTGAATCCAGATTGTATCGTCACGCCCTTCTAATTCCGAACCCAGCAAGGAAGCCAAAGATCCCGGTCCCAGCTGTGCGTTTGCTACAGGAAGGATATCTGCCATATAGGAGTTCCGCGACATTCTGTAATGCAGATAATCTGACCGCCACTCCGGATCGAACCAAAACTGGTTGATATCTTTATGGCGCGGAGGGGGTGGAATCTCTTCATAAGGTTCACCTTCTTTGAAGAGATGCTCCCACATCGATAAGACGATACCTTTCCCCTTCCACCAATCCAGGTAATGTTTTTTGGTCTCGTCAAAGTTTGATTTCCATGTCATCATAAGCAGTTTGCAATAATTCAGGCGAAAACGACTTCAATCACTTTACTCAAATCCATCTCGTCCGTACAGGAGACCTCTTCCGGATAGAGTGGAATGATAGCTCCTTTTTTCACAAATACAGGTATCGTATCCAGTGGGACATCGCTATTTCTCAACCATTGGTTGCCTTTAAAACACTCTTTTGTGAAAAAATGGATCCACTCTCCTTCAGGCAGGTAGATATCTCTTTTGTTGTCAGAATTCATTACCGGTGCTACCATCATATTTTCCCCAAAATAATACTGGTCATCAATATGACGGCAGGTTTTGTCGTCAGGATGATGCAGTATGAGTGCACGCAGCATCGGCATTCCGGTCCGGATTGTGATCATGCTTTGTTGTACAATATAGGGAATTAGCTGGTAACGAAGCTTCCATAATTTTCTTATATTATCCTTAATTGCGGGATAGTGCCATGGCTCACGTTTACAGGTGCCGTGGTAACGGAAGTGAGAGGTAAAAACGCCGAACTGTGTCCATCGGATATAGAGATCATCCGGAATAACAGAATTCATAAAATCAGGTACACCATGAAATCCGGGAACATCGTGACTCCAAAAGCCAAAGCCGGAAAGTCCCAGTTGCAGCCCTCCTCTCAGTGAGGCGGCCATTCCGTCCCATGAAGCAGCGGCATCACCTCCCCAGTGGAGGGGATAGCGCTGGCATCCGCTCCACCCGGCCCTTGCCCAGATGATTCCTTCGCCTGTAACCTCTTTTGTCACTTCATAGGCCGCTTTCTGATACAACAGCGGGTAGAGATTATGCAGCTTTTCAGCTGTCATACCGTGATAAACAGCATCCAGATGAATATCTTCTCCAAAATCGGTCTTGATACAAACAACCCCCATCTTCAATAATTTCCTAAGCAGCTCCTTATACCATTCTGAGGCCTTCCTACAGGTGAAATCGATGGTGCCGGCATAATCCTCCATACTGAAATTGGAAGCTCCGGAGATATTCTTATTGCTTTTGCTGATATAGTTATTTGCAGCGGCTTCTTCATATTGTTTGGCCTGATGTGAGATATAGGGCAATTGCCACAAGCTTACCCTGAATCCTTTCTTTTTCAGCTTGTCGATAAACTTTTCGGGGTCGGGGAAACGCTCCTCGTTGAATTTCCACTCACAAAGCCAGTCAGTCTTAAACCACCCGGTATCTAAGTGGATCACATCACAGGGATAATCTTCTTCACGCAGCCTGTCGCAGACCTCATTCACCTCATCAGCGGAAAAATAGGACATACGGCTCATCCAAATGCCAAAACTCCATAGAGGGGGCAGCGACGGGAATCCGGTCAGTTGGCGATAGCCGCGTAGGATCTCTTCCGGATGGTCCCCTCCGATCAGGAAGAGATCAATAAGCGGTTCATCTGTCAGAATTTGTACAGAACGTGTAGAATGGTCGGCCAGTGAAAACTTCGCAAATGATGTAGTGTGCAAAAAGAGTCCATAATCTTCGGAAGAGAGATAAAAAGGAATATTTTTGTATGTACGACGATTATTGACTCCCTGTCCGTCCTGATTACGCAGTTGAAAGGTCTTCCCGGCAAGGTCTATTTTTGTAAAGCGTTCACCTGTACCGTAAAAGCACTCATCCGGTTTTGCCTTGATTGAACAGGTAGCTCTGTCGGGCTTTCCGTTATGCTCTACATAGGCCAGGGCAAATGCATCATGCCGTGCCGGGGAAAACATGTCGTATGCAGAAAGCGAAATTTCCTTTTCACCATCAGGAAAAAAACTGATCTGTATCGTATCTTCAGGTGGAGGAATAAGATCACTCCAATGGTCTATCATTGGTTTTGCAAAGCTGACAGCCGCCTTTTTATTTCCGGCGGTATCTTTTACGATCCATTTATCTTCTAATTGCAGGTAAGACAAGGAGGTATCAGTTTTCAGCTCAGCGGCAAAGGAAAGCATTTCGGAATCTTCACTGATTTCATCACCCAGAGAGAGTGAGAGCCTCAAAATTTTATTCCCGTATTTCCTGATACGTAATATATGCTCTTTTTTCCTGTACGTTGTATCGGGCTTTATTTCGTTAGAGTTGTGTTGTTGTTGAAAAGGGATGGAGATATAGATATCCCCTTCCCTCTCTACAATCCGTGTAGGTGTACATGCACGCCACAGTCGGTCGCCTTCGTCCAACAACGGACTAAAATCTAAAAAATCAAAAAGCTGATAATTAGTCTGTCTCATCTATTTCCCGCTTTTTACCTGCTTTAATTCAATCCATACAACACCTTCCGGAGCATTCTCAATTCCTTCCTGATACCCCGCCATGATACTGTTCCATTCATCCACCCGCGGATTATTTTCTGTCGTCTTAGGATTCAGCTCGTCCAGGTTTTCGCCTGCAGGAATGCTGATCACCAACATCAGTTGTCGGCCGTCACGAAAGAGCAGCACCTGTTGAAAAAGGGCATTGCAAAAGCCGTTCGACACCTCCGGCCATTCTTCGAATTGCAGACGGTGATACTCCATATATTCGTCCTGCAATTGGGTATCTGCAATCAGGTTAGCGGTCATAATAGTATGAGACCACTGCGCCGCACTTTTTTTGTTGCAGTTTTTCTCGCGGCCAAAGTGATAGAACGGTTTTGCAAAGACCTTTATTTCCAACCCCTTAAAACGATCTTCAAGTCCGGATTTCACCTCATCCAATCTGTTCTCATCCAGATACAATACCCAACGATTCTCCCAGTTGTATAATGAATTCTTATCGATCCGACACTCTTCGGCATATCGGATCATCTCTTCTTTCGAAATCACAGACCGTCCATCCACAATTTCAATAATGGAAGGAGAAAAAGAACGGTCGTTGGATGTACATGAAACAAGAACGACAGTAACAAGAAAAACAGCGATCGTTTTTATCGGACTACTGAAGGTCATACCTTTTTTTATTTTAATAAAACAACCAATCTACGGTTTCGCTTCCATCCTCATCCGTCAATCCGGCGTTTCTCGGGGGCACATCAGATCCCGTGAAACCCACTACCAGTAACATACCTTTTCCAAGAGTCAACGTATGTTTACCCGGCGAAAAGGAGTAGGTATGAATATTTACAGCCGGTTGATCCGACAGTTGAATCGCGTTGAGAAGCACCGGATCAGCCTGTCCGTATAAATTGGCAGATGCATCGGTCTCCAATGTGGGTGCTTTCGCATATCTGTTCTGATCGTTTCTGAAGTAACCCACCAGTAGTTTTACCGGTCCTGCCGTTTCAAATTCGAGGGTGGTTCCGTTCTCCCTCTGTTCACCAGCATTCAAACTCAACATCTTCATATTTTGCAATTCCGGGGCAATCTTCTCAATTACCGTATTACTCCCCGATATACCTCTTTGTCCCTCAGACACAGGTATCCATTGGGATTTTGGATTTAACAAGGTCACCTCAGCAGGGACGAGCGCCGGAATTGCGACATCGCTACCCATTGAATGATCGGATTTCAACAATGCCAGATTCTCCATAAAATTTTTCAATTCCTGCTCATAATGGGGTAACAACTCCTCCCATGTCTTGTTTTTTCCGTCATCTCCACCGATAGGAATACGTCTCTGGGCCGTCTGCATGCTATTCGCGTAGTGGTAGGTATCTTTAGTCAACTCCACCAGCCTCCTGTAGTGATTCAGGCTCTCCTCCATCAAAGGGATCGCCTTTTCAAGATCATTGATATCCTTGCTGTACTGGTAATCCAGTACATGCTCGGCAGCCCTCACTTTGGTATTGAAAAACCAGGCAAATTCCCGGTAGCAATATACATCGTTTTTCAACCGTAAAAATTCGTCCCTGTTTTTTGTCACTTTACTTTCCGCCTTATCAATAGCAGCCACTGCCTTGTCGCCGTGTTCAACGGCCTGCGCAACGATATCGAGCGGTAATTCACCGGTATGAGGAATATTTTTCCACTTTTTATCAACAAATTCTATCAGTTTCTCCCCTTCGGGACCACACGACTCGTAGAAACCGGGATAAATTGTATATTTATAAGGATTGACCAACTGGCTCATAAACATCCCCAGCAGAAGAGTTTGTCTGTTACCTTCCGTGATGCCAAAACGGCGCAAAAGCTTCGGAGATATTTCTCCGGTTTGTTCATATGCTTCCAGGATAGAGGCAGCCTCACTTCCACAACCGTACAGATCGTCCAACCGATCACTCCAGTAACCGATCTCCTGTTCCCGCGGCCGGTCGGCTTTCCACGCGTAACGTCCCCATGCTTTATACCAGATCCAGTCCCGGTCTATCTGCCGAAGGCGTTCTCCATCCGCCAGTTTATCGGCGGTGTAGGGCCAGTCCCAGTAAGAAGCCTGCGGGTATAGGTGCAATGCGTTTGCACCATGCACCTGATGCATTGCCTGTACCGATTTCCGGATAAAATCGGGGGAGCCGTACCGGAAAGGTTCCAGATTGGCGAGGATATGTACATTATCGATATGTACCGACCCGAGAGCACTGAGTTCCTGATGGATTTCCGACCAGGGGCCTCTCGGCTCATAGGTTGTCAGTGATTCACCGTTATACTTGTGCATGGTGTACAGGTTTTTATATATCGGTAGCGCTTTATCCATCACCATCCCGGCATCGGTATCGTGTGCACGCAGAATAATCGGCGGTTCATCGGTACGCCCCAATGCATCCAACCCGTCCTTTACTCCCGGTATCACAGTTTCGGTAAACCATACTACATCGTCCTCAAGGGTAGCCATCGCCTCACCCAGGCAGACCAGCAGTCCCACATTGGGATATTTTTCCACGAATGCAGCGATGGACTTCCGGGTATAATCGGCGATATAAGGGATGATCGCCCTGTTCCTGTCCTGTGTTTTTATACCGTAATGTTCCGCAAAAGGTTTGGATACGATTATATTATAAAACATCTGTATCACATAGATCCCTCTTTTATCCGCCTCTTCTGTCAGAAAAGAGAAAATCTCTTCATTTTTCCTGAAAGTCTCCTCGTCCACCTCTAATGCAAAAGGATAGTCATCCAGTTTCACAAGTGAAGCGAACGGATGCCCGTTCCACAGATAGAGAGAATTCATCCTGTTCTCCACCAGCATATCCAGATAATCTATCCATAACTCTTTATCGTAAAACCAGGGAAATGTCTCCGGTGTATAAGGATATTCATACACGGTTCTTTCCGGCAGGTAATAAGGTTTCTGCAGGCCGACACAGGCCCCGCGTAAAACCATTTCAGGAGCGTCCACCAACTCAGCGGGGAGAGGTTGCTTCTCATTGAACAGGTCAGATAGTGTATAACATCCATACAGGGCGCCGGATGGGTCCTCTCCATAGACCAGTGTCCGATTATTCTCAGTAGCGATATAATACCCCTCACTGTCCATTTCTTCGGGGAGTGAAAAACCCAGTCCATCGATAACGCCCGAAGCAAGCGGATCTTCTTTCTCCAGTATCCAGATAATTCTTTCATTATTCCCTGAAAGGTCTGTCGATCCGCCTTCCCTGATAACCACTTTATATTTAAGTTCCGCCAGGCTGTTCTTCAGATGTTCAGCTCCGAATAACAGTCTTTCCGATGCGGAAGGAGATGTAAGGATAGTCACAGACTCTTTTTTACAGGACACAATTAAAATGAGTGCCGAAAGAATAAATAGTGTTCTTATCTTCATTTTTAATTCCAATTTGTATTATCGAGACGATGAAGGAACTTTTCTGTACTCAAAATTTATAGTTCACAACCACCTCTTTTCCCTCTTCAATCCATAGCCTGTAATGGTTTCCATCCATTTTTTCGATTGTTCCCACGGATGTGGTTGGTTTTGATTTACTGACAAAAGTAAGGTAACCATTCCCTTCAGAGGCTTTCACCCTGATAGTCTTTTCATCCATCCGGATCTTTATCTCTCCGTTAGGTGTCGGTACAGAGCCTTCCATCCATTTTAGCCCGCCTAAATTCGGCGTGATGGAAAATTCACTGTATCCTGCTTTTACCGGCTGTATGCCCAGATAATATTTTCCCAGAAGATAGAGGGGACTTGCTCCCCAGGAGTGACAAAGACTTTTCCCATACGGGCGCCCGTACATTTCCAGATGCTCAATTCCCTCGTCCGATGGGTTGTACTTTTCCCAGAAGGAGGTAGCCCCTTCACGGATCATTCCGCCCCAATAATCTTTCATCTCGGTCATTACCCTGTCGTGTTCACCCAATGCACAGAGCGCTTCCAGCTCATAAAAACGCATATAGGGTGTGGTAATTTTCATGACGGAATCATTGAACAATACCGAGTTCTTAATGGATTGCCGTTGCTCAGGAGTGAGATAGTCATAGAATACCGCGAACATATTGGAATAGCGGGTCACTTCGGATTGTTGGATACCATTGACACGATTATGCACCAACGCCTGTTGGTCTTCATCCCAGAATGCGGGAATCAACTTTTCCCGCAGGCCGGATGCCATTTCTTCGTACTTAACCTTATCTTCCTCGTTGTTGGTCAGCTCAGCACAAAGCGCCATCGTTTCGAGGCTTTTGCAGAAAAGTACCTGCTCGAAGGAGAGTTCTCCCTGCTTATCGAGATAACCGTCGGCCCAGTCCACAAACACCCAGTCACCGGCCAATCCTTCTACCATTCCGTTTTTATTCGTCCTGCCCAGTACGAATTCCATCATTGACTGCATACGTGGGTATATCTCCGAAATAAACCGACTGTCGCCGGTAAACAGATAATAATCGTAAATGGATAAGAACCAGTAAAAAGTATAGTCCATAATTGTATTAATATGGCTGGTCACCGGATCTTTACCACGCAGGAGCCAGATGGTATTCCTTACCGTTTGTGAATCAAAAAAGAGGTAATAATTCATCAGATAACTCTGATACGCATCGCCGCTCCACACCCAACGATCGCGTTTGATGCCGTCGATAAAGAATTCCCTTGTGGTAAGGTGCATCGTGTATGTGCTTACATCCCATATCCTGTTCAGCTCTTCGTCGTTGCAACGGAAAGTACCGCGGTACTCCTCCGGCTTGTATTCATACAACATACCGATGTCACTATAGGTAACATCCGCATCTTTCGTGATGTAAATGTAACGGAACGCTTTGCTGTTCTCCATTGTAAAAGTGTCCGAGAGGGGATATGTAAGGCCGAGTGATTCATCCCTGATCCGGACGCCGTCCACAGAAAACCTGTCAAGTGTTTCACAATAGGCGGTATCGAGTGCCTCCTCCCGGCTTTCACCGTAAAAAATATGGATGTTTCCCTTTCCCCGTAAACCTTTCAATTGAAGAAACCCGATGGTTTCTTTCCCGAAATCGAGCAACTCACCCTCTCCATATCTCTCTTTGCTGACCACAGACTGAGGTGTTACGGCAAGTTTGTATGCTGAAGGGGGATTGTCGATCGAATTAAAACCGGCCGATCCGGCATGCATATAGAATGTGGTGGATGTATCACTTGCTTTTCCGCTTTCATCGATCCATTCCTTGTCTTCAAAAGTTACCTTCCATGTTCCGTCCGATTTCACGGTCTTTCCGTTTACAAAGATGGCCGGGGGAGTAGCCTGATTCCAGACTTTGATATTCAGGCTGTATTTTCCGGCCGGCAACAAGAATCTTTCCGGCATTCCAAACTGCAGTTTCCCATCCAGTTTGATGTTGTATCTGCCCTCCACCTTGATTTCTATTTCTTCCGGTTCGGTCAGCGCTACCTCTTTACTGAATTCAACCACGACATAATGGCTGTCTATCTTCCAAAACGGCGGAAAAAAAGCGCCCCGTTCCGTACGACGGTTATTCATTTCGTTTCCCAACCATATTTCATAGTCTCCCGGATACCAGATCCATGTGGCAGTGCCGGAAGCAAACAGACTGTTTTGAAACAGTAAAAAGAGAGCAACAATAAACAGATATGACTTTTTCATTGATTTGAAGCGTAATTATAAGTTGATATTGTATTCCTTTAAGATATCGTCGATTTTGATCTTTTCCCCGGTTTGTAAAGAGCGGTCCATTGCCTGAAGAAGCGCCACTGTCCCGATTCCCTCCCTAATATCGGGATAAGCGGTGAAATTCTGCTCAATGCTATCGGCAAAATATTCCAGGTAGTTCTGGTATTCACCGGCATGATGGCTTTGTCCTTCGAAGCGGAAATAGTAATTCTTAAAGTCTTCTCCCCAGGTAATTATCTTTTCCTCGCCTTCACGGGTAGTGACCGAATATCGTAATTCATGATAATCGGCCTGACTTGCACCTTCTGTTCCACGCAGAATACAGCTCATCTCGCTTTCACGCATAGCAGGTTGTACCGGGGAGGTATAGATCCCACTCACACGGGCAATTCTACCATCTTTTGCCCTAAAGATAAAATGCATCGTATCTTCGTTTTTGAGGCCGGCCTTTACCCCATTTTGGCTGAGCATACCGTATCCCACCACCTCTTCGATTTCAGGCAGATACCACCGGATGAAGTCCACGGGATGGCTCAGACCACCATATAACCACTTAAATTCGGATTTCAATGACCAATCTTTATTCAAAAACCAGCGATGATCGGCATTATAAAATGCTTCAACGGTTATTAAATCGCCTATTACTCCTTTCTCGAAGTCGGTCCGTTGACGCTTCATCGGCTCAAAAAAGCGGGAACTCTGTCCCACAAATACTTTCCTGTTGTTCTTCTCAGACAATTCGATCAACTCTCTGGCATGCGATAAATCGTGGATGAACGGTTTTGTACACACCACATGTTTTCCATGTATCAAAGCCTGCCGGATATGTCCGGCATGCAGATGATCCGGCGTATAAATAGCAATGACATCGATATCCGGATCGTTTAAAAGATCATCGTACTTGGTGGTATATGCATCAAAATGAAACTCATTTGCCCGTTGTCTACAAAGTTCTTCATTCCTGTCGCAAATTTTCACAAGATTCAGTTTCTCACTTGCCAATGAAGCAGAGATTGTACTTCTGCCTTCCCCAAGTCCCAACACAGCTATATTTAATATCATTCCTATTTTTCTGAGTGTAATAAATATTGAAATTCTTTGGTGAGTCCTGCATTGGTTTTGACCGAATCGTCCACCATAGGACCGTTATTCTCCCACACATTTCCCGGACCATTGGCATTCTGAAGGAATTTCTCTCCTTCCGTCCAGTTATTTTTTACGGTGATAAAAGAAGAACCTTCATCGGTGTAGAGATAAAACCAATGTGTGGGAATATGCACATAACCCGGCCGGTAGATATCATGGATATAATTTTCCGATATCACCGTATTGGGCTGACTGCCGAGCGTGTAAATACCTGACACATCGTACATATGTTTGGCATAACGCCAGATATGATTGGCGCGGACACGATTATTTCCCATACATACGGGTGTACTGTTCCATCCCCACCCCAGGCTGATTCCCGTATAAGACACTTCGCGTATCTCATTGTGTTCAATATTGATATTGTTCACATATCCGGCGGCAATGGCCACACAACCCCAGTCCTCGTTGGTCACATCTTCAAACAGATTGTTCACAATATTTTGATAGGAACATACTTCGCGTTCATCCGCCGGATTATAAGGATAGTGCGTTTCATGGGCCGGCGGTGAAAAACTACCGATCACCATTCCATTTCCCCCGATATCTTTGAAAACAGAACCCTCTACTTTCCCACCTCTGTTACCCCAGGCATAATCCAATCCTGTGGAAGCCAAATGCCTGAAAACACACCTCTCAAAATCAATATTTTTTGTACCTGACAGCGATACCGCAGCTGCAGGACGCCCGAGCCATCCCTGGTTATCGAGATCGTGGTTATTGTCGGGTCTCTTCATCTTCGGGTCTATCCTGTAGGCTTCCGTCAGGAACATACCCGCCTGCAACGGCACATGCCCTTTTTCCGAAGGACGCATCCAGGTAGTATGACTGAACCGGATATTGCTGAACCGGATATTTTCCACCGGGCGGTCTAACGTGCCCTCCACCAGAATAAGCGTCTCTATCGCCGGAACAACGGCCTCTATCCCGTTTATATCCTCATTGTCCAATGGCAGATAATACAGCTTTTGCTGCTTAAAATCATGAAACCATTCACCGGGCTGGTCGAGCAGTTCCATCGCATTGGTCAGATAAAAGGCGGATTCATGTCCGGGTGTAGTCATGGGACTGGGCCAGGGGTGCTCGAACTGTATTTTATGCTCCGGGTTATGAAAACGGACAGCAGCCGAATCCCCGTGGATATCGATGGACCGGATGCGCAGATTGGAAATGCACCACATCTGGTGCAGCACCATCTCGGCGTAAGGTGCATTCAGTATGGGTTCCACAGCCCTGGAAGGCACCCATAGGACCTGATTGACCGGATCGTTATCCAGAATCCGGTGCATCGCCTCAAAATCGACCACATCCCTGGCACGCACGGCCTTTCTCCCGTTTATCCATAACTGGCGGAAATCGAGGGGACGTCCGTTAAAATCGGGCACATCGGCAACCCAGTATTTTCCGCTTCTTTCCCATTGGGTGATGGGCATGCCGCCACTGACAACTGGCATTTCACCTTTCTCCCCGCGGATGGTCGTCGGAGACTGGGGTGTTCCGCTGTCTTCCGGCCGGATATAGAGAGGTTCATAAAGGTAATAAGTGCCCTCTTTCAATATAATGTTTATCCCATTCTCGATTCCTGATATATTCAATCTGCGCATTTCGCGTGCCTGGCGCAATGCAGCCTGTAATGTCAGCTTCGGGGATTCCTTAGAACCATCGTTACTGTCGTTTCCCGTAGATGAAATCCAGATATCTGCCGAAAAGAGATCGGTTATTATAAAGGATAAAAAAACAATGATCGTGAAAAAATAGTTTTGCTTCATACTCCTCTTTTATCTTGACAATGGCATCCAAACGGTCATCTCACCTTTCCCCCTGTTTCCCCAGGCATAATAAGGGATCAACCGTATATTCACTTTTTCTTTTTCTTTGGCTACAGGCCGGTAAAGCTGGTTTTTCCACGACGGGTCACCGGCAATCAGGTCGGCCTGCCCTTCAAGACAGATAATCGGGCTACCATCGATAACCATTCTGCGTGGTGTAAGCTCCATATCCGCAGGCAGCATCACATCATCCATCTGATAACCCTCCTCTATATCCATCGATTCAAGACAGTAGACCAGCGGTCCTCTCTTCACGGCGACCTGGTTTCTGACCTCTTCCACCAGAGGATTGGCTTCCATTAAAACCGTTTGCATATCCAGATCCAACTCAATGATATCTCCTTTTTTCCATCTTCTTTTGACTTCAGCATACGCTCCTTTTTCAGACGAGATATCGATTGCCTTACCATTTACAGAAAGGGTAGCCTCTCCACTCCACTGCGGAATACGGAAGAATAGTGAAACCTCATCGTTTCCAGAGATCCGGTCGATCCGGATACTGTTCTTCCCATCCCAGGGATAATCCGAAACCTGAGACAATTGAATCACTGTACCATTGGGTAAACTGGTATCCAGTTTATTTCCCCCGTAAGTATGAAACCAAAGGGCATTATCCGCTACCGAATAGAAATAATTGTGTGTTTCACACAAGGTCCTCACCGTATTTGGCGGACAACAGTTACACAATGTGATATATTCTTCACGTTCTTTTGACCAACGCAAAGTATAAGGGAAATCCGCCGAGACACGCAAAGGATTGGTATAAAAGAATCGTTTTCCGTCTATGCTTACTCCCGACAGGATACTGTTGTAAAGCGCCGTTTCCATCACGTCGGCGTATTTCTCATCCCCTGACACCTGTAACATGCGCCAGTTAAACAGCAGATTCCCGATATTGGCACACGTCTCGTTATGCGCGGTACTGTTCGGCAATTGATACGCCCTGCCATACGATTGATGCACTTTCTGGATCGAATCGGGTTCATAGCTCGTACCGTCAGGAGAAGTACCGTCATACAAAGCACCGCAGGCACCTGTGATGTACATCTTTCTGTTGACAATATCATCCCAGATCGACTTCAGATTCTCAATTAGCTTTTGTTCTCCCGTTTCGGCATATACATCCGCCACGCCTGCGTACAGATAATTTGCCCTCACGGCATGCCCCATTGCTTTGGTCTGCTCCCTGAAAGGAATCCGGTCCTGATTGTCGTCCGTTCCGCTCTCCACCAGACCACGAATATCGATCAGGTTTTGCGCCAACTTCAGGTAAGCAGAATTTTCAGTGGTTCTGTACATCTCCACTACCCCCATATAATGAGAAGGGCATATGGCATTTCTCGCCAACTCGGCAGAGGCCGTTTCATAAAAATTCCGGAGGAAATCTGCCGCTTTAATAGCCATCTCCAACAGTGACCTTTTACCGGTTGCCCGGTAATGTACGCAGGCGGCCGTCATTAAATGGCCCAGGTTATAGGTCTCAAAATTCAACCTGTCACGGAATGCCGTTTCTTTATTCGTCTCATTTCTCTCTTCAATGAGCACGGGAGTATGGATATATCCATCCTGACGTTGCACTTTCTGTAAGGTTTCTATTATTTCGTCCATCAAAGCATCCAACCGGGGATCTTTTGTGACGGCATAGACCGATGCCACCCCTTCGAACCATTTATAGAAATCACCATCGTGAAAAGGGGGACCTGAATGGACACCCTCTTTATCACCTGCGGCAATCTCAAAATTCCTGAAAGAATGGGATACTTCAGGATTATTCAGTGTCTTCCACATGCTCAGGATCATCGTGTCTTTATAGACTTCAAACCGGTCTGCCCAGAATCCTTTCGTCCAATGTACGGATCCCATATCTACATTGTTCATTACTACATGCTGGCTGTTCACCGTATTTAACAATCCTTTTTGTTGTGCCATCACCGATAAAGTGAAACAAAGCAACCCTAAAGGAAACAGAAACTTTCTCTTTCTCATAGTGTTAATGTGATTTTATTTGAGGAATCCACGATAATCCTTGTGGTATCCCTTAATTCGTTATCTTTATTTACGTTACTACACATTTTTATGACGTTCTCAATATTGCATTGTACTCATCAAGAACCGGGATTCTGCCACCGTTGATTAAAGAACGTAAAAGACTTTTTGCATTTTGTTTTTGTCATTGAAAACATAAGCAAAATGCTTTCGCACAAACAAATGTGATTACATCTGACAAGGAATAATCTAAAAACAAATGCCCCCAAAAGTTAGACCGAAACTTTTGGGGAGCATCTAATCACGTAGGTTGTCCTTTTACACTAATCCCTGATCAATAACCGGGATTCTGACCATACTCATCCGCATTTTCCAGCACATCTAATTCAGATTGAGGAATCGGACGAACATAATGTTTATCGGGATTAAAAGCAGTAATATCCGGATTCTGATTCCCTTGTCCCAATCTGTTCTCCAACTGCTTGGTCCTTTTTAAATCGGGCCAACGCAGATGTTCTCCCGCAAGCTCCCTGGCCCTTTCGTCCAACAAGAAGTCGAGATCGATATCCGAGATCGATACCTGCATCTCCGAGGTACGATCTACAGGAGTTTTTACCGCAGCTCTCGTTCTTAAAACGTTTATATAATAAGCAGCGTCAGGAGAGGTTCTGTTTAACTTATAACTTGCCTCAGCCGCAATCAAGTACATTTCAGCAAGACGCATGACAATCACATTCTTAGTACCGGCATCTGATCCGGGTGTCCTGTCGGGATCCCTGAACTTCATGAGTGACGGATAATAGGGATTATTGTTTGCGTTGGTCGAAATTGTCCCGTCGGAACTGTAGGTATCGTTGATATCTTTCACTCCGTACGGTCTGGAATCCTTATCTGTGATGACCTTTTTGGTATAAAACAATGCGGTGTCACCCGGTTGAATGGTCACGGAACCGGCAGAAAAAGATTTTTCAAACCGTGCAATATCGGTTGTAGTCCAACTGTAAGGCTGGGTAGTAAGAGGAAGGATGAAATGCTCTCTAAAGGAGCCATAATACCTTGCATCGATATCTTCATCGAAAATATCCAACAGGAATCTGGTAGGCATCAATCTACTCGCGCCGTCCCTTCCATATTCCGTCACTTCTAAAGAGGGCATACCGCAAAGTCCGGTATATTTTGCCAGGTACCACCTGAACAGCCGATTGGCATTGTTCGGCTGCGGATTCAGGGCGGAATTGGTCGAATGGGTTATCGTCCACAAAGCCTCAGCATTGTTCTTATTGTTTGACGGGGCAAAAACCTCTTCAAACGTGTCATAAAGGCGACATCCGTACTCTGCCTGGCTATCGATCAATTCATTGGCTGCATCCAATGCTTTTTGATAGAATTGATCTGCTTCCGCTTTATTGTTTTCAAAATATTCCAGATAAGAAGCGCGGGTCAATGCTGCTCTTGCAAGCATTCCATACGCTGCTTTTTTATCGGCTCTCCCTACCTGATCCTGATGGTACGGCAATATTTGCGCAGCCCTTTCCAGATCACTTATTATTAAATCATAGAAATCTTTCAGGGGACTTCTTTCGGCTGTCAGAGGAACCCCGGATGTTTCAGTAGTCCTTAAGGTCACCCCACCGAATGTTTCGGCAATCATCCAATAGGCGTAAGCCCGTATAAATCGCAACTCTCCCTCTTTGGCTAATTTCACATTCTCATCCGAATATACCACATTCTCGATCCTGTTTATTCCGGCATTGGTATAATTCACGATTTCGTACAGGCGTTGCCATGTGTTTCTTATTTGCCCGGTAGTAGGATCCAATCTCTCGTTATAAACCAATAGTTGTTCCGCATACGTTCCCCTGGCGCCCATATACCATAAATCGGTTCCTCCTTCGAACAGGAACATGATATCTTCCCTTCCGTAAAATTGCGCACTAAAATTATAATACGCTGAATTCACCAGTGCATTCATCCCTTCTTCGGTACTGAATACTATATCGGCCGTAGAGCCGGAAGGATTATATTCTTCCAGACTACACGCCCCAAAGAAAGAGAGCGTCATGACCAGAACTACTATTTTATACTGTAATTTTGTGTTCATAATGATCATTCTGTTAAAAATTAAAATTCACACCAAATACCACTTGTTTGGTCAAGGGCATACTTTCAGAGCCTCCCCGTTCCGGATCATAATTCTTTATCAAATGGCTCTTGGCGACAGTAAATAAATTAGAAGCCGTAATATAGAATCTTAACTTATTAATCCCCATTTTGCCCGATAATGCGGCAGGGATTGTATAGCCGAGATTTACATTCCTTATTTTAAAATAAGAGCCATCAATATAATTAAGGGACATATATCCAAAGTTATCATATATTCTCCCGTCTTTTTTGGGTCTTGGAAAATCATTCGACGGATTTTCAGGAGTCCAGTAATTCAGATAATCCGGGCTATTGGATACTCCCGAAGGATCGAATCTCCCTAGAAACTCGGCATCGATCATTTGACCCCATCTCATCAACATAGATAACCCCAGGTCAAAACCTTTGTAATATAAAGAATTATTCAGTCCGATAGTGAACTTGGGCGATCTGCTCCCCAGATACTGACGGTCGTCTGTGGTGATATTGAAATCCCCATTGCTGTCCACCACTTTCAGACTGCCGGGAGTAAAAGCATTTTCCGCTCCGTTCAACTTATATTTAGCCATTTCCTCTTCTTCCCCCAATTGCCAGATGCCATCCAGTTTATAGGAGTAAAAAGAATCTATTGGTCTCCCTATCAGTAAGGACGCTATCTCCGGATTTTGACCTGATATGATATCTTCACCGGTAATCAACGACACGATCTTTTCCTTATTGGAAGTAAATGTCAGGGTTGAGTTCCATTTCAGGTCTCTTCTGTCTATATTTACCGTGTTCAATGTGATCTCTATTCCCTTATTATTGGTCTTTCCGATATTCTGATAGGTGGAGAATTGTGCCGAGCTGGATCCTCCGGCGCCGGTGGATGGCGGCAGGCTTCTGGCCATCAATATATTATCCGTATCAATATTGTACAGATCGAGGTTGAGATCGATCCTGTTATTCCATAGGCCGATGTCAAACCCAAGATTGGTAGAAGTTGATTTTTCCCATCCAAGCGAAGGATTCCCTACCAGATAAGCGAACTGATACACTAAAACTGGATCATCATTAAAGCCGAATCTCGTATTGGCAGACACGCTCCCACCCTGTGTTGCATAGGGCGGCGCGCCGGCATTTCCTGATGTACCATAACTGGCCCTTAGCTTTAAATTGCTTAACCAATCTGAGGAAAATGCCATAAAAGGTTCCTCATTTATGCGCCATGCACCCGAAACAGAGGGAAAGAAATCCCATTGATGGCCCGGTGCAAGTGTCGAAGAACCGTCCCATCTGCCGGTAGCCGTAATATAATATTTACCCAGATAATTGTATGAAAGACGCGCTGCCAGACCAAATGTCTGAGATTGTATATAATTTGAATAAATCAACCGGCTTGCAGGATCTGTAGCGCCAAGGGAGTAAAACAGGTATGAATCCAGCAGTTGGTCATTTCCAATCGATGAATAACTTTCATCCATATTTTTGATCCATGTGGTAATCCCGGTCGCTTCCAGATAATGATCTCCTATATTATCGGCATAGGTAATTATATTGTCCCATGTATAGTTCCTGAATAAATCCTTATTCACCTGAGCCTGGTTTATGTAACTTCCTCCATACTGGCTGGTGGAGTATTGACCATTATATATACCCCTTCTCTGCGCATTTACGGATGTGGAAAGATTAGACCTCCAGCTTAACTGCTCAATGGGCCTGATAATCAGATAGGCCGTATTAAACGATCTCAGGGCAATTGTATTGTCAATCGCCTTATTCTCTGAGGCATAATTGGCCAACGGCGATAATCTTTGTGCGTCACCCGACACAGGAAACAGATTTATTTCTCCGTTTTCGTCATAAGGAGTACCCAGCGGAATATAGGTCAGTGCCTGGGTAAGCATACTGCTTGGAACACTATTCTGATCGAAATAAGTCAACTGGGAATTCACTCCTATATTCAACCATTTTCTTACTTCGTAATCAAGATTTACCCGCAACGTGTATCTGGTGAAATCATCTTTTTTAAAGATACCTTCTTCATTGTAATAGCCCAATGAAAGATACGAATTCAATTTATCATTATTGGAAGAAACTGTCACATTATGGCTTTGTTGTCTTCCCTGCCGTACCAGTTCGTCGATCCAGTTCACCCACTGGTTGTTTTGTATGGCATCCCATTCTTCGTTCGAGAATATCTTGAAATCATCCGCCTGGGATTCCCATTCCCCAACTGCCCTGTAAGCCTCTCTTCTTACATCCATATACGATTCACCGATCCTGGGCGTCGGGTAATCAACAAACCCATTGACACCATAATAACCATCATAATTTATACTGATCCTGTTTTCCCGTCCCCTTTTGGTAGTAATAATTACAACACCGTTGGCGCCTAATGATCCATATATTGCCGTTGAAGAAGCATCTTTCAATACATCGATACTCTCTATGTCATTAGGGTTCAAATCCGCATAGGATCCGCCCTGCACACCGTCTATGATGAAAAGCGGTTCGGTATTTCTTGTTTTAGTCCCATAGATATCCGTATATCCCAGGGTTTTGGTACCCCTTATGGTAATGTTCACCCCTGATCCGGCGCTTCCGCTCGACCGGGTTATATCCATTCCTGCCACTCTACCCTGGATAGCATCCATGGCATTGGACGTGGGTATCTGCACAATATCCGATGTTTTTACGGATGACACCGCTCCTGTCAAATCTCTTTTTCTTGCGGTACCATAGCCAATAGCCACCACTTCATCCAGGGTGCTGATCTCCGGTTCCATCACAATCCTCAGATTGTCATTGCTCTGGTTGACTGCTATGTGCTGTGTTTTATAACCCACATACGTTATCTGTAAAACACCCGCTGATTGAAGGTTCATTACGAAATTCCCATCGATATCTGATACTGTTCCCTGCGAAGTTCCTTCTATGAGTATGGAGACACCGATTAACGGTTCTCCTGTCTCATCTACTATATTCCCTCTAACCTGTAAAGCCTGATTTACTCCAAAGCTGTCAGATAAATTATCGGAAATACTGTTTCCCAATAGCAAAGCGGGACAGATCATCCCGACCATAAAAGTAACAACGCTAATAACCAAAACTTTACCCATTGAAAGCTTTACGCGCTGATACCGACTTAAAGACACATTCTTTAACATAATCATAGCATTTCAGTTAATAACATAAAGTTAGACATCTCAAAATAGAGACTTCATACTTAGTACTTATGTACTTAAAATTCCCTCACTTTAACATTGTTAATTACCAGAAATTTTATTTAACCATCATCTGGCAAGAATAGTAAATTTCAACCTTAAGGAATCAGATAGGGGACAAATAGTTGAGGGTACCAATCTGGGCACCCTCCTCTTTAATTATATAAATCTTGCTACTTTCAGTAGCCATCGCTTAATACCCGGGGTTCTGATAATAACTTCCGCCACCTTCCAATGCCTGGATAAATGCGGTAGGTATGGGACGTAAAGCATATTCGGGTTTAAAGAATACAGCCAAATCGGGGTGCGTACTCTGTAAATAGCTATTATCCTTAAACATACCTGTACGTTTTAGGTCATAATGTCTGGAATATTCGCCGCATAATTCACGGCCTCTTTCATCCAGCACCGTACGCACCGTAACTGCTCCGCTTAAGGGTTGCGCACCCGCCCGGGCACGTACTTTGTTAATATACTGGGCTGCATTGGCTCCACCATTCGCATAGATATCGGCCTCTGCCGCAATCAGATATACTTCGCCCATACGCATCATAAAAGTAGCGTTGAGGTTCCCGTTTCTTCTTTGACTGGCATTTGCCACATAGAAATTGCTGCTGTTATGCTTATTGAGTGACGGATAGAAATAATTGAACGGATTCTCAGAGGATCCGTCGGATGTATAATCTCCCGACGGATTCTGGTATGCATAATTCGCTTTTACTCTTTTCTCTGTATCATTATAGACATCCTTATAATCAACCACCAGATAGTCCCGGCTCAGTTTATTGGCGGATTCAGTTGTATAGCCAGGATCCTGCGGCATAAGAAACCGGACTCCAGGGTCACCCACCTCGATCACTGATCCGGTAACACTCTCTTTACGATCAAACCGGTGTACAGTGGATTCGTCCCATATATACCGGGTATTTGCATCCCACTCTGTAGTAAACACAATATTAAATCTCGGATCCAGCGTATCATCATCCTGCATAAACAGGCTCAGGAGATGTTGTGTCGGCATAAACTGCCCGGATTGATTCCCTTCGTAGGAAATACGGTACTCCTGCGTATCGGTGAAGGCACCAAATTGGAACAGATTACAACCGAAATATTCATTATTCCTGTTCAACCGGTAATTTCCGTTACTCGACCCATGTCCGTCGGCACCGGCATACCAGCGATGTTTCCAAAGTGCCTCTTTATTATTCCAGTTGTTAGCTTCTTTAAATACATCTTCGTAACTGGGATACATATAGGCATTGTACTGCGCACCTCCTGCTTCTGCATCATCAATCAACATCTTCGCATAACGTAATGCATCTGCAGCATATTTTTTGGAATCATCGTATTGTACCGTTTGCAGATACGCTTTAGCCAGGAAACCGAGTGCAGCCTTCTTTGTAGGAATAGTCGTAGTGGCATCAGTTCCTTTTCCCAACCATTCCAAAGCAAACAACAGGTCGGGAATGATTATCTCTTCATAGATAGTCAATGGATCGGTCCTTTCGGGTTTAAAATTAATGGACTGTGCCGGCTCAGTTATCATCGTAACAGCGCCAAACTGTTCTACAGCATTAAAATAGTAAATGGCTCTCAAGAAACGCGCCTCGGCAAGTTTGGCGTTGCGCTCTTCTTCGGTTTTAAAAGGCACCCTGTCGGCATAGTAAATGGCCGTATTACATGAGCCGATCCCATCATAGGTTCCGTTCCACCAATTGTTTGTATAGGTTGTATTGGGAGCGGCTCCGGCAAAAAACCAAAACCACTGGGTCCAGCTGGTTGACATATTGCGTTGATATGTCCACAGGTCCGTATTCCCTTCGGTAAGCGCCATCCAGCTATCAGTTCCATAGAAATACCGCTGCATTGCGAAATAGCACTGATTGACCAGTGTCTGATAACCTTCCTCTGTGGCAGACATTGCCTCCATTGTAAATCCTCCCGGATTATACTCATCCAGAGAACAGGATTGGAATTTCATCGTTACAGCGAGCAATACAGCTCCAAGTAATATATTTTTTATTGTAGATCTCATCTTTGTCATCATTAGAAATTAATATTTATTCCGAAAACATACTGTTTATACAAAGGGAATGAATCCGAGCCGTTCGTCTCCGGATCTGTTCCTCTCAGTTGTTTATCTTTTACATATACAAACGGGTTATAGGCAGTTACATAAAAACGACAGTTTTCAAAGAACGTTTTTTGGATAACACTTTTGGGTAAGCTATATCCCAATGTGATATTTTTGATCTTAATAAAAGAGCCGTCCCGGAATCTCAAGGCCGACATGACAGTTTGCTCATCGCCACTGCCGGGAACCGGAAAGTAAGCACTCTGGTTACTTTCGGTCCAGTAATCTATCCCGCGAGGCTGATTTGTTGAGGTATTGGCCTTTGCCGTATACCATCCGATCAAATCACTCTCGATTGTCTGACCGTATCTCGCCATGGCAAAAACAGTGAAATCAAAATCTTTGTATTGAAAACTGTTATTTAAACCGACAATATAATCCGGATTCAAATGGCCTAAAATCTGTCGGTCATTCTCACTATATTTATGCTCTCCTCCATCGCCATCATTTTCCACAGTCTCAATTCTAATCCAGCCCGGTTTTACACCGTATATTTCCAGGGTTTCAGCAGGAGTATCACTTCCCCATATGCCAAGGTATTTATAGTTATACAATGAACGTATAGGATACCCTTCAAACAAACTTTCCGCGATCAGATCACCGGAAGGTAGAGATTCGATTTTTTCCTCGCTCCATGTAAAAGTCAGGTCTGTGTTCCACCTGAAATCTCTTGTTTCTATATTGTGCGAGTTGATGGCCAGTTCGAATCCTCTATTACTGGTTTCGGCAATATTTTCCCAACTGGAAAGAGGCGCTCCCCATCCGGTAATTCCATCTGTAATAGGCATAGTGCGTCTAAATAGGAGTCCCGTTGTTTTTGTTTGAAAGAGATCCAGGGTACCGTTCACTCTGTTAGAAAATCCGAAATCGAACCCGAGATTCCAGTTCTTTGATTTTTCCCATCCGAGACTGGGATTGCCGTATGTTCCCGTATATTGAGTAAAAGGTACTATTTGTCCGTCTATTGATATACCGGCACTGGAATAAGCATACACATTCGTAGTCGAACCATAGGCGCCTATTCCTCCAGAGTTTCCGGTAACTCCATAACCTACCCTCAACTTTAAGTTGGTCAGCCAATCGATGGACCCCATGAATTCCTCATCCGAAATACGCCACGCGACCGCCGCTGCCGGAAAACTATCCCACTTATGACCGGCAGATAACCAGGAGACACCATCCCATCGATTTGAAAAGGTTAACAGATATTTACCCAGTAATGAATAATTTACTCGTATAGCATAAGACATTTTCTGCGTTTGGTCAAAACCTGACTCTACATGAGGAGCTGTTCCTGACATCAAGCGCCAGTATGACCAGGATTCTAATTGCTGCCCACTGCTTGCAGCCATATTGAATTCATTCTGACTGTGACTCCATGAAGTAACCAAAGTTGCTCCGACAGTATGTTTATCGGCAAAGGTATTATTATAGGAGAGTATATTTTCCCATGTATAACTTCTGCCATAATTGTTTGTAATGGAAGCATGCGGTGACCCCGCGTAAGTAGGCCGATTGGCGTTGGCCTGGTTTCCCCAGAACTGGCCGGTTCTTCCATTGTTCAATGTCCCGCTTAAGACTGTTTTCAGGCTTACACCGGCAACCGGCACTATTTCCACATTTCCGGTTACATGAATATACGTATTCTTGTTATTATTTTCGAATTGATAAGGGATGAAGTCTCCAAGGGGTGAAAATTCATTCGTTGCATATTCATGGATGATATTTCCATTTTCGTCGTACGCATCTCCAAGGGGAAATGCCGATAACGACCTTGTAAAAGTATTATTCACCCCATTGTTCCGGTCTGAGTAACTCAAGTTAGATGTGATTCCCGTTTTCATCCAATTAAACAGCTCATGATCGACATTAAACCGGAACACATAACGGTCCTGGTTTTCATTTTTCAGTAATCCTTGGTCACGATTATAGGAAATAGAAGAGTATACCCGGGTTTTCGCATTTCCACCTGTTATGGACAGATTGGTTACATGGTTTGTAGCCGTATTACCGGCAGCTTCCTCCACCCAGTCGATCCATTTCCCCTGATTATAGGCTTCCAGTTTGCCTGCATCAGGCAATAAGGTAGACATATCGGCCGGATACTGTCCATTCTGGTATCTATAGGCTTCCCTCTGGTACTGCACCCATTCGTCGCCGATCATACCGTGAAAGAACTCCGGTTTACCGCTAAAACCGAAGTAGCTATCCAGGTTCACCCTGGTTTTACCCTCCTTACCCCGTTTTGTGGTAATGATGACCACCCCGTTTGCTCCCGCAGACCCGTAAATTGCCGTGGAAGAGGCATCTTTGAGAATGTCCACACTCTCGATATCGGAAGGATTGACCTGGCTGTAACTACCCGGGATCCCGTCGATAATAAACAGAGGCGAATTATCTCCATAGATAGAGCGTGACCCTCTTAATATGATATCTACTCCTTCTCCAACCCGTCCGCTCGACTTAATAATATCCATACCCGGGATCTTACCCGCTAAGGCTTCCATCACGTTATTGGTGGGAGAGATGACAATTTCCTGATTACTTACAGAGGTTACCGCTCCCGTGAGGTCACGCTTCCTTACTGTTCCATAACCAATGACTACCAATTCGTCCAACGTTTCCGTATCTTCCGCCAGCACCACACTTATAAACGTCCTTCCATCAACCGGAACAGTTTGCCTCTGCATACCTACGTAGGAGATTTCAAGGATACCACTGGACGGAACATCCGGTAATACAAAATTCCCATCCATATCGGTAATCGTTCCGGTTGCCGTTCCCTGTACCTGAACGGTTACCCCTATCAGGGGTTCGTTATTGTTATCGGTAACAGTACCCCTAACGGTTATGTTTTGGGCAAACAGACATAAGGGAAATAACCACATGAAGAGAAACATCATCCTTTTCACTAAACTTAAAATTACTTGTTTCATCTTGGATTTTGTTTTAGATTGATTAATAAATTATCATATATTGTATCCCGTAAGGTCTTTTAGCATCATGGTGAATATATTATGGGTTTACAGGCCGACGGTGAATCTGATCCGCTACAAACGGCAAATACCTTGTCGGCGTTTATTGAAAAATTAAACGGGTATTCCGGCTAAAGTCGGCTGAAAGAGAAGAGAGTTTGCAGGTAACTGAAACCCGGAGCGGTAACGGGCAATCGTCCAGGCGAAAAATAGGTATTCCGTTTATGAAAGAATAAGACTGCCGGTAATCAGGCTTCTGACATCTTATTCGATTTATATGCGAGGATATAAAAAAGAGGCGCGGACGATTGTCGATATTCCTCATAACAGGCACCGCTAGGGCCTTCACACGAGAATATGACAATGTCCACGCCCTTATTGCTAAGGGCGCTTCCATTCTTTAGCCTCGTGTGAGAATTTAGCGGATTCGTTATGAAGGCCAAAAAAGCGCTATATTACTTCGTACCGTGGTTTTACGGTACAAAAATAATAATTCGTTTTAAATCTATTATGTTCCCATAGGCATAATTTTTAACAGGATGATGATTTTTTACTTAATATTTACACAATAAAGAAATTCATTCTCTACCAAATTCAATTTTTTTCAACATATAATCAGCTCTTCATAAGCTGATTTAAGAGTCAATGACAAATAATTATTCTTAAAAACAGTAACACAATGACAAAGGAAAAAAGATTTTTTGTGAATAACGGAACAAAATCGACATATAATTATGCGATTTCCGGATATAATTATAAGTATATCACCGAAAATCACTATTTTTGCTATATAACACGGAAAAACAGATAAAAAATGGAAACAAAAGAGCAGACCTTCAAGAATACACATCACGGGCACGCAGTAAAGCGCATTCGTCACTCTTTAGGAATCAAGCAGGAAGTTCTGGCTGATATGATGGGAATCACCCAGGCACGCGTTTCCAATTTCGAACAGAAAAAAGTGTTGGAAGATGAGGTGATTGATAAATTAGCCAAAGCATTAAATGTAGCCCCCGAATTGATCAAGGAACTGGAAGAAGATCCGGTAACGGTGATTATTGAAAACAACAGACTGGATAATAATTCAGGCTCTGCCTATAATTATATTGCCGGAGATAATATTATCAATAACCCGATAGATAAGATTGCAGAACTTTTTGAAAAGTTATTGGAAAAAGAGCAGGAAAAGATTGCGTTATTGGAAAAGTTATTGGGAGAGAAGAAATAATTACAGAACGTATAATTTAATCGAACAAATTCTCGAACTAAGTAAGGGAAAAACTGTCCTGTACGAACGGATGCTCAAACTGGAGAGAGAAAAATGGCCCTTTTGGAACAGTTGTTGCAGGAAAAGAAATAAGATTCCGGCATCTCTATTTTGGCGAACGTGCCTCTTTAAATCCCTCCAGTTGGGACAGATGAAAGGTATATTTGCGGGGACGAGGCATAATAGTGGTATTCGTTATTTATTTAAAAATTCATCTACTTTTGAAGTAAAGAAATAACCTCCGGTTTTCGGGGCTCCCCTGAATTCAATGATCTCTTTTTTTCTTAATATACGGAGATATCGTTCAATTGTGGCAAGACTTTTCCCCGTTCTCTCTGCAATTTCCACAGCGTTCAGCCCCGTCGTCTTCAAAATAAGATCTATTATTTCGCTTACACCCTCATTTACACCCTCATTTACACCCTCACGAACGAGGGAATAAATAGTATTAATTTTATTATCAGATGGTTGCGATATTTTTACACCCTCATTTACACCCTCATCGGAACGAAAAGCGGGATGAATTGGAAGAGTGACTATAAAATAGTTGTAGTTCTCGTCTGTTTCAAAACAGGGTTCGGGAGAACCGTTTTTCGCCATTTCTTTACGGATAATGGGAATACCTGTTCCTCTTCCCTCGGTCATATCCAGTTCCTTTAAGAAATCCCCAATTCTACGATTACGGTATCTCCTGTTCCGGATAATACCTTTCCGAACTTCTTCCAACTTTATGCTGCGGTCGGGGCCACCATAGTTGATTATTTCAATGGCATCGGGGAGAATACGGATCTCAACAGGTTCCCTGATCTCATAACTGCGATGATATACACTATTGACTACCGTCTCCTCCAATGCCCGAAACGGATAACTCCATACACGTTCCGCTTCAGCTTTGTCAGGGCGTTTATATATCTGTTCTTTTAGTGCGATATTCTCAAGCTGTTCCAATGCCTTTTGGATTTGTATGTGTATGGGGCCCGTAATGGCAGGCTTTTCATAAAATGTAGGATCGCCTAATCCTTTGGGAAACTCCACTATTTCAATACGGGAATAGGGAAAGAATTTGTCCGGCCTGAAATTGAACATCATCAATGCAATATTCTTGGGAAAAAGCATCTCATCAGAGCCGTGTAACAGATCCATTGAACGATAAATTTCTACTAACGGCACTTTGTCGAATTCATCCAGTAATTCGCTCTCTACCGTAACCAGATACTCCCTGACCAAGGAAGGGGAAATGTCGTCTATTGTAGCTTGTTGATTGGAACGGTCATCGAATGGAATACGATTTGCCAGGTTAAATAATTCTTCCAGTTCTACTTTACCCGGTCGAACGGTACTTGCATATTTGCGGATATAATACTGATGTTTTTTATCTTTAGCCTTTATATTTTCAGGGACTTCATAAGGACGGTCCATTCCGGCGGGAACCCAAATTACAAGGAGATTTTGTTCGTCGAGCGTCTGAATATCTATTTTAGGACCATAATAAGGGCGTATAAGGTTGTTGTAACCGATCATTTCTTTTTGGATAGCATCCAATTGTTCCGTCGGTATACCTGTAATCGGGCGTTTGGCTCTACCATTCTCTTCTTCGGCGCCTACAATAATATATCCGCCCCCTATGTTTTCAAAATCATTTGCAAATGCACAAATCGTACGATATATAGCTGCCGGATTCCAACCTTTTTTATATTCAATCCGTTCACTTTCAACAATACGTCCGGAGACAAGTTTTTCTATGTTGACAGGAATTGCCATATTTTATTGATTTAAAGAACAAACTTACAATTTATTCTTTAAAGTTCATGAATAGACTTGTATTCTTTTTCTTTTTGGAGTAAACTCACATTCAATATGGCCAGGCTTCGTTTTGAATCGGCGTTCGTTCCAGTTTAGCGGGATCGATTTTCACATATTTAATGCGTTGACGGCGCCAGGTGTAGACAATATGAACATATCCATCTTCTCCTTGGATAACAGAAGGATAGGAGTATTGGCTGACCGGGGAATCCTCCAGGATCAGCGAAGCATACCATGCTTTTCCGTCATCCGATAAGGCGACATTCAACGGGGTTCTGGGCCCTTTCCCTGATCTATCCGTAGGTTTTACGTGATTATATACCAGCAACTGCCGTCCGTCGCGGAGCGTCACGGCATCGGTCCCTGAATTATTATTGGGCAATCCGGACAGCGTCATTTCACCCCAGGTCTCCCCTCCCTCTTTCGACCAGGCTTCGGCCAAGGCTGCATCACGTGTCCTTGCAAGAATTTGCAAAGAGCCATCCTGATAGGTCAGGATACTGGGTTGAATTGCCCTGATCGCTTTTCCATCATTGATGGCGCCCACTTTCCTCCAGGTTTTACCTTTGTCTTCGGTAATTTCGAAATGGACCCTCCAACCGGGAGCGCCTTCCAGACTGGAAGGACAGATCATTCTCCTGCCGATCATGACGGGTTTATTTTTGACCGGCCCGATAAACCCTTCGGGCAGCTCTTCCGGTTCCGTCCATGTTTTTCCGTGATCGAAAGAACGGATCAGATGTCCGGTCCAGTCGCTCACGGAACTACCTATCTTGTAAAAAAGCAATAATTCCTCTCCGGGCACCTGAAACAGCACCGGGTTCCAACAGGCTTTTCTCAACGTATCACTGATAATGCCGTTCGCTACCGACTCCGGTGCTGTCCATTCACCGTTCACCATCCGTGATACCCAGATTTCGACATCGGGATTCCGCTCTTTGGTCCCTCCGAAGAAAGCGGCCACCAATCCTTCAGGTGTCTCGGCGATAGTTGCTGCATGGCACTCGGGAAAGGGTGCTGTTTCATAGAGGAATTTCTCTTCCACAATACCTTTCCTCCACTTTTCGTATCCGGGATCCAGCTCCATAGTGAAGTTGTAATCGCCCGAACCCATCTCCCATATAATAGCGTTTTCGTCCCTGCCCAGTTCTTTTATCCCGTTTCCGGTTTTCAAAGCAACATCTCCTTCCCTGATATTGAAGCTGTTTGCCGGGAAATGCACCACTGCAGTACTGTTGGGCGGAACGGAAACGATCCACTCCAGCCGTTCAAGGTCTTTTTTCCAGTAGCTCTTTACATCCCCGTATGGCGTCTTATAAGAAGCATTGACATAGGATAAGTCCTGAATATCAAAATGGGGTCTCATGATGATCTTTTTGAAAGCGATCAGCTCATCGTCCGATTTTATTCCGGCCATATTTTCGTAGCAAAACGGGATGAAATCACCCAACAGCATCACATGGTTACCAGAATTCATTTCAGGCCGTGCCGTATCGCCATTCCATAATTCCCAGATGGTGGTAGCGCCTTGTTTTGCCATATACCCCCAGCTCGGATAAGTATCATTGGATGCCAGACGGAACGCGATATCGGCCCTTCCCATTTTGGAAAACTCCCGTAAAATCCATTGGGAACCGATCACACCCGTAGGAATGTGGCAGTCATAGTTGTTATTCTTCATTATGCCTGTCACCAGATGGTTCTCTACGGCAGGGACCCACTCTTCGGGGATCATCCCGAAGGCGAGCGGCAACAGGTTGGCTGTCGCCGTATTGTTGCCATAAAACAGGCTGTCAGTCCGGAAGAATTTATCGTTAAATGCTGCTTTTACTTTATCGGACAATGCGTCAAATTGTGCCGCATCATCCTGTTTATCCTGTAAGAGGGCGAATTTTTTCATCAATCTGAGTATCCGGTAATAATAAGCAGTACCGATCAGCGCACCGTCGGTAAGGCGCCTCGGATCTCTTGCATGGATCTGTTCCGGTGATTCAGGTGGCACACACCAGTCACCGTACTTATCACGCGGCATAAGATAGTCCTCTGTCATGTATTCCCCTTTCATATGGCGAACCCATTTCAGCATGCTCTCATAATTTTTTTCAATCGGTTCCTGGTTGCCGAACTGAGTATAAAGCATATCGCAATTGAAGAAGAAAGCGGAAGGCCAGGTCACATTGTCGGAATAGTAATTCCAAAAAGCAGGTGCCACATCCGGTATACATCCATCCTCCCTTTGTGCTTCGCGGATGTCGTCCATCCATTTGCTGTACATCTGGACGTTTTCAAAGAGATAACTTTCCCCAAGACCGCCGATGATCCTGTCTCCCAGCCAGGGCTGACGTTCATTCCGCTGGGGGCAATCCACCGGCATCCCTTTATAGTTGCCCCGTATCCCCCAGAAAGCATTCTTCATGACCTGATTGATCACCGGATCGGATGATTCAAAAGAGCCGGTGATCACCATCTCGTCATTCACTACCTCTCCTGTAAAATTCTTTTTGTCGACTTTGCCGGGATAACCGGTCACCTCGACATACCGGAAGCCGTGATAGACAAACCGCGGTGCCCACTCTTCGATCCCATCTCCCTTCAGGATGTAGGTATCCGTCACTTTTGCATCACGCAGGTTGTCCATATAGAGGTTGCCATCGGGCTGCAAAGTCTCGGCAAAACGAAGTTTCACCATATCACCTGCATTTCCCTGTACCTTAAAGCGGATCCATCCGACCATATTCTGTCCCATATCCAGAATATGCTTTCCCGGTGAGAGTTCTGTAATGGATAGAGGATCGATCGTATCGACCACTTTCATTCCTTCCATCATTTGTGCCCTCAGTGTCCCGTATGGTATGGAAACACGTTCGGCATCCTCCCAGTATGAGTCGTCGTATCCTGCCTTATTCCAGCCGGTCAACTCTTTCCGGGCATCATACTCTTCACCATCGTATTCGTTATTACTTCGGATAGGGCCATCGGCCGTCATCTTCCACGATGTATCGCTCCCTATCACCTCCCTTGTCCCGTCGGTATAATCGATAATAAACGTCAAACGCAACTTCGGATATCCGAAAGTGGGAATTTTATAGGGTTTGTATGCTTGCCGCATGGTATAATAACGGCCGTTACCCAGCGTTACCCCGATCGCATTGTCTGCCACCTGAAGCATTGATGTCACATCATAACTATTGTATAACAGGGTCTGCCGGTAGTCCGTAGGAGCCGGCGCCAATACCTGATTCCCCACCCTGTTGCCATTCAGGAAGAGCTCATATAACCCTAATCCCGAGATATGGACAACAGCCTGTTTCACCGGTTTATCCACCTGGAATTCCTTACGCAGGTAACGTGCCGAAAGGCGTGAGAACTGTGATTCAACATCCCACTTGGCACCCCTGTCCATACCGATCCAGCGTGCCCTCCAGTCATTCTCGGAAAGCAGTCCCATACACCAGAAGGCACTACCGCTCCACACCGGATTGCCTGTATTGGTTGTCACAAGCACTTTCCAGTAATAATAGGTGTTACTCTCGAGTGGTTTTCCTTCGTACCGGATCCATTGTGACTGATCGGAATTGACGACCCCCGAATCCCACATATCACCGCTGTTTTCATCCAGTTTTTGTTGGGATGAAGCGACTAAGATCCGGTACGAACGCTGCATCACATTCCGTTCACCCTCCGCAAAGATCCGCCAGCTGAACCGTGGATTTCTGGCGTCTATTCCTATAGGGTTCCGCAGCGATTCGCATTGAATATCACCTATTGATACCGCTGCAGAGACCGTATAGGTAAAAGAGGCCAGCAGGGTAACCAACACAAATATTCTTATCTTTCCCAACATGATATCGTGCGATTTATTTTTTCAGTTTCTCCTGTGCATCGGGCAGACTATCCCAATCACTTGAAATATACTCTTTAGAGGCATCGACAGCAATCAATACCGTATCTTTCCCATAACGGTATCCATCGTCATCACTAAACCCGGTGACCTTATTATCGAACTCTCCGATATAGGACAACGCCCCATCTTTGGGACTATACCACCATACTTTTTTCCTGTTGCCCGATATTTTGGTCAGGTCTATTTCCATAGGGCGTCCGGTATAATTATAGACCAACAGATAATCATTACCTCGTGTGGCTATCAACCGGTCGTAACGGATACCGTTGGTACCTGCGATCACTGTCTGGTCGGGCACCCTTTCAAAATAGGGGAAAGTCAGCATTAAGTTTTTCAGGTATTTCATCTGGTTGATTCCAGGGTCGTTCAATGCTTCATACCATGTCTTCTGGGCTCCGTAAGCACCACCGATTCCATCTTTCTTCATCTGCATGATGGAATTATGACCATAGGTATGTCCGAACGATCCGGCGAAAACAGACCAGTAAGCATAACGACGCACATCGTCGTCGTTCCATTTCACTTCATTGGGATTATGCAATCCATGCGGAATATCTTCATAGATGGGCTCTCCGTCGATCACCGGTTTTAGCGGTTCCAAAGCAAAGCTGCGTTCAACAAACCGCCAGTTGTCTTCTTCGGTATTCTCTTCGATAGGATATTCGCCGTCACCTTTGCGCTGGCCGTAACGCCGGTGCCCCGACTGGAACATATTGAAATCCAGCCAGTGTTCGTTATGGAACCAGGTACCCGACATAGTCCTGCCACGAGGATGATACGTCATCAAATGATGTTTATCAATAGCCCGGATACTGTTCGCCAGTGCATCCCAGACCTCTGTTTTTACGTCTCCCCGGATATCTCCACCGATAAGCCAAATAATATTAGGACTATCCTTATACCTTTTTGCTAAAAATTCCCCATATTTTCTGGCATCTGCCGTGCTCATTTTTCCTTGCTGCACCGGAGTACCCCACACACAGACCATTCCGATATAGATCCCTTTCCGTGCCGCAGTCTCTATAATATAATCCATATGGTCCCAGTAGCCGTATTCACCTTTTTTATCGATATTCTCAAAATTAAATCCTTCCGGCAGCGCCCATTTCCCGTATGCATTGATCGCGGGCATGGTATTCATGACCATTACCTGTACCACATTGTATCCTTTCTGTTTGCACTGCTCCAGATAATACTCGGCTTCATCCCTGTTCAACCGTGCCGGTAGATACCAGCCGGTCTCACCCAACAAAAAAAAGGGAGTACCGTTTTCATGTTTCAAATAGCGGTTTCCTTCGTCCACCACCAACTTCCCGTTTTTCCACGGGATATAGGTTTCCTGAGCCGACAGGTTATTCGTTAGACATACAACAATAATAATGGTTATCAGGGATTTGAATTTGTTCATATTGATGTTATTTATTTTAGTTTCGTAAGTCTATCAGCAAGATGTAGGCAGCTAAATATGAAACATGTGAAAATTGAGTTATTTATTTGATTTTTGTAATTTCTCCATTTCGATAGCGGCCAAAATAAAGGAGCCGGTTGATTTAGGGTCGTTTTCTATGACCGGTTCACTGATGTAATATTCAAAGGATCCGTCCCTGCGCCTTCCATCTCCCCCTAATCCGGCGACAGCGCAACAGTGAGTGATGGTGTACGTTCCGTCTTCTTCCAGCCTGATAAAATTGCGGATGATCCCGTCAAATCCTTTTTCTGCGGTATCCCTGTAGCTTTGGTCAATATAGTTGTTGTTCAGCGCTTTGGACAGGAAATAGACAAAAAGGGCCGAACCGGATGATTCCAGATAATTCCCTTCCCTGTTTCCCTGGTCCGTCACCTGATACCACACACCCGTAGCGGGATCCTGGTATTTCTTCATTCCTGATGCAAGGGTATTCACTATAACAAGCAGGCTATCGCACCCCTGATGGTCTTCGGGAAGGAAATCGAGGACATCTACCAACGCTGCGGCATACCATCCCATACTGCGAGACCAGAACCCGGGGGACGTACCTGTCTCCTTATCCGCCCAAAATTGTTCTCGTGATTCATCCCATCCGTGATAAAAAAGCCCTGCTTCTTCGTCATAGGTATGCCGGGCAATCATAGTGATCTGGTTGACCACATCATCATAGAGCGCCGGTTCGTTGAAAACAGCCGCATACTGCACCAAAAAAGGAGAAGCCATATAGATACCGTCGAGCCACATCTGGTGCGGATACTTCAGTTTATGCCAGTAGCCGCCTTCCGAGGTACGGGGATGCGTTTGCATCTGGGTATACAGGGTGTCTATCGCTTGTTTATAGCGGGGATCATTGGTTTGTGCATACAGGTCAAAGAGTATCTTTCCGGGACTGACATTATCGATATTATACGATTGCATCGAATATGTTTTGATTTGTCCCCCATCCGTAATCAGACTGTCGGCATAGAGTTTGGCATAATCAAAATATTTTTGGTCTCCGGATACTTCCCACAATTCGAGCATCGATTTGGCGACCAGTCCGAAAGTGTAAGTCCACCTTGGTTTTGTCGCTTTTTCAATCATCCATAATTCCGGAAAACGAACCATTTCCGAATCGGCCATTTTTTCCGACCAGGGCTTCTCTTCGTTTTGTTGTTCGCATGACACGAATAGCAGGGACAGAGCAATAAGAATCAATAAATTACACTTAAGAAACTTCATATATCTCTTTTTTTAATTACAAATTACTAATTACCAACTACTAATTACCAACTACTAATTACCAACTACTAATTACCAATTACTAATTACCAATTACCAATTACTAATTATTAATTACCAATGAGTTGGCATAATACAATTATAGGTACTTGTTCCCAAATTTTTCATTCTTCACTCTTAGTTTTTAGTTTTTAATTTTTCACTTTCAGTTCTTAGTTTTCCACTCTTCATTTTTAATTCTTCATTCTTCATTTTTTATACACCAAATAAGTCTCCCCTGCCTTGGTATTCAGGTCGTAGATAAAGCTATCTGCGATACCGGTGGGGGGAATCTCTGTTTCCGAATGAATAAGCGGTGCGGGAATATCGGGCGTCTCAAAACAGGCATTCGGATTAATCCCTTTCGCCCTTTTTAATCCTTTTCCTTTCAGGGCTGTCCGGGAACGCAGCCGACAATTGCCACCGTTCTTTGATATTATCTTAACCTCACTCACCTCTCCTTCTCTCCATATAATATCTATCTCAAATCCGCCACGGGCGAGTAACCCTTTGACATGTCCCTCTTTCCACAACGACGGTAAAGCCGGAAGAAGATAGATAAACCCATCGTAGCTCTGCATCAACATTTCCGCGATACCGGCCGTACAACCAAAATTCCCGTCGATCTGGAAGGGCGGGTGTGCATCGAAGAGATTGGGATAGGTACCGCCCGGCCCGGAATTTTCCCTGACAAGTGTCAGTTGGTCGGTAATCAATTGATAGGCCTGTTCTCCATCGAGCAAACGTGCCCACAGGCACACTTTCCATCCCATCGACCAACCGGTGGAAGGCCCTTTCCTGTGAATCAGCGATATCCGTGCAGCGTTGAATAATTCCGGAGTACGATAAGGGGATATCTGATTACCAGGGAATAACCCGTATAAATGAGAGACATGCCTGTGCGTATCTTTCGGGTCGTCCCAATCATGCATCCACTCCTGAAGCTGTCCCCATCGTCCGATCTGCATCGGCGCCAACTCCGGCAACCGTTGTCTTAAATGAGCGGCATAATCATGATCCATATCCAAAACAGACGAAGAAGTGATCACACTATTCCATAAGTCGAATACCAACTGGTTGTCCATGGTACAACCTGCCGCGATGGAAGCTCTTCCCCCGCTGCCGGCATGTGTATTTTCCGGAGAGTTGGAAGGAACGACCACCAACCAGTTATTTTCGGGTTCATGCACCATGAATTGATCGAAGAAAAGAGCTGCCTCTTTCAGGATCGGATATACTTCACGTAAGAAATCCACATCACCGGTATAGAGATAATGCTCCCATAAGTGTCTGCACAGCCAGGCGCCGCCGGCAGGCCACATTCCCGACATAGCCCGGTCTACCGGCCCGGTAATGCGCCAGATATCGGTGTTGTGATGAAGGACCCATCCGTCTGTGGCATACATGATTTTAGCTGTCTCCTTTCCCGTTTCCGAGACCTCTTTGATGAGCCTGAACAACGGTTCATTCAATTCCTGTAAGTTGGTGACTTCCGTAGGCCAATAGTTCATCTCAAGATTAATATTGGTCGTATATTTACTATCCCACGAAGGGAAAAGCGCATCGTTCCATATTCCCTGAAGGTTGGCCGGCTGTCCGCCCGGCTGTGAACTCGACAGGAGCAGGTAACGGCCGAACAGGAAATAGGTGGCTACAAGATGCGCATCGTGGGTCTCTTTAAAATTCCGGATACGCTCGTCGGTAGGAACGTCGGCGTATATATCTTCGCCCAAATAGAGGCTTACACGGTCCAGATAACTCCGGTAATATGCCGTATGGGCTTCTTTCGACTCCTGATAATTCCTAATCTTTGCTTTTTCCAGATAATCCGCCGTACGTTGTACTTCATCGGCCGTGATATCCTGATAGTTGTTGAAATTGGTAGCTATGGAAACATACAGTACCACTTCATCGGCATCTACCACAGAGATCACCCCATCCCTGTAAAGCACATTGCCGCCAGTTGCATCCACCGATGCCCGGCCGTGGAACCTCACTCTCCCGGACACTCTTTCGTGAGTAGACGTAACGCCTGATAACGAAACAAAATCCTCACCGGTAGCTATTTTTACGTCTCTGTGCGGTGAGGTAAGGTGCGCGTTAAACGTGATCGCACCGGGCCTGTCGGCTGTCAGCCGGATCAACACTACCTGATCGGTGAAAGAGGTAATAAATTCCCTTTTAAAAGTCACATCGCCCACTTTGTAGGACATCGAAGCTTTGGCCGAATCCAGATCCAGTTCCCTATAATAATCGGAATAGCTGGCGTGTCCCGGAAATGACATCCTCAGGTCTCCGAAAGGCTGGTAGGGCATTCCCGAATTGGTGTTGGACATCACCTTTTTGTTGGCCAAATCCTGTGCTTCTACATATTTACCGGCAAATATCAGTTCACGTATTTTCGGAATATTCTCCAGCGCATCCGGATTCGCATTGCTATTGGGACGCCCCGCCCAGATCGTCTCCTCATTCAACTGGATCTGGTCGATCGCCGGATTGGCATATACCATTGCCCCCAATCGTCCGTTACCGAGCGGCAATGCCTCAGTCCAGACCGCAGCCGGTTTGTCGTACCATAGCTTATATCCCTGACCGTACATGCTTAATGAAAAAGTCATGAAAAACAGACCGAGAAAATAACCTGTAAGAAACCGTTTTTTCATCTTATTCATCCTCTTTTTTTATCTCTATTTGTCATCCGGACTTTATCTCTTTTATCCGGAATCCTATATACATCTTTATCGAAAATATTTCTGCAATTGCTCAAAAGAGCGAATGGCATTTTCAGGATACAGCTCACCATCCTTGTCGAAACTCTTCAACGCCTCCTGCGGTTCCACAGTAATCCGGCCTTCGTCCAACTTCGTTCTATCCAGGGAGAAACGGGAAACAAAAAAATCATATACAGCTTTTCGTTTATTGAACCCAAAATCATGCCCTTCCTCCTCCAGATGCACATTTCCCACATTCCCCACAGCATCATCGTACAATGCATACATATTTTTCAGATAGGGATACTCCAATGAAGGCACACTCGCAGTCCAGTCTCCCCCATCGGACACAATCAGCAGGGGCCGGGGAGCAAACATAGCAGCCAACTCGGCATTATTTGTACCTCCACACGCTAAGAAAACCGGCAATCCGCTCTCGCAGGGACAACCCCCATCAAAATGGGAAGCCAGACTTACTACCGGCGCCATTGCCGTATAGCGATCGTCAAGCACCGACAGCAGGACAGCCTGAGATCCGCCACCGGAACCGCCATTCACCCCTACTCTTTCTCTGTCGATATCATTTCGAGTGAGCATATAATCAAGAATCGCGATTCCGTTCATCGCCTGGATCACATGCGCCGCACTGGAACGATGTGCCTCACTTCCCACCTGAAGGGCCGACTCACCCCATCCAAAGAGGTCATATCCGACACAGACAGCCCCCATTCTGGCTAAAGATCCCATCCTCACCTGTTGGTCTTTCCGGTAACGGCCATCGGCAAAATGGCCATTGGGACAAATGATCAATGCATGTTTCCCTTTGGATAAAGGGGTATAAATTGTACCGGCAACATAAAGACCAGGGAGTGTTTCCAATGCAAAATTCTGCACCGTATAACCATCATATTTCCTGATTTTCGATAAAATAGGTTTTGCATGAACCCTTTGCACAAGCAGATCATCTATTCCAAGTTTCTCCCTCACCTCTGTATAGAGGCATTTTTTTCGTTCTTCCCATGCTTTCCTGTCCGGATACAACGATGCCAGATAGTCAAGCATCTTCTTACCGTCTTCCGGCGTCCTGCGGTGATATTCGTAGGATTTCAACTTATAATGACGATCACTTTGCTTTACAAACTTATAATCAAAGGGGGCAAGTATATTCTCCAGGGTTTCCTCAATTGAATAGGAACGAATCCTGAAATCGGCATACGGAAGCACTTTTCCTATCGTATCGATATCGTAGGAAAGACGCACATTGAACCGTTCGGATATTTCCGCCAGGACCTCACTCAACGGCCTTTCAAACCTGTTTTCAAACCGCTGTTGAGTCTGGTAAACCGGATTATTTTTATCTCCACTTCCTTTATCCAGGACTTCACCTACTCTTTTTAAATAATTATTCATCAACACAACACCTTCGTTTTTACCATCCAATCGCAGAAACGACCTGTTTCCGGCCATCGGAAAACACCCCTGGATAATGAGATCTTTTGAGTCCTGCACTGTGATCAAAGGTTTTTCGTTATCGGGTGTTCCTGTCCATACATTATTCATCATCACATTTTCCGAGTGAGCAATCCTGAACGGCGAGGAAGTATCAATTCGGATATCCCTCAAAGTGACATTTTTGGCGTTTTCGATAGTAGCTCCCTGTTTCGATTGGATATTGATATTGCTGAACGAAATATCGGAAACCGGCATCTCTTCCAGCCCGACGACCTCAATCGCTTTATTCACTTCCGTACCGGTCAGGTTGGATATATGGATATTCCTGAAAACAGGCGTTCTTTCCGAAACCGGTTCCGGGTCCATTTTGCTATACATCAGGTTCATGATGATGGCTTCTTTCTGAATATTCTTCATCACAATATTGCTGACCCTTATCTCCTCCACGATACCTCCCCGCCCCCGGGTAGATTTCAGGCGGATCCCCCTGTCGGTTCCGTCAAACACACAGTTGGATATTACCACTTTTCTTACATCGCCGCTCACCTCGCTTCCGATCACCACTCCACCATGTCCCGACAGCATCGTGCAATTGGTGATGGTAATATTTTCACAGGGAATCGCAAGGTTACGCGCCTGTTCATCGCGTCCCGATTTTATTGTGATGCAATCATCCCCGACGCTGATATGACAATCGGAGATATGCACATTTCTACAGGAAGAAGGATTGATACCGTCCGTGTTGGGTGAAGGGGGATTGTTGATCGTTATCCCGGTAACGGTTATATTTTCACAAAACTCCGGGTTGATCGTCCAGAAGGGGGAATTCACGATTGTGATCCCCTCGATACGGATATTCTCACAACGGATAGTCTGGAAAAGCGGCGGACGGAAAAACCGTCTGTTCAGGGTATTGACATAATCTGAATTGGTCAGCCTGTAGAGCTCTTCCGTATTGTTTTCTTTATCCCAGAGCGGCTGGTACTTATTCAGGTCCTTGATCCCGTTTTTCTGAAGATCGACGATCACCCGGTAGAATTCATCCCACCACTTTTTTCCCTGGCCGTCGATGGTGCCTCTCCCCTTAATCGTGATATTCTCCTCTTCTACGGCATACAACAGCGGGGAAAAACTTTTCATCATTACTCCCTCGTACCGCATATCGACAAAAGGCAGGTAATCATCGAAATTATCCGAGAAAAGCAGGATAGCGCCTGACTCCAGCTCTATCGTGATGTGGCTCTTTAATTTGATGGCGCCTGTGAGATACTTCCCCGCGGGAAAATAGAGCGTTCCTCCGCCTTTGGCCGATAAATCAGCTATCGTATTATTTATCAATTGAGTGTTTAACTTTTCACCGCTATCGTCCGCACCCAGTAATTTCATATTCACATTGTCGGCATAGGAAAGTGATGAAAAAAGGAAGAGAAACAGTATAGATAATTGAAAGTACTTCATATGATTACAATTTAGACACAAGACACAAGAACCAGGACATAAGACAATTTTCCGATTTATTGATTTAGCGATTTGCAGATGAAACCATAAAGATTAGGATTACAGTTTTACAGAATAACTATATTTTCCGCTTCCCGCATCATGCGATTGTTTGTCAGGAAGGATTATTCTGGCCCGGGTATTCACAGGCACCTCTACGTTCAATTGGAATGTGTTGTTTTCTATTTTCCAGTCGACGCTGATCTTTCCATAGAGCGTTTCAGTAGATGCCGAAACAGATGTCAGGTCACCTACCACCTGCGGATGCACGATGAACCGTTCATATCCGGGAAAATCGGTATCGGGTTGGATCCCTGCAAGCCAGGCAAAGAACCATTCATCGATCTGTCCCATCATAAAATGATTCCATGAAGTACCCTGTCGTGGATCCCATTGCTCGGTAAGGGTGGTAGCTCCGAACTTCACCTGAAATCCGTAACCCGGTACGTCTTCGTGATTATTCATGATGTACATCAACTCATTCAGATCATTCTGTGCCAATGTCTGGAACAGGTAACGGTTCCCCACATCACCGGTTGTTAACCGGTTTCCCTGTTTCCGGATATCTTTTACCAGGTTTGCCAGCACCCGGTCTCTGTTTTGCCTGTCTACCATATCAAAGAAAAGGGGTATCGCATTCGATGCCTGGCTTCCGGTTCCGTACTGGCCTGTTTTTTCATCGAAGAACATCCTGTTGAAGCCCTCTTTGACGGATGCCGACAATTCATGATAGTATGTCGCATCCGCATTTTTCCCTACCATTACCGCCGCCTTGCTGAGCAGGGTAAGATCCCAGTAATAGTGAGCCGTCGCCACCAACGGGACGGGCGTATTTTTCGAAAATCCGGCTTTTTCGCCATGATAATCGTACCAATCACCCAGGCCATGCGATACAATATGTCCGGAAGCGGTGGAAGAGAGATAATCCACATAGTTCTTCATTACATCGTAGTAATTATCAATCAAAGAATCATCGCCATAATAGAGATAATACATCCAGGGCAATATGACCGACGCACTTCCCCATTCGGGCGAATCCCTGAAACCTCCGTCAAACACCACAAATTCGGGTGCAATACTGGGAACCAGCCCCGTAGGTAGCTGGGCATCCCTGATATCCTGCATCACCTTGGGGATGAATGTTCTCAGGTTGTAATTATAGTAGAGGCCCGGTCCGTTCAAATGAACCTGCTCCAGCCAACCTAATTTCTCCCTGTGGGGACAATCGGTAAACACAGCCTGCATGTTACTTCTTACGGCATTGCCGATTATCCTGTGTGCATTATTGAAGATGCTGTTTGAACTTTCAAATGTAGATATTTTTTCTGCCGAATTATAGATAAAGCAGGAGTTAATCTCTTTGAGTCTCGGTAAACCGGCAGAGGTTTGTTGTTCTTTAGACGCCAGATCAGCCTGGATATACCTGAATCCGTAATAGGAGAAACGGGGACGCCAATATTCATCTCCCTCTCCCCGCAGTACATATTCATAGTAATGCTTACTTCCGGTTTGTTTCTGGCTTACTGTTCCGTCCTCATTCAACGATTCTCCGACAGTCAGCCGGATGGTATCGCCCTTTTGTCCGTTCACCACTATTTCCGGGAAACCGGACAGGTTCTGTCCCATATCCATCACATAACGATGGTCGGAAATTTTATTGGTCTCCTTCACGCCAAAACGCTCCATGATCTTTACAGGAGTGGCCTGCTGTGCCCTCAACTTTCCTCTCGGCGCGTCCTGGACAATAACAGGGTTCCATTCTTCATCATTGAATGCAGCCGTATTCCATCCCGGCTGTTCCCTCGTGGCATCATAATCCTCCCCTCCGTAAATACAGTTGAAGGTGATGGGGCTATAGTCGTATTTCCAGTTTTCGTCCGACTGCACCTCCCGGGTTGTTCCATCGGAATAAGTGATGATCATCTTGAAAAAAAGCGTCGGTGGTCCGAAGCTCACCAATAGTTTCCGGTATCTTCCCCCTTGCACATTATAAAATCCGTTCCCCAATAATATACCGATCGCATTTGCTCCCTCTTTCAAATATCCGGTTACATCGTAGGCGTTGTAATACACTGTTTTATCATAATCGCTTACAAGAGGTGCTAATTCGCTTTCACCTATCTTTTCTCCGTTCAATGAAAATTCATACAACCCCAGTCCGCAGACATACGCCATAGCCTCTTCGACTGTTTTGCCGGATTCAAAAGTCTGCCGCAGGTATATGCTCTTATTGGATAAGGGATTGACCTGCTCCCAAAGGGATCTGTTCTCCGGCCTCCCCATGACTGTTGAGTGAAAATTCCTCCCTTTCGGAAGTCTGGCATCCTGATGAGAGACAGACCCGATCCATTCGGCGTTCAGGAACGCTGAAGCCGGCGCCATGCGAAAAGAATTTTTCTCACTCCATTCCGACGGCTGGTTTTTCTCATTCCATACTTTTACCCGCCAGAGATATTTTTTCATCGGTTCCAGTACCCTGTTACCGTCATAAGCGACATAGCGGCTGTTTGATGAGATCGTTTTTCCGGTACTCCAGAATAGCTTCTCGTTACCATCGACCAGTTCATATACTTCAATCTCATAAGCGCTCTGATAAGTACCATTCTCTTCGGAAGTGATCTGCCAACCGAACCGGGGGTGGGTTGAACTGACCGTGACGGGTGATTCCATCCTGTCGCATGTAAGACGAACCACTTCAAAAGCCCCGGCTTGTCTTACACTCAAACAGAGAATCCAGATACACAGCAATGATATTTTACCCTTCATACTACAAAACATCCTGACAAACTATTTTTTCCAATTGATCCGATCTTCCCGCTTCTTTTCCATCCACAAAAATCCTGAAACCTTTTCCCTGATGATAGCGGTCTCCGTTTTTATCCCATAGGATCGTAATACTCCTACCGTGGTATGGCAGATTATCCAGACAGAACCAATCCCATTTATCTGCCGGCAACAGGGGATTTACAACAAGGGTATTGTCTTCCTGGGGACGAAGCCCGATCAATCCGGTAATCAACAGATCATTAAAGGTGGAATGATTGTAATATTTGCTCCTCTCCTGATCCCCTTTCAACCAATAGCCTGTCACTTCATCCTGATATTCACCTATGTAGGGTCGTCCCCTGTGATATTGTGATTCCACGTACAGTTCCATCAAACGATAATAGATACTGTCGTTCACGGTGGTCTGGGAATAGTTATTCATGAAATTGGCCATCGCCGTCATGGTCTGGCTGGTCGCAAACGGCCAGATTGCTCCGTCCCATTCACAATTACAGCATCCTGCTTTACGGAAAAGCGGGTGACGCCGTTCGGCTGTTGTCAACCCGTATGGGGCCAGGAAACCCTCTTCATCTGTAAGTTGTTCCCAGGCTACATCATATTTCCCCTCATCCGGCAAATTAAAATACCAGGGGATATAGCCGATCGCTTCCCTTACATTGGCCAGAGAATCCCCTCTGTGTGTTTCAAAAAACTGATGCTCTTCGTTCCAGAGTACCTGATCCACCAGATTTTTTATCGTATCCCTTTTCAATTGGTATTCCCGGGATTTTTCTTTCTCACCGGCCAACAGAGTGATCTTCGAGAGAGCATCCGCATTTCCGTACATATAGCTATTGATGGTGGGGCGGGCATATTTTTTGCGTCTTCCGCCACTGATCGACTCCTCCATCCCATCCTGTACATCTCCCTGCCAGTAGAGGTTATTCGGTAACCGGTGAGTTGTCTCCCACCTGCGGTATTCATTTTCCAGATCGGGTAACAGGTCAAGCAGGAATACGCTATCCTTGTCTACCAGATAACGGTTATAGAGGGCGTCTGCCGCCCACGAACTGAAATTACCGAATCTCTCCATCGGCTTTCCTTCATTTCCTCTATACCAGGCGTGGATATACTGGTCAAGATATTGCGGATCGCGAAGCCATCGCGACTCATAGATGTGATGACCAAAAGCACAGGCAATCATATTGTATTTATCGGCATACGACCTGTTTACCAGAAACTCGGTCATGACGTACCCTATGGGAGTCTCTTTGATATGTTTTCTCAAGGACCACCAGCGATAGTAGTACATCTCTTCAAAATTCTCCTGAGGACATTCAAACAGCGGTATATTTTTTCTCATCCATTCACTCGATTCACTGTTTGGAATAGCCTGAACAATATTCTCCTCTTCCATCCGGTTGAAGTAGTCCGCATAGTGCCTGAAATGATCGTAACGAAGGATCATGCCTTCCTGATAACCACTTATATCGGACGTACGAAGGTTCCTGATATAAAACGCAGACAACGGATCTTGCTCTCCCGCATCGGGCAGGTCGTCATAGTTATCCGCCGGGGTCTCAGGTGTCGGATGCTGGCGTAATTCGCCAGTCCTGAACACGATTCTTTCGATGGAATGAACCGGTGCAAAAAATCTCCTGACACCTACCCTCTTTTCATTCACATAGACCACTATTTCATTATTGGATGCCGATAAATCTGCCCTCACCGTATATTCCCTGTCAGACTCATATTGCATCATGTTGGAGAAACGGGCTCCCCCTTTTACCCTGAAAACGCCTTCCGGTGTCAGTTCAAGGCGGGAACAGGCAATACCGTTCTCATCCATGAATTCAATCTGCAAAGTGCCGTTGGCCACTTGTGCGGCCATCACTTTGAACGAAACGCTTAATTCCCCGGTTTTAGGAATTTTCCTTTCGATCTTCGCATAATCAAACGGATCTTTATCTTCCAGCGCAAGCCAGGTATGCCCCTCTTTTTTCTGCAGTGAAACCGGTGCCCATAGCGGAGAATAGATATTCCACTCTGTCAGATCGGATAACTTTTCTTTGGTATCCAGGTCATCGTTCGCATGGGCGGTAGCATCCGTTTTTACAGGTACAGGCACTCTGGCCACCCACATATCCTCTTTGTTCATGCTGTAGGTTACCCAAAGATCCCCATCGGGCGGGACACCGTTGCCTTCCTGTATCCCCCGGACATATTGCGGCCCGTAGGACTTATAGTTTCCACCATATCTCATCGGGGTGATCTCACCATGTACAAGGTTCAGCGTAGTGTATTCTATCCCGTCAGTACTGGTAGAAATAGCCAGGGGCCACCTGAATTCCGCCGGATTATATACAGTGGCATAGGTGCCGTCACTCAACCGCTGCCCCCATATTTTGGCGTTACTGTTGATAAAACCTCTCGCCCTTTCGACGGGTTCCAGCCAGGTTTTTCCGCCGTCTTTACTAATGGAAGTCAATGCATGTTTCCATAAACCTACCACGTTGCCGTCAGGCAGATGATAATAGGAAAAAGCCTTATATTGTTTCTTTAACGGAATCAACGGGTCATCCCTGTCCGACTCTTCGACCCATTGCATCATATAGAGCGGATTTTCCAGGATTTCCCTGCACGCTTTCACAAATTCTTTGTCCTTGCTTCTCTCGAAATAGGGGTAGTCCGTATTTTTTTCGTTAAACTGATGATTATAGCGGATAAAATAGATGGGACCGAAAGAACCGTCTTTTTTAATTTCACGGACCACTCTGCCGATCCCGTTCCCATCGTTGGGATCATCTTTTTCATCTAACGCGATACCATAGTATCCCATGGCGATAAGACGGTCCGACTTGGATACATAGAACCCGACCCTTTGATGCATGATCGCTTCCAACCCTTTTGCCACCATCTGGTTGCCGGGTTTTGTGAATCCGTCAGGTACTTTGTATCTCGGGAATAACACCATCGGATCACTCCATCTGTATCCATCTTCCGAAGTCATTAAAAATGTCTGTGACGGGGGGATATGCTCACCTACTTCATCCGACAGATACTCTAAATAAAATTTTCCGTTCCAATAAGCCAGCATGGGTTGGTGGTTATAGGTCCATCCATACCCGTTGGAAGCATCCGGATACTCCCTGTTTGCCCGCATTACCTGAATGTTGTGTACCCCAACAACCGGTGATAACTGTCCGTCATGATAAACCGGGTTCGAAAGCTCCCGCCCGCTATAATATACTCTGTCCTGTGCACCGGATATCATTGAAACTGATGCAAACAGCACGCAACAAACTAAAATATGCAGGATATTCTTCATATAAATCAAAAAATAATGCATACATGAGACGAAAAACTGTTTGTTTTGTACTCAAATTGTATTCATAATAGAAATAAAAAAGCTATCTCAAAAACTATTTGAGACAGCCCTCTTCTTCCTGCAAATATAGAAGTGTGTTTTATCAACTTTTTAGCTTATTGACCACCGAAAGGGGCACTTTAATGATCGTTCCATGTTTATGTCCGTTCGGGATATGCATTTTATCGGTAACATCCTCAAAATGTATAAAATCAGTTGTTTTCATCGCCCCATACTTTTTTTTACGATACATATCGAAATATACCAGATACTCCTCCCCAGCCTTTGTCACGGTAGGGCCCTCTACAAATTTCTCAGTGAACGGCTCAGACGGCTCGGAATAAGGGCCAACGGGTGATTCCGCAAATGAGATTTTCAGGTTTCTTTCAAGTCTTGTATTGTCTTTTAACACTAACACATAATCCTTTTCAGCCCTTTTAACGACCACCGCATCAATCACGCTGAATCCCGGATCCAGAAAAAGCTTGGTTTCGGAAAAAGTTTCAAAATCTTTTGTGGTCAGATAATACAGCCTGTGGTTGTTATCCTCATCCTCGATACCTCTCTCAAATTTACCGGGAACACAAGATGCCCAGACAATTATATATTGATCATCCACATCGTCATAAAATATTTCAGGTGCCCATACATTGACGGTCGTCGTATCTTGCATGGCAGAGATCATCTTCGGTTCAGACCAATGGATCAAATCTTCGGACTGTGCATATCCAAATCCTAAATCCCCTTTCCAACTGGTAGTCCAAACCAGATGATACAAATTGTCAGGACCTTTCACAATGGAAGGATCACGCATTAACTGATGCTTTCCCAACGATGGTTTCAGCCATACTCCATCTATACTTTCCCAATTATATCCATCTTCACTATAAAGAAACCTGAGTCCCTCATCAGCAGGTTCATGAAATGAAGTAAACAGAAAAACCTCTTTCCCATCCTGCGATGCGATGCATGCAGAAAAGATCACAACAACAAAATACAATAGTAGTTTATGTTTCATTACATTTTATTTCTTTTGGCTTCTTCGATACGCTTATTCCATTCAATACGCTCCTGGTCGAGATCGTATCCCTGCTGAGACAGATAGTTATTGATCTTGCCCTTATATTGCCTGAAAACCGCCTGCTTGTCTTCCGACGACCCCATATTCATAGCCTTATCCCTGGCCTCAAGCAGTTGATTATAGATATACTCTTTTTCTTCCTGTTTCAGGGTGGGTATCAGCTCGGTAAACCCCCGGTAGTTATGGTCGAAAGCACCAAGGGTCATTCCATCTTTGATCCCGTCAATCTGCTGGTTATTTAAATATTTCGACAAATTACTAAGATACTTCTTCTGTAATTTCAGCAGCTTTTTTTCAGCCTTGTTTTCTAACCTGCTTTTCTCTTTTTCCAACCTTTCACCCGATAATCCGGACTGTTTCAGTTCTTTGATCTTCCGATCTTTCTGATCATGTATCTTGTTAAGATCCCAATATTGTTTCACCATTAGATCACGTACTTTTTCTTTGATCTCTCCTTCAGGAAGATGAACATACTGATCCAATATTTTATCAGACCTATTGCTCAACACCTCAAGATATTCTATATCCTCAGGTGTTTTGGTTTTTTGCGCATTTACCGAAATCAATCCGGTAAGGAGAAATGCTATCAGGAAAATATATCGTGTCATAATTTTAAAATGTTTATCCTTCACATTATTGTACCTGCAGCAAGCAACAATGCAAGGCAGCTTACAGTCCTTCAGTTGCTCTGTGTTATTTTATTCTTGATGGAGGGGTCCATTCTCCTTTAGCGTATCATAATTGAACTGAAGGTTACTCCAATCAATTTTTGTTTCGGGATTAATACCATTGATGAATTTCTCGATATTGGTATACCCATCGCCATTGATATCGCCATTGGTATCCGACGGATCGTTAGGGTTCAAGCCGTACTTTACTTCCCACCAGTCGGGCATGCCATCACCGTCTGAATCCTGATAAGGCTCACCCTTATATTCAGGATAACCACCCACCTGACTTATATCGGTGATGATACCCAGTTTATAGGAGTCGTCCGGCAATCTGCGATGTTCAAATTTCGGCACATCATCGGTACTTACGTTCTCTGCATATTCAATGACACCTGTTCTTACCACCCTTGAGATCCTTTCGTCCACCGCATCCCGTTTGGGAAGTGTGGCGCCGGCATTCTCAAGTACATAGTCATAGGCTTCGTAGGCATCCAGAATAGTCATGGAAGGCATCGCGAAAGGAGTCTTCCTTCTTATTTCATTTGTATAGTCTCCTGCATCCGGAAAGCTTTCGACCTGCACTCCTCCGTCCCAGTTATCCCTGGTTACTCTCTCGTTGCCTTCCATTACATTGCCATTCACAAAAGCCATTCCATATACTTTACGCGATAATTGGCTCCGGCCCGATTCCGGTTTCAATATCCTGTGGCTGACAGGTCCTCTGGTGGGTGTCACTGGTCCCGGCTTATAATAGTTGTTGATGATATTGTATTTTGCAGTATAATCCCCGCCGTCTACAGAGCGGTGCATCCAGTTAAAGACCACATTATTTACAAAATTAAATACCCCGTTCCATCCGATAGAGGGATTACGTCCTGTATTATTGGCAAACAGGTTTCGCATAAAAGAACAGTTTTCACCTCCCAACGTGGCACCAAAAGAGTGATTCCATGTGTCAAGAGCTTCTGCGAAGATAGAATTCTGGATAGTGATATTCACGGCACCCAACTTTAGATCACTTTTACCGGTACTGTCATTCCACATATGCCTGTAGATTGACATGTTTTCATCCAATCCCCAACTGGCGGAAATATGGTCCAGCATGATATTGCCGACCGGATTTCCACCTATCGCATCGTCGCGACGGCCTATCCAGGTTTCTCCTCTGCGGAAACGCATATGCCGTATGACCACATCATGGGTGTTGATCCAGAAAGACTCACCTGCCACGCAGATTCCGTCACCGGGCGCGGTTTGTCCCGCAATGGTAATATAAGGAGCTCTCACGATGATGGGGGATTTCAGTTTGATGATACCTGATACATTGAACACAACAATACGCGCACCTCCCTGTTCGCACGCTTCCCGGAGCGAACCAGGACCACTGTCGTTCAGATTCGTTACCGTGATCACCTTTCCACCCCGGCCTCCAAAACTATAGGCGCCTCCCCCTTCAGCACCGGGGAACGCAGGAATATGGGCCTGCGGCAAATCGGACGGTCGCGCCGCCCAGGGAATATAAGGCCTCCCGGCCCTTGCTTCTTCTTCGATAACGGGTAAGGCCTTTTGCCACGCTACATCAGATTGACGCCGTGCCTCCTCCATCATCTGATTTGCTTCTGCCTGTACTTCCTCAGGAATCCTTGGATATTGTGCTTTGATAAATGGACCACAAAGCAATAATATGGATAACACGGGAAAGAATTTTTTACTGTACATGTTCTTATTATTTTATCTTTCTGTTACTTTAAATATGACAAATATAGCTGAGTTTTGTAATCATTAAATATCTAAATCCGTAAAAGACATCACTGTTTAACAGCGTTGTTTTTTACGGATTGGTACGTTCTTTTACCTTTTTCAATGCCTGTTTTACCGAATAGCACCTATCAATCATTGTGACCTTCCAGTCCGCTCCTTTACTCAATAAATGTTCCACAAAACATACAAGCAAGTATCCGGTACGGATTATTCAGCCAACGGATCGAAAGTTCCATACGTAGCACCGCTTCTGATGTCCGTCCAGCCAATAGTCTGTAATAAAGTAACATTTGCTTTTTGGGCACTTTCCGTGAGACCGATCAAATAATATTCCGGTTTAAAAGTAACATACCTGCCTTCCTGATCCCCTTGGCGAATTTTACGTGTCAGATACGTTTCGTAAAAAAGAGCCAAATCGTCAGTCTGACTGCTTAAGTCCAGCTTTAAATCTAAAGCAGCAGGACGGTAACTTGCGATCGGATCCGAACCCTGATTCTCGCTGGCATTTGTTTTCGCCGTGAGTTCAAAATTATCACGGCGTTTCCCATTGAGTGGTTGTACCCCCAGATAAGTGCAGGTGTTTCCTCCGAATCCCGAAAGCGTCCAGGTGGTTGGTGCTCCGTTGATTTGATTCATATTTATTCCGCCATCCCACAACAGCCATCTGCGCATATCGTCGAAGCGTTTACCTTCATAAGCCAATTCAATCTGGCGTTCATAAAGAATGGCTCCGAACAACCGGCCTCTATCTCCAGCCAACGATCCGTCCAATCCGCAATCGCCCGTATATCCTACACGTCTACGAATTTCCCTCAGTATCTCTAAGGCCTCTTGCCCTTGTCCTATTCCACAAGCTGCTTCAGCTAAATTCAACAACACTTCGGCATAGCGAATCTCCATATAGGGTATAGCACTCTCTCCGAACGATCCCTGCCTATTCCCCTCCAAACTCCATCTGTAGAGTGTAACCGGCTCCGGCGAGGTCATGTCAAAATCGTTAGTGCGTTTACGTATGTACATACTTTTGTAGCTGAGGCCCAATCCGTCTGCCCCATATCCACTCTGTGTAATATCATTTTTTTTCTCATCCTGGGCATACCAAGAATAGTTCCATAACTGATACTCTTCACCTTTATACGGAAATGCAGTTCCTAGCGACGTAGGATCTCCTTCAAACCGCCAGTATGTGCCGGGAAAACCAAAGGTTCTGTAAAAACGGGGATCGCGATTCATGAAAAATTTCAGATTATCGTAAAGATATATCTCAGATTCCCCCGGTTTCTTACCGTCTGCCATAGGGAACAGATCCACCATCATGGCCGTCGGGGTCAAACCACCTCCACCATTGGCGTTGACCGGACGTATACTTTGTTCACGGCGATTGTTCCTGTATATCTCGTGGGCAGCATTGTCGTCATGTACCTTATTGTAAAGCGTAACAAAAACCGCTTCATCACTGTTGAACTCGTAAAGCATTTTTGCCCATCCGGATGCATTGATACCCGGCGCGTCTTTATATGCCAGTCCGAAATTACCTTCGGTCAAGGCGGCTATAGCAGCTTTGTTGGCATCATAAGCTTCCTGCCAGCGGTCAACATGATCAGTACGATTAAATAACGGGCTGGCATAGAGCAAACGCGCACGTCCGGCCAAAGCCAGAGCCGCACCCTTGGTAATACGGGCGAAATCATCATTCCCCCAACGTGCAGGCAACATATTGGCCGCCAACTCCAAATCTCCACAAATAAAATCAATACACTCTTTGGTGGTAGAACGGGGAACTGCTAAATTTTCTGCTTCACTCACGTCGGCGATCTGCACGGTCTTTATAATCGGAACTCCTCCATATGTTTTAACCAGTAAGTAATACTGCCATGCACGAAAAAAGTAAACCTGCCCCAGCAATTCCTCTTTTTGTTCATCTGAGAGCTTACTGCCGGAAATGCCCTCGATCACATCGTTGCAATTACGAATCTCGCCCCAAGGTCCCGCATTGGTTGCCTTGTTTACATGGAACCAGTCTATCAGATTGCTCGAAGACGTAATCACAACATCAGGATGCACAAAATTAGATAGCCCACTGAATTCCTCCGTTGATTGAGAGTGTAGGTCACTCCTGCCAGTACTTGGATATCTGTACGACGGATCGTTGTTCACACTCGGAAGCAGACGCAGGTAAATATCATCAACCCTTAATTTTGCACCCGTATAATCGTTATATATCTCCGGAGAGAGATTGCTATAATTGGTCTTTTCTTTCAGGAATTCGTCGCTGCATCCAGTCAAGACTAAAATGCACAGTAAGGAAAAAGTACTAAAAGTTATTGAATATATATTTTTCATCATTGTATTGTTTAGAATGAAACATTTATTCCCATTGTGATTTTCCGTAGAGTGGGATACCTACTGTAACTGGACATCGGGCTCATGAATTTATCTGGATAAGGGTTGTAAAAGTTCAACATATTTTGTCCAGTAATATTGATCCGGCAACTTTCTACTCCCACTCTGTTCGCCCATACTTTAGGGATAGTATATGCCAGTGTGATATTACGCAATTGTACCGTGGCATTGTTTACCTTCCAAAATGTTGAATTCACTCCGTTAACGTCTGAAAAGCGCAAGTTTGGATATTTTGCATCCAAATTCTGCGAAGCGACAATATTTCCCTGATCGTCGTAAACATCTTGATAAACAAACATGTTACCGGACCAGAAAGAAGGCAAATTGGTATATTGCATCACATTATAACCGGAAGCAGTGGAAACGATACTTTTATTTGTGATAGCTTCAAAAGGCATCATCGTGTAGCTTCCCCAAGATGCGCCTATTTGTGCGCTGAACGAAAGATTTTTCCATTCACCTCCCATATTTAGTGTAAATCCATACGGATTGCTGCTGTATGTCGATATTTTCACCATGTCGTTTTTATCGATCACATTGGCTACCGGATCAGAAGGGTCACCCGGTTCATAATATGTTCCGTCTGCTTTTTGAGAACCGCGTACATTCCGGTAGATCAACATACCCGGATGAATATCGGCCTGGGTTTTCCCCAGATAGGTCTGGATGTTATTTACTGCAAAATACTCGGCTATTTCCTGATAACTCCGGAACATCCCGATACTGGAATATCCCCACAGGCCTCGATCGGCCCGTTGATTCGGAACTAAATCATCCAATTCGCGAGTAGCCTCATCCTTCCACGGCGCTTTGAGTATTTTATTGTCCGAATAACCCGTGTTGAGTTTAATATAGTATTTAAAATCTTTTCCAATCCGATCTCTCCAACCCAGTGAAAGCTCTATACCGTAATTATCGATTGAGCCATAGTTGGAGGCTGATGCTAAAGCACCCACCGTCGACGGATAGTCAGGCGCATCGGTTATTGCCATGAATACATTGCGATTCCTGTCGTAGTAACCATCTAACGTAACTGTTAAACGGCTTTTCAGAAAAGCCATATCCAGCCCGAGATTACTTTTATAACTCTTATCCCAGTGAGAGTTGCGATTCGGCACCGAATTTGGTAGCTGAAAATGAGCTCCTGCGTTTAAATCGGGATCAGAACCGAAGATAGGGCCTTTCACTGCTTCCGATCCGTAGTATTGCAACCATGCCCAAGCCGTCACATTATCCCTACCTAAAATACCATAAGAACCCCGAATTTTAAAAAAATCCGTAAATTTCACATTATCCTTGAACCATTGTTCTTCCGAAAGTATCCAACCTAAAGACAAGGACGGGAATACACCCCAATAATTTTCAGGAGCGAATTTGGTGGAAGCATCGGAACGAATAAGAAACTCTGCAAGGTAGCGGTCGATGTAAGCATAATTCAAACGACCCACATAAGATAACACACCTGATTCCGAACGACTAAACCCTGTTGTCTGATCTCCGTTTGCCCCGTTTGATTGGAGATTGGTAAATGAATAGGGCTCTGTTACTTGCCCCCATACATATTCTCTCTCACTTTCAGCTTTTTCGATGGTAAATAAACCACTTATATTATGTAACCCAAACATACGGGCATATGATGCGATGAAGTTCATCTGATAATTATCGCCACGACTCATGTTTCTACGGATACGATTCCCGTTGGATACGGGAATTGTCGTCATGTTTTCGAAACTCACCGGATACCCCGGGGTGTCGACATACAGGTGACTACCGCTTCCTCCACGTCCGCCGTCTGCAAATTTGTAAAGCGTATAATCGGATCCAAACTGGTTGTCTTTTGTAGTGCTGATACTTTTTGAATATGTCACTTTAAACTTTAATCCTTTCAAAATCTGACTCCATCCAAAATCGTATTCCAATGAAGAATTGATTGTCATGTTTTGTGGCATATTCTTTGTAAAATTACCAATATTCTCTACCATATCGTAATGATAGCTCTGTGTCTGTTCGATTTGACCATTCGTAATACCATAAGAAGCGATCGGCAATCCGTTTACATATTCCGGAATATAACGCGGGCGGGTCAACAGACTAACATAATCCTTTTCATCATTCGATCCACCGACGACGCTATAGGCCTTTGTAGTGGAACCATAATCCCCGGACACCTGCAGCGAAGTCTTTATCCAATCGCTGATTTTGACATCTATACCGGCACGGTAATTCCAACGATCATAATCTATACGACCAAGATTTCCGTCTTGTGTAACATAGGATATACCGCCGAAATAAGTGGCATTTTCGCTACCTCCACTTACGTTAATACTATGTCGCTGCATTAAGGCCGAACTCCAATATTGATCAAGTAAATCATAGTTAAGCGACCTCATAGCTGCCAACTCATCGACCTGGAATAAATCGTTTTTCTTATCATAGGTACTTGTCGGATCAGCAGCACGGATGGCGTTCCAAGTAAGACCAAAATTATAAGAATCCATCATTTTGGAACGATAAAATTCATCGGTATAACCAAATTGTCCTCCGTACGAAATTTTCGGTTTACCTATTTGTCCGCGTTTCGTTTTCACAAGAACAACACCTTGAGCGGATCGAGCGCCATATACAGCCGCCGCGGCATCTTTTAGAACGGATATACTCTCGATCATACTTGCATCGAGATTGTTGAAAGCCGTTTCGTCGGCAATATAGTCATCAATGACGTACAATGGTACAAGTAATCCCGCACTACTGGTCGGAGCACTCACTGCCAAGTCACTATTGCGAATGACAATTCTTGCACTTTCACCCGGTCTATTGCTTGTTTCACTCACACTTACACCGCTAATCATACCTCTTAATGCTGACGAAAGATTAGTGACAGATAAGTCGGAAATTTCCTCCGGAGCTACGGTCGCTATGGATCCGGTCAGGTGTGCTTTCTTTTGGGAAGCATATCCCACGACAACCACTTCTTCGAGTTGCATGCGGTCTTCTTGCAACACAATATGTGTATTGTCAAAGTCAGAAATAGTTTGAGGAATGTATCCAATGTAGGAAATTGTCAGTTTTCCATTGTCCGGAACAGAAATCAAAAAATGTCCCTCAATATCCGTTATTGTGCCTCTGTCTGTTTCTTCAACTCTAACTGTGGCTCCGATAATGGGTTCACCCATCTCATCAACGACGGTACCTTTGATTGTGCGCATTTGCTGTGCATTTACAGGAACTGCAAATACGAGTGATATGCCTAAAAATAGACAGAAGATTAGATATCTTTTCATGTTTCTTATTTTTAATAACTTTGATTTTTTTATTCAACAGGCAGCCAACGCGGATCTCCGACTCGTTTGGATATCTGTTCCGCTCCATTCAATGTGAATTGACCATTGCCATTATATGTTAACTGCGGATCCGTTTCTATGTGTGTACCGCTTTCGTCCCTTCCACTGCTGATTTCACCGGAAGGAAATGCGCCATTATACCAATATGAATTATTTCCAGCGGTAAAAATTGCCGTCTTATTTCCTCTTCGCAGGCGTCTAACAAAACCACCCTCTTCCCCGGAATCAACAATGATGCAATTCTGGAGGGTGACTTTATCGGTACTTTGTCCCATGGCACCATTTGAATTAAATGACTGTGCTCCTTTAGGGAACTGGTAAAATGTTGAATGGGTAATGGTCATGCTTCCGTTTGCCCAAACTTCCATGGTTGGTCTCACGCTGCCCACATGCCCTGAAGATATCTGACAAATACGGTTACTGCTGTGCCCAACGACTTCGTTATAGAATGTGCTACCAATCATAGTCAGATCTTTTACCATACCAGATCGGAAACGAATTGTTGCCTGATTAAAAGTACTTGTATTCTGACCGATGATACAATCTTTGATAAGGAAAGTTCCAATAGCATATTTCTTTCCGTTGTCGTAAAACAGATACTGTTTTAACCCTTTTATTTCACACGACTGAATAGCAACAGGAGAAGTGGTAGGTATAACGATGTACCCGTTGGAAGACAATGAGGCTGCTGCTGTTTCATCAAAATTCGAATCCATCAGCATAATCGCATTGCTGGTAACATCGCCATCAAAAGAAGAGCAATCGATATCCATGAATTTTAGTACCAATCCTGCACCGCTGTTCAGGAAAGAACCGTTGGTTATGGTCAAATTTGCATGGTTCACTTTATTGCCACGAAAAGTAACGGAGGTCATTCCGATAGGTATGTTGCCGTCCATGGTATACTTCCCTCCGGCTTCCAGTTCATAACACAACTCTGTTGAGCTTTCAGGAATAGGATCAGCCGCGAAATATTCCGTCAGATTCGTCCCGTTCGGTATAATAGCCGTAACGGGAAGTAGATTATTGTAAGCAATTTCCGTCGCTGTTTCGGCTTCTTTGTTGTTGTATTTTTCATTACCCAGTGTTCTTATTACTATTTTATAGTAAGTATCCTCCCTCATTTCGCGTTCCACGGTACATCCATCCAGAATCTGCTTTTCTTCGCCGACAACTACAGGATTATCCGGATCATCTACTATATAAAGTGAAAATTCATAACCGCCTGCCCCCATCACAACAGGCCATTCAATTGTTAGTTTAGAACCATCTGCGCTGGGAGTAATAATGACGTCTTCTACCGCAGGCGATCCTAAAGTGACGTTTTCAACTCCAGCCGACCAAACATCATCATCCTGATATCCGTCAATACAAGAGACGAATAGAAACAACATCGCTACGCCTGTTAGCGTATATGTTTCTCTTTTAAATAAAGTACATTTGTTCATTGGTAAATTATTAAATAAAATATTAAGTTTTCTTTTTCGGCATGATTGGTTTTATATAGCATGACGAATTTCACTATTACATGTAATCACTCATTAATCTTAAGATTTAATTTTGTCTATTTATTATTGAAAAATCATCTTCAAATAATCGATATTGGTCCCAAAATTTTTCACCACATTGGTCGGTTCGTTTTTATCTCTGGACCTCTCTACAATAAGCCAACCGCTCCATTCCATTTCATCGAGTACTGATTTAATTTTCTTCATATCCAGTCTCTTGTTGTAAGGCAACGTAACATCATCGGTGTCCGTACAATGGATCTGGCAAATTCTTTCTGTTCCCAGTAATTTCAGTTCTTCATAGATATCCCTACCTGCTTCCAACGGATTTTGAAAATTATAATAGGTCTTAATGGCCGGAGAGCCGATCTCATCTAATAAATTAATTTCCGATGCAGCGTCCAACGAAGTCTCAATGCCTATCACCACACCTGCCTGTTCCGCCATATCGCCGGCCACTTTTAATCTCCTAATCAATTCAGGCCTGATATCGGGTCTTTTATTTAAATCGCCTTGAACCCCCAACGGTAAAAAGGCTATTCTCACATCCATATTTTTCATCGTCCGGATACAGTCATCTAACAGTTCCCTGTAATTTTCCCTCTCTACGAAAGATTGTGCATAAAAAGCCGACATGGCAATCGAAGCAATTTCCAGATTATATTTATCTGCCTCATTTTTGAACTGTTCAACAAAGATAGGATCTCGTAATTTATTATCGAACAGTTTCCTATTTCCCAGACCTCCCATATCTATTTCCACTCCATCGGCATTGAGTTCACTGGTCAATTCTAACGATCCAATCTTCTGACGCTTTAATATCATCCAATCGCATACGCCAATCTTATATCGCGGATGATCCGGCTCCTCATTAGGTCTTGCTCCCCATTGACAATTCACATAGATCAGACTCAGTAAGAACATAACAAATATTATAAACAAGGATCCGTAGGAGATTTTTCCACCTCTGCTTACATACTTTTTTATCACTTTCACCTACAATGTTTTAACATATTATATTTCTCTTGCTTTTCTTATGACGACAGAGCCTCTTTTTTGTAATCACATATATATTCTTAAATTAAAAAAATGAAGTTAAAAATCATACAGGCATGTCATCTGATATCACAATCAATCAGCATACAATCGTGTATCTATTTTTCTAATATGATAATAAATATGTTATGAATTTACTATTAAAACCAATTATGTCCTTATGTACCAAGATTCATCTACGCATTTATAAAATTGTTTTACGAGTAAAAGTTGGCCAACTGGATAACACAGGCGTTTATGGAAGATTACAAGAAATCGGCCCGGTAAATATCATGGATTCTTTGCTCTTTCATACAAAAAACAGTCTGTTTATCTGATATCTTTTCATTACTGTCCGATAAAAACCCATTTTGATTTTATTTTTTTGTAGCGGGTTTATTACCAGGCTTTATTTTCTATATTTCATCCATTTTCAAAAGGGAGCCCCGTTGAAAAGGGTTAGCATCTCCAATTTTTGGTCATCCCGTCGCCAATCTCTCTCCGGGTTTTCCAGGAATTTCATCAGATGCAGGTAGTTGAACAGGTGTATCCTGCAAAAAGAGACCAGGTTAGAGAACGCCCAAGGTCGATCCAGTCGCTTTTGGAGAATCGTGAGTATCAAGTTCACGATCAATACGCAATATATCTGTATTTTTATCGCGTTCTCGTTGTCTCCCAAGAAGTACTTGAGCGGAAAATTGCCTTTCAGCTGCTTGTAAAGCAGTTCGATCTGCCACCAAGTCGGCACGCATCTCGAACAGGTTGGAAAGAAACTCGAACTCGCACTTCAACTTCCTGTCATAAAAGACAACCTTGCGCAGCCTGAGCTTGCTTTCAACTCCATTCCCCTCCTTGACGGTCACTTCAATGATAGTGTCATCCAGCACCCCGCTGTGAATGCACTCGTCAAAATAGAGTCCTTCCCGCAGTTTATATACGGCATTATCCTTGATGCGGGTAACGAAGCCGGCACCTTTTTCGCAAAAGAGTTTGAATCCTTTATAATCTTTGTATCCCTTGTCAAAGACGTAAATGGCATTGTCGTTGGTAGAGAGTTTGCCCAGCAGCACGTGGTCATGGGTGGTGGCGGATGAAAACCAAACCATTTTGGGTGCGGCTTCATCGACATTGATCACGGTGTGTACTTTGATGCCCCCCCTTGCGCTTGCCACTGGAAGGAGTTCTACCCACGCACTTTAAAACATCCTGGAACAGGCTGATAACCGTGCTGTCAAAGATCTCGATTTGTTTGTTCATCACCTGTTTAAACCGGGTGTCCGAGATCACGCGCTGGTAATCCTGGAGCAAATCGTGGTATACACCGGCAAAGAAATCCACGCTCCTGCTCTTGTTCGCGTCCGACCAAGTGCTCCGGTAAGGAATGTGCGCTAGTTGGAAATGCCCGGTCTTGCCTGATAACCCGAGCATTGAACCGGCCACTTCGCGTAGCAAGGAGCATTTGGCAAACACGCAAAACAACATGCTGACCAAGTGATCCTTGGCTGTAAAACGCTTCATGTAGTGGTCCGCTTTATACTTCTTGCTGTTCCGGGAAATTATTCTTGTATCGATCATAGAGATGAGCTGTCCGAAAACCGATTGTTCGAAGAAATGTGTACTTTTGTTCATTGTAGTCTTGTTTTGTGATGAATACAAAACTACAATTATTAGTACGACGGGCAAACTTAAATTTGCCCTCGTACTTCTTTCAATTTTTTTTTATCGGACAACAGTGATATCTTTGTTTACGATAAATCAACCTATAAAGAATTTTGAACGAAAACAAACTGAAACTATACGAAGATATATTTATCAAATATTTTCCGAAAGTAAAATGTTTCATAACCCGCTTTATCAAATCCTCTGCAATAGCTGAGGAATTAACTCAAGATGTATTTGTGAAAATATGGGAAAACTTCGATAAGATCATGTATATCGAATACAGGGATGCATATATTTATAGGATTGCCCGTAATGCTGCTTTAGATTATATCACCCAAAAATATAAAGAAGAAAGCCTTATTGATAACGTTAAACTAAGGGAAGGTTATTCAATTGAAGAAGAGATGGATGCCAAAGAACTGGAATTACTTATCGAATTAACCGTTAACGGAATGCCTCCACAAAGGAAGAAAGTGTATGAAATGAGTCGAATAGATGGTCTTACTAACGATGAAATCGCAAAGAACCTGAATATTTCAAAAAAAACCGTAGAGAATCATTTAAACTTGGCTTTAAAAAGAATAAAAAAGATAATTACAGCTTTCCCGTTTTTATTTGTCATCATTGCCTCTCATCTACAATAATATTATCCCTAGCCCTTAGTTAAAAAAACAAAAAAATCTTATTTCATTAGGTGTGAATCAAATTTTTCCAGTTATCATTTATAAAGAAGGGAGAATCCATGTCAAAAATCAGGCAAATAGTACAATTATTTTTTGAAGGTGATCATCCGGCAGAAACAAAAAAGAAATTCTATCGATGGTTATTATCACCGTCATCCGAGTCAGAGAAAGAGAAAGCCTTGGTTGAACAGTGGAACGGTATCGAGTCAATAGCCGATTCTTCAACAAAGAACTCATTCAATGAAGTGATTGTCCGTTTTGGTGTTGACAAAAGAAAACAGAGGTTGAGAGCAACTCCTAAATTAATACGTATTGCCGCAGTTCTCTTAATTCCTATCATAACGGGCCTGGCAGCTTATTTGTACGTGAAAAACTCGGAAAACCAATCCGTGGAATTTGTCGAATATTTTACCCCCAATGCCAATCTCCGGAAAATAGATTTACCTGACGGTTCTTCAGTCACAATGAATTACGGTTCGATTATTGTGTATCCACGCAATTTTACGGCGAAAAGAAGAGAGGTTTTTTTAAGCGGAGAAGCTAAATTTACAGTCAGCCATGACAAAAAAAGACCCTTTATCGTAAAAACCAACGATATGAATATAGAAGCTTTGGGAACTATATTCAATGTCTCTTCTTACGTCGAGAACAGCGAGATCATAACGACTTTAGTGGACGGAAAGGTAAGAATAGACATGAAAAACTCCGAAGAAAACTTTGTCCTTGAACCTTTGCAGCAGATTGTACTTGACAGGGAAACCGGAAAGACATTCATACGGCAGGCTAAGCTGGAACTTGAATTGGCCTGGGAAAAGGGATATTTATCTTTTCAGAATGCAGATATAGAGGATATCATGCAGGAAATTCAACGCAAATATGATGTCAGGATATATGCTAATTATAAAGAAATCAAAGGTGAAAAACTTACTGTAAAATTCGCCCCGGACGAATCTCTTTACGAGATATTCAAAACAATACAATTATTGATTAACAAATTCAACTACAGGATAGAAGGAGATAATATATATATCTATTAATAAAAAACAGGCAAAAAACAAAAGCCCATGAAAAAAAGAACCGGAAAGTTGTACTTGCAGGTCACTTTCCGGTTTGAAATCGCAAATACATCCAATATACGTCAAAGCAATTGTAAAAAATGTATTTAACGACAAATTTTAAAAATAAATCTCATAATGAAAAAAATAATATCAAAACGGAAAACTTTTTCCATTTATCATCTTGTCTTGTTATTATGCTTATCCATACCCCTGACTATTTCGGCACAGACACAGCCTGTAAACATTCAAAAGACCAATGCAACAATAGCCGACATTTTTGAAGAAATTGAAAAACAAACAGGGCTTACTATCGCATTCAATGCTTCTACTATCGATGTAACACAAAAGAGATCCATTCAAGTAAAGGATCAATCTCTCGATAAAGTGCTCTCCGAAGTGCTCAAAGGTACAAAAACCACATTTAGGATACAAGACAAACGAATAATAATTTTGTCAGTCTCCCAAACGGATAGAGCATCACATTCTATGCAGCAGGATGTTGAAGAAAAAGAAATCAATGGAAAAATAACCGACAATGCAGGCGAACCACTCATTGGCGTTTCCGTCATGGAAGTAAACTCTTCCAGAGGAACTGTTACCGATATAGACGGGAAATTTACGATTAAAGTACCTGAAAAAACCACTCTTATTGTTTCTTATGTAGGCTATAAGACCAAGCGTGTGAATACCGGGAACATGAACACAATAAATATAGTCCTGGAAGAGGATGAAAGGCTTCTGGATGAAATTGTTGTCATTGGATACGGAACCATGAGACGAAGTGATATAAATGCCTCCATCGTATCCGTCAAACCTGATGATCTGGTAAAATCCTCTTCTCCTGATTTCTCCGAAATGCTGATGGGACGCGCAGCCGGGCTTACCGTTTCACAAACAAGCGCCCAACCCGGAGGTGGAATAGAAGTACTTATCCGTGGGGCAGCATCGACAGGAGCAGGAAATCAACCGCTCTATGTTATTGACGGCTTTCCTATCGTGAACGATGGCATTTCTCCCGGTAGTGGAACACAATGGAGTGCGGGAAACCGCAGCCCTCTTAGCGATATCAATCCGAACGACATTGCCTCCATAGAAATACTGAAAGATGCCTCAGCTACCGCTATCTATGGTGCAAGAGGTGCCAATGGTGTTGTCCTTATTACAACTAAACGCGGAACGAAACAAACACAGGTTGAGTATAATATGAGTACTTCCATACAGCAGATCATCAAAAGACCCGAATTGCTGAACGGAAGTGAATTCATGAGAGAGCAGGAACGCTATAATAAAGAACTGTATCTGATGGCCAATACAATATTTCCTTATGGCAACACCGATCCTTCCAACGTAAGCCCTTATTATCCTAAATATACGGAAGAAGAGATCCGCGCTGCCGGAGTAGGCACCAACTGGTATGACCTGATTACCCGTACAGGCAAAGTCAATCAGCACAACCTTACAATTACCTACGGAAATGATGACGTTAAATCGCTTGTATCGTTCAACGTTTTCGATCAGGAAGGGGTTATAAAGACATCAGGTTACAGCAGGTACAGCCTTCGTTATAATCTCGACCATAAGATAGTCAAATGGTGGGATTATGGGATATCGGCCCTTGGCTCATATGCTATGGAAAATAATGCAGCATTGGGTGGTGGACGCGATGCTGCCGCCGGAATAATCGAATCGGCTTTAAACTACAGTCCTCTTGTCAAAGCCGAAAGGAATCCCTCTACCGGAGCATGGATAGAAGATCCCAATCAGGCATTGTTGAATCATCCGCTTTCTTATCTCGACATGCAGGATAAGACAAAGACAAAACGTTTTTTAGCAACAGCTTACACTAATTTTCATATCATACAAGATATACTTTGGATAAAATTATCAGGCGGCACCGATATCCGAGACGGACTCCGGCAAGCCTATTACCCAATGACAACGCGTTATGGCAGTCAGATCGGAGGTGATGCCAACATCAACTCGGCATATAGGGAAGATTACTCAGCCGATGCTGTTGTCAACTTCCAACAAACACTAAACGACAAACATAAATTCATCGCGATGGGAGGTTACTCCTATCAGGTAATGAATTATGAAGACGCGTACGCACGGGCTATGGGATTTACCTCCGATGCCATTTCATGGTATAGATTACAGGCAGGGGAAAGAAGGCCGGTGGTGAGTTCATCCAAATCAAAACACGTACTGGCATCTTACTTCGGGCGTGTTCAATACTCCCTTTCCGATAAATATTTATTTACATTTACGGGACGTATCGACGGCAGCGACCGTTTCGGGAAAAACAACCGTTATGCTTTTTTCCCGTCAGGGGCTTTTGCCTGGCGCGCTATCAATGAAGACTTTCTCCACAATATTGATGGGTTGTCCGATGCTAAACTGAGAATCAGTGTGGGACAAGTAGGTAATGAGAATATAGGCAATGGTGCGGCATCCGAATATTACCAATTTGAGGGTAGGAATTATTACTTTGGCGACAGGGAAAAGCGCGGAGTAAATTTAGGTAAATTTGGGAATCCCAACCTGAAGTGGGAAACGACAACAGAAGCCAATTTTGGAGTAGATTACGGATTTTTCCGCAACAGAATAAACGGAAGCATAGACATATTTTACAAAGAAATAAAAGACTTGCTCAGTTACCGGGCATTACCTCATACATCCATTATAGGCAATATCCCTTGGAATATAGGGAAAACGCGCAGTTCCGGTGTTGAAGTAACGTTGAATACGATCAATCTGGAAGGGCCTCTTTACTGGGGATCAACCCTTACCTATACCTCTTACCGGGATAGATGGAAAGAAAGAGACCCGAAAGTAATACTAAGGCCTTATGAAAAAGCGGACGCACCTCTCACGGCCTTGTATGCACTTATCCCCGACGGAATAAAGCAACCGGGTGAAGAAACACCTTATATGCCCGGCCTGTTACCCGGACAACAAAAGTACAAAGATGTGAACGGTTTGGACGAAGAGGGCAATCTTACGGGAAAACCCGATGGCAAAATTGACCAGGCTGACGTAGTGTATATCGGCACCCATGCTCCCAAGTTCACCATGGGATTTAACAATGAATTCAAATACAAGGGATTTGATCTGAATCTTTTCCTTTATGCGTCGGTCGGAGCATACAGGTGGCCTTCCACTCATGTGGAACATGGCGTCTATGGCAGTTACGGAACACAGATGCTAAGGGATAATTATAATTATCTACGGGAGATCCAAAATCGCTGGGGTTCGGACAATCTGGATACGACTATGCCGAGCGGCGAAGTCAATAGTTACGATGCATTCGGAGCGCCTCATTTCGAAAAAGCGTCGTACTTGCGTCTTAAAAACCTGACACTAGGCTATGACATTACGAGACTTTTTAATACAAATAGACTGAATGCACGAGTTTTCTTCACAGGACAGAATTTGCTCACAATCACAGGTTATAAGGGTTTTGATCCTGAAGTAGAACGTGACAGAGCCTCTTACCCGCAACAAAAAACATTCTCTTTTGGTCTGGATATCAAATTTTAAAACCAAGAATCATGAAAGGTAAAATTAAATATATATTTATCTTATTATTAGGGTTTCACTTCTTATCATGTGAAGGAGACTTAAACCCTCAACTGTATGGGACCATCACCAACGAAGATGCATTCAAAACTCCCCAGGATCTTGAAGCCGCCACTACAGCGTTGTACTACGAACTCAGGCAAAAAGGATGGGGACCTTATCTTTTCACCGACGGAAGTTCTTTTGTTATGGATGTAGCCGTAACAGACGAATGGACTACAAAATGGGCCTGGACTAATTTTCTTAACGGAACATGGACAACCCAGGAAGCAATGGCCATAAGATTTTACGATTGGACTGCACCCAATATCACACGCTGTACATATACCATTGCACGAATAGAAGAATGTGCGTTAAGTGATGAGGTGAAAAACGAATATATCTCTCAAATCAAAGCTTTACGCGCCTTTTTCATGTTCGACCTTTACCGGTTCTACGGACCCATGCCGATGATCATCGAAGCGGAACGCGCCATCAATCCAGATCCTGATTATAGGCCTGAAAGACCCTCGGCAGAATCGGTGGAAGAATTCATCAGGACAGAATTAAGAACCGCTGCCGATATGCTGCCCGTCGAATGGAGTCAATACGGCAGAATAACCAAAGGGGCTGCTCTACACTATTTGCTAAAATACCACATGTTTAAGAAAGAATGGCAGGAGGCATTGAATATAGCAAATGAGATAATCGGCTTGAATTATTACAGACTTGAAGAAAATTATGCGGATATATTCTCAGCACAGAATGAAGGTAACCGCGAGTTGATATTTGTCATACGTGCCGAGGCATTGGCCGATTACGGCAATCATACTTATGCCAATATTCTGCCCGGGGATTTCGCATCGCCTCACGGCAATGTGGTCGACGGATGGAACGGACATCGCATGCCCTGGGATTTTTATGATACGTTTGACGAAAATGATAAAAGACGCGAATTGGCTGTAGTTGAATACAGGACAAAAAGCGGATCTATAACCAACCTGAGAGAAACAGGAGACATTGGTGCATTACCCCTGAAATATGGAATAGACCCTGAGGCATCCGGAATATGGGCCGGAAACGACAAAGTAATGGACAGATATGCCGAAGTATTATTGTTCAAGGCAGAGGCATTGAATGAACTGAACGGCCCTAATGAACAAAGTATCAATCTGATCAATGATATCCGAAAACGTGCCTTTGGAGCCGGAGTATCCATTCCCTCTGAAATTATTTTGAAAGAGGAGTTTGATACGGAAATCAATGGGAATGCTGCCGGTTTTTTCACAATGAATAATTATGATGAAAATAACGGTGCAGCATGGACCTACGCTATTGATAATACAAGTGTGCTATCGGGTGAAAATTCGTTGCATATAAACGTGATACGATCCAATAATGAATTTTGGGCTCTTCAGGTACGGGCCGACAACCAACCTGTAAAGAAAGACCGGACTTATTCAGTCAGGTTCAACGTTAAATCCAGTCAAAACATGAATCTTGATTTCCGTTCCGAAGGACCGTTATCTCACACAGAGATTATTCCTTTGACTGCCGGTGAGGTTAAAAATGTTTCTTTTGACACAACTTCCGCAGGAGAAGACGGAAATTGCGTAATATTCTTTGCATTGGGAAACACCGGAAACAATTATGACATCTGGATCGATGATATTGTATTTGAGGCCAAGGAACAAGTAACAGGCGGTGTCGGGGATTTTCTTATCAAACTGTCTGACTTTCCCGATAAAGAAAGCCTAAGAGATTGGATATTGAAAGAGAGAGGTTGGGAATTTTGGTATGAAGGTAAAAGAAGACCGGATCTCATACGTATGAATAAATATATTGAAGTCGGCCAACAAGTAGGAAACAATTTTGGTGAAAAAAACCTGCTGTTCCCTCTTCCATCGCATGTATTGATTGAAAATCCGAGGATAAAACAAAATCCGGGATATTAACAAAAGGTTATTTTAGAGGGTGTGCTAAAAATGAGAATTTGTTTAATACACCCTCTACTAAAAGCTACTGATATGGAGAAGCTGTTTGCTTCTTATTTAAGATATTCCGCAATAATTAAATATAATTATTTACTCTAAGGACAGGTTATTTAGAAACAAAACAAAGAGTATCACATAATTATCTTATAAAAAATCAACAAAAAAGATACAACAATGAAAAAAGCATTTAATTCGTTCCTTTTATTCTTCTTTTTTACAAACACTATCTTTATACAAGGTTGTGAGAACGGGAAAGATCCCAATCCTGACAATCCTACGCCGACACCCGAACCGGAGGAGATCTATGACCTCCGGGTAAATGAGATGCATGTTCGCGATCCATTCATATTGGTGGACAGGGAAAATCAGGTATATTACATGCATGTGAATGGGAATAAAAAAGTCAGAGTTTACAAAAGTAAAGACCTGACCATGTGGAAAGATATGGGAATCGCTTTTAACCCAAGCAGTGATTTCTGGGGAAAATCTGATTTCTGGGCACCCGACGTATATCACTATCAACACAAATATTACATGTTTATCACTTTAAGCGCACCGAATATCAAACGAGGGACATCCGTTTTGGTTGCCGACAAACCAGAAGGTCCTTTTACTCCTGTGGTAAACAGGGCGGTTACACCATCGGAATGGATGAGTCTCGACGGGGCGCTGTATGTCGATAAAGATAAAACCCCATGGATAATATACTGCCATGAATGGCTCGAAGCAGGAGACGGGGAGGTAGTTGCCCAACAGCTCAAAGAAGACCTCACGGAAACCGTAGGCGAACCCAAAGTGTTGTTTAAAGCATCGGAAGCCCCATGGGTTGGTGATATTTCTTCGGGAAATACTACCGGAAAAGTTACGGATGCACCTTTCATTCATACATTGGACAATGGGCTATTGATTATGTTGTGGTCGAGTTTCCGCAAGGACGGAAAATATGCCATCGGGCAAGCAACCTCACAATCAGGGGATTTATTGGGTCCATGGACACAGGAAGCCGAACCATTGAATGATGATGATGGAGGCCATGCCATGCTGTTTAACGATGTTAAGGGGCGTTTGATGATTTCATATCATGCACCTAACAGTAATACAGAAAGACCTCTTATTAAGCAGGTTTACATCAATAATGGAAAAGTTATGATACCTGATTAGCATATAAAACTAGTATAATTAATTTTAATAGTTATCTTAATTTTGTAGTTCATCACTGCAGGATATATTTTATATAGGAATAAATAGTTTTAATCATAATGAAAAATAGAATTATCTATACTATAATACTCTTTTTGACATCTCAACTTATATTTTCTCAGGAGAATAAAGTCTGTTCGATAAACACAGACAATACTGCATTGATCTTCACGGTAAGTGAAACCGGTAGATTGACATTTCGTTACTACGGAAAAAAATTGAATGACGAATCCGTATTTGCAAATGTGAAAAGCTACGGAAAAGCCGACACAAACCGCGATCTGAGTTATGAAACCTACCCCACAAACGGCCTGGGTTATGTAAATGAACCGGCTTTGAGCGTGATTCATTCCGATGGCAGTCTCATCACGGAATTGGTATATACGAACACAGAGGTGATAAAAAAGGATGAAAATATTACGCATACAATTATCAGCCTCAAAGACAGGGTGTATGACCTGAACGTATATCTCCATTTTGAGTCATACCATAAAGAAGACGTAATCGCCCAATGGGTCAGGATAAAAAACGACGAAAAAGGCAGTATACAACTGAAAAATATATATTCCTCATTCCTTAATCTGAAAGCCGGCAGCTATTACCTGACGCATTTTAACGGGGCATGGGCGGGAGAAATAAACCGCGTGGAGGAGAAACTCGAATACGGTATAAAGAGTATTGAATCGAAAAAAGGAGTACGGACTACCCAAACCGAGAATCCGTCTTTCATCCTATCTTTAAACCATCCCGTTGAAGAGAATGCAGGAATTTGTTACGGAGGTGCATTGGCATGGTCGGGAAATTATAAATTGTCGTTTGAATTGGACGAATTAGACCATTTAAATATTCTGGCCGGCATAAATCCTTATTTATCGGACTACACGCTTGAAACGGGAGAATCTTATGAGACTCCTAAAATGATCTATACATACAGCAGGGAAGGACAAGGCCTTATATCACGTAATTTCCATAATTGGAGCCGTTCGTATGCATTGCACAAAGGTTACGAAGAGCGTCCCGTAGTGTTGAATAGTTGGGAAGGAGCCTATTTTAATTTCACGGAACAGACCATTATCGATATGATAGACGATGCTGCCCGTATGGGGGTAGAAATGTTCGTACTGGATGACGGATGGTTCGGGAATAAATATCCCCGTAACGGCGATAACGCAGGATTGGGCGATTGGCAGGTAAACAAGAAAAAACTACCGAACGGATTGCAATACCTGATCAACTATGCGGAAAGGAAGGGAATAAGATTTGGCATATGGATCGAGCCCGAAATGGTTAATCCGAAAAGCGAGCTTGCTGAAAAACATCCCGATTGGATCGTGCAGAGTCCGGGACGTGATAAAATAACATTAAGGAATCAGTTACTGTTGGATTTGACCAATCCTGAAGTGCAGGATTTTATCTGGGAAATGGTAGATAATCTCTTAACGGAAAATAAGGGAATTTCCTATATTAAATGGGATGCCAACAGACATGTTGAACAAGTCGGATCGACCTATTTAAACGCAGAAAGACAAACCCATTTTTGGATAGAATATACAAAAGGTTTATACAGTATTTATGAGAAAATCAGGGAAAAATATCCCGACCTTATATTTCAGGTATGCGCTTCGGGTGGTGGGCGTGTTGACTACGGGGCACTACCCTATCATGATGAATTCTGGACATCGGACAATACAGATCCGCTCAAACGTTTGTATATACAATATTCCACCAATCTGATCTACCCTCCGGTAGCCACCGCGGCCCACGTTTCCACCAACCCGAACCACCAGACAGGGCGTATTACTCCGTTAAAATTCCGTTTTGACGTGGCAATGACCGGTCGGTTAGGACTTGAATTGCAACCCAAAGACATCGTTGGCGAGGACTGGGATTTTGCCCAACAGGCAATTCGTGATTATAAGGCATACGTAAGACCTCTTGTCACAAAAGGGGATTTGTACCGCCTTATTTCGCCTTACGATCCCGGTAACAATTATGCTGCCCAGATGTATGTAAGCAAAGATAGTAAGAATGCTGTAATGTTCGCATTTTGTACCGAAATCAATAATCGTGGAGTTGTTCCCCGTATTCATTTACAAGGACTCCATCCCGATAAATCTTATCGAATAAAGGAAATCAATAATCGTGGAAGATCTTCATTTTGGGGTAACGACAAGGTCTTCAAAGGAGAGTTTTTAATGAATGCAGGTATCGAAATTAATATCTCAACCCAGTTCGATAGTGCTGTCTTCTTGTTGGATGAAGTTCTTTAAATATATATATCAACAATTATAAGGACAAAAAGATGGGGTTATGCAAATTATAAAATTACATTTTGTATCTTTACGCCACAGCATATTGCGTGGCTTTTCAATTAATTAAACAAAAAACAGGTACAAAATGAAAAAAATCGGTGTTTTATTATCAGCAGTATTATTATTAAGCCTGCATACAACGTTGTATTCAAGCGATTTGACAAAATCCGTACAAGGCACGTGGACCGCGAAAGTGGCCGACGCGCCGTATGGGTACCAAGATTATCAGGTAACCATAAAACAAGTGGAAGATAAGTGCGTGGCGGATATCACAGGTTCACAACTGAATGTAAAGAATCAGGAGTTGAAAGAAGCTGACGGGAAACTGACAACGACTGTATATGCGGGGGAAAATGTGAAAGTAGTGATCTGGAAAGAGAAAAACAAGGTGAAAGGAACGGCCGACACCTCCATGGGTAAGTTGCCGATTGAATTTACCCGTAAAAAAGAATCCAAGCAGTGAGGGAAACGGGAATTTGCCTCAATGGGGTTACATTCTCTTTATTTACTCTTTTGTGCGCAGGAGATGGGTCAAATAGAAAAAAATATCTTTGAGATACCAATATAAAATTCTAAAATGAAAAAGATTTACACATTTCTCTTTCCGGTGCTTTTATTTGCGCTGCTGAATTGTATTCACGCCGACTCCAAAGGATCGGAGAATCACGATTCGGAAAAAGAACCATCATGGGCGACAGCCCATGAAATAAACAAACGGCTGGCCCGGGGAATGAATATCGGCAATACCTTCGAAGCAATGCCTTCATGGCAGTCGCCGTTCGACCCACAGGATTTGCGACGCATAGCCGACCTCGGCTTCAGCCATGTGCGAATCCCCATCCGATGGGAAAGGGAAGACCGGAGTATATCTTCCAGCCCATATACCATTTATCCCGAGTTTATGGAAACCATACAATCGGTCGTGGATGAATCACTCAGAAACAAGCTGCATGTCATTATCAACATGCACCATCACGATGCGCTCTATGCTGATCCGGCAGGACAGAAAGAACGTTTCCTGACGCAATGGCAACAGATTGCCGATCATTTCAAAGAGTATCCCGACAGCCTGCTCTTCGAGATTATGAATGAACCGCATGATAATCTGACTGCCGATCTATGGAACAATTATTCAAAAGATGCCCTGCAGGTGATCCGCGAAAGCAATCCCATGCGCTGTGTGCTATTGGGTGTGGCCGAATGGGGCGGAGTCAATGCATTACAAAAGCTCGACATCCCCGACGATGCGAACCTTATCCTTACTATCCATTATTATCATCCTTTCCATTTCACCCATCAGGCCGCGGAGTGGGTGGAAGGGTCCGAAGCGTGGCTGGGAACTACCTGGCGGGATACGGAAGAGGAGCGTAAGGCGATACAGGAAGATTTCAGGTTGGCAAAACAGATAGCCAAAGAGAAAAATATTCCCGTTCATATCGGAGAATTCGGGGCGTTTTCACGAGCCGACATGGATTCCCGAATCCGTTGGACACAATATCTGGCGCGTTGGATCGAACAGCAGGGGTTCAGTTGGGCATACTGGGAATGGAATGGAAGTTTCGGTATTTTTGATCCGAAAACAGGCGCATATCGTACCGAATTGGCAGACGCCCTGCTTAAAAATCCCATTTAAAGAATAATATTGAAACGCGCGGGAGAATTGTTTTAATCGTATGAAACGAGCATGATAATTGTTCTCACACAAGAACACGATCAAAAAGCGAGTTGCATATGACACCATTGAAAATAAATATTTTAGTCATATGAAACCATTAAAGAATATTGTCTTTGACTTCGGTGGGGTACTGATTGATTGGAATCCCATTTATCTCTACCGGGAAATCTTCGATAAAGAAGAGGATATGAATCATTTCCTGGGACACATATGTCGCTATGAATGGAACGTGCTGCAAGATGCGGGCCGTTCGCTGGCAGAGGGCACGAGGGTCTTACAGGAGCAACATCCTGAGTATCGTGAAGAAATAGCGATGTATTACGGTCGATGGGATGAGATGCTGGGAGGTACCATCGAAGAGAATGTAAAACTGATTAAACCGCTGAAAGAGAAATACAAAGTATACGGCCTTACCAATTGGTCGGCTGAAACGATCCCTATTGCCATGGAACGCTACAATTTTTTCAAGGATCTGGACGGGATGGTTGTTTCAGGGGCGGAAAAGACAGTAAAGCCCGATCCGCGACTCTATCGTATTTTGCTGGAACGTTATGGAATACAAGCCGGGGAATCTCTATTCATCGATGACAATCATACGAACATCGAGACCGCGCAACAACTGGGATTCCAAACGATCCATATGGTGGATGGGGTAAATCTGGAGGAAGTGCTGAAAGCAAGAGCTATCCTGTAATATATTTTGCCTGATCTGTTCTTTCCTCCCACCCGCACGGTCTTTGTTGTTAAAAAATAAGAAGTATGCTCGATACAACAACGATTTTACCTATTTTTGCGGTCTATATATGTTACTCTACAGCGTGTTTACTATGTCATCCAGGAATAAGGGCTGGTTAAAAGCCGTTTCCCTTGCAACCATAACTATTATCCTGTCCTCCTGCGGTGCGGGAAGAACCACTGTCTCCAGTAGCAAAACATCCACCACTTTACAGGACGATATCATCCAATATGGAAGGCAATACCTGGGCAAACCTTACCGGTTTGCCGGAAAAGGGCCTCACTCTTTCGATTGTTCAGGTTACACCTCCTTTGTATTCAGAAAATTCGGATACAGATTGGATCCCAGTTCAGCCGGACAAGACAGGCAAATCCCCACTATCGCCAGAAGGGAAGATCTCAGGAAAGGGGACCTTGTCTTTTTTGAGGGAAACAGAAGAAACGGAAGAGTCGGACATGTGGGAATAGTGACGGAAGCATTTTCCAACGGACAATTTAAATTTATACATTCTTCCACCACCAGTGGAGTGATCATATCTTCCTCCACTGAAATATATTACGCGTCCCGCTATTTACGCGGGGGGAGAGTTTTGGAGGAAAATGCATCTTATGTGACACGACGTAATCCTCCCGCCAGTAAAAAACAACGTGTCGCGACAAATAAAGAACCGGCACAACCCAATATTCCGGAAGTAACTCTCCGCGAAACAGTGGAATCCACGGCAACCACCCGACAAGGGGAAGATCATTCGGCGAACGGATCTATTATTCTGGCGCAGACCGATCCGCAGAAAAATCCGCCCCTCACGCGTCACCAATCAACCACGCGCGGGAAAGGGCAGGGAAAAGACACCCTTCGGCGGGCAAAAAGCGACATGGTGTTGAGAGAAGAAGAGAATTCTATAATCTCCTCTCCTGCTAAAAGCCATACAGTAGAAATGGGTGAAACACTCTACTCCATCTCCCGGATATACGGATGCAGCGTAGAGCAATTGAAAGCATGGAATCCACAACTGAAAACGGTATTAAAAGCGGGAGAAACCTTACTCGTCTATACTGATTCACCTGAATAACATACCATAAAGCCATCCATCCGCATTTGAATTTCCTTATCTTAATGGATTTTCGGTATCTTTTGTGTATTTTTGTCGCTCCTTACAAAGTCAATTCTTTCCTTATGCCGGAAAGTTGACGAAGATCAAAGAAAAGTATCACATAAAAAATATCATATGATAACGACAGACCAACTAAAAGATGTGTTGGAGCGCGAGGACGCGCTGAGGGGGTATCTTTGACGTCGATGCAAAGCGTATCCAATTAGAAGAGGAGGAACTACGCACCCAATCGCCCGATTTCTGGAATGACGCCAAAGCGGCTGAACAACAGATGAAGGTGGTGCGTGAGTTAAAATACTGGATCAATGCATACCAGGAGGTAAAGTCCGCAACTGAAGAATTACAGTTAGCATTCGACTTCGCCAAGGAAGGAATTGTGTCGGAAGAGGAGGTGGACGCCAATTACACGCGCGCGCTTCAACTGATCGAAGAACTGGAGTTGAAAAACATGCTCCGTCGTGAGGAGGATCAATTAGGCGCGGTACTAAAGATCAACGCCGGTGCAGGCGGGACGGAGAGCCAGGACTGGGCTTCGATGCTCTTCCGCATGTATCAGCGCTGGTGCGAGAGCAAGAACTATAAAACCCTCGTCACCCACTGGCAGGATGGCGATGATGCCGGCATCAAAACCGCCACCCTGCAGGTGGAGGGCGATCTGGCTTACGGATTCCTGAAAAGCGAGAACGGCGTGCACAGGCTGGTACGCGTGTCCCCCTTCAACGCGCAGGGCAAACGGATGACTTCGTTTGCTTCGGTGTTTGTCGTCCCGTTGGTTGACGACTCCATTGAGATAGAAGTGAATCCGGCCAACCTGAGTTGGGACACTTTCCGTTCGTCAGGAGCGGGAGGACAGAATGTAAACAAGGTGGAGACAGGCGTGCGCCTGCACTACCAGTATAAAGATCCTGACACGGGCGAAGAACAGGAAATAGTGATTGAGAATACCGAGAGCCGTTCACAAATGGGTAATCGCGAAAACGCCCTGCGTTTGCTTAAGTCGCAGCTTTACGAGATAGAACTGGAGAAACGCCGTGCGGCGCAGGCAGCCATTGAAGCAGGTAAAAAAAAGATCGAATGGGGATCCCAGATCCGCAGTTATGTATTCGATGACCGCCGTGTAAAGGACCACCGTACCAACTACCAGACATCAGATGTGACAGGTGTGATGGACGGTGATCTGGATGAGTTTATCAAAGCCTATCTAATGGAATTTGGAGGCGAAGCATAGTGCCAGACGAAAAGAACCCCAAAAAATCTTCATGCGGTTAAATATCATTCCTGTCACTTACTCCGCTTTCTTAGATAAATAATTTAGCGCGAAATGACGGCTATTCCTTAAAAAACCTTACATTTGCAGTTATTTCTTCAATTACAAAAGAAGAAATAAAAAATTGAAATTAATTCCTATTCATGAGAAGTATACCTTACTCTTTCCAGCCTATACTGAAGAGCAGTCTTCTATTTGTTTTCTGTTTCCTCTTCCATACGGTTTCGGGGCAGATCAGTTACGGGGGCAAACCCCTTCCGCTTCACGCCGGCATGGGGGCAAGATATATAGAACCGGCCACAGATCTTTTCGTGGATATGCCCTCATTCAACGTGACGGCAGCATTACGGCAGTCGCGGCAGGATCGGGCAAACCTCAAAAGCTTAGAGTTTGCCCACAAATTTCATCCGTTCCTCCGTCCTGACAATTCAGGTATTTGCTTTGTTACCGGCAATATGAAGGTATGGCGTGTGGGGATTCGTTCGAAAGGTGCTTACTCATTGAATATTCTTTTTTCAAAGTTCAGGTTACCCCCGGGGGCCCAATTGTTCGTGTATAACTCTGACCAGTCGGAGATCTTAGGTTCATATACCGAAAAAAACAACACGGAACTAAACATGCTTCCCGTACAGCCTGTCGGGGGCGATGAATTAATCGTGGAATATCAGGAACCGCTGGAAGCGGTATTCAAGGGTGAGGTCGAGGTAGGTGAAGTAAATCACGATTTTCTGGGGATCTTCTTCAGGGCCACTGAGATGGGAGACCCGCAGCAGGATTGCCATCCCAACCTGATTTGCTACCCGGAGGACATCCAACCCGGAAGCGGGGTGGTGGGACTGATCATCAACGGGATAACCTATTGCACCGGCACTCTTGTAAACAATACGGCAGAAGATGGCACACCCTACCTGCTGACTGCCACCCACTGCCTGAATAACAATTACAACCCCAGCTTCCTGGCCAACAGAAGATATGACATGGTTGCCGGCAGCATCGTCGCCTTTTTCAATTACCATTCACCGTTGTGCGATACTGATATCCGCGGCCCGTTACAGATGACCATGGCTTCGGCCGATTCGGTACTGATCAGCGAAAGACATGATATCTCCCTGCTCAGGTTGAAAGAGATCCCTCCGGCAGAATACCAACCCTATTATCTGGGATGGAATGCCCGCTCTTCTCCTTCAGCACCGTTCCACGGCCTGCACCACCCCAACGGAGGGGTCAAGAAAGTGGCCATAGACGAAGACCGGTTACACCTCGGTTCGTTTGCTCTTCCCAATAATTACCAGGCTGAACCCAACTCCTTTTGGGAAGTAGGGGCATGGGATACCGGATCCACCGAAGGGGGATCCTCGGGTTCGCCACTCATCGACAGGGAAAAAAGGGTATTGGGCACCCTTACCGGAGGGGCG